>NZ_JAKJKD010000001.1:1341666-2012500 GCF_021845525.1 Nitrospina gracilis Nb-211 | reverse complement strand
TGCGGCACCAGCGCCACCTGCTGTAAGTAGCTGTTTAATTGCACGGTGTGGATGGGGATGCCGTCCACCAGAATCTCGCCTTCCACCGGATCGTAAAAGCGGTGCAGGAGGTTGATGAGCGTGGTCTTGCCGGCGCCGCTGGGCCCCACCAGCGCCACCATCTCCCCGGGCTCCACGGTGAAATTGAGTCCTTTCAGCACTTCCTGGTCCGGCCTGTAGTGGAAATGCAGGTTTTTCACCTCCACGCGGCCGACGATGGGGGGCATGGGTTTCGCGCCAGGAATATCCTTCACCTCGCCCTCGGTGTTCAATATGTCGAAAATGCGCTGACTCGCCCCCAACGCCTCCTGAATGCGCGTGTACAGCCGGGCGAAACTGCCCATCGGGCCGGCAATGATGGTGGCGTACAGGATGAAGGCGATCAACTCGCCGGGGCTGATGTTGCCCGCGATCACCTGGTGCCCGCCGTACCACAGCAGAATCAGTGCGGTGATGAAGGCGATGAAGCCGATCGACGGCCCGAAGAACGCCGAGATCTTCACCCGCTTCTTCGCCGACTCAAAGCTGTCCTCCACCGCCGCCTCGAAGCGGTCGATCTCCAGCTTCTGCTTGACGAACGATTTCACTACCGCCATGCCGCTTAGGTTTTCTTCCAGTATGGTGGTGGAGGTGGACAGCTTGTCCTGGATCTCCGTGGACAACGCGCGCAACTGCTTGCCGAAGTAACGCGCGAACAAAACCAGGATGGGCGCCAGCACGAGGATCATGAACGTCAGTTTCCAGTTCATGTAGATGATGATGATCACGCCGCCGAACAGGCGGATCGACTGCTGTAATATCGTCGCCGGCAGGTCGGTGATGACGCCCTCGATGGTGGAGATGTCGTTGGTCATGCGCGACATGATCTCGCCGGTGCGCCGTTTCACGAAAAAGCTCATCGACAGTTTGTGGATGTGGCGGAAGATGCGCTTGCGGAAGTCGGTGGTGACGCGCTTTTCGGTGATGTCGTACAGGTAATTGTGCGCCGTGCTGAACAGCATCTGCGAAAGAAACAACAGGGCGATGATCCATGCCATGTCGTTCAGCAGTGCCACGTCCTTCTTCACCATCACCACGTCCACCAACTGCTTGACGAACAGCGGGATCGCCAGGTTGGTGGCGGAGGCGAGGATCAACAGGATGCTCCCCCAGAACAGCATGGTGCGGTAGGGGTACAGAAAACGGGCGAGTTGTCTTGCGTATTTCATGTCGTGACTGGGGTTGGGGGTTGATTGCGAGGCCACATCATACCGTCAACCGCCACAGCGCGGAACCGAAAATTTGAACAGGGCAGGGCGGTTATCAGTGCATCATGCTGGGGAGGCCGGGGATGAAGGGGATGATGATGGACACGGCGATCAGGATGATGATGATCCATTCCAGAATCTCCACCCGCCGGTTGGACTCGGCGTCCGACAGCTTGCCGTAGATGCTCTCGATGGTGTCGAGCTTGCGGAGAATGCTTTCCTGCCAGTCTTCCAGTCCCATCTGGCGCGATGCCAGGTCGTACAGCCGCGCCAGGAACACGTCGCCGAACAGCTTGAGCGAGTTGGTCACGCCGTCGAAGATGATCTCGGTGTCCAGTTGGAACTGGCCGATACTGCGCAGTTGCGGGTAGAAGGACTTGAAGGCCACGGGCGACTTCCGGTCGCCGAGCGGCGTCAGGTAATCGTAAAACTCGTCAAGCGCCTGGTTCAGCTTGTCGTTCAGGAAGGCAAACTCGAGGAGCGCCACGTTGGTGTACTCGAGCACGGTGCAGATGTCCTCCGGCTCGGTGTCGTACACCAGCGCGCAGTCCCAGCCGACGAAGGTGACGTCCTCCAGCCCGTACGAGATGCGGTTGGAGATGATGTCCTCGGTCTCCTCGTGCGACAGCCGCTCGCGCTCGCCGCGCAGAAGGCGGGCGACCGTCTCCGGATACTTTTCGATAAGGTCGTGCACGCTGACCGTCGGATCGAATTCCTCGATCTGGAATACGAAGTAGTCCTCGAAGTGCGGCGACACCGACAGGCGGCTCACCGCCGGGCCGATGTCTTTCAGCACCTGGTCGAGGGCGCGGCGGGCGTGTTGCCGGAGAGCCTCGCTTTCGGAGGCGGTTTCGATGAACGACACCAGTTCCGTCAGCGTGCCGGAGAAGGGGACGACGAGGTCGATCGACACCGCGCCGAACTCGAACAGCAACGCATGCACCTGGTTCTCGGTTATGTGGCGCGGGGTGATGTGGAACGGGTCGACCGGCGTGGACAGCCACACAGGCGACGGCGTCAGTTGAAAATACTTGCTGACGCGCCGCTTCGCCTGGATCTGCGAGCGGCCCTTGGGCGCGGTGATGCGCCGGTCGGCTTCGTCGAGATTGATGGCGAAACCGACGTCGTAGGCGAAATATAGATGCGCGGTGCCGTTTTTTATGGAAATATCGGGTCGCTCGGCGGGCTTCCCGGCGGTCTCGGTGACGGTCATGCGCGTGCCTGTGAATGAGAAATACGAGTTAGTGAAGCCACGGCATCTTAATAAAAAGGTTTCCCCTGATTTTTATTTCATCCCCCTTTTCAGAGGGCATCCGCAGGGTGACGGATTCAGGAGGGGGTTACCGGTCGTTTTCTTCTTTTAATCTGTATTCATCGGCGGTTTAGATCAGCCGCTCCGCTTCCCCCTCTCCAGAATTAGTTTGGACGAAACGGTATGTGGGAACAACTGAAAATCATCTTCGCGGACATCAAAATTCAACATACCGTGTTCGCCCTGCCGTTCGCCGTGATGAGCGCCTTCCTGGCGGCGGAAGGCATGCCCACCTGGGAGCAGTTGCTGTGGATCCTGCTCTGCATGTTCGGCGCGAGGAACGCCGCCATGGCCTTCAACCGCATCGTGGACGCCCGCCTGGACGCCAAAAACCCGCGCACCGAACACCGCGCCCTGCCCGCGGGCAAGGTGGGGATGGGACAGTACGGGGTGTT
This sequence comes from Nitrospina gracilis Nb-211, assembly GCF_021845525.1. Taxonomy (NCBI): domain Bacteria; kingdom Pseudomonadati; phylum Nitrospinota; class Nitrospinia; order Nitrospinales; family Nitrospinaceae; genus Nitrospina; species Nitrospina gracilis. The sequence continues at coordinate 2,009,507 of NZ_JAKJKD010000001.1, read as the reverse complement.
CCTCCTCGTGTCGTCCGCCGTCTTCATCTTCGCCGCCGGAATGCTGAACCGCCTCGCGCTGTGGCTGTCGCCGGTGGCGCTGGCCATCGTGTTTTTCTACTCGATCACCAAACGCTTCACCCCGTACTCGCACGTGTTTCTGGGATTCGCCCTGTCGGTGGCGCCGGTGGGGGCGTGGGTGGCGATCCGCGAGGAGATTTCGTTCACCTCGTTGGTGCTGGGGGCGGCGGTGGTGTTCTGGCTCACCGGGTTCGACATCATTTACGCCTGCATGGACGTGGAGGCCGATAGAAAGAACCGGCTTCATTCCATCCCGGCGCGGTTCGGGGTCGGCCCGGGCTTGTGGCTGGCCCGCGCCGCGCACGCCATGATGGTGATCTTCCTGCTCGGCCTGATGTGGTTGTCGCCTTTGCTGGGCGTGACGTACCTGGTCGGCGTGCTCGCCGTGGCGGGGTTGTTGATCTACGAGCATTCCCTCGTGCGCGAAGATGACCTGACGCGCGTGAACATCGCCTTCTTCAATGTGAACGGACTCATCAGCCTCACCCTCATGACCCTCGTCATCGTGGATTGCATGTGGGTGTGACGGGGGAGGGGAACCACCGATGCACACAGACCCGGCCAGGCCGGGAACAAACGAAGGGAAACGATGATCTCTTTCTCCCTTGGCGGAAGCCTCCCACAGGGATAGGCTGGAGTGAGGAGGGTTCATTTCTTCCTCCCCTTTTCAAGGGGCACCCCCAGGGTGACGGATTGAGGAGGGGATACAGGGGGCTTTTTCCTCCGGAAGGGAATGGTCTTGGTTAAAATTATAATTGATTTGGGTGAAAATTCTGTGCCTTTCTAAATAGACCCCCAAGTATAAGGTTAAAAGCCGACACCTTGTGGCATCCTGATGACTAAACAAGCTCAAATTAAAGAAGAAAAAATATTGTTTGAAAGATTTCGTGAAGTTTATTTTTTACCTATTGGCGACGTAATTTATGGGAATAGCCCAGATGTGATTTTAAAGGGTAAAAATAAGATAGGGATTGAGCTAACAAAACTTTATTTTGAAAAGGGGAATGTTCCTGAAGCGGAGCAAAGGCAAATCAAATTGCGTGAAAACATTGTGGCTGAGGCCCAGAAATTATATCAAAGCCAAGGTGGGAAAAGCTTTGAGTTAACCTTTTCATTTAATAGAGCAACCCCCATCGAGAGTAAGAATAAGAAAAAGCTGATTAAAAAGCTGTCCGAACTGGCAAGGAATATTGAAGGTTTTAACGGGGGCGATCTTCCTGGCCAACTTTATAGCAATATTCCCGAATTAGATTATGCGTATTTAAACAAAAACGAATACCCCGATCCAACTTGGCGAATAGTAACGCTTACGGAGGGATTGGAGCTTTCGAAGAATGATCTCCTTGCAATTGTGAGAGAAAAGGAAGAAAAAGCGAAAGATTATGAAAAGTGTGATTTGTACTGGTTGCTTGTGACTGTAGATTTTTTTGACCCTGTACAGGATCGGGAGTTTCCTCGTAAAGATTTTGATAAAATTGAATCGGAGGTTTTTGATAAAATTTTTGTTTATCGAACCACCGGAGAGGTTCTCGAGGTAAAATAAATTCAAACCCTTTGCCTTACGGCGCTGGAATCGGGTATAATCCCATCCTCTATTAAAACAATGTACCTTGTGGGGTGTTGTGGTGTTTGAGTTTCTGGATCAACGGCTGAAACCGATTGAAGACAAAGTGAAAGCGGGCGAGCGCCTGTCGTTCGACGACGGGGTGACGCTGTTCAAGACGCCGGACCTGTTGGGCGTCGGCCGGCTGGCCACCATCGTGCGCGAGCGCAAAAACGGCGACAATGCCTACTTCATCCACAACCGCCACATCAACCCGACCAACGTCTGCATCCACACCTGCAACTTCTGCGCGTTCGGCGTGAAAGCCGACGCCCCCAACGCCTACGAAAAATCGCTGGATGAAATCTTCTCCGACGCGCAGGCCTACCAGAATGGCAAGGTCAGCGAGTTCCACATCGTCGGCGGCCTGCACCCGGACTGGCCCTACAAGGTGTACCTCGACATGGTGCGCGGTCTCAAGGAACGGTTTCCCGATGTCCACCTGCAGGCGTTCACGGCGGTGGAGCTGGATTACCTGGCGCGCCTCGCGGGCAAGCCGCTGAAAGAAACGCTCGAAGAACTGCACGACGCAGGGCTGGGATCGATCCCCGGCGGCGGCGCGGAAATTTTCGCCAAGCGTGCGCGCAAGAAAATCTGCAATGACAAGATCACCGGCGAGCGCTGGCTGGAGGTGCACGAGACGGCGCACGGCGTCGGCCTCAAGAGCAACGCCACCATGCTGTACGGTCACCTGGAGTTTGCGGAGGAGCGCGTCGACCATCTGGTCCGCCTGCGCGAACTGCAGGACAAAACCGGCGGCTTCGTCACCTTCATCCCGCTGGCGTTTCATCCGGAGAACACCAACCTGCATTTCCTGCCGCCGACGTCGGGTCAGCTGGACCTGCGCGCCCTGGCGGTCAGCCGCCTCATGCTCGACAACTTTCCGCACATCAAGGCGTTCTGGATCATGATCTCGCCCAAGATCGCACAGCTTTCCATGTCTTTCGGCGCGGACGACATGGACGGCACCGTGGTCGAGGAAAAAATCATCCACGCCGCCGGTGCGACGACGGACCAGATTTTCCATCAGCGCGAGATCATCGACATGATCATCGAATCCGGCCGCCTGCCGATGGAACGCGACACGCTGTACGAAGACACCCACCTCGCCGCGGTGTAATACCCGCTTTTGGAATAATTTCCCTCACTCATTCACATCTTTTGCGATTGAGAGCCTGCGTGGTCTCTCCTTTTCAAAATCCGTGAAAGTGGTAAAATCAAATGATCACCGTCAACGGGGACAGCGTTTGCGGAGGTGCGGACCATGAGTCAGCCGATTCGAAAGCAGAAACCCAGGCCGAGGAAAAATGTCGTCGGCGGGGTGGATTTCAGCAAAGATTACATCTGCCTCACCTGCGGATGCCAGCGTCGGCCCGTCAACGTGCGGCGCGGTCACATCGTCATCGAAATCCTGTTATGGTTGTGCTTCATCGTGCCCGGCGTGGTGTACGCGGTATGGCGGACCCTGCGCCGCCATGACGTCTGCCCCAAATGCCGCACGCCTTCGATCGTGAAAACCACCTCGCCGCAGGCGTTTCAACTGCGCCGCTTGATGAGCACGTTGAGTCAGCCGAAGGACAAACCCGCAGGCGAGGCCTGAATCCCGGAAATGCGTCATGGATAACGAAACCAAATCAACGTCACAGGCCAACCCTCCTGAGCGATCCGATAAGAAAAACCCGCCGGAGGAAAAAGGCAATAACGTGCAGGACATCCTCCAAAAGGCGCGCCGGCGTGGTATCCAGCAAAAAGGCCAGCAGGGCGTCATCGAATTCGACTATCCCCGCAAGAAAGAGTAAACTTTTCCCCCGGCGCAATCCGGCCAAAGACCAACCCCACTCGGAACGAGGCATGACGGCAGACGATCGCGACTTCAGCGGCCGCGAGTTGAAAGAGAAGGACTTCAGCGGGCAGGACTTGAGCCAGTCGGATTTCGCGGAGGCGGACTTGACGGCGGCGAACCTGTCGAACTGCATTCTCACCTATTCCCAGTTTTACCGTGCGCGGTTGTTGCAGGTGCGGGCGGAGGCGGCGGACGTCTCCCAGTCCAGTCTCATGGAAGCCAACATGAGCCACAGCCGTTTTACCGGTGCGTCGTTCGCCGGCTCGGAGCTGGAAGGCGCGGACCTGCGGCATTCGCATTTTGCCAACGCCGACTTTTCGGAAACCAACCTCACCGGCGCCTATCTGGAGGGGGCGAACCTGGAGGGCGCGAATTTAAAGCAGGCGGAGTTGAAGGCGGGTGACCTGCGCAAGACCGTGTTCCACAACGCCAACCTGTTCGAAGCGGATCTCCGTTACACGCGACTGGATGAAGCCGACTTCACCGGCGCGAACCTGGAGGGGGCCGACTTTACCGGCGCGGACCTGTATAACGTGAAGTTCAACGATGCAGACATGCAGGATGTGGACTTCACTGAAGTGGATATTTCCGGATGCGATTTCACCGGCGCAAAAAACCTCACCTGCGGGCAGATCGAGTCCGCCATTTTCCAGAAAGACACCGTCGCCTTTCCCGATTACATCTCCATTCGCTGGCTGGACGATAACGAATACGAATGCACCTGCGCAGATTGACGTGGGGTTGCGCTGTTCAGAACGGCAATTCCGGCGGCGATCAAATCCGGTCAGCGCGCACGCGGAAGGTCACTTGCGATTCGGTCACCTGGCTCCGTCCCATATACAGGAAAGTAACGATGCTGAAAGTGAGCGTCCATAATACCGTCTTCCATTGCAGGATGGAGGGCCACGCTCCCGCGACGATAACCTTCATCTCGGTCTCTGGCAGGATCCATCCCAGCAGTCCCGCGTAAGCCAGCGCCACCAGCGCGCCTTTCTGGTACACGCTCCAGCGGCCCGCACCGCGGTGATCGCGCCTGAGAAACTCCGAGGCGAAGCGCCAGCCCTGAGAGACTCCGACGGAAACCCAAAAGGCGATTAAAAACTCGGAGGCGAGGAAAAAAGCGAGGGCGATGCTTCCGCCGACCAGGTGCAGGGCGGCGGTGAGCGCCTGAATGGGGAACACCGGCACGTTTTCCCACCCCTGTGCGTAAGCGATTTTTTTGGTCGCGCCTTCAAAGCGGAAGCAGTGGTTTTCGAAAAGGCGGCGCAACCACAGGGGCATCTCGTGCAGGGGGTCGCCGTAACAGCAACCGAAACTCATGCAGGCCAAACGTCCCCAGCCTTCCGCCAGACAGTAACCGACTGTCAGTGCGGCGAACACGGGGAGCATGGGCAGAGGATCGACGTGAAAGTTTTCCGGCAGGGCGTTGATCAAAGCCAGCACCGGCAGGGCGAGCGCGCCTCCGGCCCAAAAGGCTCCCTGCGTGGTGAAGGTGTGCCGTTTGCCCTCCACCCATTGTGAGAACGCGCGCGCCGCAATCAGTCCGGCCACCACCACCAGCGTCAGGAAAAGGAGGCTCGACTCCAGCGCCGCACCGGCTCCCGTGCTCAACGTAAAAAACACCATCACGCCCAGACCCAGAGCGCTGGCGGTGAGCAGGCCGTAATAAGTGAGATTGAGCGACTCCCAGCTTCCGTCTTCGCGTTTGCGCACCGGGATGACCGCCAGAAACTGAAACCGTTCGCGCGGCAGGTACTTGCATCCCATATACAGGTAAACGGTGGAGAAGAAAATCAGCCCTGCACAAAAAATCCAGTTGCCGGTCATGGTGTGGTTCCGTTTCTGGGTTTGCGTGAGCCGATCAACGACCGCACCTTGACATCCGTTTCCACCAGGGGCGTTTCCAGGTCGAAAGAATAACGGCTTTCGGCAAACGGGTTTTTGAGATTGGCGAGAATGCGTGGATCGAATTCCACGCGGTCTTTCTGAAAAATCAGAATCGTGGTACTGCTCCCCGGCCGGAACAGGCTCTTCGGCTGGCCTCTGATTATGCTCCGTCCGGGTGTCATCGGTTGCGGATCGGCATACTGATGGTTGCTGTAGCACTGCACCACCTCGCCGATCATGAGCGCCACCACCTCCACCATGGCGACGAGGCCCAGCCCCGTGCCGCCGGGGATGTCGGTGTCGAGTATGGTGACGGTGCGTTTGTTCTTCGAGCAGGGCGTGGCGAAGGCGATCAATGCGCCGGGGTTGCAGGAATGGTAGCGGCCGTCGATCTCGTAGAAATCGCGCACCTCGCCCGACACGGGGCAGTGATTGTAATGGTACTTTTCAGGTGTCAGGCGGAAGATGGCGAAATCTCCCCCGGCAAACGCCTTGCGCCAGACGGGCCGGTCACCCAGCAGTTCCTCGTAATCGAAAAATTTGTGCTTCACCGGAAGCAGGGCGGTTTGCTGAAATGATCCCACCAGCATGCGGCTGTCTGCCGGGGAGACCACGGCATCCGCCGCGGAGGGTAAAGGCCGACATTCCCAGTAGCGGATCTGCCTTTCAAAAATTTTGCGGGGTGTATCGAATCGCGAGACAGGTTCGACGCATTCTTCCCAGCGGATGCCGCATTCTTTCAGGAAACGTTCGTTACCGCACAGCCTCGCTCCCAGTTGGGACTCGTAATTCAAATAGCCCATCCAGCGTGACCAGTGCTTACTGGTCATCAGCCGGAACAGGGAAGGGGCGTGCTCGCGGACCTGTGAATACAGGAACCGGACCAGCGGATCGCTCAGCAGGCGTTCGTCGATGATGGCTCCGGTCTCGCCGTCAATATACTGATGCCGGAGTGAGGCCGGTGTTTTCGGTTTCCTGTGTCGTGACATGTTGGTTTTCAGCATCGAAAAGAATAGACAGCAACAATGCCTGCAATAAATTTTCCACTTCTTTGAAAGAAAGCATGCCCTGAGTCAGTTTTTCCGGAAGCCCGTTCCAGTACACCTCGCGCGTTCGGGTTCCGTGAATGCGGGCCAGGAATCCGGGATCATGCCGCCTCGCGAACTCGTGGAACTTCCGGCTGTGGCAGAACCGCTCCGCCAGATCTTCCACCGATTCCTGAATGTGATGCTTTCGAAGCCCGTCGCGGAAATGCGATTCGGCGGCGGTGTTGAACGTTTCGGCGTCGAGATCGAAAGGCGATTTCGCGCCGCACGTCTCTAAGATCGATCGCGTTAATTTGCCACCGGCGGAATTTTTTGCCGGATTTTGCACGCGGTCCTCCAGATCGCGCAGCGTCTCATCCATCCCCAGCAGGGACACGAGATCCGCCGCTTCCATGCGAAGCAGGCGGACCAGCGCTTTTTTGTATTCCTCCGTGTGCACGCGGAAGGAACCGGGATAGCGCGAGCTGATGCGGATGTTTTCCGTATATTTCAGGATGTGCCGCAGGAAAAAGTTTCCACCGCTGTTCTTCACGAAAAACGTGGGCAGGTGGATGGCCGAGGCGAACACGATCTGCCGCCGTTCGCTCTCGCAGAACGGGTCGTCGGGAATGGTGCGGTGGTTGATGGAGCCGGAAGCGATCAGGCGATAGGCGAACAGCGTGATCAGGTGTTGCAGATCGACGGCGTGGGGCAGGTCGTCCTGCAGGCTGTGGAACAGCGAGTAATACCGTCCTTCAAAACCGGAATAGCCCATTTTGAAAAACTGCCGCAGGCGGAAAAACGAGTAGATGGGCATCTGCTCGTGAAACACACCCATGTGCATCAGGTCCTTTGCCAGGCGGTTCTGGTTTCCGAGGGTGCCGTCGAGGCCGGGGCACTGTTCCGTGCTCAGCAGGCAGACGAGGTAGTCGATGAGGCGGAAGTCCGCGATGAAATCGCCTTTCAATCCCAAGGTGGTGCGCGCCAGCGAGTCCAGCCATTCGGGGCCAAACGGGGTGACGGGATGATTGAAAAATTTGAGCCGTGCTTTTTTCTTCCACCGCCGCCAGAACATGCGCAGGTGCGTATAATGCAATTCGTGCGGCAGAAACCCGAGCGCCTTTTCCGGGTGGAAGCCGGTGAAATCCACGCGGTACGGCGCGGCGCTGTACGTTTCCACAAACAGCGGCAGGAAGTGCTCGGTGATTTTTATGACGAGGTCGCCGATGCGCTTTTCATCCGCTTCGGTCATGCCGCAGGCGGGGTCGGCAAGCGCGGCCGTCAGTTTGCGCGATCCCAGGCTGATGTGCGTGCCATTGTTGGCGAGACTGGTGTTTGATGGATTGGGCAGGCACACGAGGTTGCGTGTGATGATGCCTGCTTCTTTCAGCTTGGTCAGGGTGTTCAGTTGACTGCGGCTCAGCACCTCGTGGCAGAGTGCCATGTAGGCGTGTTTCTTTTCACCGTCGTCCCAGCCGGAAAGACATGGACTCATGAACAATTCGCGGTAAAAAGAATCGGGAATCAACTCGTTCAGTTTTTTCTGCCGCAGGGGCGGGTGGGGCGAATAGTAAACGACGGCCTCCTGCCCGTGGTCCTTGAGTTGGAACTGAAGATTGGCATACTGGATGAGGCACTGGGTCAGCAGGTAGCGCTGGCCCGTCTCCCGGCCCACAGCCCGGCCCATGCCGGAATCGGAGTCGAGGGAACTGATATAAAAAGAGTGCGTCTCCGGCGAGGTATTGTCGTTCAGAAAATGGTTGAGGAACCGGGGCCCCTCCTTCCGGCAGATTGCGGGCAACGACGGTGACCGGTTCAGGTAATCTGCAAGCGCCAGCTTGAGCAGGTAACTGATCGGGACGCGCATCCAGGATCCGCCTTCTTCTTGAATCAGGAACCGGTCCGTGTCGGCACGGAGTGGCGAAGCGGGGGCCTGTTTGTTGGCGCGCAGGTCCTCCTCGAACAACCGCTGGGTGGATGGGGCCAGCGCCTTCAGCGGAAACCGCACCCAACTGTTTTCCCACACCCGGCGGTTGTCGCCGTCCAGAAACTTTTCGAGATCGGCCACCTGCTTTTTCGGGATCTCTCCCGCCCGGCAACGCTTGAGCACGCTGGAGAAAAAACTGGACTCACGGATGACGACGGCGAGGTCCACCTGCGTGGCACTGCCTTCAACTGCCGCCTGCAATTCGCTTTCCGAACCCGCGGTGGTGTCGCCCATGGAAAAAGGCAGGGATTCGATCAATGCGTCGTGGGAGGAAAAATCGACGCCCAGTGAGCGGAACACGTTCTGGTTGGATGTGCGTTCGTCCATGAAACCTCTCGGGGCGATTGGGTTGTGGTGCGTGCCCCCTTCTTTTTCTGCACAAAGAATACGCCGGGACTGTTATGAACAGAATGGGGTTTGATTTGAATTCAGAAAGGTTTGCAGGGGTGTGGGGTTAGTAGGGGAGGGGTGCGCTTAAATCGGCTATCGGCAGAGATTTCACACCTGGATGGAAAAAGGAGGGTGCCGGAGTGGATGGCACCGGGTTGCTTGTGCCTGCGGGCTGTGTTCCAATGGAAGCATTAGGAGGGTTTTTCTGGAAGAAGGCGTTTTATGGAACGATCCGGCTACAAACGCAACATCCTGCCCGAATCGGAAACCCTGGAACTGGAAGGGGTGGGGTGCCGCGAGGCGGTGCGCATCATCGACTCCGAGGTGGAACTCGCCATGTTCTTCACCAAATGCCGCGCCATGAAAAGCCTCGACCTCATCGAGTTCGAAACCGCCACCAAGATGACCTCCGACGGCGACCTCATCGACGCCTGACAACAGAACGAATTGTTTTCAAATAAAAAACCACCCGGCGGAAACCGCACGGGTGGTTTTTTGTATCTGGCGCGCCTGGAGGGATTCGAACCCCCGACCTTCGGAACCGGAATCCGGCACTCTATCCAGCTGAGCTACAGGCGCATGTGTGTGATTGGATTGGGTGTGATCTAAACGTCGTCCTCGTCGCTGGACTCCGGCATGGCGTGTTTGACGCCAGTGTACTTGTCCTCGCGTCCGAACTGGCGGATCATGTCCAGCCGCCATTTCCACCACTGCACTTCCTCCAGCACGTCCTCTGATGCTCCGTCCGGCGGAAACAGCTTGATGGAGCCTTCGATGCCGACCTTCGCCTCGACGCCTTCCGGCAAGTGGATTTCAAACTCGCCCATCACGCCGACGGGGTCGGCCACCAGCCGTTGTTTGAATTTTTCCTGCGTCACCGCCTGCGTGGCGACCTGCTTCCACTTTTCGTCCAGTTCTGTCTTGCGTTTATGCTTCATATTCGATCCCTCACCGCGTCAACGCGGTTGGCTGGGCGGATTTGCGTTTGCATTCGGTTTCGCCCTAAAGGGTATCCGAGACCGGCAGACATGGCAATGGGAAACTGCTGGGTTTCTGGACGCTTATTTTTCGATGAGGGCCGGTACGGCGTTGAGTGCGTCGTCCAGTTTCTCCGGCTGACTGCCTCCCGCCTGCGCCATGTCCGGCCGCCCGCCGCCACTGCCGCCAACGATGCCCGCGATTTCCTTCAAAATGTTTCCGGCATGAAAGCGGCCGGTGAGGTCCTTCGTCACGCCGGCGGCCAGCATCACCTTGCCGTTGTCGCTGGACCCGGCCACGACGACGCCGGACTGAATCTGGTTTTTGGCGTTGTCGATGAACGAGCGCAGGGTCTTGGCGTCCATGCCCTCCAGCTTCTTGACCAGCAGGGACACGCCGCCCACCTGCTTCACTTCGTCCATCAGGCTGGTGCCGCCGCCTTTGCCGCTGATGAGTTTGTCCTTGAGCGCGCCGACTTCCTTTTCCAGCTCGCGCTGGCGCTCCAGCATTTTCTTGATCTTATTGACCTCTTCATTCGGCTGGGCCTTGAGCAGTTTGCGAATGCCGGAGAGCTGGCCGAATTCGTTCTGCACCCATTCGTAGGCGCGCGTTCCCGTCACCGCCTCGATGCGCCGCACGCCGGAGGCGATGCCGCCTTCATGCGTGATCTTGAAGAAACCGATGGTGCCGGTGGCGGGCACGTGCGTGCCGCCGCAGAGTTCCTTACTGAATCCGGGCACGTTCACCACGCGTACGTGGTCGTCGTACTTCTCGCCGAACAGCGCCACCGCGCCTTCCTCCAGCGCGTCTTCCATTGAGACCACCTTGGTCTCGACTTCGATATTGGCGCGGATCTGTTCGTTGACCAGTGCTTCGATGCGCTCGCGTTCTTCTTCCGTCAATGGCGAGAAATGCGTGTAGTCGAAACGCAGGCGGTCGGCTTCGACCAGCGAACCCGCCTGCTTGACATGCGGTCCCAGCACCTCCTTGAGCGCCGCGTGCAGCAGGTGCGTCGCGGAGTGGTTGTTGGCGGTGTCGATGCGTTTTCTCGCGTCCACCTGCAGGGTGAGCGCGTCGCCCGCCTGCACCGTGCCCTGCGTCACCTTTGCCTTGTGCACGATGAGGTTGCTCAGCGGTTTCTGCGTGTCGGTGATTTCCAGCCGTGCCTTGTCGTGAAACGCCCAGCCGATGTCCCCCACCTGGCCGCCGGACTCGCCGTAAAACGGCGTCTCGTCGAGCACCAGTTCGATCTCGTCGCCCTCGCTTGCGGACTTTACAGGTTGCTGATCTTTAAGAAGCGCCACCACGCGGCCTTCGCCTTCCGTCCCGCCGTAACCGTCGAACAGCGTGCCGCCGTGCTCCTGCACGATCTTCGCGTAGATGGGCGCGATCTGTTTTTCGCCGGAGCCTTTCCACGACGCCATGGCTTTTTCCCTTTGCTCCTTCATGGCGCGGTCGAAGCCGGACATGTCCAGTTCGAAGCCCGTGTCCTTCGCCGTCTCCTCCACCAGGTCCACCGGAAAGCCGAAGGTGTCGTACAGTTTGAACACTTCCTCGCCGGGGATGACAGTTTTGTTCTCCTTGCGCAGGCGGTCGAGGATTTCGTTCAGCCGCTCGGTGCCGAAGGTGAGGGTGTTGTTGAAGCTGACTTCCTCGTTGGTCACCACTTTCTGGATGAAATCGCGGTTGGTCTTGAGGTCGGCGTACACGTCCTGGAATTTTTTGATCACGTCTTCGGTGATGTGATGGAAGAACGGCTTCTCCTGGTCGAGCAGCTTGCCGTGGCGCAGGGCGCGGCGCATGATGCGGCGCAGAACGTAACCGCGCCCCTCGTTGGAAGGCAACACGCCGTCGTTGATGAGGAACGTCGCGGCGCGGGCATGATCCGCGATCACGCGCAGGGACACGTCGTTCTCGTGATTGGCGTTGTAGGCTTTGCCGGTGATCTTGCTGGCGTGCTGGATCAGCCCCATCATGATGTCGGAATCGTAGTTGCTGGGCTTGCCCTGCAGGACGGCGGCGAGGCGTTCCAGCCCCATCCCGGTGTCGATGCACGGGCTGGGGAGCGGCTCCATGTTCCCCGCATCATCGCGGTCGTACTGCATGAACACGAGGTTCCAGATTTCGAGATAGCGGTCGCAGTCGCACCCGACTTCGCAGGTCGGCTTGCCGCAACCGAGCGCCTCGCCCTGGTCGATGTAGATTTCCGAGCAGGGACCACACGGCCCGGTGTTGCCCATCGCCCAGAAGTTGTCTTCCTCGCCCAGGCGGTAGATGCGGTCGTCGGCGAGGCCGATGTCGTTTTTCCAGATCTGGAACGCTTCCTCGTCGTCCTTGTAGATGGAGATGTAGAGTTTTTCCTTGGGCAGTTTGACGATTTCGGTCAGAAACTCCCACGCGTAGGCGATGGCTTCCTTCTTGAAGTAGTCGCCGAACGAGAAGTTGCCCAGCATCTCGAAGAACGTGTGGTGGCGCGCCGTGCGCCCGACCATCTCCAGGTCGTTGTGCTTGCCGCCGGCGCGCACGCATTTCTGCGACGAGGCGGCGCGGGTGTAATCGCGCTTCTCCTGGCCCAGAAACACGTTCTTGAACTGCACCATGCCCGCGTTGGTGAACAGCAGGCTGGGGTCGTTTTTCGGCACCAGGGCATCGCTGGGCACCACGGTATGGCCGCGGTCCTCAAAATATTTCAAAAACAGATGTCGTATCTCGTTGCCTGTCATGTCGATCCGTTCGGAGGTTCTATTAATCCGGGGATTGTAACATTAGAATATCTTTTTTGTCGGCGGGATTCAAAGGATTGGCGGGGGAGGGGGTTTTATATGACCCCGGCCTTCAGCAGGTCGTGCAGGTGGATGATGCCGTCGATCTGCCTGCCGTCGCTGGAAACCACCACGCAGGTGATGCTGTGCTCGTCCATGAACTGCACGGCTTTCGTCGCCATGTGGTCCTTGCCGACGCATTTCGGGGTGCGCGACATCAGGTCGCGGGCGCGGATGGATTGGAAGTCTTTGCCCGATTCCATCAGCCGCCTGAGGTCGCCGTCGGTGATGATGCCGGAAAGCAGGCCGCCTGCGTCCACCACCAGCGTGGTGCCGAAGCGTTTGCGGCTCATCTCGGTGATGATGGCGGGCAGGTTGGCGTCTTCCGCCACCTTCGGCACCTCGTCGCCGGAGTGCATGAGGTCCTCGACCGTGGTGAGGAGCCTGCGGCCGAGACTGCCGCCGGGGTGGTGCTGGGCGAAGTCTTCCGGCCGGAAGCCGCGTTTCTCCAGCAGGACCAGCGCCAGCGTGTCGCCCATGGCGAGGGTGGCGGTGGTGCTGGAGGTCGGTACCAGGTTCAGCGGACAGGCTTCTTCTTTGACGCCGATGTTGAGTACGTAGTCGGCGCGTTTGGCGAGGGTGGAGTCGGGCCGCCCCGTCATCGCTACCAGCGTGCATTTGCGGCGGTTGATGATGGGGAGCAGGCGCACCAGTTCTTCCGTCTCGCCGCTGTTGGAGATGGCGAGCAGGAGGTCTTCCTTGCCGATGATGCCGAGGTCGCCGTGGCTGGCTTCCGCCGCGTGCAGAAAGAGAGCGGGCAGGCCGATGCTGGAAAACGTGGCGGCGATCTTCTGGCCGATGAGGCCGGACTTACCGATGCCGAGCACGACGACGTGGCCCTTGCAGGCGTCGAGGCGGTGGACGACTTCGACAAAGGTGGCGTCGATGCGGTCCTTGAGCGCGGAGATGGAGTCGCTTTCGTTCTGCAATACGCGCCGGGCTTCCTCCATCATGCGAAGCGCTTCGTCCTTGCCGCCGGGATCTTTTTTCAACGGTTGCATTCTCTGTTAAGCCTTAATTTTCAGTAACTTCAGTAATTTCTTAAGTCCCAAAATAGTAGCACAAAACGGGCGTGGGGCAAAGAATTATAGCCCGATATCAACTTCAATCGCCCTTTGGTATCATAAAACCTTTGCGAAGTGAATTTGAGCACAAAAGGTTAAAAAATGTCCGACGGTTTGAAATACAACAATAAGGCCCAAAAATGGTTTGAGGATCAGGGAGTCAAGGTAATCCCCGAGAAGGATCTGGGCCTTGATCTCAAAAAAAAACAACCCTGACTTTTTGTGTTCAAAGGACGGGCAGGAATTCTGGGTTGAAGTTAAATCAATTGATTCCCCTAAAGGTGCTCAAAAATCAGCTATTAATTTTGATGAGTTCAGGTCTGGGGTGGCCACAATTAAAAGTCTTGGCGGAGGTTTTGTAATCACTACCCTTAAAATGACCAACCGGGATATCAAATGTGCAGTTAAGTTGATCGACCGAGTCCTTTCGGAGGTTGATTTAAACAGAGATGATAAAGCTAGGTACTTTGTAATCATCCCCGAGGATCCGGTTCCTAATTACAATGAATTTGTCCGAATTGAGTATCAGATAATTAACAACACAGGTGAGTTTGTAGAGGTTTTGTATTCGGTCAAATCCCAATCGGGAAAATATAGCAGATGTGATTTGGGCTGTGATTTAAGCTTGAATGCCAAAGTTAAAGTGGAGCAAGTTGGTGGTGGCACTTACCATGAGTCAATTGTCGACGCATTGGACTTAGGCTTGCTAGATAATTCATTTCGTGTTTCCGTCCAATTAATGAAGGGAGAAGGGAAATTTAAAATTTTTGGAATGATGCCTTACGAAGTAAGGCGCTCCATGAACGTTGTAACAATTCGCAACAAAGCATCAGATGCAAGGACTCAGATAAAGAGCGCCAGTGATCAAATGGGTGAAAAGCCAGGGGTCGTTATTTATTATCAGGAAAACTTCGCTTGCGCTGAAGAAAACGAAATCATTTCTGCATTTTATGGCGATTTGACCTGTCAATTTTCAATCGACGAAAAAAAGGGAAGCCGATTATTTTATGGGTGCAATGGTTTTTTTGGTGAATGTAAAAATACTTCAATAAGTGCGGCAATATATTTTCGGAACAATGAAAAGCCTGTTTTGATTTACAATCACTGGGCTAAACTCCCGCTACCTCAAAATTTGCTGGACTGCAAACAGTATGTACTACAAGACGATGGATCCTTCGTTATTTATGAATAAATTTGTGGAAATATAATGGCTTCCAAAAAAAAGCTCTACCTGATCGACGGTTCGTCGTACATCTTCCGCGCGTTTTTTGCCATCCGGCAGAACCTGTCCAATTCCAAGGGCCAGCCCACCAACGCGCTCTACGGCTTCACCAACATGCTGATGAAAGTGGTGCGTGAGGAGCAACCGGACTACCTCGCCGTCGTCTTCGACAGCAAGGAAAAGACCTTCCGCCACGACATGTACGCCGACTACAAGGCCAACCGCGACGTGCCGCCGGAAGACCTCGCGGTCCAGTTCCCCTATTTCGAGCCGCTGGTCGAGGCGTTCAACATCACCAGCCTGCGCAAACCGGGTTACGAGGCGGACGACATCATCGGCACCCTCGCCAAGGAAGGTGAGAAGGCGGGGATGGACGTCACCATCGTCAGCGGCGACAAGGACATGATGCAGTTGATCACCGGCAAGATCCACATGCTCGACACGATGAAGGACAAACGCTTCGGCATCGAAGACGTAAAGGAAAAATTCGGCGTCGAACCGGAGCGGGTGATCGAGGTGATGGGCCTGATGGGGGATTCGAGCGACCACATTCCCGGTGTCAAGGGCGTGGGGCCGAAAACGGCGACCGAACTCATCCAGAAATACGGATCGATAAAAGGGCTGTACGAACACCTCGACGAGATCGACAAGGCCAAGCTGAAAGAGAAACTGGAGACGGATAAGGACAACGCCCTGCTCAGCCGCGAGCTGGTGACGATCAAGCTCGACACGCCGGTGGACTGCAAGATCGACGACCTGAAGACGCGCGACCCGGACAACCAGAAACTGCGCGAGCTGTTCACCGATCTCGAATTCAAAACCCTGCTGGCGGCGTTGCCGGAAGGGGAGGGGGACGGCGCGGCGTCCGATCCCCGGTCTGCAATCAAGCGCGACTACGACACCATCCTCGACGACAAAGCGCTCGACGCCCTGATCGCCAAATTGAAAAAAGCGAAAGCGTTCGCGCTCGATCTGGAAACCACGTCGAAGCGGCCGGTGCAGGCGCGGATGGTGGGCATCTCGTTTTCGTGGGCGGAGGGGGGGGCGTGCTACATCCCGGTGGCGCACCGCTACCTGGGCGTGCCGGAACAACTCGACAAGCAACACGTGCTCGACAAACTGAAGCCGTTGCTGGAAGACCCGAAACTGGAGAAGTACGGGCACAACATCAAGTACGACCTCATCGTTTTGCACAACGAAGGCGTGCAGTTGCAGGGCATCGTGTTCGATTCCATGCTGGCGTCGTACGTGCTCGATCCGTCGCGGCGCAGTCACGGTCTCGACGACCTCGCGCTCGAGATGTTTCAACACACCACCATCAAGTACAGCGACGTGGCGGGGTCGGGATCGAAGCAGGTGGGGTTCGATGAAGTGGAGATCGACCGCGCGTCGGAGTATGCGGCGGAGGACTCCGACATCACGTACCGCCTGACGCACTACTTCGAGAAGCTGTTGAAAGGCGACGAACTGGAGTTGTACGAAACCATCGAACTGCCTTTACTCGAAGTGCTGGCAGAGATGGAACTGACCGGCGTCCTGCTCGATACCGAGCATCTGAAAAAACTGTCGAAGAAACTGGAGAAAGATCTCAAGAAAATCGAGGACGAGATTTACGCGCTGGCGGGCGAGCCGTTCAACATCAATTCGCCGAAACAGCTTTCGACCATCCTGTTCGACAAGCTCAACCTGCGCACGGTGAAGAAAACCAAGAGCGGGTACTCGACCGATGTCAGCGTGCTGGAGGAATTGGCGGCGGAGCACGACCTGCCGGACAAGATCCTCAACTACCGCCAGTTCGCGAAGATGAAATCGACCTACGTCGATGCCCTGCAGAACGAAGTGTACAAGGAGACCGGGCGCATCCACACCTCGTACAACCAGACCGTCGCCGCCACCGGACGGTTGAGCAGTAGCGATCCCAACCTGCAGAACATCCCCATCCGCTCGGAAGTGGGGCGCGAGATCCGCAAGGCGTTTCTCGCCGACAAGGGATGCTGGTTGCTGTCCGCCGACTACTCGCAGATCGAACTGCGCCTGCTGGCGCACTTGTCGGAAGACCCGGCGCTCATCCGTGCCTTTAAGAATAATGAAGACATCCACAGCCGGACGGCGGCGGAGATTTTCGGCCAGGACATCAATAAGGTCGATCCCGAAGGGCGGCGCATGGCGAAGGCGGTGAACTTCGGCATCGTGTACGGCTTGAGCGCATACGGGCTATCGCGCCAGCTTAAGATCACGCCGAAAGACGCGAAGACTTTCATCGACCAGTACTTCGATCTGTACAAAAACGTGAAGACGTTCATGGACGAGACGATTGAGATGGCGCGTAAGAAGGGATACACGACAACGATGATGAACCGGCGGCGTTACATGCCGGATATCAACAGCAAGAACCGGCAGGTGCGTGAAGCCGCGGAGCGCACTGCCATCAACTCGCCGGTGCAGGGGAGCGCCGCCGATTTCATCAAGATGGCGATGCTGCACATCCACGATGAAATCTTGAAGAAGAAACTGGCGTCGCGCATGATCCTGCAGGTGCACGACGAGTTGATCTTCGAATGCCCCGAAGGCGAAAAGAAAACGATGGAGCCGATTGTGAGGAAGGGGATGGAAGGCGTGGTGAAGTTGAAGGTGCCGCTGACCGTCAACATGGACTGGGGAAAGAACTGGAGTGAGGCGCACTGAAAAATTATGAAATGAGCGCCGTGAGGTGCAGGGCGGCGCGGCGTTTATTTTTTTGTGGATTTTAGGGAACCCGGCTGGCGATAATGGGAAGGACGTTTGAGAGGCGCGCCGATTTTGAAATTCCATTTCGACATTTTCACAAAACCGATTCCCCGCAGGTCTTTTCTGAAAGGCATGCTGGGCGTATTTGCCGTGAGCGGTGCCGGGGTCGGTCAAGGTTACGCCGGCACATGGAGTTCCAACATCCGCCTGGAGCGGGTGAAGATCACGATCCAGAACCTGCCGCCCGCGTTCCGCGGATTCACCATCGGCCTCCTCAGCGACCTGCATTCCTCGCCCATCGTATCCAAAGGCCATCTTCAAAGCGCCGCCGAGCTGTTGATGACGGCGAAGCCGGACATGATTGCGCTGACGGGTGACTTCATCGGTCATACCTTTCACTTCCCCGGAGAGCCGCCTCATGGGTTCGAACCGGAATATATAATGAACATAGTCGAGGCGTTTTCCGGGTTGGAAGCGCCGCACGGCATTTACGGCGTGCTGGGCAACCATGATTACTGGAGTGGACCGGAAGCGATGGAGATGCTGGAGCGCGAGTTCGAACGGGGGTTCGGCGTGCAGTGGCTTCGCAACCGCAATACGCGGCTGGAACGCGGCGGTGCTTCCATCATGCTCGCCGGAGTGGACGATTACTGGCAGACGACCTGTTCGCCCGGTGAGGCGTTGAAGGATATCCCGGAGGAGATGGTGCGCATCCTGCTCAGCCACAATCCCGAGGTGAACGAAATCCTCTATCCCTCGCACCGGGTGGACTTGATTCTGTCCGGCCACACCCATGGCGGGCAGATCAAACTGCCGTTCATCGGCGCGCCGTTTCAGGCGGGAGTGCGGAAACGAAAGTACATGGAAGGTCTGGCGTGGGACGGCGAGCGGCAGACTTATGTGACCCGCGGCGTCGGCCACCTCGTCGTGCCCATCCGCCTGTTGTGCCCCCCGGAAGTCTCGTTGATCACCCTGGTGTGAACCGAACCGGTTTTAAAAATTCGTCCCACTAAAGTCGATGCTCTGGCCGAAGCCGGTGAGGGGATGATTTCAGCGCAAAGGCAACGTGAAATAAAACGTGGTGCCTTTGCCTGTTTCCGACTCAAACCAGAAGCGGCCAAAATGATAGTCCTCGATGATCTCCCGGCAGGAAAGCAGCCCCAGCCCGTTGCCGTGTGATTTGGTGGTGAATTTTTCTTTCAGTAAAAGCGGTTTGACGTCATCCGGAATTCCCTCGCCATAGTCCCGGATACTCACCTCCACCTCATCCCTCTTGTTCTGAATTCCGATTTCAATGAGGCCTCCCGGGTTGGAAGCGTAGCCTGCATTGATGAGCAGGTTTTGAAGTACCCTTTTGATATCCAGATAATTGAAGGAAACTTTGAGGATGGTGTAGGGAGGGATGATCAACGCGAGTTTTTTCCCCTTCACATTGTTGTGATACCGGATTTCATCGATGGTCTCGGTAAAGAGATCGAGGATCTGATCCGGTTTTTTGACATATTGGGAAAGCTTTTTTAAACCCACATGCAGGGTTTGGTCGATCAACGAGATCAGATTGCTCCGGACGGTGATCATTTTCTCCAGGCCCATGGTGATTTCGTCGCATCCCCTGCGGCGTTTTTCATTCGGGTGGGTGCCCTGCATCAGGCCCAGGGTTTGTCCCATATAGCCCTCGGAGATGGACAGCGGGATGAGATAATTCCGGATATCATGAACCAGGCAGCACAATCTTTGGTGTTCCACGGAGACCAACTCCAGGCTGTGCCGGTTGCGTTGGTTCAATGTTGTGAGCAAGGCGAAGATCGCCTTCGGCTCGGTAAGAATGTGTTCTTTAAAAAAGTCGTCGCTGATTTCAAGCAAGGAAGCCGGGCCGAGCCCTCTTATGGAAGCGGCACGCGGCTGGTGATCGATGAGCGCCATTTCTCCAAAAAAATCGCCCGGCCCGAGAGTGTTGATGATCTTTCTGGATTTGTAAACGAGGACTTTGCCTTTCAGGATAACGTAAAAGTTATTCTGAAATGTCCCTTCCTCGCAAAGAGTTTCTTCGTGATCCAACTCAAGCACTTTGCATTTTTGGGAGATGGTGTCCAGAGTGGTTTCCGGAAAACTTTCAAACAGACTCACTTTTTTTAGAAAATCCAAGTGAACAGGGCTTTTTGTTTTTGAATTCATGGCGCACCCTAAACATAATAAGAAAACCTGTTGCATTCAGGCCTGAATTCTGGAACCTCTTCGTCTCGATGAAGCCTTGCAGGCCTGCTCGTCCCTAAAAAATAAAGTCATTCGGGTTGTAATCGCTCGTAATTCTGAAAACAGTGAGACCTGCCGGGACCGGGTTTGGGAATAGCCATGAAGCGCTATGCCATGGAATGGTCCGGGCCTGCTACACATTCACATCTCTTTCCTCGGTGACCTTTTTTATATTTCCCCTGTGAAAATGAAAGGTCACTTTTCCTGAAAAGCTTGTGCCAGCGAGTCCGGCCAGGTAATTCATGACCTGGTCGAAGACATGCAGCTCCCCCTTTAAAATTCCAACTCCTTTCCCTGCGCCACCACCTTGTTGACCACCGAAAGAAGTTTTGATTTTTCTACGGGCTTGGTCAGATAATCCTTGCAACCCTTTTTGAGCAGGTCCACAGCCATGTCGGTTTCCGGAAATCCGGTGATGACAATGATTGGGATTCCGGGAGCTTCTCTCCTGAAAAAGGAAATGCACTCCAGTCCGTTGACGCGGGGCATGCGAATGTCGCAAAGAATGGCGCCCACGTTCACCATGTTGTCCTCGGATTTGAGTTGGTCGATCGCTTCCTGACCGTTGGACGCTTCGAGGATATGGTAACCCTCCGGCTCGAGGAACATTTTCAGCGAATCCCGAATGTCCTTGTCATCATCCACCACCATCAGTTTTCCAGTAACCATGCCCGCCTCCCTTCGATTTGAAGAACTTAAATTCAGTTGAAAAAAGAAAAAGCCCTGAAGAACCTAAACGGTTCCCCAGGGCTTCCATTGGATTGGCCACTGTCGGTCAGTAGAAAATAATTCTGTTTTATTTATTTAAATGAACTTCTTTTTCTTCAGTGATTTTTTTTATATGCCCGTGCTGGAGGTGAAACGTGACTTTCCCCGTAAAGTGGTTTTTGCCCAGAAACCTCAGATACCGGTCGGTCCTGTCCTCAGCGGACCCATCTTCCAAGCTCAGCACTTTGGATGAGCCCGGCCTGTCCCTGGTTGCCTTCTGGGTCATTCCACGCTCCCCTTCTGAAATTTGAATAATTGTGGGAGAATTGCCTAGACGGTATCAGAATTTTTTCGAAAATGCTATGTAAAAAAGTTAATTACACGGAAAGGGGAAGGCAGGGAGAGGTCCTTTTGGGAATCGGTTTTGGTGAAGAAAGGAAAAGGCGAGCCGAAAAATTAAAACTGAATTATAAATGTAATAAGTGAATACGTTTGCCTGCAGGTTGTAATTCGCTCCAATACTTTTCCATTCAGAAGGCTTCGATTTAGAATTCGTTGATATCCATCTTATGAACGGGGATGAATCATGATCACCGAATTGGGGACCGTGTTGGAATCATTGCCTGTTGCAGTCGTCGTATTTAACGAGGAAAAGCAAATTGAATTCCTCAACCACGCTTCCGAAAACCTGTTTGGAGCCACGCGCGAACAGCTTGTTGGTAACGTCATTCATTGTGAGGGGTTCCCTTTTCAGGAAGAGCGGGAGCGACTGGCCGCCGCCCTGAACGGGTTTCTGAACGATCCGGACCCGGGCCCGGGACCTCCAGTCACGTTGGCCTCCAGCCTCTTGAATCCAGCACACCCCGATCCCTTGACCCCCAAAGCCACGCGACTTTACCGGGACCCTCCGAACACCTTCACCCTGAAAAACTGCAGTCTGTTATTTAAATTTTTTTCCGTACCCGGGTTGCCCGATGGCAAGAAATGGGTTGGGTTGTTCCTGCAGGATTTGACGGAGGAAAGAATTTTTTACAATGAAATGATGCTGGAGGAAAAAGTTTCCGGATTCAAGGTTTTGTCCGCGGGCATCGCGCATGAGATCAACAATCCCCTGCAGGCGATATTGAGCTTTGCGGAAGGCATCCTGTTCCAGGAGAGTCTGGAGAAAGCGAAGGAATTCGCCATCACGATTCTGGAGCGGACCAGGCATGTGGCTTCGGTGGTCAGCGATTTCACCACGGCGCTCCAGGTGTACCCGAAATACGCGACCCAGGTCGATGTGGTGGAGCAGGTGGAAAAGGCCCTGCATATTGCTTTTTTGTCCTGCTATGCGGATTACGTGAGGGTGGAAAAAGTGTTTGAAGGCCGGCCTCGGATCAAGGCCCAACCGGAGGATATCAAGCAGGTTCTATTTTCCATTTTTTGCAATGCCATAGAAGCGATGGAGGGGAAAGGGAACCTGCTTGTCCAGGTCAGGGAGGATGCAGAACGGGTTTGCCTGCGGGTGGAAGACGACGGGCCGGGGATTCCACCGGAATTCATGAACCGGATTTTCGACCCGTTTTTTTCGACCAAAGGTCAGGGAAGAGGAACGGGCCTTGGGCTGCACGTGGCGCGGGCACTCGCCGAGAAGAACAATGGGGAAATCAAGGTCTATTCGGATGAGGGGAAAGGAAGCGTGTTTGAGGTTATCTTTCCCATTTGATTCCGGTGGAACGGCGGACGATTTTTTCCGGTCCGCCGGGCTCACCGGAATTGGAAAGCAAAGCCAAAGGAAGGGGGGGTAAGGAGCGGAGACAAAAAAATCCGGCGGGGTCTCAAAGACCCCGCCGGAAAGAGAGCGCCGAAATTACTTGGGAACGACTTTTGAGGCTTGCGGACCTTTTTTGCCCATGCTCCCTTCGAATTCCACCAATTGCCCCTCTTGAAGGGTTTTGAAGCCCTCAACTTGGATTTCCGAGAAATGAACAAAGTAGTCTTTGCCATCATCGGCTTCGATAAAACCATAACCCTTGCTTTGATTGAACCATTTGACTCTGCCTTCAGACATACCGAATAAACTCCTACAAATTGGTGGGAACCCCCCGTCCTTGTGCCGAAAGTGCGTTCCCTGTTTTTACTGGGTTGGGTAATCCCGGGGTTTTATCGAACCGAGACGGGCCAGTCCAACCCTTGTGACCGCCAGCCATATAAAAACCCTTTATATGGGATACGCGGAGGAGGGCAGATTCTCCCGTCTGAAGCACCCACCTCCCCCTGTGGCGGCCGCTTTCCAACGCCATAACCATAGCAGAATTGGTATCAATTTCCTAGTAATATCGGAATTTTATTTACACGCAAAATGGGCATATCCAATCCTTGTTTTTCACATAAAAATCGAAGGTTTGGCCGGGCCGTTCCGGAGAGGCGGGGATAAATGAAACTAATTTTAAAACCGAAGTGACTCCGCACGCGGATGCGATGGTAATGCGCCGCAGCAGTGGCGAACCGGTCCGCCTCGTTCAGTGGAAATGCATTGAGGCCGAGCACCCACCACCGGGGGGGTTCCAGTGCTCCCGTTACTGGATCGGCGCCGAGGTGATTTTTGAAATCGACCACTCAATGGAACGCCCGGCTCACCTTCACGTATGTCGGATTGAGGCCATTGGAGTGTCACGACGTATGCCGTGATGTGTCGGACTATTTTCTCCATACCAGCCTGAAGGCCTACGCCGAAACCGGAAAAGACGAACCCGCCGTGGAATAGAAACCGCCTCCTGTTGACGTTTGATTTTATCGCCATGCCGTTTTGTTTTGGGGCGTGCTTCGGAAACCCGTGGCTAAAAATAGCCTTTTTGTTGTTGTGGTGTCTTCTCCCGAAAAGAAACAGGGGGATAGTTTGGATTACCTATTGCGGGCAGGGACGGGTAGGTGAATATTAATAGGGCATAAGAACGGGAAAGTCAGAATTTTACCACGGAGCTTGAAAGCGGCGTATCGTCGGCGCTTTGGAGGGGCTGGTCATGGTTCAAAATTCTTGTCCTGTCTCCATACCGGAAAAAGATTATCTCGCCATTCTCGATACCATCACCCAGTTCCATGGGTGCGACACGCGGGAAGCGCTTCGCGGTGTGTTTAGCAGTCACGTGCTTCCCTTGTTCGAAGCGGACTCCGCACTGTATGGCTGGATCAACATGGATTTCACCAGCAAGTCGCTGGGGCAGGTGGGCCTGGTGGATTGTGTCGGCGTGCCGCAGGAAGACTTCAACCAGCTTTCCGATTCCATTCCTTACATCAAATCCATCCCCACCATGCTGGAACGGGTGGCCCGCCCGGTGGTGGCGGTGGATGTGGACATTCCCCGTGAAGTGTTTGTTAAAGAAAAGGACCAGTTCTTCGCAGAAAATCCGGAGTATGTCCGCGATTCGTGGCTGTACCTGAACCCGATCGCCAATTTCCTGGCAACGTTCGATCAGCCGGAAATCACGCATGGCTTGGGCATTCACCGGCACGCGCCGATCGAAGAGGTGGATCAATACGACAAGAACTTCACCCTGCGCGATATAAGAGTGCTGGAACTTCTTCGGCCCCACCTGTTGCAGACCATCAAGACCATTATCCTGAATGACGAATTGAAGCGATACCGTTCGCTGGTGGACGCATTGGTGGATGTGCCTACGGGCATTGCGTTGTTTCACTCCAACATGCGGGTTCTGTTCTGCAACCGGGTGTTCAGTGAGGTGGTGGGGGTGAGCACCGGGCAAATGATTCCACCGGAGTTGATGCGCATTCTCAGCCGGGAAATCTCCCGGTTCGAACCGCCATACGAAATTCAGAGTTCTCCCGTGGAACTCGTTTTCTACCAATTGCCGGAAGGGGTCTTTCGTCTCAACCTGTGCATGCTGGAAAGGAAAAACTGGGGCCAGGACCCGTGCTGGCTGTTGCAGATGAAGCCGGTGGAAGACCCTTATTCTCTGCGTAACCTCGCCATGCAGGAGGCGGGATTGGACAAAGTGCAGATGGAAATTTCCTGCCTGGTTCTGGATGGCATGGAGCCGGTGGCCATTGCCGCGCGCCTGTTCATCAGTCCGGAGAATGTTCAGGAAAATATAAAACAGATTTATGAAAAGCTTGGCGTTCAAACCCGGGAACAGTTTTTTTCGAGAATGAACCTGCCGAATGAATGAGCCAAGTGGGGTGGAGCACGATTGATCTCACAGAATTTGCTTTTGGGGTGAATTGGAAACTTTGAATTTCGCAAGGCATGGTAGTTGTCGCGTCTCGGAAGAGAGGGCGTATGCAAATGAAACGCATTATTTGCATGCTCGGTCATGTATGCGCCTCTTTCATACTGATTAGTTTCATTCCCGCACCTGCTGTTCAGGCCGAAGCATTCCGGATTCTGGATCAGGGGGCTTCGGCCACCGGACAGGGCACCGCTTTCTCTGCGCAGGCGGACGATCCCTCGGCGATTCATTTCAATCCCGCAGGTATCGCCCGCCTTTCCGGTATTCAGGTTTCCGGCGGGATGATTCTGGTCGGGGGGAGCACCACTTTCACCCGTTTCAATGGCAGTAAGACCAAAGGCACTCTGGACGGAACCATTGCGTATCCCCCGCCTTCGCATTTTTATCTGACGTCGGACTTGAAGAGTCTCGGCATCGAATCCGTGGAAGGGGTGGCGGTCGGCCTGGGCATCACCTCGCCTTTCGGATTGATCAACCAATATCCGGATCAGGGGCCTTTCAATACCGTATCCACGCGCAACCAGCTTTCGTTGGTCGATTTCAAACCGACCGTGGCTTATGCCCTGCACGACCGGGTTTCCATCGGAGGGGGGTTGGACATTTACACATTTTTCGATTTCATCGGCGAAGGCCACCTGGAGCAGAAGCTGAATGCAGGACCGGAATTTGGTCCATTGGGCATTCCATTGGGTACGCCTCTGGAGTTGAACGGCAAGGACTCGGGTGTGGGATTCAACGTGGGAATCCTTTATACGGCGATTTGGGATGAAGACCGCCAGCCGGTGCTCAACCTGGCGTTTGTGTACCGCAGTCGGGTGACGCTGGATCTGGAAGGAGCCTTTTTGGTTGCGGGAAACAAAGCCGCGGATGCCTTCGCCAAATTGGAGTTGCCACAGATATTCACCGGAGCGATAGCGTACTGGCCTCTCCGTGACCGGCAGCGTGAATGGAAACTGGAAGTCGATGTGGAATATGCGGACTGGAGTTCGCTCAAGGATATCGATGTGACTCTGTCCAATGGCGCGACGCTTCCGTTTCCGTTGCACTGGAAGGGCGCGTGGCTCTGGATGCTGGGCACCGAGTACAAATGGCGCTACTGGTTGAACCAGCCCGGTTGGACCGCGGCGGCGCGGGCGGGTTACGTTCGCTCGGAGTCTCCGGTGCCGGAGTTCACCTTCTCGCCTGCGGTGCCGGACTCCGAATACAACGCGTACTCTGTCGGGTTCGGGTGGATGTGTGAAAAGCAGGGAAGTTTTTTCGGCTGGTTCCAATGCGGCGGTAAAAACAAAAAAGAGTTCTCGCTGGAAGGAGTGGGGCTGGATATGGCGTACCAGGTGGTGGCGTACGACTCGCGGCCCATCAACCGCAACCGCCGGCCGGCTGTCATCGGTCGTTGGGACACGACCTTTCACGTTGGTGTGGTGACTTTCCGGTTGCTGTTTTGAGTTCGGTGCCGACAGCGCATGGTGTATCTCAAGTGGAAAGTGAAAGCCATGAAAGAGCTGGATCTTTTTAAAAGGCAGAAGTTGTCACGGATTTCGGATTCGTTTCCGGAGGCGATTTACATCACCGATCCGGACGGCGTTATCAGCCACGTCAATCCCGCCTTTGAACTGCTCACCGGGTTTCGCGCGGATGATGTGGTGGGGAAAAGCGACCGCATTTTAAAGAGCGGACACCACCCGGAGAGTTTTTACAATAGCGTATGGGAAGTGCTCATGTCGGGCAACATCTGGAGCGGACAGATGGTGAGCCGGAAGCGGGATGGAGCGGCCTTTCCCGCGGATGTGACCATCTTTCCCATAGCGGACCCCGCCGACCGCATATCCCACTTTGTCGCCATTCTGCATGGCACTACCGACCAGCTTCAGGCTCACGAGGAAACCCTGCGCCGCAACATGGAATACACCGCACTCCACAATGTGTCCAAAATCCTGCAGACGCATGACCCGCTTCCGCAAATGCTGAGCCGCGCGGTGGAGGAGATCATCAGGTTGAGCGAGTTGAGGATCGAATACAAGGCGGGGGTGTTCATCGCCGACCATGAAAACCAGGTCCTGCGCCTGTTCACCACCGTCGGCGATTTCCCTGAAGAGTTTCATCGCCTGGATGCGGAGGTGCCTTTCGGCGAATGCCTGTGCGGCCGTGTGGCGATGAGCGGGGAGATGCTGGTCAGCAATAACTGCTTTTCTGATCCGCGTCACGAACGGAAATACGACGGGATGACTGCGCACGGCCATTACATCATCCCTCTCAAAAGCCGGGACAAGCTGGTGGGCGTCCTGTTTCTATACACCTCATCCAATCCTTCCTGGTACGAACGGAGCCCGGAGATTTTGAAGTCGATGGGCGGACTGATTGCCGACGCCATCGAGCACCGCCGGGCCGAGGCCATCATTCAGGAACAGAACGAAACGCTGACAAAAATGAACGATCTCAAAAACAAGTTTCTGGGTATTGCGGCGCACGACCTGCGCAACCCGGTTTACGTCATACGCACGTTCAGCGAGGCATTGCGGGATGAATGCGCGCAGGGCGTGAGTGACAAGCATCGCAGATACTTTGACAAAATCTACAATGCCAGCGGCCACATGATTCATCTCCTGGAGAACCTGCTGGACATTTCCAAGATCGAACAGGGGAAAATTGAGATCAACCGGATGATGCAGGACATCAACCCGATTATCGAGGAACAGGTGAGCCTCAATCAGATCGTGGCCAACAAGAAAAACATCCGCATTCGGCAGAACCTGGCGGAAGTGCCGCCGTTTCGTTTCGACAAGGACGCCCTGATCCAGGCCATCAATAATTTTCTGAGCAATGCCATCAAGTTCTCGCCACCCGATTCAACCGTGCTGGTTTCCACCGAGTTGCAGGGGGACAAGATTCAGTTTTCAGTCAAAGACGAAGGCGCGGGACTATCTGAAGAAGAACAGAAGCTGTTGTTCGGGGAGTTCCAGACGCTGAGCAGCAAGCCGACCGGGCAGGAAAAAGTGACAGGGCTCGGCCTCGCCATCGTGAAGAAGATCATCACCCTGCATGGCGGCGAAGTGGGCGTGGTCAGCCGATCCGGCAAAGGCTCCACCTTTTACTTTTTATTGCCCGTAAAATAAACTCTTTGAAGGTTTTCAGATTTATTTCATTTAAGTTAATATTTTTTAACTATAGCATTACCAAAGAAGTCTTATTCAGGAAGATCGAGATAGTGAACTGGCTTTAATGGAAGCAATCTTCTTTGAGCTTCAGGGATGTTTTTGTAGTATTCCACCCACAAGTCAAAAAATCGTTTTAAGTCAATCAGCATGATTTTTCGTTTTTCCTGCCCCCGCGCTTCCGATTCAGAGTCTCGTGTAAATCCCCCTATAGAAATAAAGAGCCCAACATCTCCATCTGAAAGGAGCGCTAAAAAAGAACGGATACCATCTACATTGATTTTATCTCCCCGCCGTTTTACTTGAACTTTAATTCTGGGTCCTTTTATTCCAAGCGGGTCTATGTGGCCAATGATGTCTATGCCCTTGTCTGGCCCGGGAGGAGAAATCCAAGATAAGTGGTACCCCATGCCCCGAAGGAGCCCTGCGACAATGTCTTGGAAATCATATGGATTGATGTCAGTTAGATAATCTTCAATTTCAACCCAGGCTGCTTCCTCCGCTTCTTCAAGAGTGGTTGATACAGAGTCATCACCATTTTCAGTTGAAGAATCGTCGGGCGTCGGCTGATCCTTTTTCCATTTCCTGTAAAGAGAATTAGCTTCTTTTGCAAATTCTTCTGGATATTGAAAAGTAGAGTAAGCTTGTGCCCCCTCGTCGGTTAAGCTCCAAGTACCTTTGTTTTTTAACAGCCACCCAGCTTTTACAGAAGTGATTGTGGAAAAACGAACGATTTTCTCGTATCGTCTGACGGTTGGGTTGTTTGGATAAGAGCTATTTTCAAATGGCGTCGGTGGAACTATAGATTCCAATTCTTTGAGAACAGTTTTTGCCTGAATGCCATCGGACTGTTCTTTAAGTAACTTGAACACGCCTCGAATCAATTCTCCTCTTCTTTTTAGGGTGATTTCAGGCATACGTTTTACTTAAATTAGGAAATGAATTGTTGGGAGTATATCAGAAAATTGATAAGATCGGCTATATCGAATTTCTTGGTTTTGCTTTATCAAAAACAAAAAGGGTTGGCTTTGGGAAGCCAACCCTTTCAATAAAACTGGTCGGGATGAGAGGATTTGAACCTCCGGCCCCCTCGTCCCGAACGAGGTGCGCTACCAGGCTGCGCTACATCCCGACCGTTTTCGGTATCGTCTTTAAAATTTCAATCTGTCTTTCCGCCGGTCACTTGTCCCAGCGGTAGCGGTCGACGCTCTCGGACCAGTACGAGGTGTTGGTCACGAGCCGTTCGACGTCTTTCGACTTCTTGCATTTGGGGCACTTCACTTCCTTGTTGCCCACCTCGGAGATGCGCATCTCCACCACAAAGTTGTGTTTGCATTTTTTGCAGGTATGGTCGTACTGCGGCATGGCTCCATTCCTCAAAGTTGCTAAGGGTACACCAGTTTTTTTCCGTTTTCAACGGGACTTGCGCGGCTTCGTGCGTTTTTTACCGGGCACCGGTTGCGCGCCGGCCGCCGGTTGCGCGCCGGGCACCTTGTCTGTCCCCGGCTCGCCGCCTCGCAGGGCCACGAATCCGCAAAAGTTGAACCATTTGAAAAACACGTCCACGTCCTGAAACCCGGCTTTGCGGAGTATTGTAACATTTTCGCCGGGAGGTAGGGGGACCAGAACCTGCTCCAGCGCCTCCCGCTTGCGGGAAATCTCCATCCTGGAATACCCCATCTCCCGCTTGTAGTCGTAGTAGCGCTCGACGAAGACCGGGGCCAGCGCCGCCGCCTCGGCCTTCACCTTCTCGATCAGGATCAGCGCCCCGCCGGGGAGCAGGCTTTGATGAATGCGCTTCAACAGGCCCTGTCGCCGGGCCGGAGGGAGGAATTGCAGGGTGTAATTCATCACCACCACGCTCGCATTTTCCAACTCCAGCGGGCCGTTGAGGTCGCCCGCGACCACCTCGCACCGGCCGTCGAACTCCTTCAACTTGCGCCGCGCTTTTTTGAGCATGGCGTCGGAGTTGTCGATGCCGACGAAGCGCACCTCCGATGCGGTGGGCAGGGCGCGCGCCATCTCGCGGATCAGCGTGCCGGTGGAACAACCGAGGTCATACACCCGCGTGCCCGGTTGCGCGTACGTCCGGGCCAGCGCCACCACCATCTGCTGGCATTCCTTATAAAATGGAACACTGCGTTCCAGCATGTTGTCGAACACGCGCGCGACGGATTCGTTGAACTCGAATTTTTCCGGTGCGTCATCACGGGCGAACAAGTCGTCGCGTTGTCTGGGTGTCATGCGGTCTGGGAATCAGAGGTTGAAAAACGAATCCCCACACCCGGCGGCGTGCCGCCCGGCATGGGGATTCTGTGTTGCGTCGGTTTCAATAAACCTGCCTGAGCGTCACGGACCCTGGATTTCGTTGCCGTCCACGGGACCGCTCTTGCTTTTCAGCAGGAGTTTGTTGATGGCGTTGACGTAGGCGACGCCGCTGGCCTCGACGGTGTTGACGCCGGTGCCTTTGCCCAGCACCTCGCGGTTTTCGCTGAGCACGCGCACCGTCACCTCGCCCTGTGCGTCCTTGCCTTTGGTCTTCGACATCACCTGGTAGTCGAGCAGTTTGCAGGTGAGGCCGGTGATCTTGTCCATCGCGTTGTAGATGGCGTCGATCGGCCCGTCGCCCTGCGCCGTGGCGGTGTGTGTCTTGCCGTCGCGGCTTTTGAGGTGAACCGTCGCCTCCGGCATGACGCCCGTCTCGAACCCGCACTGGATTTTCTCCAGCACGTAGGTGTTCAGGCTGTCGTCGGTGGTCACCTGTTTCTGGATGACGGCGAGGATGTCTTCGTCATAAACATCCTTCTTTTCGTCGGCCAGCACCTTGAACTCGGAGAACACGCGGTCCATCTCTTCGACGGTCAGCTTGTAGCCCATGCTCTCGATCTTTTTATTGAGCGCGTTGCGTCCGGAGTGCTTACCTAGAACCAACTCCGCACTGTCGAGCCCGATGTCACGCGGGTCCATGATCTCGTAGGTGTCCTTCTTCTTCAGGTACCCGTCCTGGTGCACGCCGGACTCGTGTGCGAACGCGTTCTTGCCGACGATGGCCTTGTTGCGTTGCACGAAGAATCCGGTGAGACTGCTGACCAGCCGACTGCACGCCATGATGTGTTTCGTATCGATGCGCGTGTCGCAGCCGAAGAAGTCCTTGCGCGTCTTGAGCGCCATGACGATCTCTTCCATCGCCGCGTTGCCGGCACGCTCGCCGATGCCGTTGACGGTGCACTCCACCTGCCGGGCTCCGGCTTTGACGGCCGCGAGCGAGTTGGCGACGGCCATGCCGAGATCGTTGTGGCAGTGCACGCTGATGACGGCGTCGTCGATGTTCGGCACGTTCTCCTTGAGCGAACGAATGAGCGCGCCGAACTGTTCCGGCACCGAATACCCCACCGTGTCGGGGATGTTCACCGTTTTCGCCCCGGCAGAGATCACCGCTTCCACCACCTCGGCGAGGAAGTCCGGCTCCGTTCGCGACGCGTCTTCCGGAGAAAACTCGATGTCGTCGCAGAATTTCCGGCCGAACTCGATGGCGTCGGTGGCCATCTTGATGATTTGCCCCTTGTCCATATTGAGCTTGTGGTCGCGGTGCAGTTTCGACGTGGACAGGAAAATGTGGATGCGCGGCGACTCCGCTTTTTCCAGCGCGCGGGCGCAGGCTTCCACGTCCTTGTTGAGCGCGCGGGCGAGCCCCGCCACTGACGAACCGCGGATTTCGTTCGCGATCTGTCTGACCGACTCGAAGTCCCCGGGAGAAGCAACCGGAAACCCCGCTTCGATCACATCGACCTTCAGTAGAGACAGCTGCCGGGCGATTTCCAGTTTTTCCTTATTGTTCATACTGGCGCCGGGACATTGTTCCCCGTCTCTTAAAGTCGTGTCGAATATGATGATTCGTTCCGGTTGCATGGCTTTTCTCTGTTAAAAAAAGGTTGATAAATGAATCACATTCCATTGTAGCGCAAATCGGGCGGGATGCGAGAGGGCGCGGTCGATTTTTGTGAAAGTTTGTGCGGGTGGAAGGGGAGATTAGAAATTGAGGCCGAAGCGGAAGCCGACGGAGAGCGTGTTCACCGCCCCCGCCCGGGCTACGGGATTGAAGACGTACTGCACATCCGGTTGCAGGAACACCCCCGGCTGGACACGGATTTTGTAGGTGGCCTCGACCAGCACCTCGGGGTCGTCGATGACGATGTCCGCCGCTCTCTGCCGTTGTTTGTATTTGTCACCGAAGAACAGGTAAGAGATGCCGATGCCCGCCTTGTCCTTGTCCCGCCCGGGGAAGAGGCCGGTGTATTCCAGCCCGGCGTCGAAGTAGGTGGAAAGCGCATTGACGTCCTGATCGGAAAACCCGAGACGGGCGAAACCCCGTAGACCCTGTTTGGATCGGGGGTACTCCAGATAAAAGGTTCCCTCGGCGAACAAATACAGGCCCTGGGTGCCGGTGTGGGTAGCGGGGTTGCCGGAGGCGTTGGTTTCCACCAGGTCCGGAAACCGCTTGGTGTACCACCAGCTTCCAATCCCCGCCTTGTTGAGGCCCAGGCGGGGGCGGGCCGATTCATACCCCACTTCATTCATAAAAAGAACCCCCTCGTCATCCGCGTCCAGAACCACCCGTGTCCCACGGGGATTCTGCGGGTCGCCCGGCACCCCGTCCAATACCGCACCGCGGTAGTACCAGTTGGGAGTGGGGTTGATCCGAAGACGCATGCCCAGAGTGGTGAGGGGGTAGGTCGGCACGCCGGCAATGCCGGATTCGGTCAGGTCCACACCGGTGCCGAAGGCTCCATTGAGAAAAACCTGCGCGGATTCGCGGTAGTCGAATTCGTTGGCGATGTCATAGATACCGACCAGAATGGCCATCCGCCTCTGGAAAAAATGCTGATCGTACCAGGCCTGCATGAGAAGCAGATTGGAGCGGCCTTCGATATTGCTCAGGTCGTGAACGGAGCCGATGAACGGCTGGAACCGGTTGCCGTGCAGGAGGGTGGCGTAGAAGAAAAAATGGCCGTCGGGTCCGTCCAGCAGTTGCTGTAAATTGGCGTGCAGTTCAAAGTCGAGATAGCCGAAATAACGGGTCTGGCTGTTCCGGTGACGCCGGTCCATGTGGAACAACTCACCCATGTACCCGCCACGGAAATAAATCCCCCGGTCCAGAAGCTCGGTGCGCAGTCCGCCCCAGTTGCCGGTGATGGTTTCCCGGCGCAAAGAGATGTTGCCGTGGCGGTCGAGTCCGTCGAGATCCTGTGCGAAAAGCAGTGGCGGAAGAAGCAGGCCAACCAGAATGCAGGACAGGACAAGCTGGATTCCGGCTTTGCATATACGTTTGCAGTTTGCTACGAAGGAAACCATTCGCGCAGACATTTTCCGTTTAGAAGATCAAAAATGAGAAGCATTGAGGAGTCTACTCCGCCGGGGTCCCGGCCCCCATCCCCCCTTCTGGGAACCCGGCAAAAGCCTACAGAGTATTTTACCGTTAATCGGTAAACTCGATTCGGGTTTTTCAGAAAAATAGAGGACGGAATCTGGCCGGTCTGGGGTCGGATGGGATGTCTCCCTCCTTCCTCTGGAAAGAAGAGATGGGGAGGGAGGAGTGGTGAAGGTGGATGCGGTGGGGTTGGGGTGCGTCCGGGTGGTCAATCCATGAAGCTGAGCACATGGAACCCGGCCTTTTCGATCCTGGCGACCACGTTTTTGGTTTCGCACAGGTCGAGGCGGAAGAAATAAACCTGCTTGGACGGGTCCTTTAAATAAGGTGCCATGCCGACGCTGATGATGTTCAACCCCTCCTTGTTGATGATGCTGGAAACCTTATCAAAGTTTTCGGGGTTTTTGTCCATCACCACGTCGATGCGGGAGCTGGAGTGGAGGATGCCCATGAGATCGACGAAAAGGCCCAGCATGTCCATGATGGAAATGATGCCCACCAGCTTGTTGCGTTTGATGACGGGCAGGGCGCCGATCTTGTTTTTGTAGATCATGAGGGCGGCGTCTTCGATGTGGGTCTCGGGCACCACCACAAGGGGGTGGCGGGTCATGTAGTCATTGACCTTCATCCTGGCGGGGTTGCCGATCTCAAGCTTGCCGGAATTGCCCTTGCTGGCGGTCCGGCCCTGACCGATGAATGCCCCACGAATGTCGCTTTCGGTGATGATGCCCAGCAATTCCCCCTTGTCCACCACCGGCAAATGGCGGATGGCGTGGGTCACCATCAAGTCCTGGGCTTTTTTCAGGGAATCGGATTTTTTCACGGTATGGAGCTTCTTGGACATCACTTCGCCGACAAGCATATTCGCCTCCAGAAGTTCGGTTCTTGAGCTTGAAAATTTATCCGAAATCAACCCGGAACTGTCAGAACAAATTGGATTGGAAAACGCACCGGGAGTACAATGGGCCGGAAGTCAGCAAGCCCGAAGGGACTTCCCTCCTTCTTTCTGTTTGTACCAGAAGCGGCCCGTAAAATACACGTTAAATGCAGGGACCGGATGAGATGCCGGCCGAAAAATCCGGGCCCGAAACACGCCGCGGGAAGGGGCATTTTTCAGTTGATTTTCAGGCTCCAGTTGTACTTAAATAAAAGGTTCCACAGACAAATATGGGCTGGCACCCCCACAGCTCCTTCTTACACGAATGTATTTTTTTTACACCTATTCGTGTTAAGATACTATTCTATTTCGAGTGAGAAGTTGAAAGCTATTGATTTTACAGCCACTATGTAAAATGGCACAAGCTTTGCTCTAGTTACGCTGAGTTGCCAAACAGCCAGCCTTGCAAACTCAGATTTAAAACCCAATCAACGTTAATTATGAATATTCAGCGATTACCGAAGCGGCAGGGGTTGTATGACCCACGATTTGAACAGGAAAACTGTGGGGTGGGGTTCATCGCCAGCCTGAAGGGGGAAAAGTCCCACGAACTCATCCAGCAGTCGCTGGAACTCCTGAACCGTCTGGAACACCGGGGTGCGGTGGGAGCGGACCCGCTTACCGGCGATGGTGCGGGCATTTTGATCCAGATTCCGCACGCCTTTTATAAGGAAGAGTGCCAGAAGCTCGGCATTGTCCTGCCGGAAGAAGGCAGGTACGGCACCGGGCTGGTGTTTCTGCCGCGCGACGATCGGGCGGAAAGCCTGATGCAGATTTTCGAGCAGGTCACGAAGGAAGAAGGCCTCGACATCCTGGGCTGGCGCAAGGTGCCGGTGGACAACACGCAAATCGGCACGGTGGCGGCGGAAGTGGAACCGGACATCCGGCAGATTTTCATTGGCGCCGACGGCATCGAGGACCGCGACGCTTTCGAGCGCAAGCTGTATATCGTGCGCAAGCAGGCGGGACGCGCCATCCGCGCCTCCGGTCTCGCCGAACTGTACGAGTCTTATTACATTTGCAGTCTTTCCAGCAAGACCGTCGTCTATAAAGGGCAGTTAATGGCCCCGCAGGTCGGGCGTTATTACCTGGACGTCAGCGATCCGCGCATGACCTCCGCGCTGTCCCTCGTCCATTCCCGCTACAGCACCAACACGTTCCCGTCGTGGGGACGCGCCCAGCCGATGCGCATGGTGGCGCACAACGGCGAGATCAACACCGTGCAGGGCAACAAGAACTGGATGTCCGCCCGCGAGGCGATGTTCAAAAGCGACCTGTTCGACGACTCGGAAAAACTGATCCCGGTCATCCCCCCGGGTGGCAGTGACACCGCCGACTTCGACCAGGCGCTGGAATTGCTGGTGATGACGGGACGCTCTCTGCCGCACGCGGTGATGATGATGATTCCGGAACCGTGGAGCGGGCACGAAACGATGGACGATGAGAAGCGCGCCTTCTTTGAATACCATGCTTCCATGATGGAGCCGTGGGACGGACCGGCGTCGATCACCTTCACCGACGGCGATGTGGTCGGCGCGGTGCTGGATCGCAACGGTCTGCGCCCGTCGCGCTACGTGGTCACCACCGACGACCGTGTCATCATGGCCTCGGAAGTGGGAGCCCTGCCGCTGGACGAATCCACCATCAAGCTGAAAGGCCGCCTCCAGCCGGGCCGCATGTTTTTCGTCGATCTCAAAGCCGGGCGCATCTGCTCCGACGAGGAGATCAAGCGGCCCTTGGCTCAGGCTCATCCTTATAAGGAGTGGGTGCAGGAGAACCAGGTCAACATCGAGAACCTGCCAGTGCCCAACGGTTATGTGGAGCCGGAGATCGAGGACCCGCTGGTCCAGCAGATCGCCTTCGGCTACACCGCCGAGGACATGAAGATTGTGCTTGCGCCGATGGTCAGCACCGGTCTTGAGGCCGTTGGTTCCATGGGCAATGACACGCCGCTGGCCGTGCGCTCCGAGCGACCGCAACTCCTGTTCAATTACTTCAAGCAACTTTTCGCGCAGGTCACCAACCCGGCGATCGACTCCATCCGCGAGGAGTTGGTGATGTCGATGGAGGTCACGCTCGGCCGCGAATACAACCTGCTGAAACCGGGACCGGAGAACTGCCGCAAACTGCGTCTCAAACACCCGATCCTGAAACCGGAAGAGTTTTACAAGATTCAGAACCTCGACCAGGAGGATTTGAAGTCGGCCACACTGTCGCTGTTGTTCCCGGTATCCGAGGGCGAGGGCGGCCTGGAGAAGGCAGTGGAGAATTTGTGCGCACAGGCGTCTGAAGCCATGGACAACGGCGCGACCATTCTCATTCTGTCCGACCGCGGCGTCGATGAAAACCACGCCGCCATTCCGAGCCTTCTGGCGACGGGCGCGGTGCACCATCATTTGCTGCGCGAGAGAACCCGCACGCGGGTGGGCCTCGTGGTAGAAACCGCCGAGGCGCGGGAGATGCATCATTTTGCCCTGCTCATCGGTTACGGTGCCGGCGGCATTTATCCCTACCTCGCCTACGAGACGGCAAAACAGGTGGTGCGCGAGCAGGTGTATGTGAAGGACGTGACGCCGGGCAAGGCGATCGACAATTTCATCCTGTCGTGCAAGAAGGGATTATACAAGATCACCGCCAAGATGGGCATCTCCACCATCCAGAGCTACCGCGGGGCGCAGATTTTTGAAGCGGTGGGCCTGCACGAGGACATCGTGAACCGCTACTTCACCGGCACGCCGTCGCGAATCGCCGGCATCAAGCTGAAAGACATCGCACGCGAAGTGCTGGCACGTCACCGCAATGCCTACGAGCGGTCAAAGGTCATCCGGCCTGCGCTGGAACCAGGCGGCTATTACCACTGGCGGCGGGGCGAAGAAAAACACATGATCAGTCCCACCATGGTGGCCCTGCTTCAGGAATCGACGCGTTCCAATAATTACGAGAAGTACAAGCAGTTTTCAAAAATCAACGACGAGCAGAACACACGCGAGTGCACCATCCGCGGTCTGTTCAAGTTCAAGCCGACGCAGGCGATCCCCATCGAGGAAGTGGAGCCGGTGGAGGAAATCACCCGTCGCTTCTGCACGGGGGCGATGTCGATCGGCTCGATCTCGCGCGAAGCGCACGAGACTCTGGCCATCGCCATGAACCGCCTGGGCGGCAAAAGCAACACCGGCGAGGGCGGCGAGGATCTGGTGCGTTACACGCCCGACCCGAACGGTGATTCGCGCCGCAGTAAGATCAAACAGGTGGCGTCCGGACGCTTCGGCGTGAACAGCAATTATCTGGCGAATGCCGACGAGTTGCAGATCAAGATCTCGCAGGGCGCGAAGCCGGGCGAGGGCGGGCAGTTGCCCGGCCACAAGGTCAGCGAGTACATCGCCAAGATCCGGCACTCGACGCCGGGTGTGGGGCTCATCTCGCCGCCGCCGCACCATGACATTTATTCGATTGAGGATCTCCAGCAGTTGATCTTCGATCTGCACAACTCCAATCCGAATGCCAGCGTCAGCGTGAAGCTGGTCGCGGAAGCGGGTGTGGGTACCGTCGCCGCGGGCGTTTCCAAGGCGCGCGCGGAGGGTGTGTTGATTGCAGGGCACGACGGCGGCACCGGCGCTTCTCCGCAGACGTCAATCAAGCACGCGGGCCTGCCGTGGGAATTGGGCCTGGCGGAAACCCAGCAGGTCTTGGTGCTCAACGATCTGCGCGGACGCATCCGGGTGCAAGTCGACGGCCAGTTGAAGACCGGGCGCGATGTGATCATCGGTGCGATCCTGGGTGCGGATGAATTCGGTTTCTCCACCGTGCCTCTGGTGACTCTGGGTTGTATCATGATGCGCAAGTGTCACCTGAACACCTGTTCGGTGGGCGTGGCGACGCAAGATCCGGAACTGCGCAAAAAGTTTTCCGGCAAGGCCGAGTACGTGGTCAACTACTTCCGCTTCATCGCACAGGAAGTGCGCGAACTGATGGCGCAGTTGGGATTCCGCAAGCTCGACGACCTGATTGGCAGAACCGACCTTTTGGAAGTGGACACCTCCGTCGATCACTGGAAAGCCCGCGAACTGGACTTCTCGCGCATTCTATACCGTGCGGAGGGAGGTGAGGGCGTGGCCACGCGCAACGTCACCACGCAGGACTTGAGTGGCGACATTGGCGACACGTGCCTGGACCGCAAACTGATCACAGAGTGTGCCGAAGCCATCGAACACAAAAAAACGGTCCGCCTGCGGCATTCCATCGGCAACGTGGACCGGGCTACGGGCAGTATGCTGAGTTACGAAATTTCCAAACGGTATGGCGAGCCGGGTCTGCCTGACGAGACGATTCATATCGACTTCAAAGGTTCCGCCGGGCAGAGCTTTGGCGCGTTCCTTGCCAACGGTGTCACCTTCAATCTGCGCGGTGACGCCAACGACTATGTCGGTAAGGGATTGTCCGGCGGCAAAATCATCGTCGCTCCAGCGAAGGAATCGCCGATCGTTGCGGAAGCAAATATTCTCATCGGCAACGTGGTGCTGTATGGCGCTATTTCCGGTAAGACGTATTTCCGCGGCATCGCGGGCGAGCGTTTTGCGGTGCGCAACAGTGGCGCGACCGCTGTGGTGGAAGGCGTCGGCGACCACGGTTGCGAATACATGACCGGTGGCTACGTGGTGGTGCTGGGTAAAACGGGACGCAACTTCGCCGCGGGCATGAGCGGTGGCATCGCTTACGTGCTGGATGAGGCCGGCTCGTTCCCCATTCACTGCAACAAGGGATTGGTGGACCTGGTCGCGTTTGAAGAGGAAGAAGATCTGGAACGGGTGCAGACGCTCATCCGCGAGCACCTGGAATACACGGGAAGTGCGGTGGCGAAACGCGTCCTCGACAACTGGGACAAGATGATCCCGAAATTCATCAAGGTCTATCCGCGCGATTACCGCCGCGTGGTGGAAGAACGAAAACAGGCAATGTTGGAAGGGGTGGCATAAATGGGTGCGCTCAAAGGCTTCATGGAAATCAAACGCGAAACGCCGAAGGCGCGTCCGGTTCCGGAACGGCTCAAGGATCAGAAGGAAATTTACGAACCGTTTCCACTGGAGAAGTATCGTGAGCAGGGAGCACGGTGCATGGACTGCGGGGTGCCGTTCTGCCAGAGCAGTACCGGTTGTCCCCTGGGCAATGCCATTCCGGACTGGAACGACATGGTGTACCGCGACCGCTGGGAAGACGCCGTGGCGCTCCTCACCAAGACCAACAACTTCCCTG
Source organism: Nitrospina gracilis Nb-211 (assembly GCF_021845525.1). Taxonomy (NCBI): domain Bacteria; kingdom Pseudomonadati; phylum Nitrospinota; class Nitrospinia; order Nitrospinales; family Nitrospinaceae; genus Nitrospina; species Nitrospina gracilis. The sequence continues at coordinate 1,969,945 of NZ_JAKJKD010000001.1, read as the reverse complement.
AATTTACGGGACGCATCTGCCCCGCACCATGCGAAGGCGCGTGCGTGCTGGGCATCAACGAGCCGGCGGTGACCATCCGCAATATCGAGGAGATCATCGCCGAACAGGGATTCGAACATGGCTGGATCGCGCCCAATCCGCCGAAACAGCGCACCGGCAAGAAGGTGGCCATTATCGGTTCCGGTCCCGCGGGCCTGGCCGCCGCCGATCAGCTGAACCATGCCGGACACGAAGTGACGGTGTTTGAGAAAGCCGACCGCATCGGCGGCCTTCTCATGTATGGCATCCCTCATTTCAAGATGGAAAAAACGGTGGTTAAGCGCCGCATTGAATTGATGGAAAAGGAAGGCGTGATCTTCAAAACCAATGCGCACATCGGCAAAGACATTCCGGCCAAAACGCTGGTGGAGGATTTCGATGCGGTCATTCTGTGTTGCGGCTCCGAAAAACCGCGCGACTTGCCGGTGGAAGGACGCGACCTGGACGGCGTCCATTTCGCCATGGACTTTCTGCCCCAGCAGAACAAGCGTAACGAAGGCGACACCATTCCCGAAGACATTGCCATCACCGCGAAGGGCAAAAATGTATTGATCATCGGCGGCGGTGACACCGGTTCCGACTGTCTCGGCACATCGCTTCGCCAGGGTGCGAAGAAGGTGCATCAGTTCGAGCTGTTGAGCGAACCGCCGCTGGAGCGTTCACCCAACAACCCGTGGCCGCAATGGCCGATGACCCTGCGCCTCAGTTCTTCCCACGAGGAAGCGGGCGGCAAGATCACGGACTACAGCATCCTGACCAAAAAGTTCACCGGCAAAAACGGCAAGCTCCAAAAGGTGCACGCTGTCAAGATCCGCTTCGGCGACCCCGATCCCAAAACCGGACGACGCGCAATGGAAGAGATTCCCGGCTCCGAGTTCACGCTGGATGTGGAGCTGGTCCTGCTGGCGATGGGCTTTGTGCATCCCGTGCACGAAGGGCTGGTGAAAGAACTTGGGCTGGAGTTGGATGGCCGCGGCAACGTGGCGTGTGATAAAAACAAGATGACCAACGTCCCCGGTGTGTTTGTCGCCGGAGACATGGCGCGCGGACAGTCGCTGGTGGTGTGGGCGATTGCGGAAGGACGCGAAGCCGCGCGCGGTGTGGACCAGCATCTGATGGGCTACACTTTCCTGCCTCACAGCCAATATCTGTGATTCGTTAAAACCGACCGCCTCGTCGGCGTCACCCGTTTCAGTTGGAAGACAGGATCAGTTCCACCCGTTTGTGGATGTTCAGTTTTTTGAATGCCTTCTTGAGGTGGAACTTGACGGTGAACACGCTGATCTTGAGGATCTGTGCGATTTCCTCGTCGTTGTACCCCTGGCTTGCCAGGTTCGCCACTTCGCGCTGGCGCTTGGTGAGCCCGACTTTCTCCAGTTGCAGGTTCTGACTGTATGCGGGCTTGCGATTTTTGAGAGTGCGCCGGGGAGGGGTGTTTTCCAGGCAACTGGTTATTTTGGAAAGAAGCTCGTCGCGCTTCACGGGCTTGAGAATGTAATCCTGCACCTTCAGTTGAAGGGCATCAATGGCCGACTCCAACGTGCCGTGCCCCGTCAAGATCATGACCGGCGCGTTCGGTTGCAGTTTTTTGATCTCCTGCGAAACCTGGATGCCGTTCATACCTTCCATAATCAGGTCCACGATCACCAAATCCGGGTGCTGGGTCTTGAACTGTTCCAGCCCTTCTTCGCCATTGACCGCCGTGGTGACGTGAAAACCTTCTTCTTCTAGGTCGTCACTCAGGGTTTTGCGCAGGATTTCTTCATCATCGATGAGAAGGATAGAGTGGTCCATATGGGTTCTCCTCCATCCGAGACCATTAGTAAGGAGTTTCTCTAAAAGAGCGGCGGGTTGCCTCGAACAGCCCGTCGTTTACAAAATATACATAGATGGGCTGGACCACAAGAAAAATCGGGGAAGACCAATAAAATTTGGGTGAAATTCTATGAGGAGTGGGAAAAGAAGAAGGTATTCCGACAAAATTGGGTAATTGCCGTGGAAGTCGGAATATCGAGCCGGGTCACAGCCCCAGCTTCTCGAAGAACCCTTTGATCTTTTCCTTTACCGGCTTGCCATCGATTTCCGCCAGTTCCTGGTACAGTTCCTTCTGCCGCTTGTTGAGTTTTTTGGGAACTTCGACGAAGAACTGAATGATCTGGTCGCCGCGCCCATGACCCCGCACGTTGGGGATGCCGCCGCCGGGAATGCGGTAGGTCTCGCCCGATTGGGTGCCGGAGGGAACGTTGATGATCTTGGTTTCGCCATCGAGCGTGGGCACTTCGATATCGGCTCCAAGCGCGGCCTGCGAGACGGAGAGATTCAGGCGGCAGAGGATATTCTGCCCGTCGCGGTGAAAGAACTCGTGCGGCTTGACGTGAACGAACACATAGAGATCGCCGGGGGGCAGGCCGGGTCCCGCTTCGCCTTCGCCGCGCAGGCGCAGTCGCGAGCCGTTGTCCACTCCGCCGGGGATGTTGACGGAGATGGTTTTCTTGTCCACCACCACGCCTTCGCCATGGCAGCCAGTGCAGGGATCGCGAACGATTTCCCCGGCGCCTCGGCACTGCGGGCAGGGTGTGGACAGGCTGAAGAATCCTTGTGACCGCACCACCTGGCCGGTGCCATGACAGGTGGCGCACCGTTCGGGGGTGGTGCCGGGTTTGCATCGCGAGCCTTTGCAGGACTGGCAGATGACGTGCTTGCGCACGTCGATTTCCTTTTGCACGCCGAAGGCCGCTTCCTCGAAAGTGATTTGAGCGTCGGCGCGCAGGTCGTTGCCGGTACGCTGACGTCCTCCGCCGAAGAAGTCGCCGAAGATATCGCCGAACGTCGAGAAGATGTCTTCAAATCCGCTGAAGCCCTGGCCTTTCAGGCCTTCGTGGCCGAACTGATCGTAAACACGCCGTTTTTCCGCGTCGCGGAGCACCTCATACGCTTCCGAGGCTTCCTTGAATTTGTCCTCGGCTTCCTTGTCGCCGGGGTTTTTGTCCGGATGATACTTGAGCGCCATTTGGCGGTAGGCTTTTTTCAGTTCGGCTTCGGACGCTTCGCGTGAAACCTCGAGGATCTCGTAATAATCGCGTTTAACCATGAGCACCTTCAGTTTTTGAGTTTAGCCACTTTCACTTTAACGGGTTTCAACAACTTGTCCTGGAACCGGTAACCGGGTTCCAACTCTTCCACCACAATTCCATCCTGTGCCGGGTCTTCCGTATCCACGGTCATGCAGACTTCGTCTGTATTGGGATCGAGCTTGCGTCCGACTGCGGGGATGGGTTCGATTCCCTGCTGGGTCAGCTCGTGCTCGAATTGGGAAAGGATGAGGTGGATGCCCTGCTTGAAGCTTTCGAAGTCGCCGGTGGACTGCGCCGCGCTGGATGCGCGTTTCAGGTTGTCCACGATGGGGATGAGTTGCTTGAACAGTCCGGCTTTGAGCTGTGCGAGGCGACCTTCGTTTTCTTTCTGCAGACGCTGGCGGAATTCATCGTTCTCCGCGTTCTTGTTTTTGTAGGCGGCGATGTATTCCTTGAGCCGTTTGTCCTTTTCCTCGGCTTCCTGGCGGAGTTGTTCCACGTAGGTGGGGAGGCGTTCTTTTCGGGATTCCTCCTCCTCGACGGCGTCCTCTTCCAGCGCCCAATGGCGCCGGTCGGTGACGTTGAACTTGGGAGGAGGCTGGTCGCTGAAATCGGGCAGTTTACTGGTTGAATCGTTCATGATCTTTCGAATCAAAAAACGGAAGGCGGGCACACTCACCCAGGAGCCGCCCGCCGGTCCGGAAATTGATAGTTAAGGATTCGCCTCCGACCGGCCCTGGAGTGAAACGAAAAGGACCGTCCGTCCGCCCGGGAAAACCGGACGGACGGGGGAGGGAGTGCCTTTATTTCTTGTTGCTGATGTCTTCGTACTCGGCGTCCACGACGTCGTCGGCGGATTTATCTGAACCACCGCCGGATTGATCGTCACCGGACGGACCGGAGCCATCGCCTTCGCCGCCTTCTGCGGACGACTGCTGCTGGTAGATCTGCTGTGCCAGCTTGTGCGAAGCCTGGGTGAGCGCCTCGGTCTGCTGTTTGATCTGTTCCAGGTCATCGCTTTCGATAGCCTTCCTGGCCTCGGCAATGGCGGACTCGGCTTCCTTGACGTCGTCTTCGGAGAGTTTCTCCTTGTTGTCGCGGATCGTTTTCTCCGTGTTGTACACCAGGGAGTCGAGCTGGTTGCGCGCGTCGATCTTTTCGCGCCGCTCCTTGTCCGCCGCGGCATTGGTTTCGGCATCTTTCACCATGTTCTCGATATCCTGGTCGGAGAGACCGGTGTTGTCGGTGATGGTGATCTTCTGCTCTTTGCCGGTACCCTTGTCCTTAGCCGAGACGTGCAGGATGCCGTTGGCGTCGATGTCGAAAGTGACTTCGATCTGCGGCACACCGCGCGGCGCGGCGGGGATGCCGTCCAGGTGGAACTTGCCGAGCGAGCGGTTGTCCTTCGCCATTTCGCGTTCGCCCTGCAGAATGTTGATCTCCACGCTCGGCTGATTGTCCGACGCGGTGGAGAAGGTCTCGCTCTTGCGGGTCGGGATGGTGGTGTTACGCTCGATCAGTTTCGTGGTCACGCCGCCCAGGGTTTCGATGCCGAGGGACAGCGGGGTGACGTCGAGAAGAAGGATGTCCTTCACGTCACCGGACAGAACACCTGCCTGCACGGCGGCGCCCAGAGCGACCACTTCGTCCGGGTTCACGCCGCGATGCGGCTCTTTTTTGAACAGGTCTTTGACGATCTGCTGAGCGCGCGGCACGCGGGTGGAACCACCGACCAATACCGCTTCGTCGATCTTGCTGGCGTCGAGACCCGCATCCTTGAGCGCGCTGATGCACGGCTTCTTGGTGCGTTCCAGCAGGTCATCGACCATGGACTCGAACTTGGCGCGGGACAGTTTGATGTTCAGGTGCTTCGGTCCCGTGGCGTCTGCGGTGATGAACGGCAGATTGATTTCGGTTTCGGAAACCGAGGACAACTCCATTTTGGCTTTTTCCGCCGATTCCTTGAGCCGCTGGAGAGCCATGTTGTCGTTGCTCAGGTCGATGCCCTGATCCTTCTTGAACTCCGCAACCAGCCAGTCGATGATGCGCTGGTCGAGGTTGTCACCGCCGAGATGCGTGTCGCCGTTGGTCGCTTTCACTTCCACGACGTTGTCGCCGACTTCGAGGATGGAGATGTCGAAGGTGCCGCCACCGAAGTCGTACACGGCGATCATGTGATCCTTGTTTTTATCGAGACCGTAAGCCAAAGCGGAGGCGGTGGGCTCGTTGATGATGCGCTTGACATCGAGCCCGGCGATCTTGCCTGCGTCCTTGGTGGCCTGGCGCTGGGCGTCGTTGAAGTAGGCGGGAACGGTGATGACCGCTTCCGTTACCGGTTCACCGAGGTACGCTTCGGCGGACTTCTTCAACTTTTGCAGGATCATCGCGGAAATTTCCGGCGGGCTGTATTGCTTGCCTTGCACTTCGATGCGAACGTCGTTCTTCGGGCCCTTGACAACTTTATAGGGCACCATTTTCATTTCTTCGGAAACTTCCGAGTAGGAACGGCCCATGAAGCGTTTTACTGAGAAGATGGTGTTCTCCGGGTTGGCAATGGCCTGACGCTTCGCTACCTGGCCGACCAGAATTTCGCCATCTTTGGTGAAAGCCACCACCGAGGGCGTGGTCTGGCTTCCCTCCTCGTTGACAATGACTTTGGGATCATTGCCTTCCATCACGGCCACCACGGAGTTGGTGGTGCCCAAGTCAATTCCTATGATCTTACCCATGGGTGCTGTTCCTTTCCAATTGGCGTTTATTATTTCAACTTATTTTTTATAAGGTTAAAGCGATTTTGAGAACTGTTCCTGCGTGCTAGGTGTTTAATAAGATGGGGGTGGGGGGCAGTCAAGCCGGATGGCGATTTTTAAAGCATTTTTCCGGGGTGAAAGGAAATGGGGGAGGTTGTGTCGAGTTGATTAAAAAATAAAGGTTTAGGGGGCTATTGCGAAGGTGGCGACGGACTCATGAGGGAGGGGAAGGCAAAAGAAAAGGGCCCCGGAAACCGGGGCCCTTAAAAACTATAGAAGCAACTGCCCGGAAGTTATTCCGTGTCCGGAATTCCTTCGTGAAGCTCGCCTTTGAACAGAACCGCAGTTTCCTTGTCCTCGGCTTTGTTCTTCGCTTTCATGGCGGCGATTTCCTCGAGCTCTTCTTTACCTTCCGGGGTTTCTGCCCACGGGGTCAGGCTCTGGCGAACCCGCCGGATGGTCTCGGCCATTTTGATAAGCAGAGAGGAGTCGATATCGCGGATGGACAGCAACGCGTCTTCATGACCGTCGTAAGCACACCAGGCCTGCGTGTAGCAGTTGGTGTTGGCCCGGATCATCTTCAGCGTGATGTTTGCAAAGTGGCAATGCACCCCGATGAGGATACAAACCTGAATTTTGTTGTGCAGAACGGTCAGGTTGGGGTGACAGGGATTGATCACCGCTTCCGGATCAATTTTCGGATAGATGGGGCGGTAATCCGGCATGGGAATGATGTTCATGCCAGGGACTTCCTTAACCAGATCCAAAGCCAGCTTTGCCTTGTGCCGGGCTTCTTCATTCCAGCCCCAGATGATCTGGGGGCCGGGAAACAGGGTCGGGTTTCGCCGGGTCAACAGCTTGACGGCCGCGGTTTCAAAGACCTTCTCCTCATCTACCCATTCGCCTTCCAGCAACTGCTTGCGGGAACCTTTTTCCGGCTGGAAAATACCCATGGATGCGGCGGAAGGGGGAAGCAGGCCTACAGGGCCCAACTCTAATTTTGACATTCTGAATAACCTCCAAATAACAAATATCTTACAGGGGATCCGTCTTTGGAACCGTACCAAAGAATTTTTGTTGTCTATTCAAATAGTCTGCTGTCGGGAAGTGGTGATTTTGCAACAGAGCGATGGTAAGACAAAAATAAATGAGCTTTAAATACTATTATCAAACATATATTCTGTCAATCCCAAATTCCGGCTCAAATTTCGATTCTTCCAATAATCCCATAAGTACATTTAAATTAAGGATTTCTGGTGCTAATGAACGGTTTCAAAAACCCTGTTTGGCGGCCCATTCAAAGGGGGCTTCGTACCAGGCATCCAATAGCGTTTTCTGCGCCTCATTGATCCGCCCGGTTTCTTCGGCGAAGGCTACCAGGTTGGGAAACGTGAGGAGGGTGTGGAGCTGGCAATCCATTGATTTAAATGCAGTTGTTGCGGATTCGAAGCCGTAGCTGAAAATGCACAGGCAGTGGGCCACGCGGGCGCCAGCGGCACGGAGCGCCTCCACCGCCTTCAAAGCACTGCCTCCGGTGGAAACCAGGTCCTCGATCAGCACCACTTCCTGTCCCGGCTCGAGGACGCCTTCAACCTGATTTTGCAGTCCATGCCCTTTGCTTGTGGAGCGCACATACACCAGCGGCAACTCCATCATATTGGCCAGCGTGGTGGCATGGGGAATGCCCGCCGTCGCGGTGCCGGCTATGCAGTCAACCGGGATGTGTCTGCTTTCAATGACTTCCTGCATCGATTCGGCGATCAGGAAACGGTGCTTGTGTTCGCCCAGAAACAGACGGTTGTCGTTGTATACCGGCATGCGGTAGCCGGAAGCCCAGGTGAAGGGCTCCTCGGGGTTGATACGGATGGCACCGATGTCCAACGCCACCCGGGCAATGTTTTTCCAGTACTTCAAGGAATGGGTCCTCCATTGAGATTGAATCAAAAGCCGCGGTGGATGAAGGTCTCACCACGCGTTCCGTCGAAATCGGCGAGTCCCCGCAATTCGAAGCTGAGCAGGATTTTGGTTTCCGCCTGGTTGACGTTGAGGTTGATATTGCGGCGGCGGATGAAATCGAACGACAATCCCCAGCATTTGCAGGGATCGCTGTAGGTTGCCCTTCCGTTGTGCTCCAGCACGCGGTCGTTGAATTCGTCAAAGCGGGCACTGTACTTGAAGTTCAAGCCTTTGGGAAGCGTGACGTCGAGGGTGCCGAGAATCATCGCTGATTCATTGTGCACCTGGCGTTTTTCCAGCACCACCATCAGCCACTCGCTCAAGCGGATGCCGACGTCGAAGTTGAACCGCTGGACGAAACCGTCGTACACATTATACTCACTGTCGAAATTGAACATGAAATAATCCGTGAGGCGCGTGTCGAGGTCGAACCGCAGATCGGAAAACGGCCGGCGGGGCGTGAGGGGCGTCTGGAACCGCCGCGCTTCCTTGATATTGTAACTCTGGCTGATCTCGAATCGGGCCACCTGCCGCACTTCGCTGTTGCCTTTGTCATCCATGTCCTTGCGCAGAAGGCGCTGGGTCAGGAAATAAGTGACGGCCTCGGTGGGGCGGATGTCATCCACGGCGTCGATGATGCGGATCTTCTCGCGGTCTTTCCGGTCGAAGCCGGAAATGTAATTGTACTGCACGCGGGGTTCGATGACGTGCTTGTACGCGGGGTCGCCGACTTCCGTTGGTTGGAAGACTCGGTTGAATTTGGGTCCTTCCAGAAACGTGCTGAATTCCAAAACCTCCCTGGTGAACTCCGGACGGATGAACGGCTGATTGGTGGCCGGGTTGATGTCGTCCGATAGCTCTTTGTTGTAATAGGTCTCGCGGAACCCCACCTGCGGCGTCAGGCGCAGCCATGGAGCAAAGGTGATCGGGTAGGAAACCTGCGGATGAAAATCAAACCGTTGCAGGGTCTCCTCGTTGTCGTTGCCGATGGTCGGATCGAGGTCCAGCAAAAACTGCGTGGCGCTGGTTTCCTGATTGAAATAAAAACCGCTGTTGCCCAGTTGGAATGACTGCGTGACCCAGGTGATCGACGGCAGGATGCCGAAGGTGTCGTCGCGATCGGCCTGTTCGCTTTCGCGGTAGCGTCCCAGAATATCGAGGGAGTTGGTTTCCCATCCTTTGAATATGGACATGAAGGAATCACTGCTTCTTCGTGTCCGGATTTCCGTTTGCGACTTGAAGGTTTTGTTGAAGTTGGCCGCCGAGGTCTGGTCGAGCCGTGCCAGCAGTCGTGCGTCTCCGGGCAGAACCTGCTGGTGCCGGGCGTCGAGTTTCCAGAACGTCCTTCCTGAAATGTCATCCTTCAAATGCTCACCGCGCCACCAGCCTTCAGTGGTTTCGCTGGGCTGGTAACGGAACTCGAGCGATGAACGCAGGCCGCGATTTTCCATGTAATCGGCGCCGATGGTGGCGTCGTACGATCGGCCGATGGCCCAAAAATACCGGTTCTGGATGGTGAGGCCGTCCAGATTGCTGGTGCCGACGCTGGGCATCAGGAATCCGCTTTTGCGTTCGCTGATGAGGGGGACGTAGCCCACCGGAATGTATATAAAGGGAATGCCTTTGATGCGAAACACGCCGCCGGTGAACAGAGCGCGGTCTTCGACCAGGATATCGGCCTTGCCCACCTCGATCATCCAGTCGGGCAAAACCCCGGTGCAGGTGGTGAGTGTGGCGTCTTCCGTCTGGTAGTGTTCGTCGGAAAACCGGCGGAAGGTTTTGCCGGATACGTAGTATTCCTGACCCTGCTGACCTTTCAACGTTCCCCGGCTGCGCAACAGAATACCGCGGTGGGTTTTGATGTTGAAGTCGCCGCGCACGGCTTCCACGGTGGAGCCGTCTTCCATCTTCATCACCACGTTGCCCTGCGCGTGCCCCTGGCCCGTCTCGGTATTGATGGCCATGTTGTCGGCGCGCACGGTGCGGTTCTGATACCGGACCACCACATTGCCGCGGGCTTTGACGAGGTTTTCTTTGACCAGGTGCTCCATGTAATCGGCGGTGATTTCCACGGGGGCTTCCTGCGGTTCCGTGGTGGATGAGGAGGGTGCGGTCTGGCCGAGGGAGGGGGACGGAAAGGCTCCGGGCAAGACAGCCAGCAACGCCATCATCAAAAAAAGGACCGCCTTATTTGAGACCGGTTCGTTCAATATGTTCTCTGGCTTCGGCGACGGTAAAAATGGAACCCGTCACACAGATCAACTCGTCGGGTCCACATTGTTTCTGGTTGGCGATCAGGGCCTGAGGGACGTCCTCGATGATTTCCAGTGGCCCGATGGAAAAGGATTCACCGGCCAGATCCGCGGGGTTCAGGCTGCGGTCCTGCCGGGGCCGGGTCAGCGTGATATGATGGGCGAATTGCGCGGCAATTTCAATACATTCCCGGTAGGGCTTGTCCTGCATGATGCCAAGCACCACGCGCAATTTACGCGCGGGATACAGTTCCACCAGCGCTTCCATCAGTTTTTGCAGGCTGTCGAGATTGTGCGCGCAGTCGAGGATCGTGAGGGGGGATTCGCTCACCACCTCCAGCCGGCCCGCCCATTGCGCCGTGGCGAGGCCGCGTTGAACGATATCGGGTGTGAGGGCCACGCCTTTGGGGGCGAGTGCCTGGCAGGCGGCAATCGCCATCGCCGCGTTGTGCGCCTGGTAACGCCCAAGCAGGGAGCTGGTCAATCCTTCAAAGTTTCCGGCGGGGCTTTCGTAATCGAACGTCAACCCTCCCGGCAGGTGACTGCGCAGGTTGATTTTGAAATCACGGCCCAGTTGCAGAAGGCGGCAGTTGAATGCCTGCGCGCGGTCCTCGATCACGCGGAACACTTCGGGCTGGTGCACGCCCGTCACCACGGTGCAGGTGTCCTTGATGATGGAGGCCTTCTCGAACGCGATGCGGGGCAGTTCCGTGCCCAGACTGCTTTCGTGATCGCGTGAGATGGAGGTGACGATACACACTTCCCCCTGGCAGGTGTTGGTGGAATCCAGCCGCCCACCCATGCCGACTTCGATTATGTTCCAGTCCACCTTTTGTTCGACGAAGTACTGAAAGGCGAGGGCGGTGCCGAATTCGAAAAACGTAACCGGAACCCCGATGCGTTCCGAGGTTTCCTTGATGCGCAGAATCCCGTCCACCATCGCGTCTTCCGGAATCGGTTGACGGTTCACTTGGATGCGTTCGGAAAAATGCCGGATGTGCGGGGATGTGTACAGTCCGGTGCGAAACCCCGCGGCACGCAGGATGGACTCCACAAACGCCGCGGTCGATCCCTTGCCCTTGGTGCCGGCAATGTGCACCGCCGGAATCTTGTGCTGGGGATTGCCCAGTGCTTCCAGCAGGTCCGTGGTGTTTTCCAGGCCCAGCTTGATGCCGCTGTTCTGCAGGCCATACAGGTAATCGAGGCATTCGGATGGGGTCATGGTGTCTTAAAATCGGTGAGAGGGTATGGGCATTGTGATTAAGGGTTTATATTTTCGCATTTTTGAAATCCGGGCGTAAGATATTACTGCTTAATTTATTTTAATTAAAGGAATAGATGTGAAACCGCATTCCCAACGATTGCGCATTCCCCTCATGCGGCTGGCGCGGGGCCCGGTCCTTCTGGACAACATGAAGGAACCGATGGAAGGGCTGGAACTGGTGACTTCCATCGATATCTTTCCCACCGAGCCGCTTCCCGGCGAATGTTACGCGCTGAAGATGGAAGACGATGCCGCCGCGCCGCACGCCCCCGCAGGCAGTGTGGGTGTTTTTTGCCAACAGTCGGCGGGAGTTCCGGTGTTGCATCAGATATATCTGGTGCAGATCAAAAACGAGCGGCCGCGGGTCTGCAAACTGGTGAAGAGCGACTCGGCCTTTCACCGGCGGACGGATGAAACGAAAACGTCCTCATCCACACCCGAACGCCTTCGCCAGCGCCGGAAAAGTTTCATGACGCCGACGCCGCTTCACATCCCCGACGCGCGGGTCTCTCCCATTCCCGACTCCGCGCACGAGATGGTGTATCTGAAAAATCCGGAAGAGGGAGGGCCCATGCTGGTCCTGCCGAGCCGCGATGTGTTGTGGATGCATCCGCTGGTGTTCATCCCGCCTTCCTGAAAGCCGCCGTTATTTTTGTGTCAGGCGGATGAGATCGCGATAGGTACGGACGCCTTCCGCCGACCAGTCCACTTCCGTGAAGCCGGGTTCGATAACGGGGATCATGCGGATGACCTTGATGTACTGGATGCCGTTCACCAGTTGGCGGACATCATTATCAGTCGGTTCCTGCACCGGAGAGAAATGGTTGTCCGCGTGTTCCCATTCCCAGGGGCTGTCATGGCGAGCCAGCCAGATATCGGCGAACCGCGCATCCCCTCTCCGCGCGAGCAGGCAGTCGAGGTATTGCGGTAGCGCCGGGCCCTTCAGCACCAGCGAGTAACCCAGGTAGTGCCCCCACCAGAACAACACGCGGTAGGTGAAGTATTCTTCCTTGGTGAAAAACTGCGGGATGTCGAGAGACACAAAGGGAAACCCCTTGTTGTTTTCACCTTTGGTGATTTTCCCACGCTTGAGATCGGTGCCCAGGGGAACGGGGCCGGGGTCCTTCGCCAGTTCGGCGATCATCACTTCCTTCAGTTCTTCCAGCCGGGCCTCAGCCTTCTTGATGATGGAATGTTTGTGCAGAAACAGTTCGCGTTCCCGGATCAGGCGCAGTTCCACGTCGCTCCAGGGAGACGGGTCGGATGAGTGAGGAGGCATTGTTACTCGGTTTCGGATCGTTTGCGGTTTCGAAGGAGTTCTTTTTGACGGGCCAGCACGTAACGGTGGATGTCGTCCTCCGCCCGTTCATCCAATCCGACGAACCGGCATTGGCAGATGCCCTCCCGGTTGACGCGCAGGATACGGAGTTTGGTTTTGATGAATCCGCCGGTGATGGGAAGGCTGAACGAAACCGGGTACACGGCCTTGGGCTTGAAGTCGCTGTTCCGGAATGAAATTCCGCCGGAGCTGATTTCCAGTACCTTGACGGTCTTGCCTTCTATGGAAACCAGGATCGGCTCCGCCGGATCCGGAGAAATGCGGAACGCCTGCCGCTGGTCTTCCTTAGGCACGTGAAACAGCTTTCCCTTTTCGTCTTTGCTGTTGTCAGTCTTCTTTTTCCAGAACAAATTCAACTCTCCTGTTCAGGGCACGGCCGCGTTCGGTCTTATTGGTGGCGATGGGAAACGTGTCAGCAAATCCGGTGGCGGTCATGCGTTTTGGGTCGATGTTCTGATCAATGAAGTACCTCAGTACGGAAGTGGCCCGGGCAGAAGACAGTTCCCAGTTGCTGGCGAAGCGGCTGTTGGGAATCTCCGAATTGTCGGTATGCCCGTTGATGTTGATTTTGTAATAAGGGTACTTTTCCGTGATTCGGATCAACTCGTCGAGCACTTCTTTTCCCCGGTCCAGGTTCAACTCGGCGTTCCCTTCATCGAACAGCGATTGGGAAGGAACCTTGACGATGATCTTCGACTGGTCGGTGGAAATGGTCATCACTTCTGACAGGCTTTCCACCTTGGCCACGTTTTTGACCTCTGTCAGAATATTATCAGATTTGAGTCCCGTCAATACGTCCAGAGACTCCTTGACTTCCGCCGCGTCCAGAAGCTCAAGGAGGCCGATGGACGCCTTTTCATGCCCGAGAATCGCTTCCTTGAAACGGTTCATGTTGATGGAGGACAGCGAATACAAAATGATGAAGTAGGTAAGAAGCAGGGTGAACATATCCGCCATGGTCACCAGCCAGGCCTGTCCGCTCCGTTCATCCTGCACCTCCTCAGCAAAGTCGGCAAGGCTCTCCCGCTGGCGGCGCCGGATATGCAGATTTTTTTGCATGCGTTCTTTTGCCCGCTGGACTTCATAATTCAATTGCACTTCAAACTGACGGTCACGGGCTTTGATTTCCTCTTCCAGTTCTTCCTTTTCGGCGCGTGTTTTGTCCAGTTCGTCCTGAATTTGGCCGATCATGTCGGAAGTGAGTGTGAGCGTGTCTCCTCCCCGTTTGTTCGTCTGGATCATCTTTTCATACATCTTGATCAGGCCGTCTTTTTCCGTGAGCAGTTTTTCAAACCTCTCTGTGGATTTTTCCATCAGCATTTTCAGGGATACGGCCTTTGACTGCACGTTCTCCACCGGGCCCACGTCGTTGCGGAGCCGTTTGATCTCACGCGCCATCGTGCCTTTCTCACGGGCCAGACGCTCGCGTTCTTTTCGTTCCTGTTTGACTCGTTCCGTGAGATGGAGGTTTTTCCTTTGCAGGGCTTTCAGCGTGCGCGTCAACTCTTCATAACGAGGAACATCGGCATCGTCTTTGGTTTCTTCCTTTTTGGGTGCCGGTTCTTTGGCGGTGGGAGACTTGATCGCCCGGCTCGGGCCGAGCCCCCGCTGGAACTTGATCTGTTCCTGCTGGTCCTCGACGGTTTGCTGGAGTTTGGTGATTTTCTTGCCGGTGACCGTCAGCATGTGCTTGAAGCGGGTTTCTTGGCGCACCTTTTCGACATCCAGCTTTTTCAACTGCGCTTTCTGCGCGCGAAGCTGTTCCCGGATGAGCTGGATATTTTCTTTATCGTCGTCTTTCTTCGCCATGAGTCACCCCGTCTGGTAAGCCGCTCCCGTGGGGCGCGGCGGCCGCCGACGTTTGGCGGGCACATAGGAAGACAGCTTTTCATAAACGAAAACCGGGTTGTTGTCTTCGAGAATGGAGATGGCGCCTTCAAACATGATTTCCAGATTGGTCAACTCCACCAGAGTCCGGTCCTTCAATTTTCCCGCGATGGGCAGAAAAAATAAAGTCGATAACAGCATGCCGTAAAAGGTGGTCAGCAGGGCTACGGCCATGGCGGGGCCGATGGTGTCCGGGTTGTTCAACTGGCGGAGCATCTGCACGAGGCCGATCAGCGTGCCCATCATGCCGAAAGAGGGCGCATAGGACGCCATTTTGCGGAAGATGTCCTGGATGATGAAATGCCTCTGTTTCATCGATTCGATTTCGATGTTCAGCGTGTCGCGGATCATTTCTTCTTTCGACCCGTCTGCAATCAGATTGCACGCCTTGCGGAGGAGGTCGTTTTCATACTCGATGCGGCTGAGGGCAATGAGCCCCTGACGGCGGCTGATGCTGCACAGTTCGATCATGGTCTCCACCATGTCGTTGGGATCGGATTTTTTCTCCGAGAAAACGAAAATAGCCGCTCGGAAGGCGGCGATGACGTCTTTCAATTGGAAGGTGATCAGGGTGGCGGCGATGGTCCCGCCGAGAACGATCATGATTCCGGGCAGGTTGAAAAAATGGCTCAAATCCCCGCCCAGGAAAATGGCCCCGATGATCAACCCCAGTCCTAAAAGGACCCCTACGAGGGATGCGGCATCCACAGGTCAATTCCTTGGGTAAGTGCTCGTGATAGAATTTCGGATTCCAATAAAATTACCACGGAAATGGGATTTCTGCAATGTTTTCATTGGTTTATGGCTGTTTGGCAACGTGTTTCCAGTCCTCAATGACGCCATGCGGGCCCTGTTACTTGTTATCGGCACAAATGACCCGGACTGGAGGGGGTGCCGCGGTTAAATCCAAATGAATTCTGAATTTACAGGTGTTTCAGGGTAGGGAGGGGGCGCTTCAGCCCAGCATCAAAAGAGTGGCGGGAATGATGGCCAGTGCCAGCAGAGTGGAGACGAGGATGGACGAGGCGACCAGTTCCGGGTTGGCGTTGTACTTGCCGGAGAGCAGGATGTTGATCACGGCGCAGGGCATGATGCTCTCCAGCAGGACCACCTTGCGGGCGAGGTCGTCCAGGGGCAGGATGGTCACGCACAGCAGGCCCGCCAGCAGTCCGAACGAAAAACGGAAACCGACCACCATCCACGTCAGGCGCAACTGCGTCACCTTCACTTGTGCCAGGTGCATGCCCAGGATCAGCAGGACCATGGGGATGTTGGCTCCGGCGAGAATGCGCACCGGCTCGCGTACGAATGCGGGGAGAGGCGTCCCAAACGTGTTGATGGCCAGCGCCAGCGCTACCAGGTACACGACCGGTTCCTTGAAAATCTGCTGCCATCCGCTTTCGGACGACACGAGAAACAAACCGATGGTGAAGACGGCAACAAACGAGGCGAGGAAAAACATGAGTCCGAACGGGATTGCGGTATCGCCATACGCCGCCTGCATGATGGGGAAGGGCAGGTTGACGGAGTTCATGAACATGATGGGCAGGTACACCCCGCGTCCGATTTCTTTACGACGACGCAAAATCAGCCATGCAAGAAATCCGGGTAAAAGCAGAATGATCCACGCCGAAAGGAACACGTTGCCCAGCAGGCCGCCTTCCAGGTTCATGCCGCTGATGTGATGGAATGCGAAGCAGGGAAGCAGGAGGGCCATGGTCAGCCGCACAAGCGGTTTGGGGTCGATCGGTACCTGCCGCGCAAAAAGGAACCCCAGGCCAATAATCAGGAACGAGGGCGAGACCAGTTGCAGGACGTGAAGGAGGTCGTCGAGCATGAACGGCCGGTCAGGTGTACAGGTGGCAGTACACGATGTGACCGGGGCGGAGTTCCACCTTCTTCGGGTCCTCGTGTTTGCAATGGTCCATGACTTCCGGGCAACGGGTGTGGAAGCGGCATCCGGACGGGGGCTTCATCGGCGAGGGCACATCGCCGCCGAGGGATACTTTCTTTTCGCGGTCGCGGGGATTGAGCGATGGCTTGGCGGCAAGCAGGGCCTGTGTGTACGGGTGCGCCGCCTCGCGGTTGAGCACATCGGTGGGCGCGACTTCCACCACCTTGCCGAGGTACATCACCGCGGTGCGTTGCGACAGGTGCTTGACCACGTTGAGATCGTGCGAGATGAACAGCATGGTCAGGTTCTTCTCCTGCTGGAGTTTGCGCAGGAGGTTGATGATCTGCGCCTGGATGGAAACGTCCAGCGCCGAAACGGGTTCGTCGCAGACGATGTATTCCGGATCGAGTGCCAGGGCGCGGGCGATGCCGATGCGCTGCCGTTGACCGCCGGAGAACTCGTGCGGATAACGGCGCATGTAACGCGGCGACAGCCCAACCTGCTCCATCACGTCGCCGACCTTCTGCCGCAGGTTCTGCCGGGTGGCTTTGCCGTGCACCAGCATGGCCTCGCCGATGATGCGCTCGACGTTGAAGCGGGGATTGAGCGAGCTGAACGGGTCCTGAAAGATGATCTGCATTTTCGGCCGCAGGCGTTCCATCTCCCGGTTGGACAGTTGCGTGATGTCGCGGTCGCGGAAGACGATCTGCCCGGCGGTGGGTTCGATCAAGCGCAGGGTCATGCGTCCGATCGTGGTTTTGCCGCAACCCGACTCGCCGACGAGGCCCAGGATTTCCTGCTCGCCAATGTCCAGGGACACGTCGTCCACTGCCTTCACCTCGTTCACCACATGGGAAAACACACCACCGTAAACGGGAAAGTATTTTTTCAGATTTTTCAATTCCAGCAGGGTCTTCATGATTCCTGCGCCACGGCGTTGGTTTTGTAAAGATAACAGGCGGCCGTCTGGTTGGGGCCGGTGCGGTACACCGGCGGAATTTCCCGACTGCATTCGTCCATGACATCGGGACAGCGCGGGTGAAACGCGCACCCCGAAGGCAGGTTGACGGGATTGGGCACGGTGCCGGCGATCGTCTCCAGAGGTTTGCCCGGCTCGTCTTTGGGTAGCGAACGCAGAAGGCCGCGCGTGTACGGATGCTTGGGATCCTCGAACAGTTCCACCACCGGCGCTTCTTCCACGATCTTTCCGGCGTACATGACGGCCACCCGGTCGGCGAACTGCGCCACGATGCCGAGGTTGTGCGTGATGAGCAGGATGGACATCTGCGTTTCGTCGCGCAGATTGGCCAGCACGTCGAGGATCTGCGCCTCGATGGTGACGTCGAGCGCCGTCGTCGGTTCGTCGGCGATGAGGAGCGCCGGGCGGCAGGAGATGGACATGGCGATCATGACGCGTTGTTTCATGCCGCCGGACAACTCGTGCGGATACTGGTCGATGCGTTGCGCGGCGGAGGGGATGCGCACCCGGTCGAGCAGTTCGATGGCAAGCTGGCGCGCTTCGGCTTCGGTTTTGTTCTGGTGCAGGACGATGGCCTCGACGATCTGGTCACCGATGGTGAAGATGGGATTGAGGGAGGTCATCGGCTCCTGAAAAATCATGCTGATGTCGTTGCCGCGGATGCCGCGCATCTCCTCTTCCGTCAGTTTGAAGATTTCGCGGTTGTCGAACAGGATGCGGCCGCTCTCGTAACGGCCGGGAGGGGTGGGCACAAGCCGCATGACGCTGAGGGCGGTGACCGACTTGCCGCAACCGGACTCGCCGACCAGCGCCACCGTCTCGCCGCGTGCGATCTCCAGGTTGACGGAGCGTACGGACTCGACCTTGCCTTCCTCTATGTAGAAGGAAGTGACCAGGTTTTCGATTTTGAGCAGAGGAGCCATGGCGAAGTCCGGATGAAATTCAGCCCCGCCGGCCGCAGGGCAAAAAAAAGGAAAGCTCCCATAGGAAGCTTTCCTCTTTGAGTTCGTTACCGTTTACGGGGCATCATCGAAAATGTCCTCGTAGCGGTAGTCGTCGTCTTCTTCATCGATGTCGTAACGCGCCATGCGCGTGTTCACCTTTTCCGCCCAGGCGTCGATGCCGCCTTCGATGCCCTGCACGTTGGTGAAGCCGCGCTGGCCGAGAAACTTCTGAAAGCTCTCGGTGCGGTCGCCTTTCCAGTCCACCACCACGATTTCCGAATCGGGCGCGAGGTCCGCCAGCACCGACTCGCAGTTTTCACGGGTGATGAAGGTGGCTTCCTCGATGCAGGCGATATCGCGCTCCCACTGCTCGCGGATGTCGAGCAGGACGATGGGCTCGCCGTTTTTCATTTTTTCCTTGAGCTGTTCCGGGGAAATGAAGCGGACCTGCTTGCCCCCGGCTTCCTTGTTGAGCAGGGAAAGCACCTGGCCCACGGTCTTGCCGTGCTGTTCGCACACGGTGAAGATGGTTTCCTCCGGTTTGTAACCGGTGACGGGCATGCCGATGTGGAAGTGCTTGAACAGCAGGGTGTGGACTTCCGGCAGGACGCGGTTGACCTCGGTCATGGGCGTGTCCGGGTTGAACACGATTTCCTCTTCCTCTTTCTCGATCTCGGTGATCTGGAGGATGTGGTAGCCGTAGGGGGAATGGATGGGGCCCAGGATTTTGCCCTGATCCTGCTCACTGATTTCGCCCATCAGCGCCATGGCGTTGTCTTCCGGCATCCAGCCCAGGTCGCCGCCGTTTTCCTTGGACGGGCAGGTGCTGTACTGCGATACCACTTCGGTGAAGGGCTTGCCTTCATCCAGCAATTTTTTCGCCGCCACCGCGTCTTCCACCGCGTGGGTGAAGATCTGGCTGGCTCGTACTCGTATCATGAACGCTCCTTGGAACCTTTACTTCAGGTTGAATTTGCGGATATTCGGTGAGTCGGGGACTCTTGAAAATGATATACCGAATGAAATGGCCGAATCAAGACGTGTGACGGATTTTGAGAGTCATCTGGAAATTGACTGAAAATGGCCTGTCTTTCCGCCAACGGGTGGGCGCCTCCGCTTTTTTCGGCTTTTCCCCGATCTGGTGCCAAAAAAGGCTAATGGAAATTTTCGATTTTCCCGATCTATAGATATAAAAGGAGGATACGCCCATCATGACCAAGTCCGTCGCCCATACCACTTACGAGGAATACCGGCCCAGCGGGGTCGATCAGGGTTGTTTTGAACACATCTGCCACGGTCGCGTGCTGGAGATCGGTTTCGGCTCCGGAGCCCTGCTGAAAAGTCTGAAAGAAGTGGGCAACGAGGTGCACGGGGTGGATGCGGGACGCGATATTGTGAATCACGCCCGTGCGCAGGGATTCGATGTTTCCCTGGTGGATGTGAGCGAGCAGGATTTGCCGTTTGGGACGGATCATTTTGATGCGGTGTATTGCTACGAAACTTTCGAGCACCTGACCAATCCGCACCGCATGGTGTCCGAAGTGCGGCGGGTGTTGAAACCGGGCGGGGCTTTTTATTTTTCCGTGCCGACGCAGGAAGGTACCATGGGCTACGGCGCCTGCCGGCATGCCTTTGTGTATCCGGGGTTGTTGGAGAAAAAGAATCTGGAACGGTTTTTGATGCAGATGTATTTCCGCGTGAATAAGGAGTATGAGATGAACACCGGTCTCATCGTCCACCGGTTTTACGGGTTGACCAATTGCAAGCGGGAAGACCTGCCGGATATCATGGAGGTCATCGTCGGCGATTACCGCGTTTCTGAGTTGTACAAGCATGTGCTGACCCCAGACCGGCTTCAGGAAGAAGTGCAGATCGAGATCGATGGTTATATGAGAGGAATCGACTGGTTCCTGAAATGGCCGGATGGCCTGGAGCCCGCTATCGGAATCGGCTGTCACCTCTGCGAGTCCTACAAGGGTTTTCCGTCCTTATACATGCAACTGTTCGAACGTTTCTATGAAAGGGGAAGGTCGGAGGCGGGTTTTTCTTTTCTGGAAATGATGCTGGCCGACTGCGAGCTCCCCGAAAGCTCGCGCGAACGAACGAGGGCCCTCCTCAATTCCTTGAACTCCACGCCAGCCCTGGTTTGATGGCCGTTTCGATTTAAGCGGTTTCGCTGAAAGCATTCCTGTCAATCGAGAAACCGGGCGCGTTCTTCTGGAGACGGAATGCGGCAGTTTTCTTTTTTCCCGAACAGGCGGTAGCGGTTCTTCGCGATCCATTCGTAAATTCCGTCACGAATAGGGACGGGCACCCACCGGAAAATCCACAGCAACGACCAGACACCCCCAAGGCGGCGGAAGATGCGCAACGCCGCCGTGGATTTCACGAAGACGCGGTCCCCTTCCACCAGCACGACACTGTCCATTGAGGTCTCTCCAGGCGCACCCAGCACCTGGCGTGCGGTTTCACCCTGCAAGGGAGAGAAGCGGAACTCCTCTGCCCGGTCCTTGCGTATAAGAAAATCCACAAACCTGTTGCACAGCCCACACACGCCGTCGAAAAAGATGATGGGTGGTTGTTCGTTTGCTTTTGCGGGTCTGGTTGTCATGGCCTTCCGTTGAAAGGTGGAGCGGGAAAGGACCGGATTGCAGGGGAGGGCGTGTTGAATCCAATGCAATGTGCATATGCCTTCCGTCATTTCAGGACTTCATTATAAGGCTTTTGAGCACATGAGTGAATGAGGCCTGAGGAAAGGGAACGCACCAGAAACTGATTTATGGGGTGTGGCATGCGTGGTATGATTCGGCTTGTCGGTCGCGCGATGACTGGCGGGCGGGGCAGGTTGCCTGCGGTCTGCTGGCGGATACCGGAGCAAAGAAAATGATACGCCCCCGTAGCTCAGCAGGATAGAGCAACGGATTCCTAATCCGTAGGTCGCTGGTTCGAATCCAGTCGGGGGTACCAAATAAAACTAGCACTTAGATGGCTTTGGCCTCTAGGTGCTTTTTTATTTTGTGGTGGTAGTGCCAGTATAGGGTCAATGATGGCGAGGTTTGGAGTGTGCTTTGATTATTATGAAGATAAATTACAGGTGGTCGAGGTCAATCCCTTTTTGTTTAAGAATTGCATCTTGGTTATCTTCACGAAAAACCTTTTTCTCACTTTCATATAATTTCTTGTACCCCTCATTGAAATATTGAATGACTAGAGCGGGCCTATTGGATTGGTGTTTCCCGCACATCACCTCTACATAATTCCCTCTGGGTGTTTTTCGAGAGTAAGCGCCATAATTAAAATAAAACCTTGGGGCAAAGCCAATGCCTTTGAAGTTTTCATCACCTTTGAAGGGGAGATATCTGTTTAATGCTGGATATTTTGTTTCAATAGCTTTTAAAACGATGGAAAAATCGTCGAGGCAGGGTAAGGGCCCTTGGCTAATTTGGAGTGAATAAAGCTTCACGCCAGTCACGCTATAAAGCCTACCAGTCAATGGACCAAAATTTAAAGTGACAAACGGGAAAAAATCGTCCTTTTGGACTTTGGTCACCTCTCCAAACTTTTCAATTTCACCGGGGACTTTGTACTCAATTAGATTTAAATCTTTATACAAAAGGTCAAATGAATACCCCAAACCACCCTTAATTAGCGGGACCTCAACCGGTTTTGTATCAGCTTTTTCCTGCTCTGCCCCTTTTTCAGAGTCTAGGAGTTTATCAACCTCTGCTTGCTCCTTGATTTTTTCTGGTGTCACCCAAGAAACTCTTTCCGGTGGGTGTACACCCTTGGTTGCACAGCCTATCAGGATGGAAAGAAGAGGGATAATTAGCAACGAATTCTTCATGGGCATCATTTGGTTTCGAGATGAGTCTGATTCCTCTTGCCGAAGAATATATCAGGAATAGAATCATGTCAATTCAGGCATATATAACCCTTTTATGGTGGCCCGTTGTGAGGTGGTTGATCGCTCTTCTGATTGTTCTAGTGCTTCCCCTCAACGCTGAAACGCACCGCTTAGGTTGTCACCGCTGGCACAGTTGCCCGTCGGATTCCGGCTCCTACATTTGCGGGGATACGGGCAATTGCTCTGAATGCCCGGATAACCAATATTGTAAGGGAGGAAAACCCGGAACCGGCACTAGCGCCGGTGGAAAAGCGGGAAAGTCGTTATACGTTCTGGGTATCGAACTTGATATCGAGAAGCTGTTCGAGGATGGTGACGATTTCCCTTTGCATGAAGGGTTTGGAGAGAAACCCGTTGTGGATGTTTTCCTTAAGAAGGTCCTCTTTCTCGTGGGAAAGCACTGAGGCCGAAAGCAGGATGATCTTTACGGATTCATCCCCGTACAGGGCCCGGATTTCCTTGGCGGCTTCGAATCCGTTCATGACGGGCATCTGGTAGTCCATGAAAACAATATCCGGTTTCCATACCGTTGCGGATTCGATGGCTTCTTGTCCATTCTCCGCAGATCTGACGTCCAGGCCCAACTCGATCAAGAGCTGGGAAAGGACTTCGACGTTATCTGGAATGTCATCGACAATGAGGGCTCTCACACTGCATCCCGTGGGTAGCTTGTAACGGAGGGTCTCAAAGATGCCGTGGGTTTTGGGTTTGGATTCGGCGGCCTGGAGCGGGATAGTGAAATAAAAACAGCTTCCTTTGTTTTCTTCCGAGATGAGCTTCATTTGGCCGCCCATCAACTCAATGAACCTTTTAGAAATGGCCAGGCCGAGTCCGGTCCCGCCTTTCGACTGCCCCAGTTCGGTTTGGCAGAACGGTTCGAAGATCAGCGCCTGCTTTTCTTTTGGGATGCCCCTCCCGGTGTCCTTGACGCCAAATTGAAATTGGCAGTTTCCGAGATGCTTTACCTTCAGGCTGATTCCACCTTTCTCGGTGAACTTGGTGGCGTTGCCTATGAGGTTGATCAAAACCTGCCGCAGTTTCTGATCGTCTCCAAGCACCCAGCAGGGCTGGTCCATTGGGAGTCCTTCTATGAAAAAGTCGATGTTGTTCGTCTTGCAG
Source organism: Nitrospina gracilis Nb-211 (assembly GCF_021845525.1). Taxonomy (NCBI): domain Bacteria; kingdom Pseudomonadati; phylum Nitrospinota; class Nitrospinia; order Nitrospinales; family Nitrospinaceae; genus Nitrospina; species Nitrospina gracilis. The sequence goes on along the minus strand of NZ_JAKJKD010000001.1, from coordinate 1,946,544 downwards.
ACCGATTCGAACATAACGGTGATGTCGAGAAGAATTTCGACGAGGTCGAATTCCTGGGCATCGACCGTCATCCTGCCGGCTTCGATCTTTGCAAGGTCGAGGACGTTGTCGATCAGCCGCATCAGATGTTGTCCGGCGCGGTAAATGCCTTCGACTCCATTGCGCTGACGGGGAGTGAGGTTCATTTCATCAAGCTTCATGATCTGCGCGTAACCGAAGATGGCGTTCAACGGGGTGCGGATTTCATGATTCATAGCGGAGAGAAACTCCGACTTGGCCTTATTGGCGCGGTCGGCAAGATTCTTTAATTGCTCCATCTCCTCCACCTGCCCTTTCAGGTTTTTTGCCTGATTCTGGATCAATTTTTTTTGTTTGTGCAGATCCAGAAATACCCGAACTTTGCTGTTGAGGATGAGTGGATTGAGCGGTTTGTAAAGGTAGTCAACCGCGCCGCGCTGGTACCCCTTGAAGACAAAGGGTTCTTCCTTGCTGGAAGCGGTGATGAAAATGATCGGGATGTAGCGGGTTTTCTCGATGCCGCGGATCAAGGAAGCGGCTTCATAACCGTCCATGTTGGGCATTTGAACGTCGAGAAGGATGAGGGCAAAGTCGTGTTCCAATACTTTTGCCAGCGCTTCTTTTCCCGAGTCGGCGCGGACGATACGGCATTTCTCTTCTTCCAGGAGGCTTTCCAATGCCACCAGGTTGGCTTCCACATCGTCCACAATAAGAATGTAGGGGCGATCATCGTTCTTATCGGTATTCATAGTACTTTTGGCTTTCGAGGTTAAACGGGCGGCCTTTCTCGCTTTGGTCATGTCCCCCCTCCGAATATTTACAAATCAAGCCGCTTCTCTCTTTCTATAAATCTTGTTCTTTTCGTCGAACACTTCAAACATCGCTTCGTTTTCTTCGCCAAGCAGGCGCTCATTGGCGCCTGCACAGAAAAATCCTTTATGGCAAAGAGATTCCCAGAAGACACTGACGGCTCTCCTCTTCAATTCGTTGTTGAAGTAAATAAGAACGTTCCGGCAAAAGATCAGATTCATTTCGCCGATGGAACTGTCGGTGGCCAGATTGTGGTCGAAATAAGAAATGTGCTTTCTGAGTTCCCCATTCATGATGACGTTGCCGTAATTGACGGTGCAGTATTTGGAAAGGCTTTCCATTCCTCCGGATTCCAGGTAGTTGTGGGCGTTCTCCTTGATCAGTCCCACCGGATAGATGCCTTCCCGGGCCTTTTGCAAGGCTTCGCCGTTGACGTCGGTGGCATAAATGTGTGTCCGCTCAAACAGGTTTTCCTCCTGAAGCAATATGGCCAGGGAATAAACTTCCTGGCCGGTGCCACAACCTGCGTGCCAGATTTTGATCGACGGATACGATTTGAGGAGAGGCACCACGCGATTGCGTATTGATTTGAAAAACGCGGGGTCCCGGAACAGTTCGGTTACATTGATATAAAAATCCGAAATGACTTTATGAAAGAGTTTCTTGTCATTCAGGATGAGGTGCTGTATCTGGGAAATGGAGTCGATTTTTTCCACTTCCATGCGGCGCTTCAACTGACGGCGAATGGAACTGTAATTGTAGTTGCGGAAATCGTACCCGTACTTCTGGTAAATCACTTCAAGCAGGGCCCACAACTCGAGATTTTCATTGAATTCCTCTTCGGAAAGGAATTGTGTGTTTTCAGCGTTCGCTTTCATGCAGGACCCAAACTTTGATTTGGTTTAGAAGAACGTTTATATCCACGGGCTTGGTCAGATAGTCGTTAGCTCCCGCCTCCAGGCATTTCTGTTTGTCGCCCTTCATGGCCTTGGCTGTCAGCGCGATGATGGGCAGGCTTTTGAATTCCGGAATTTTGCGAATATGCCGCATGCATTCGTAACCATCCATCTCGGGCATCATGATATCCATCAGGACGAGGTTCACATCCTTGTTTTTGCCGAGTTGCTCCAGCGCTTCCTTGCCGTGTTTGGCGATGACCACATTCATGTCGTATTCCTCCAGAACGTGCGCCAGGGCGAAAACGTTCCGCAGGTCGTCATCGACAATGAGGATTTTTTTTCCGGCATACACTTTGGTATCGAGGGAATTCCCTTCCGACCCGGTGGGGCTGTCCTCATTCGGGTGTGCGACTTTATGGAGGAACAGGGTGGCTTCATCGATGAGGCGGTCGAGCGAATGGGCTCCTTTGATGATGATGCTTTCCGAATACCGCTTGAGCTTCACTTCTTCATCAGGCGTCAATTCCCGGCCGGTGTACACGATCACCGGGATATTCTTGAACTTTTTTTTCTTTTTTATCTGTTCAAGAAAATCAAAGCCGGAGATCCCTCCCAGGTGCAGGTCAAGGACAATGCAATCCACCTCACTTTTCTCCAAGACCGTCAAACCCTCTTCCGCCGAGCTCGCGGAGATGACGTGGGTTTGGCCGTTGTCCAGCAATTTTTTTATTTCATCTTGAACGATGGTCTCGTCCTCGACCACGAGCAGGTTCTTGATCCGCTTGGAAATCACTTTTTCAATGCGTAAAAATGCCTCGTCGATTTTTTCCTGTGTGACCGGTTTCTTCACGAAGCCGATCGCCCCCAACGCCATGGCTTCCTTATCTTTGTCGTAAGCGGATATGAAATGGACGGGGATGGGCTTGGTGTCGGGATGGTTTTTCAATTTCTCCATGACCATCAGGCCATCGATGCCGGGGAGGCCGATGTCCAGGATGATAGCCGAGGGCTGAAACTGCTGGGCCAGAAGGATGCCGTTTTCTCCATCGTCAGCGATGAGGCATTTGAACCCCTTATCGTGTGCCATGTCTTTTAGAGCTTTGGCAAACTTCAGGTCGTCTTCGATGATGAGAAGAGTGCGGTCCGAGGCGCGGATTTCCTTGCGGTCGTCGTCCACTTCGGTCGATTGGATGCCCGGGCTTTGGGTTCGGGCCTTTTTGGACTTGCGTCCATTGCCGCCATTACCCTTTGCTGATTCTGTTTTTAAAATGCCAACCGGCTGTTCGACTATCTCCGGCAGAAGGACGGTGAAGGTGGAGCCTTCGCCCACCTTGCTTTGCAACTGAATTTCGCCGCCCATCAGGCGGACGAACTCGCGGGTGATGGACAGGCCCAGCCCGGTGCCGCCGTACTTGCGGCTGGTGGTGCCGTCTTCCTGCTGAAAGGCTTCAAATATCTGCACCCGCTTGGATTCCTGAATGCCTTTGCCTGTATCGGTGACACTGAAGGCAATGGCGGATTCGTGACGCAGTTTTTTGTTTGCCAGTATGATGTCCGAAGAGGGGCGCCGGATATGAATGGTGATGCCTCCTTTTTCCGTGAACTTGAACGCATTGGAAAGCAGGTTGCGCAGGATGTGTTCCAGATGCTTGGCGTCGCAGATCATGGCTTCCGGAAGCGTGGGATCGAGTTCGATGGCAAATCCCAGTTCCTTGTCGTCGGCCAGCGGCTGGAAGTTGCGCTTCAGGGTTTCCGTCACTCTTTCGAGATTCACCTCTTCCAGAACCATTTCCATGTTGCCGGATTCGATCTTCGACAGGTCGAGGATGTCGTTGATCAGGTTCAACAGATCGTTGCCGGAACTGTGAATGGTTCTTGCAAACTCCTCCTGCTTGGTGGAGAGGTTGCCGTCCTTGTTGTCCATAAGCAGGCGGGACAGAATGAGCATGCTGTTGAGAGGGGTCCTCAACTCGTGCGACATGTTGGCGAGGAACTCGGACTTGTACTTGCTCGCGATTTCCAGTTCCTTGACTTTCTGGTTGACCAGTGCGTTCTTCTTTTCGATTTCCTGTTTCTGGGTTTCCAACAGAGAGGCCTGCTCTTCGAGTTGCCGATTGGTTTCCTGAAGCTCTTCCTGTTGCTGCACGAGTTTGTATTCGGATTCCTTGAGCGCCTGCGCCTGGATTTCCAACTCATGATTGGATTCTTGGAGTTCCGTTTGCTGTTGAGCCAGTTCCTCGGCCTGGGCCCGGGTTTCCTCCAGTGCGTCCTTGATTTTCTCCTGCGCGATCTCCAGGGAAATCTTGGCGGCAATGGCCCCTGCCGCCTGATTCACAAACTCCAGGTGGTTGCCCATGATTTCCTGTAATGACCCTAGCTCGATGACCCCGACCACTTTTCTTTCGGAAATCAACGGGACAAAGAGGAGCATTTTGGGAGGGGCTTCGCCCAGGCTGGATTTGATCTTGAAATAGTCCTCGGGAACTTCTCTGACCTGAATGGTTTTCATCTCCACGGCGGCCTGGCCTATGTATCCCTCCCCAAACTGAAAATTTTCCTTCAAACTGTGCGGGTTGGCGTAAGCGTATCCGGCGGAAAATCTTAAAAAGTTTTCCTGCACGATATAGAACGCTCCCATCTGGATTTCCAGCCGTTTCACCATAAAGCTTATGATTTGCTGGGCGGATACCTTGAGGTCCTGCGATTTTTGCATGATTTCAAACAGATCGGAAATGCCCGTCTTCACCCATCCCTGGTGAGTGGCCAGCGCTTCGGCTTTCTGCAACTGCACCAGGGTGATTTCATTTTCCTTGATGGTATTCACAAACGTGCCCAGCGTGCTTTTGTATTCCAGCACGAGTCCTGCAAATGGAACCAGGTAAGCGACGATCTTCAGGAAGTGGGCCACGTTGAAGGCATTGTCGAACAGCGCTTCCGAACCAAAAGCCATGTACGCCTGGGTGAGGATATGGGCAACCATGCTGACCCACACCGAATGGACAAAAACCGTCCTCTCCCGCTGATAGAAACGGGGGAGCAGGTAAACTCCCGCAAACAGATAAAGGGTTAACGGCACCACATCCCAGGGCCGGGTGAACAGGGCGTCCGGAAACATGGTCTGCGGAAGCTCCGTGCTGGAGGCGCAATACTGGATGATGGAATACGCCACCAGCGCGAAGATAAACCCAATGCCCGCAAGAAACTTCAATTGGTCCGTGCTTTTCTCGTGGCCGGACCGCATCAACAGCATCACTGCGGCGATCAGGATGATGGCATTGAAGACGCGGGATATGGCCCAGGTGAAAGGAGACAGGTTGGTGGCCAAAGCCTTACCTTCAATTAAACGGTCCGAGGCCAGGGTGTGAAATGCATCCACCATGCCCGAGCACACAAAGACCATGGCGATGATGGGCAGGGTCAAATCCCGGTTGAAATAGAAATTGAACAGGGCGAGAACGAAAACCACAATGGCGGCGGCAATCGCACTCCATTCCAGAATCGTGTGCATGAACGCGCCGGATTGGGAGTGGATAGCCCTTTCCTCAAGTTCTGCGGGACCCAACTGGCTGAGCACGGCTGGGTCGAGGGGAACGGACTTGGAACCAAAGTCATAACCCATCAGGTTCAGAAAAAGCGGGAAGAAACACACGGCCAAAACAGTCCAGGTGAGCCCCGTGGGCATGCGTGTGTCCCGGGCTTTGCCCGTGCCTTTTGCTTCTTCCAAATCAGAGAATTGAGTTGCGTTTTCCATAACTCATCCAGTCCATTGAGGAAGGGGGTGTCCGGCTCTTGCCGCTACGGCGGGCTCTGAAAACGGCGCCCTGTAAGGGAATTCGGCAGAGGAAGTCCCGAGCAGACATACCCAATGGTGAGTGCCTTGCAAAGCCCGGTTCCGGTTTTGGATGAAAGTCGAGAGCTTGCGAAAAGCCAAAAGGTGCGAATGGCTGAAGAGGGTTGTGCTCAGGGTGCTGTTGGAAGGGATGTCCGGGTGTGAGGTCCTGTCAAAATTAAAATTCTTCCAGCATTTGACGAAATGAAAAAAACACCCGCTTGCCAAGGTTGCAAGCCGGGAATATCTGAAAGGACTTGGCCGCGCCTTTATTTTTCGTGAAATTCCCTTCATAGCCCGTGCCTTTGAAACTTGCTTGACCAATGAACCGCTTCCATAAGGATGATGGAAGGCTCTAATGACCTCAATTTCAGCAACCTGGAACTATTAAGTGACACATGCTCAACCAGTTTCGACTTATTCAGGGAAAAGATGCCGCTATGTTGATGATCAAAAATTAAGTTTTTGTTTTCTGTTCTCTACCCCCCCCCGAGAGAATTGCGTGCATATTCAATAAGCCTTTTTCAATTTGAATGATTCCAATCAATAAAGCCAATAAAATCAAGAATACCGTAAAAAAATATAGCCAAAAAGAAAAATATTTAGAAGGCCGAAATTTTGTAAAAATTTTTATTCTTTACCTAAAGGTAATTAAAAAATAGTAACTTACAGTGATATTTAGACAGAAAAAGTTGCTGTGAGGGCGGGAGACTCTGAATACAGAATATACAGTTATAGCGCGTCTCCGGATTGAGAGACGTTGAAAAGATACTTGGGATGTAGCCAACTACATGGATATGGGCAGGCCACAGGCCTTCTAACTCTATTTTTTTCAACAATAAATGCGGGGAAAGGTTTTGGAGCGAATAGCTTTAAACTTGTCAAGCTTGGGTGGCAGGGAATGGACGACAGGGTGGGACACGAAATGGGTTTGGTAATGCCGCAAATTTAAACTTTATTCGTCATGTCTGACTTTATTCAGGATATCCTGAATTTTTTTAGACTCAAACAGCCGGCTCAGCTTGTACAAGCGGTCGGCGAGTTCCGCCTCTTTGGGTCCGAGGCCTTTCAATTTACTGAGGTGCTTTTCGAAGTCCAGGAACAGACCCATACGGGCGCTGTATTCCAGCTTGGACCACAAGGCGTGGGGGAGGGTGATGGCCTGGTAATCCAGCTTCACGGGGAAAGCCTCTTTCGTCGCTTTGGCGGGGGCAGTTCCGGGACCGGGTTTCTCGACCGCAAACTTGTCCTTCAACAAATTCCGGGTGATGGTCAAAAGCTCCTCATAGACCACCGGCTTTCTTAAAACCGCATCGGCACCTTCCTTTAAAAATTCCTTGGTCTGGTGGGTCAGGGTGGAGGCAGTGGTCATGACGATTTTGAATCGCTCCTTGCCGTATTTGTCATGAATCCGTTTCATCATTTCGGAGCCGGTCATGCCCGGCATGTGCTGGTCGAGAAAAATGATGTCCGGCTTCCAGCTTTCGATCAGTTTCAATCCTTCCTCTCCGCCCTCCGCCATTTGCACCTCAGCGCCAAGAGTGGAGATCAATTCCTTTAGAATATCCAGGTTGGCGGTGTTATCGTCCACCAGCAGGGCCTGGATGAGGGGAGAGCCCGCCATCTGCGTCTCCATGTCTTCCAGCATCATGTCGACGTTCACTTTTCTTTCTGCATGCAGAAGGATTAGAGAAAAGTAAAACCGCGTTCCCTTGCCGAGCTTGGTTTCAAATTTAAGTTGGCCGTCCATGATTTCCACCAGCCTTTTGGCGATGGTGAGCCCCATGCCGGTGCCATCTTTCTTACGCCCGGCCTGGCCCTGGTGGAAAGGCTCAAAAATGAAGGCGTATTCCTCCTTCGGGATGCCGGGGCCGGTGTCGATGATCTCAAACAGGAATTCTTCGTTTGCTTTTGGCGTGACGCGGAACAGCACCCCACCCCGGTCGGTGAACTTGGTGGCGTTGCTCAGCAGTTTGACCAACACCCGGCGGATTTTTCCCTCGTCCCCCCACACCCACCGCTCTTCATCCAAGGGAAATGCTTCCAGCCTGAACTGGATGTCCTTCTGCTGGCAGTCCACGCGCGTGACCTCCGCCAGTTGATTGATCAGGTGGGACAGGTTGAACTCATGGCGGTCCAGGTTTTCCTTGCGCGCTTCGATTTTGGACACGTCCAGGATGTCATTGATGAGCGCGAGGAGGTGGTCTCCGGACCGGTACACCATATTTATTTTTTCTATTTGATCGTCAGTGAGGTTGGTCCCACGTCTCAGGATCTGGCTGTAACCGAGTATGGCATTGAGCGGCGTCCGGATTTCGTGGCTCATGTTCACCAGAAACAGGCTTTTGGCGTCGTCCATTTGCTTCGCTTCCTTCGCCTGTTTTTCCGCCTGGAAGGCTCTTCGCGTGTGCTCAATAACCTGTTCTTCCAGTTCGTCCTGATTTTTTTTGATCACGGTGGCCATGCGGTTGAAGGAACGCGCGAGTTGTCCCACCTCGTCATTGGAATTCACCGCAAGCCCTATGTCCCAGTTACCGCGGCTGATGGCTTCCGCCTGCCGGGTCAGATGTTCGATGGGCCGCAAGGTGTAGCGCATGAAGGCACCACTGGAGACCGCCAGAATGAGGGCCAATAATAAAAGTCCCCCCACCAGCTGGGTTTTCAAGTCCGAGACCGGCGCCAGCACTTCCTCGCGGTCCACCATTAAGACGAGGTTCCATCCCAATCCTTTAAAATCCTGCCAGCCGTCAGAAGAAGCAAAGGCGGTCAGGGAAGGACCGTACCGGGTATCGCCATATATAAAGGGACGGCCCGTTTTCAGGGCTTCCTGCACTTTCTCCCAATAGGGAAACTTTTCCCCAAAACTCCCGGCCAGGCTGGCGGACTTTGGAGCCAAACCATTGGCTCCGAGGACCAGGGTTTCTCCGTTTTTGTTGAGCAAAAAATATTTCAGGCTTTTCAGTTCCGATTTTTTCCGCACGTCATCCAGAATTTCTTCAAAAAGCTTCACATTCAGCTCTGCCCGGACCAGCCCGTCAAACCGCCCTTTATCATCTGTTGTTTTTTTGGAAATAGTCAGGATGTGGGCATTGGCGTTTTTATCGTAGTGGACATCCCCGAAGGAAAGGCCGCTTTGACTCTGGACGGCTCTTTGGTACCACGCTTCGTCCGCCTGATAAAAATCGGCCGTGCGCGGGTAGGCTCCCATGACGACTCCGTAGCGATTGACTGCGAATATCTCGCTGAACACATAAAACTTGAATTTATTGTTCAGGAACTGAATTTTATTTTCGAATTCGCGAGAGAGCGGGTTGAGAAGAATACTGCGGATTTCCGGGGTGTCCAATCCGTTTTCCCAGGCTTCATTCACCTTGGTGATAAAACCTTCCCGGTCGGACATGGACGCGTATTTCTGGTTCGACTGTTCAAACAAGCGATCGGTGGACATATCGAGGAGTTGAAGTTCCACCTCCTCAATCCGCAGGAAAAGACTGCGGTCGATGGCGTCCATGGCACCTTCGGTCAGATCATGAAGCTCGGAACCGATGCGGGTTTGGAGAACCGTTTCAAAGCGCAGGATGAAGAAAAAAAAGGATAGGCCGAATATGATGCAGACAATGATGATACATAGATTGACCTTTTGTTTTAGACTCATAAGGCATCAGAGGGCATCATTAATAACCTTGCTCTAAAACCAATTTAAGGGGTGAAAAAGGAAAGTCAATTTCAATTCATTCCTGGCGGAGGCACCAAGAATTATTCAACGCAATTATTTTAGAATATCCGATATCACTCGCAATGGTATTGAGCGGAGTGGGTTGAAAGAGGCTGAAGTCACTTGGTGTATGTGGACAGCGATCAGTGGAGGGATTCGGCGTGAATTGATTAAAAAAGAAACCTGGCATCTGCCTACAGAGTGGATATGAGTTTTTCAACCAGAGGTTGCATTGCGGAGCCGTCCCGTGCTGTCAGAATCCGGTCGTCGGCCAGCAAGGCTTCATCTTCACAAAACACGCCCTGGTTGTTCAATTCCTGCATTGCCGCGGGGTCGCTGGGAGAGGCGGCGCGTCCCTGAAGCAGGGATGCCCGCGCCAGCACGACAATAGCGGAATCCACGGCGGCGAGGACGCTCCCCGCACGGTGATGATCCACCAGGATCTGCGGCACGATGGGGTCGTTCCATAAGGACTTGGCCGCTCCCTTGCCGCCCGTCAGCACGATGGCATGGTATTTCCCGAAAACACCTTCCTGCTTGTTCCAGTCGATGATTGCGCCCTGCGGGGTGAACCGCTCCCGCTCCATGCCCACGGCCTCCCGGCCGGACTTCGATAACACCACCACTCTGGCGCCGGTGGGTTTCAAGGCATCCAGCAAACCATGCAATTGCTGTTCGTTGAACTGGTTGTTTGGCATGATGATGAGGATGTTTTTACCGGTCAGGGGCATGATTGTCTCAAAATTTTGAAATATATATGGTTAGTCTGAAAACGCTTTTCATTCTATTGAAATGGGTCTTTTTCAGGTACTCTTTGTATTCGAGCTGCCGATAATTTTTCATTCTGTTTCTTTATGGGGGTGGCATGGAACAAAGCAACCTGATTCTCATTGTCGATGATGATCGCGACAGTTGCCAGATATTGAGTGAATTTTTCAAGGTGATGAACTACAAAGTGGAAACTGCCGAAGATGGCAAGGTTGGCTTGGAAAAATTTTTTCGATCCAAACCCACTCTCGTCATTTTAGATATCCGTATGCCAATCATGGATGGCTGCCAGATGTTGAAACGCATTCGCGAGATCGACACCACCACGCCGGTGATCATCATCTCCGCCCAGACCTATCTGGAAGGTGCGGAGGAATGTATAAAACAGGGAGCCACCGAGGTCCTCCACAAGCCCATCGAGTTGAATCAACTCGATACAATGGTGAGCCGTCATCTGAAGTCCTGAGCCTTGATACCCTGACGGGGGCGAACTGGACCTGCCGTGTCAGGTGTAAGACAGGGGAACCAGGTACACTTGGTCCGCTTCCTCCTGCTTGATGAAGGATTTTGTGGTGGGGCACTGGAACGGGTTGGCCATCACGTTTTTCACATCCGCCGGCAGGCCTTCTCCTTTCCAAATTTCCTCCACGCTTTTGGTTTCATCCGGACCATTCTCCAGCAGAACATGGTGCCGGGTGGGGTGCAGGTCGCCGCAGGCGTCGCACACACTGTGGATCTCATACTTTTTCATTACCAACTCCCGATCAGACGATTCAAAGTTCCCGAAACGACAGGATTCCGAATTGTTTCCATTAATCCCTCTTTTTGTCAAGTGAATGAGGGGAGATCATTTCGGCGGGTTGAAGGGAATCTCCTGGGTGAACACCGGCGGGTGGCGGGAATCGAAATAGCCCTCGACCACCAGCAATCCGCGTGGGTCGTCCGCCTTGACCACCAGCTGGCGTCCGGTCTTGTTGAGGTGGGGTTGCCCCGGCAGGATCAGGGTGTCTTTCGGGATCATTGGGATGCGGAGGGATTTGGCCGCTTCGACCTCATCCTCGTGGCCATCTTCCATAGGCGGCCAACTCGCTTTGCCCGGAGTGGAGAACATCCATTTCACAAACTCCGAAGGCCGTTGGTCGGGGAACATGGCGGAAAACGAGGAACGGGAAACCTGGCGCGGCGCGGAAAGATAGCGCACCACCTTCACCGCCTGCTCCAGACGCGGGTAGGCGGGGGAATCCTTCCAGTCAATAAACAGCAGGGGCAGAACCAGTAAAAATCCCAATGCCCCCCATATGGCAAACGCCTTCGCTCCCTGGCCGGCCGTTCTCATCTTCCTCCATTGCGATTCAGTTCCATCGACGAATTCAGTTTCGCAAAAAAATAAAAGAAACGATAGGTGTTTGCGAAGGGGAGGGCTGGTGGAGGGCTCAATTCATGTCCTGTTTCAAAACCTGAAGCAGTTCTTTCTGCGCCAGGGGGTTGGTGGACAACTGGTCGAGAAAGCGGAGTTCGAAGATCACCTGGTTGTCCTTGATCCATATCTTTGGGAAAGGCGTTTCGATTTCGTTGAACACATACTCCCGCTTGCCGACCTTCATGATGGCCCGGGGGGAAGGGGGCTCGAAACCGAACGCGCTCGTGTAAGGAATTTCCTGCTCCTTTAAAAACGCTTCCAGCTTGCCCTCGCTGTCGGCCACCATCAGCTTGTGTTCCTTCGCCCATTCGCGAAAGGCTTTGAACATGTCGCGCGGAAAGCCCGTGATGGGAATGGTGTCGAGGTGCTCCCAGCGCTCGCCCTTGTTGACCTCAATCACCAGGTCAAAGTGCTGTAATGCGTCGTTCACATCCGGAAGGGTGACCTCGATGTCCGCCTCGCATGTGCTTTCCGTCACCTGCGTTACGGGAATGGAACTGGTGTTCTGTTTACGAAAAAGCTGACTGCGGATCTGAGTGCATTCGTTGACTTTATAACCGTTGGGAACGCTCAGGGTGGTGCCGCCGAACTGATGGTACTTGCTTTGCCGGGGCAGAGCGGTGAAGGCAATGGAGGGAAAAAGCAGGATCACCACAAGCCAGGGCAGAAAACCTGCCTGGCGGGTATGGGGTGTACCGGAACCGGGTGAAAAAGGAAAACGAACGAACATGATCCCTACCTGGAAAGCGGTTGTTTTGCGGCCATCATATCGAAATCAAAAGTCACCGCATAGCGCAAAAATGGGGCAGATGCGGCGCCGGGGCGGGAAAACTTTGAAATTATTTTCATAATGAACTTCATAAAAATGAATCTTTGCCAGAGCCGGGGCAACCCGGACAACTTCCATTTAAAATACATACAAAACGTTTCAAAAAAGCTTATGGGGATATTGCAGATACGAAACGATTTTATGGCGAGGGCAGGCCGGCTTTGCCGCCAAAGCAGGTGACCCGGCTCACCGCCATCTGTTAAAATCGGTTCTTTTTTGAACGGACCCCCAAACCCGAAACCGAAGCCCTTCGATAATGCAATCGCCATCGGCTCGCCGCCTCCGACCCCTCCATCAAATGAAATCCGCTTTGCATTGCCTTTTGGGGTTGTGGTTCGCTTTCGCCGCTGCAGTCGCGGCACACGCGGAGCCGGTCCAACTGGAGGAGATGGTTTCCCCTTCCACCGGCATCGAACTGGTGCGCATCCCCGGCGGATGTTACGTCATGGGCGACGACCGGGGCTATGATTACGAGCGGCCTGCGCATGAAGTGTGCGTCGGCGATTTTTATATCGGGCGCTATGAGGTGACGCAGGAACAGTACCAAAAACTGATGGGAGAGAATCCGTCGAAATACCGGGAACCCCGCCGTCCGGTGGAGCGCATCTCGTGGAACGACGCCGTGGCGTTCATCCAAAAGCTCAACGAGACCGAAAACACCAGCGCCTACCGCCTGCCCACGGAGGCGGAATGGGAACGCGCCGCGCGGGGCGGCACCACCACGCGTTACTATTGGGGCGATGAAATCGACAATGCCTACGTCTGGTACTACGGCTCCGCCGGGTTTCAGACACACCCCGTCGGCACGCGCAAGCCGAACCCCTTCGGGTTGTATGACATGTTGGGAAATGTGTGGGAGTGGGTGAGCGACTGGTACGATCCGGAGTACTATGCCACAAGCCCCCGCGACAATCCCAGGGGACCGGAAACCGGCCGCTTCAAAACCCGCCGAGGCGGCGCGGTGACCAACCTCGTCACTTATGTGCGCTCCGCCACCCGCTACCGCGGGCCTCCCGGCCACCGCCATTACATCCTTGGCTTTCGTATCGCCCGTTCGGTGGGTTCCGGGGTAAAGCCGGAACGGTAATTTGAGGTTTCGATTTTACGGCAAATGGTGTACGGTTTTTGGCATACCGTCACCGTCAATCAATGGAGAGAAAGCGTTATGCCTTCCGAACACCAGCGCCGATTTTCTTTGGATAAGGTCGAGATCGACCCCGCCATCAAAAACCGCATCATGTCCGCCGATGGAGACGAGCATGTCGGCGACTGGGACGGCGAGCACATCGAAGACCTGGTCAAGGAACTGGACCGCATCGAAGAGCGGGTGGATGCCAGTTATTCCAACCTGCCGCACCATCAAAACATTCCCGAAGACCTGCGCGACAAGGTGGAAAAGGATTATCCGATCTGGGCCTGCGACCGTCATGGCAAATGCCTGGTCGGGGAAAACTCCGACACCATCGAAACGGTCGAAACCATCCGCGCCCACTACGAAAAAGAGTATGGCGGCGTGGACCAGTTCCTCGAAAAACTGCGAATCCAACGCGAGCAATTCGAAGCCGAGTTGCGCGCAAAAAATAAATAAAGATTTCTCTACCCCAATTGGGCTAGTTTGTTTTTATTGAATTTTAACGACTTTTTTGCCTGCCTTTTTTCCGCTCGGTTGAAGTCCCAAAGCCCGCCTTCCGATAACGGATAAGTCTTGACAGCCTTTGAATACCTGTTATAAGGGAATTGGATTTAAAGATTTTCAGGGGGGTTGTTATGCCGATAGGAAAAGTGAAGTGGTTCAGCAACAAAAAGGGTTATGGATTCATCCAGTCTGAAGAAGGAAAAGACATTTTTGTTCACTACTCAGCGATTCAAGAGGAGGGTTATCGGTCACTCACCCAGGGGCAGGATGTGGAGTTTGAAATCAGCGATGGTCCCAAGGGACCGCAGGCTTCCAATGTGTTGAAGAAGGAACTCTGACTCACGCGGTGGCGGCGATGATAAAAGCGGGGCTGTGGCCCCGCTTTTTTTTATGCCCGATTGTTTTGAAACCAGCGCGCCGCCAGAGCCAGAAGGAACAGTCCTCCGAAAGTCGCGACGATCATCGCGCCGGTCGGCACATCGAGGGAAAACGACAAGGCGAGTCCCAACAGGCTTCCCCCGCTTCCGATCAAAGATCCCAGCACGAACTGCCGGTTGAAAGTTTTTGCAAACAACGTGGCGCATACCGCCGGGATGATGAGCAGGGTGAATACGAGAAAGATGCCCGCGGTTTTGATCGAGGCGGCAATCACCACCCCCAACAGTGTGTAAAACGCAAAATCCCACAGGGCGCGGCTGTAGGAACGGGCGTTGGCCGATTTGCGGTCGAACCAGGTCTCGATCGGTTTCCGCCACTTCCATGCAAGCAGGCCCACTCCGCCCGCCGTCACCGCGAGTGTGACGACACCCGTCCAGGTGATCCACAAAATCGACCCGTTGAGCATGAAGCGGATGTGCTCGGCGGCGTGCGGTGCGCGATCGGCGATGATGATGGCGAGCGACGCGCCGACCACATACACGATGCCGATCACCGCTTCCTGCGACACCTCGGGAAAGCGGTATTCCACCAGCGCAAAGAACAACGCCCCCATAAGAATGAACAGCAGAGAGAGTCCCTGCGCACCCCAGGAGTGCGCGTCCCACTCCAGGGCGAAACCCAGCGTCGCGCCCAGCGCCGCCAATTGTGCGAGAGATAAATCGACAAAGATCACCTCGCGCTTCAAAACGTGCAGGCCGAAGTAAGTAAAGACGAGCGCCAGGATGACACAACCCACCGCGGGGGCGGCCATGAAAGTGAGGAATCCGCTCATGGTTGAAGGGCTCCGTAAATTTTGCCAACCAGAAACTCAAAGAAGTCGATGGTGGTTCGTGCTTCCGGAACGCCGCCCACACCCGGAGGCAGACTGAGGATGCGCGCTCCGGTTTTTTCCGCGAGCAGTTCGGAAAAACGCAGGCGGTAATAGCTGGCTTGCAGGATAACCGTAACCTTCTGCGATTTCATTTTTGCCGCAAGCTCCGCCAGATGAGCGGGAGTGGGTTGCACACCGGGTTTGACTTCCACGGTGCCGATCGATTCGATGCCGAACCGCTGAAGGAAATAATCCCATGTGCGGTGGTAGGTGACGAGCCGCGCGCCCTTTACGGGTTGCATGATGCGTTTCCACTGCGCCAAATTGCCTTCAAACTGTTTTACAAACCGGTCGCGGTTGGCGGTGAAATCGCTTTCGTGTGCCGGGTCGAGTTGGATCAGGTGATCTGTCAGCAGAAACACCATGGGCTTGATGTTCTCCGGGTCCAGCGTGTAGTGCGGGTTGCCGAAGGGATGCACGTCGCCCATCGACCGGTCCACCGGGCCCGTCGGAATCTGGATGGGATCGATGGCCAGGGACATGTCGAGCAGTCCGGGTTCGCCGTACCGGATTTTTGAGTTGCGCGCGCCCTGGATCAACAACGGCAACCAGCCGACTTCCAGATCCAGCCCCTGGTAGATCAGAAGGTCCGCGTCGTGCAGGATGAGCATGAGACTCGGCTTAGCCTGCACGAAATGCGAGTCCTGATAGCCCCGGGTGAGGCTCGCGACTTCCACATGCCCGCCGCCCACCTCGCGTGCAAGAGAAGCCAGGTCCTCGGTGGTGGTGACAATTTTCATCGTGGCGTGGGCCGGGACGGCACCCACCAGGAAAAAGAGTGCGATCGCGATGCTTGCCGCATAACCCGGACGCCTGCATGATTGTGTGCGGTGGTTTGTTTGCATCGGCATCCTCAGTAAGTGTGTGCAGGGTGAGAACCCATCGAAAAGTTCAATTGCAGGAGCACCTGCTGTTCTTCCGAGAATCCCTGATCGAGATAATTGTATTGCAGGCGGATGGCCGAGAACTCGCTCGGTACATAGCCGATGAGCCCGGACCACCGGTATTGATCGTCGAAATGTTGCGGCTGGTGGAAGCCGACGTAATCATACCGTCCCTGCACCCACCAGCGTTCCAGAAACTGGTACTGCAACATGGTGTACATGCCGCCGCGGTTCAAGTCCGGGTTGGCCACGCCGGTGGCGGGGTTGGTGCCGGTCTGCTGAAACGAGCCGATGTACTCGGTTTGCCAGATGAGCGTTTTGTAACGGGACCGCTTGGCGGGATTCCATTTGACCGTCATGTTGCCCCCCACGAGGTTGGTGCGCCCGCGGCCGGACCCGGACTGGGCTCCCGCTTCGTTGCGTCCCGTGGCGAAGGACCCTCCCAGCTCCAGCGTGGTTTCTTCGTCCACGTCCCACAGGTTTTTCCAGTGGAACAGGTAAGCGAAGTCGTCGTTCAGCGGTGCGTTGAACTGATTTTCATTGTCGCCCTGAACGAACTGGAAGATCGCCTCCGAATACCACGGCACCGGAACAAGATAACTGGTTCCCAGGCCGATCTCAAGCAGGGCTTCGTCGCCGAAGGTGACGTCGTTGATCAACGGCGCATCGATGAACGGGAACTGATGGGTGTGCAGGAGGTTGTGCTTGCCGAAGTTGGCGTAGAACTGTCCGGCGCGCAAGGCCAGCCGGTCCATTAGAAACACATCGACGAAACTTTCTTCGATCTCGACCTCGTCGTTTTCAAACGAGACGCGAAAGTTGGCGCGCAAATAGGTGTCCACGTTGGCGGTGAACTGCAGTTCCATTTCCTGGATCTTGAGTCCGGTCGAGTCTTCATTACCGGGATCGGCGTTGCCGATGGAGCGGTACTGGCCTAGAAACAGGCCGTTGACCGAAATCGCGGGATTGAAAAACCGCGACAACCCCGTGGCGGTGGAAAACGAGGAGTCGGCGGAGCTTCCCGTGCCTTGCGGCAGGTTCTGGTAAAGTCCGGGCGTGGTGGTGCCTGTGGGCTTTTGCCCGGGCGCCTGTTGTGGGGCGACGGGCCCCGCGGGCTGTTTTTCCAGTTTCTTGATGCGGCGTTCCAGCCGCTTGATCTGTTGTTCCAGCTTGTACGTTTCCGGATGGGTGCCGGTATCCTGCGCCCAGGCGGAATTCGCCAGCAGGCACGCGCTCCACACGAACATGGAAATTTTGAGCGGTTTCATCTAAAAAGCTCCTGAATTTGAGGGCAACACGCACGGCACCACGCGCCCGGGACTGCCGGACGTGGCACGGGTGTTGAGGTGAATGATCTTGGATCAAAAACCTGAATGGTTCAGGAGAAAAAGGGAGGACTTCTGCCGGAGTGAAGGGTGGAGACGGGTTGCGGATGCGATGTCTGGTAAAAGGCGACCCGGGAGACTAGGGTAAAGTCCGTGGTCAGCGGCGCGAGGATGGGGATCAACCCCGTTTGCGATTGCGAAAAATGACAGGGAGAGCAGTCTTGGTGGACCTCATCCAGATCAAACTCATGGTTGTGCAGGATGGGGGAGAAGGCCACCATGGCCGTGAAGCACAGGGCCAGAAGGGCGGTCCACAGGATTTTTCGATTGTGAATGGGGCTGTTTGCCGTCATGAAGATCGCCTTTGCCGGTTCATCCGGGTTGCGCTTAGGATGCAGTCCCCAAGGCAAGGATTCAAATTAAATGAAAAAAATCAGAATTGGGGTGGCAGGCAGAGCGGCATTCAAAAAAAGAAACCCCTCTCTTCCTCAGGAAGAGAGGGGTCTGGCGTCTGGGGAGGAGTGAGTCCTGTCCTTGGCAGGATACGGACTCGGGATAAAATCAATCTTCGCTGTAAAAGTGGTCTTCGTATTCCAGCCCACCGTACATTTCGTTCAGCAGTTTGCGATTGATGTCTTTCGGCTTGATCTGGAGGTTTTTCTTTTCCGGGTCGAAAAAGCTTTCCCAGTATTTTTTGCTGAGGGTCTGGGTGGGCACCTCTCTTTTCAATTTTCCGTTACGACCGAAGACTTTAACCGGATACAACATGATTACCTCCTTCAGCTAGGGTGGGCGGAGCCTGATTTATTTTTTCCGGTGAGAATGCCACCGGCGATTACCGGGTTGATGATGGTTTTGATTGGGACGGAAGAAGAAGTCCCCCCTTTTTTCTATTGTTATGATAAGGATTGAGAATTAAATAAGGGTTAAAGCAATATTAAAAAATTTTAATCTTGAGAGGGGATAATCCGCGGGACGGGGAACCAAAGGGGAGGGCCCAAAAATTTTATCGAAAGGCTTGATTTGGGCGAAACAAACGGTTATTTTTTGAATCTAAACCTAAAGAATTTGGACCGATTCTCAACCTGTTTTCTTGAAACTCATGAACGCGAAATCACCAAAACCCTTATGGGATAAAGCTTTTTGGGCTAAGCCGCTGACTTTGGCGGAATCCCTGAAAATTCGGGATGGTTTATCCAGTCCCGCACCCCAGCAGGTGCCTTCGCCTGTCCTGCGGGTCATCCAGTCCCACATGAACCGCAACCGCTTTCGCGGTATTTGCCTGAACTGAAGGCGATTCCCCCCCTCCTGTTTTTTTGGCTCTGTTTTGCCGAAAGGAGTTGAGGGCTGTCTTTTGCGGGTTTGTGCGTGAACTCAATAAATGAATCCCCCGCCGGTTGAAGCCGGCGGGGGATTTTTTTTGATGAGCGGTTATTTTGGGTGGAGGGGAAAAGTCAGGGTGACGGTCGTTCCTTTTCCCGTTTCACTGCGGACGTCGATGTCTCCGCCGTGGTTCTTGACCACTCCCAGCACCATCATCAGGCCAAGTCCAGCGCGTTTGCTGGCTTTCTTTGTGGTGAAGAAAGGGTCGAAGATGCGGTCACGGATTTCTTCCGGAATGCCGCACCCGGTGTCGTGGATGTGAACTTTGATTTTGTCGTCCGCCTGTTCGGTGGCGAGCACGATCTTTCCCGCCTGCCCGGCATTGGCTTCGACGGCATTTTGCAGGAGGTGCTCGAAGGCCAGTTTCAATTGCGCGTGATTGCCTGGAACCTGGGGCAGGTTTGGAAAATACTGTTCCTCAAAACGTATGGAACCGTCTTTGGGTTTTATGTGCGGTTCCTGCATGATCTCCTTCAGTAAAGAATTCAGATCAATCGCTTCCGCATCGACCAAAGACGGGATTTCGCATCGTTGCAACCGGTCGCTGAGGTCGGCGATACGTTGGCATTCGTTGAGGGCCACCATCATGAGGCCTTTGTGGATTTCCTCCATGGCCACGCGCTCGGTCAACTGTTCCAGAATATTCTGGATGCCGTGAATGGGATTGCTGATCTGCCCGGCCAGGCCGGTGATCACTTTCGTGGCGGCGGCGGTGCGCTCCGACGCGACCTGTTTTTCGTGGTGCTGCGTCATGGCTTGCAGGTAGTGGTCCAGGCGCTCCTGAAACTCGACCTTCATCCGCGCCAGTTCCGATTCCAGGCGGTTGCGTGTGGTGTTGTCATTCAACACACCACAGACGCCGTAAAGCACGCCGGAAGAATTGCGCATGGGGTGCTTGATCATAGAGTAATTATGGATTCCGTCATCATGAAGGATGGACTCATTGGTTTCCACGTTCTCACTTTTCTCCAGCGCCTTCCGGTCGGTTTTGGCCAGGATGTCTGCGATGTCTGCGGGGAAAATTTCATGGTCGGTCTTGCCAAGCAACTGGTCCCGGTGCACGTTGAACAGTTTTTGAAACGCGGCATTTGCGAGCAGATAACGTCCCGCCATATCTTTTATGTAAATTGGCAGGGACGCCTGGTTGAGGATGTCGCGCAGATGCCGCTCGCTTTCCTGGATGGTTTCCTCCGCGCGGATTTGCGGAGTGACATCGCGGATGATGTTCAGGCTCAGTTTTTCGTTTTGAAAGATGAAAGTGCTGGTGACCACCTGGGCGGAAAATACGGTTCCATCCTTTTTGTTGAAATGGGCCAGGTTTCTCTTTTTGCGCGGGCCCAGTCCCAGTGTGCCTCCCTGCATGTTTTCCGGAAGGTCCGGCACGGAGCCATTGACCACGAGATCGTGATATTTCAGTTTGTCCAGCTCACCACGGCTGTACCCGAATAGTTTGGACGCGGCTTCGTTCCCATCCAGAATTTTCTGGTCCTCCAGACTGACGACGAAAATGGCATCCGCCTCCGCTTCCATGAGCTTGCGGAACCTTTCTTCGTTTTCCTTCGATGCGATTTCAAACTCTTTGCGTTTTCGGACGTCGTGAATGATGCCGACAAACATGCGCCGGTAGCCCTGGTAGATTTCGCGGACAGCGATTTCGATGGGGAAGGTCGATCCATCCTTGCGTTGCGCCATGAATTCGCGTGGTTCCTTGCCGACCAGGTTGGCCTTTCCCGTTTGCATGTAACGGGAAAGGTAATTGCCATGCTCGCTCCGGTACGGCTCGGGCATGAGGATGCTCACGTTGTGGCCCATGACATCCGTGCTGGAATACCCGAACATGGTTTCCGCGGTGCTGTTAAACGATTGAATGATCCCGCTTTCGTCGATGGTGACAAAGCCGTCGACCGCCTGGTCGATGATGGACGAAAGAAGCGCCTCGCGTTGCTTGATATCGCTCTCCTTCTCCCGTAATTCATGGATATCCTGTCCGACCGCAATGATGGATGAGGACTCCACATTGAGGCCTTCATCCTGGATCAGATGCCACAACATGGTCCGTCTCTTGGAGCCACCTATGTCCGTGGAGCTTTCAAATTGATGCACACCCCGTTTCGGAAGGTTTTCTCTGGCGGCGGTTTCGATTGCTTTCCTATCGTTCTCCGGCGTCACCTGCTCAAAGAAATTGCGGTTTGAAGTTGTGTCTTTACTCCACCCAAGGTGAGTTTCGGCCTCCGGGCCGAATGCGAGGATTTCGAAGTCCGTAGAAAGGGTGATGGGGATCAGCCCGGATTTCTTGAGAACCGAGTCGTAATAACCTTTGATGGTCTCCAATTCCTGTTCGGAGTTTTGTAGCACCTGTTGTAATTTCTCCGCGGCCTCGGCTTTAGCCTGTTGGAGTTCTTCTTCCGCTCTATGGTCGTGGGAAATGTCCAAAATAATCCCGATGGCTTCGCTGGCGTCATCCTCATTTTTGAAAAGGGCGAGGCTGATGAGGCCTTTTTTGCAGTGGTCCTGATGATCTGTTCCGAAGGAGAGAGGCAATATGAGAGTCACAGACCCTTTCTCCTGAAGTGGGCCCAGCACGTCGCGTTGTAAGTCAACATCCTTGCCTTCCATGAACAGAAAGCTCAGCGGTTGCCCCTGCGCCGCTTCCTCGAAGTATCCGGTCAGGTCCTGGGCACCCTGATTCCAGGACATGATGATTCCCTTTGTATTGATGGTGAACATTGGGAGGTCCACCTTGTCCAACTTTTGAGTTTGTTTCCTGAGGTCATCGATAAGCTGATCTTTTTCATCGAGGTCGCTGAGCATCTGCTGGTTCGCCGTCTCCAGATTGCCCATGTTACGTTCCAGCTCTTCGTATTCCTGTTTTTTCTCTTCGAGCTGTTGCTGGTATTCTCGAAGCTCTTCAATTTCCGATTCCATTAAAGAACGGGATGCTTCCAACACCTCCAGGTTCTCTTTGTGCTTCTCCAGGTCCTTGGTGAGTATGGACAATTCGGTTTCCACCCAGTTTTTGGCGATGTGGGCCTCATCCAGGGTTTCCTTGATTTTCTGGATTTCCAGGTCCTTGGCATCGACGAGGGCCTGAGTCGATTCCAGTTCCTCCGCTGCAGGAGCGCTTTCCCTGAAAATTTGGTATTCGTTTTGGAGGTCCTGCAACTGTTCGGTTTTTTCTTCCAAAAGGAGTTTCAATTCTTCTATCTGGTCCTTTAAGGAATTGGCATTCTCCTCTTTTTCCGAAGAATGACCTGCTTTTCCCTCTTCTACCTTTTCTTTGGTCCGGGACCGGGAGGCTTTGTACTCGTGTTCGCTGGCGGGTTTTTCCTGTGAGTCCATTCGGGCTTTCAGTTCTTCGATCTGAGCTTCTTTTTCCGCCAGCTTCTTTTCCAAGGCGGTTTGCTCCCGCTTTACCTTTTCACTGAATTTTTCTTTTGCCTGTAGTTCGTTTTCCAATTTGGCCTGTACTTTCTGTAACTCGAATGATTTGTTGGAAAGCTGTTTTTCCAGATTGGCGGTGAAGGCTGTTTTGATCTCGCCCGGAGATTTGTTTTGGAGCTCTTGCTTGAACTGCTTTGCATCCTCGAGTTCCTGACGGAGTTTTTCCAGATCCTCCATTTTTGCGGTCAATTCCTTGCTGGCGGACTGTTCCACTTGTGCCAATTGGACTTCAAGTTCCTCTTTGGCCCTGGTCTCTTCTTCCAACCTGGTCTGCAAGGCTTTGATTTGATCTTCCGTATGTTCTCCCTTCCTTCTGTTTTCCCGGGATGCTTCCAGTTCTGCTTCCAGTTGTTGCTTGCCCTGCTTTTCTTTTTCCAGAAGCTTCTGGGTCTGCTCCACTTCTTGTGAACGGGTCTTTAACTTTTCTTCAAGTTCCTTTTGAGCGGCCTTCAGTTGCGCCTCATTGGATTTGCTTTTATCGAGTTGGCTTTCCAGGTTGGCCCTGGCGTTTTCCAGACTCGCAATGCGCTCCTTGATCTCCTCGCCCAGCCGGCCTTGCAAACCCTGTATGGCGTCATCCTGCAGGGAATCATCGAATTCAAGGTCCAGTCCATCTTCCTCCCAATCCATTCCGAGGTTGCTGAATTTAGAAGAAGCCGGGTCTCCTGTTGAGTTCGCTTGAGACGGATTTAATATGTTTGCCATCTGGCGCGCGATGATCTTCAAAATCTCGATTTCGTCACGGTCCCAGGATTTGAAGTTATGAATGGTTTCGAAACCCATGCATCCCAGAATGGAATTATCCGAAGTCAGGGGAACAATGGTGATCGACTTCACTCCCTGGGATTTGAAGTATTTTTTCTCCTTTTCTGCTTCCTGCGGCAACTCATCGACTTTGCTGATGTGAAGGACTTCTTTTTTGTTCAGTTTCTGTTTCAACCAGGGAAGGCTGGACAATTTAATAGGATCCGGGTCGGGTTCCATGCCCGGTTCATCAGAAACCCAGATATGCGTGTTGGTCATGGTTTCCCCGTCCTCGGAGATCAAGTTGACGAATCCATGATCCGCATCGCATAGAGTTCCGTAATCTTCCAGTACCTGCTTCAATTTTGAATTGATAAATTCAGAATTCGTTGCATCCTGCGGTTTCAAAGAAAGCAGGTTTTTTTCCAAGTCGAACCAAAACTTGAATCGAGCCTTCGCGTGTGCGGTTTTGATGGCTTCCTGATGATATTTTTGCTTGTTCTCATTCAGCTCTTTCGTGAGCTTTTTAATTTGCGGTTCGTATTTTGTTTTAAGAACTTCGATTTCTTTGGTTAAAGTCCCCTGCGCGGTGACATCCTGCCCGGAAACGATGGTTCCATACACTTGGTCCCGTTCGTCTTTCAACATCGCGGCCTGCCATTCCACCCGATGTTCTTTGTTTGATTTGTCGTGTACGGGGGTGATGAAAGTTTTAAACTGACGGGCCGGATCGTTTGCAAAGGCGATGAACTCACGCCGCAGGGCTTCCCGCTCCTTATTGCGAATGAGAAACGTCATCCAGTCTTTCCCCAGCAGATCCTCCTCCCTGTATCCCAGGAACTTCAGGGCCTTTTTGTTGACCTGCATGATCTGGTTTGCCGTGTCCAACACGATGAGGATGGAATTGTCCACATTGAAGAAAATACGGGAAAGGGTTTTTTCCCCGGAAAGGGATTCTTCCACCGTGCGGATTTCGCCGAGCAGGTGGCGGACTTTTCGCATGGGAATGATGAGCGACAGACCGACAATCACAAGGCAGGCAACGATGAATTCCCAACGCTGGAAGGAAGAGGGGACCGCCGTCTGTGCAAGGAGGGTTTCGAAGAGAATTTGTTTGAGAAAATATTCCCAGACGATCAACAGGACCAACGCGACGATCAGTGTGATTCCAACTTGTGCCGCGATTTGCTCATTCTTCTTCGACATGGAGGTTTCCTTGAAATAAAGGACTTTGTCCACCGGAACGGTCGCATTCAGAAAACAATGCTCCTATCGCCCAGTGTCCAAGGCACCCTTTAAGGCATTTCACATCCCCTCCTTCTTAAGATCAAGAAAGACGCCGAAAAGGAACTTCTTTCCACAGAAGCGGTGGCCAGCCGCCTGCCAATGGAAAGCAGATTGACTTCAAATTTTACGGTTACTCGAGTATAGCTAATAACACTTTAAAAAGCAACCAATTAGCTGATTTGGACCGGGGCGATCGGAGTGCGGGAGGAGGGATAATTCCATTTGCGTCCTGCGACTGGATGTTGAGCCAAAAAAGTCTTTATTTTTAATGGATTACGACGTTTTAAGAAAAGAAACCGGGAGACCGATTCTCTTGGAATCACGGATATTCTGGTCCGTAGAAGAAGCTCAACCCATTGAAAGAATCCCACTTAACGGTCTTCTGGGGG
Organism: Nitrospina gracilis Nb-211; assembly: GCF_021845525.1. Lineage (NCBI taxonomy): Bacteria > Pseudomonadati > Nitrospinota > Nitrospinia > Nitrospinales > Nitrospinaceae > Nitrospina > Nitrospina gracilis. The sequence continues at coordinate 1,921,858 of NZ_JAKJKD010000001.1, read as the reverse complement.
TGCTGGGGCTGGTTCGTGGTGTGCGAAAAAAACACTTTTTGGGCTGACCCGGAGGATGAACCGTTCATTGGCATTGGGCGGAATGATGCTGTTCAACGAAAATCGCCACTGCGCCACTTTCCCGGACCGGTGGGGTCCTCCCTTGATTAAAAACGCGGACTGATGAGGATTGTTCATCAGCAGAAAGTCGGTCGCCCCCTGGGGGCTTTCGTTGTAGCGGTATACCCATCCGAAAAGATGGCTGATGGTTCTTGTCCCGTCATTGCGGATTTTGAAAACTATAAAATCACGGCCTTCGCCCAAAAGATAATTCGTATCGTAAGCCACCAGTCCCTGCGGCACGAATTCCTCCGCGCCGGGTTTGGGTGGTTGCGCCAGGGCAGGCAAAGAAGTTAAAGGAAAAAGCGCGGTCAGAATGATCACGGTCTTCATCCGGAGTCGAAATGAATCCATCCATATTCTGAGCATTTGCATGACAATATATTTCATAAAAAAATGTTGTTGTTCGCGTGGCTTCCCTTACACTAAAAATACTAATGGAACGTATTGGATCAAATCAAGGGATTATGAATCAGGGGACAACCGAAAACCGCAAGTACAAAATTCTATTTGTCGATACGGAAAGAAAGGTTCTGGTCGCGGCAAAAAAAATTTTCAGCCAGAGTGGATATCAGGTTGAAGTGTGCGATGGAGCCATGCGGGCGGCGGATGTGGTGGCCAACAATGGACCCATCGCCGTTGTGTTCACCGAGGAGCGCATGCGTGGAATGCGTGGCACGGAACTGCTCGAGATCGTCAAACGGGTCTCGCCCAATACCGTCCGTGTGCTGACCGCCGCCCAGATTGACGACCATATCGTCGAGGACATCATCAATAAAGCGGAGGTTTTCCGCCTGGTAAGGAAACCCATCGACTTCAATATTGCACTCAAAGTTGCCAAACAGGGGATTCAGCTTTACGAACAGGCCAACAGGAATGACCACCTGGACCTGGCCCTCCATGACATGGAGGCGGAAAAAGACAAGGTGGCCCGCGATGCGGAAGGGCTGGTCGCGCGCATCAATAAGCTCAAACGATCCACTCTGTACTGGTTCGCCGGAATATTGCTGGTGATCGGCCTTGCATTCGGGTTCAACTTTTATCAGGAGTACTTGCGCCAGCAGGATCTTCAGGCTTCGAGCAATAACCTGGGCTCCTGGGTCGCTTATAAAAATCACACGGCTCTGGACACGGTGAACAATCTGATGTGGATGACGCGCGATTTCCGGATTATTGAAAAACGCTACCCCACCTCATGGAAAGAGGCGATGAACTGGGCGGAAAAAATGAACGCGCGGCGTTACGCCGGGTATTCCGACTGGCGGGTGCCCACGATTCAGGAATACAAAAGCACCTTCGACCCGGATCGCACCAAGTTGGCCTATGACCGGAACCAGGAATACCCGGTCGGGTATCCCACAGCCTTTGAGGATGGAGGCGGGTATGGGTTCTGGAGTAGTGACCGGGAAGGGGAGGATTCCGCGAGGTATTTCTTCTTCGTGGGCGGGTACGATCGCACCGGAGCTCTCAACTATGGCAGTCCCACCATGAGCGTCCGCCTGGTGCGTGACCTGAAGTAAACCGCGTCGCTCATCCTCATTCGAACGCGCTTTCACCCCGAGTATTGTTCCAGCAGGGATTGCCAGCGTGGCCCTTCCACCAATCGGCGCACGGTCAGCATCGCTTCCGGGTTCAGATCCTTTCGCTGGAACAGCACGCCCGGCGACTCCGGCGGGCGGGCTTTCCAACCTCCGCTTCGCCACTGACTCACCACCTTTTCCATCAACTCCACCCCCAGCTTGAGCGTCTTGCCAATCAGCGATTGTTCATCGTCTCCGGGCTCGACGGTCACGGTTCCCTGTTCGAGGATGGCTCCGGTGTCGATGCCCGGATCGATCTTTAAAATGGTCGCTCCCAGGCAATCCAGCCGTTCATCGTGGATGGGCCAGAAATTGCAAGACGACCCGCGGTATTCTTCAGTGAGACCGACATGCAGGTTGAGAATGCGCCCGGGAAACGCATTGAGCAGGGATTGTCCCACCAGCCCGCAGTCGAACAACAGGATCAGATCCGGGTCGATGCGCTTCAGTTTCTTTAAAAAGGAATCGACATGCAAATCACCCGGTTGCAGGGTTTCGTAAACGGGATGGTTCGCGCGCGGCCAATCGCGGACAGGAGCGAACTCGCGTTGCTCGTACTCCTGCCGCCGTTCAAAGAACCAGAGCCACGCGCGCTCGGCTTCTTTTGTAGCGAAAGGCTGGGAAGGGTAGTGTTTGCTTTCCGCAAAAACGGAATGCACGGCAAACCGGGCGTTGATGCGACGGATAAAATATTCGTGCCGCAGATCGTCGCCGGTCACCAGTACCAGCCGGGGTGATTGCATGTCTGTCCTTTATTCGTTTCCGTTCCTTAAACCGGCGCCAATTATAGCAGAGGCGGTAGGGCTTGAACGCCGGGAATGGTACAATGTCTCCGATTTTTGCGTCGCCCTGCCTATTCCCGCACCGGAGTCGCCCTGTTGCTGAACATCATCTGGGTTTCATTTTTTCTCATCGCCTTTCTGGTCGCCCTCCTCCAGTGGCTTGTGTGGGGTCAGGGGGATGTCTTTGTTTCGATCATGGGCGCGACCTTCGAGATGTCACGTGTGGCCTTCGAAATCGCGCTCGGCCTGGTGGGCATCATGAGTTTCTGGATGGGGATCATGCGCATTGGCGAGCGCGCCGGAGTGCTGGACCTGTTTGTCCGGCTTCTGCATCCTTTGTTGCGCAAACTGTTTCCCGAGGTGCCGGAGCGGCATCCCGCATTCGGCGCGATGGTCATGAACTTTTCCGCCAACCTTCTGGGCCTCGACAACGCCGCCACGCCTCTCGGCCTCAAGGCGATGAACGAATTGCAGGCACTGAACCCGGAAAAACATTCAGCCACCAACGCACAGATTCTGTTCCTCGTGCTCAATACCTCGTCCGTCACGCTGTTTCCCGTCACCGTCTTCGTGTACCGGGCGCAACAGGGCGCGGCCGATCCCACCGACGTATTCCTTCCCATTCTGCTGGCCACGTTTTGCTCGACCCTGGTGGGGCTGCTTGCCGTCGCCGCTGTTCAACGAATCAGTATGAACGACCCGGTTCTGCTGGCGTACCTGGGTGGGCTTACCGCGTTGATGGGCGGGCTGGTCTGGTACTTTTCGCAACTGGATCAAGCTGCCATGCAGGAGCAGTCCGCGCGTCTCAGCAACTTCCTCTTGTTCACGGTGATCGTGGCGTTCATGGCCACGGCCCTGTGGAAAAAGCAGAACGTGTTCGACGTGTTCATTGATGGTGCGAAGGAGGGGTTTGAGGTGGCGATCAAGATCGTCCCGTACCTGGTGGCGATGTTGGTCGGCATCGCCGTGTTCCGAGCCAGCGGCGCGCTCGAGATTCTGCTGGACGGCATCCGCTGGCTGGTATTGGGGGTGGGTGGCGATACACGGTTTGTCGATGCGTTGCCGACAGCGTTCATGAAACCACTGAGCGGCAGTGGGGCACGCGGCATGATGATCGAGACCATGCAGACTTTTGGCGCCGATTCCTTTGCGGGACGCATGGCGTCGGTGATGCAGGGGAGCACCGAGACGACATTCTACGTGCTGGCGCTGTATTTCGGTGCGGTGGGGGTGCGTCGGACACGCCACGCCTTGCCCTGTGCCCTGCTGGCGGACGCGGCGGGCATCCTCGCCGCCATCCTTGTCAGCTACTGGTTTTTTGGCTGAGCCTCACTTCAATTCATTTCAAGGCACGGCAGGTTTCGAAAAACAGGCGCAGGGCCTCTCCCATGCAATTGCGCAAAAACTGAAGCCGTACCGGATCGACCGTTAACTTTTTCTCATCGAACCACGGTTTTTTCAAATACAGCTTGCGGTTCATCTCGATTTGAATCCACGGAATCGGTTTGTTGCCGTAAGTGCGGGTGATGTGGCCTCCGGCGAAAGGCTGATTCAATGCCACTTCCTTTCCCGGCAAATCGAACACCTGCATCAGGCTTTTGGCCAGCGTGTTTGCGATGGCGTCCGGGCAGGTCTCGCCGAACCGGGTGCCGAGGCTGAAGGTGGGGCGTGGTTTTCCTGCGTCGGGGGAGATGGGCGGCGCGAACTCCGACATGGTGTGGCAGTCGAACGCGATGCGCAGATCCGTGCGCGTTTTCAACGTGGCTTTGATGAATGCATGAAACGGCCGATGAAATTTGGCAATCAGTTTTTCGGCCAGCGCGTGATCCAGAGGCTGTGCGGGATCGTACACGGGAACGTTGAAACAGGTGTGGGTTTTGACCACGCCGTCGGGGTTTGCCGGAGGACGGTCGCTCTCATCGCGGTTGAGATCAACCACCGGGCGCGCGATGTCGGTGTCTTTCCACGCACTCACCCGCTCGGAAAGCGCATAGATGTCGCGGGTGCAGGGATCGATGTCGTCGAACAGGTCTCTGGGCGAGAGAATGAAACGGCCCGCAAGGAAATCGGGGACACGCGTGCCGCCGTGAGGTACGGTGATCAGGCAGGGCAGGGTGTCCATGGGATCAATCAATGCCTCCGGCGGTGCCGTCCCGGCGGATCTCGGCAACGCCCTGAAAGCCCTCGTGGAGCTGGGTTTTCACCACCGCGTGCACGGCCCCCAGGTAGAAAGCGTAAGGGTCCTTCGCGGACATTTTGTATCCCGCCTGTTTCAGATACCTGATGACTTTCTTGGGGAAGCGTTCTTTTTCGTAACTCAACACGCCGCCCAAAGTGCAGTGCATGCGTGGGCGAATCATCGCCTGGTCGATGGGCATGTTGCCGTCGATGATGTTGGTCAGGAACTGGCTCATGGTGGAAAAGATACGGTCACTGCCCGGACTGCCCGCCACCATCCACGGTTGTTTTTTGTAGAAAACGATCACCGGCGCAATACTGCTCCACGGCACGGCTCCCGGCCGCAGGTAATAGGGATGGCTGGGGTCGTGGGTTTCCATCGCACTCATGTAATTATTGTAAAGAAAACCGAGACCCTTCGCCGCCGAGTGGCAACCATACACGCGTTCGATCGACTGCGTGATGCCCACGGCGTTGCCGTCCGCGTCCATCGCCGAAAGGTGCGTCGTGTCCTGACCGGTCTCGTACGGCTCGACCAAAGGCAGGCTGGGGTCAATGACATTGCGGATGGTCGAAGACAAATAATGCGCGTAATCCTTGCTGAGGATGCGTTTGTCGTCGGGCAGTTGCGGATAGATGTTCGGGTCGTACGGTCGCTCCTTATGGTTCATCAGCGCCTTGCGGAAGGTTTCCGCGATGAAGTGAAACGACTCCGGCGAACGGTCACGCAGAAACTTGGACGGCAGGTTGTTGAGCATCTGCAACGTCAACAGCAGGGTGCGCCCGGAGGTCGGCGGCGGACAAGTGAAGATCTGCGTTTTGCGGTAGCGGCGTTTCAGGGGCTTGCGTTCTACCGGCCAGGGAATGTAAGCCAGGTCCTCCTTGCGCAGAAAGCCGTCGAAGGCGCGCATGTCGGCATCGATCTGTTCTGCGATCTCGCCCTGGTAAAACGATTTGGGTCCGTAGTACGCGAGGTGTTCCAGCAGGTTCGCCAGGCCATTCTGCACAAACAGTTCGCCCGGCAGGTAGGGCGTGTTGCCGTTTTTCAGAAAATACTTCGCGCCCCATTCGCAGATGGGTTTCTGAAAGGTTTCCAGCTCCCGTTGCTGGAGCTGACTTTGCAGAGGCGTGATGCGGTACCCTTCGCGCGCAATGCGGATGGCCGGTGCGCACACCTGCCGCCAGCTCAGGCGGCCGTAGTAGAAATTGAGATAACCGAGGAAGGCGACGGTGCTGGGAACGGTGGTGGCGCGGTGACCGACCAGCAGGTTGTCGTCTTTGTAATGATCGAGGTGAGCGAGCGACGGCGCGCGGCTGGAGCCGTCCACGTAAAGGACTTTGCCATCGAGATACAGGATGCCGGAGGATTGACCGCCGATGCCGCTTCCCTGCGGTTCGCACACGCCGAGGGCGAGGGCGGAGGCCACCGCCGCGTCCACCGCGTTGCCGCCTGCGCCCAGCATGTCCACTCCGGCCTGCGTCGCTTCCGGAAACGCCGTCGACACCATGCCCTTCCTCGCGATGGCGCTTTTTCCGTCTTCCCGGACCTCAAGTCGTGTTTCGATGCGGTCGAGTTTCATTCCTTGAAGTCGTTTGCGGCGAGGTAGATCAGATAGGCCAGTAGGACCGAACGGTCGAGCAGACTGTCACGGACGACGTATTCGTTGCGCGTGCCCATGCCTCCGGAAATGGGGCCCATGTTGCCCAGCACCGGTTTGTCCGGCGAAACATGACAAAGAGAAGTTGAAGTGGTGCCGTGTTCTTTCTGCAATCGAATTTCCAGGTTTTTGGCGATCTTGCTGACCCGGTCATAAAAATTGCAAGTGGCCTCCGACTCCATCAGGGGCAGGCGCAGAAGAGTGCGGGAGATATTGACCTTGATGGGACTGGTGGCGCTGACTTCGAAGGTTTTGTAAATCTGGTCCTTGAGCTGTTGACTGAGATCGGGCGAGCGGAACCGGATGCGGAAGTTCAGATTGGCAAAATCCGGCGTCGCTTCGTCGAGTCCCTGGGTGTTGATCGAGGTGATGGCGACGGATACTTCCTCGTCCTTCGTTGACATCTTGCGCAGGCCGCTGATTTTCTGTGTGAGAAACGAAACCAGGTCGGTCTGGTCCGACTTTATTTTAGACAGCTTGCCCGGGGCGTACTTGATCTCGACGTTGTACTTCATGACGCCGGAGAACGATGTGGTGGCCTGGCCCGAAAGACCCGCGCCCTGCAACCCGATCACGTATTTCGATTTATTGGACAGGTCCTCAATCAGGTTTTTGGAGGTGCGTCCGCCGGCGGTTTCATCCGAAATCAGCAGGATGCCGCACTTCACTTTTTTAAGCGACCGCGTGTAGCGCAACGCTTGCAGGGCGCCGAGCAGAATGGCCAGCCCGCCTTTGCCATAATAGACGCCCGAACCGTAAAGCTTGCCGCGTTCCTCCTGGTAGGCGACGTAGTCCTGGTTGGGAATCGGGTTGTCCAGTTGGCCGATCAACAGAATATCGTTTTCATCGCTGGTGTGGTTGGTGAAGTAGAGAACGTTTCCGAACTCCGCCTTGGTGTGCACTTCGCGCTGGAATCCCATCCGCCCAAGGTGGTTGGACACCCATTTGCCGAGGGAATTGACCCCGTCCAGGTTGCGCGCGTAGGAGTTGATCTCCACCATGTGGGCGAGGAAGTCTTCCATGGTGCTGACGTTGCCGCGCAGGTAACTGCGCAGACGCACGGGGAGGGATGTGGTCTGGCTTTTCAGAAAGCTTTTGAAAAACGGTTCCGTCTCCGGCACCTCGTTCAGGTTCTTTTCGCCGAAGTAACGTTCCACAGCGACATCGAGCATGCGGTTGATGAGGGTCTCGTACGTGTAGCCCGCCACCTTGGCGGCATGGACGTAAGACCCGGTGAGCCCGAGGCTGGCCATCGAGTTGAGTTCAAGGACATACAGGTTGCCTTTGTCGTCCATGCGGAAATCGGCGCGGCAGAAATCGAAGAGGCCGAGCGCGCGGAAAGCGGCTTTTGTGAGTTCGCCCATTTTTGCCGCCAGGGCATCGTCCACCCTGGCCGGGCAGATTTTTTCCTTCGGCCGCTTCATTTTCTCGGAATAGGTCTGAATTGCGTTGGGGTCGCCTTCGAGATCGAACTCGACGATGGGCAGGACCTCCGGGTCGCCGTTGCCCAGCAGGCCGACGGCGAACTCGCGCCCCGGAATGAACTCCTCCACCAGCACCTGCTGGCTGTATTCCTTGACCAGGGTTTTGACGGCTTCTTTCAGGCGGCCGATGTCGTGCACCACTTCGATGCCCATCGACACTGCTTCCATCTTGGGTTTGACGATGACGGGGAAGGGGATGTCTTCCGGAATCTGGTCCTCGCTGAAGAACGACCAGTAGCGCGGTGTGGGCACGCCATTGGCCTGGAACAAAACCTTGGAGGTGATTTTGTCGAGGGCGATGCCGTGCCCCGCGGGACTGGACCCGACGTAGGGAATGCCCACCATTTCCAAAAGCGCTGGAACGTGGGTGTAGCGGCTCACTCCCTGGATGCCGTAAGCCATGTTGAATACCATGCCGGGTTGCTCGCCGTGCATCACTTTGGGCATGAATTCGCTTAATTTTTCTATGAGGTGGATGTTGCCGTCGATGACGCGGACGTTGTGTCCGCCTTTTTCAAGAGAGCTCGCCACCCGCTCCACGGTTTTAGGATTGTAAATTTCGCGGTTCTGGGCACCGAAGACGTTGATGACTTCTGACTGGTTTTTGTTGTAAATGACCGCTACTTTCATTGGACGTTCCCCGAAAAAATGATATTTTGGGCGAAGAGTTCCAAATCCCCGGTTTCCGTGTTTAATGGGAAATATTGTAACGCTTTTCAGTCATTTTTGTCAGGACTGAATTTAAAAATCAATGAGGTGAACGGGTTATGGAAATTCTGCGCGAGTGGTTGAACCAAAACTCCTGGCCGGTGTGGCTGGGAGGGATGTTTTGGGCTTTGTTGACCCTGGTGATCCTGATTTTTGTGCGGGGCCGCTTACGATCCATTTTCAAAAACCGGTACCAGAGGACCAAGGCCCTGAGCGACCGTCTGGTTAAACGCCTTTCGGATAAGACCCATTGGTTTTTCCTTTTGGTGATCGCTCTCTACGTGGGCAGTCAGAAACTGCCGATACCGGAGGGCCTGGCGGAAAAATGGACGAATGTCGTGTTCCTTCTGGGTCTCGTTCTGGTGGGGGTGTGGGGCCACAACGCCATCCTGCTGTGGGCCGAGCGGGCGTACGAAAACAAGAAGGATAAGGATGCGTCTTTCGCCACCGCGCTGGGTGTGATCAAATTTATCATCCTCCTCGGGTTTTATGCGGTGCTGTTGCTGGTGGCACTGGACAACGCCGGGGTGGACATCGCCGCGCTGGTTGCGGGACTCGGCATCGGCGGCATCGCCATTGCCCTGGCGGTGCAGAAAATCCTGGGCGACCTGTTTGCCTCCCTCACCATTGTCATGGACAAGCCGTTCGTCATCGGCGACTTCATCATCGCCGGCGCGGACATGGGCACGGTCCAGCACATCGGCCTCAAGTCCACCCAGCTAAAAAGCATCAACGGCGAACGCTTGGTGATCCCCAACTCCGACCTGCTGGACAGCCGCATCCGTAATTTTCGCAAAATCCCGGAGCGCCGGCAGGTGTTTTTGATTGGCGTGACGTACGACACTCCGGCGGACAAACTGGAGCGCATTCCCGGCATGATTAAGGAGATCATCGAGTCCCAGCCGGACACGCGGGTGGACCGCATTCACTTCAAGCAGTTCGGCGCGTACTCGCTGGATTTTGAAACCGTGTACTGGCTGTTGCAGGGGGATTACGCATTCATGATGGACACTCAGCAGGCCATCAATCTTGCCTTGTGCCGAAAGTTTCAGGCGGAAGGCATTGAGTTTGCCTTTCCCACGCAGACCATTCAACTGGACCAGGGATCGAACCCCGGCCCCGGTCCGTCACCGGTTTGACAGCCCCCGGATTTCCTCGTATCATCCCGTTCTGAATTTTCCAAGAGGGGGTTCATTTTTACATGCTGTCCGCGTCCAGCCCGGTTCTCTTCAGGCGGCCCCGCATCCTGCTCCTCGTTTTTTTCCTGGCAACCGTATTTGCCGGTTGCACGAACCTGGGAGCAAACCGCATTGAGGGCGAACGATCCAATTACAATGTCGCCATCCAACGCACCAACGACCAGCAATTATTGTTGAACCTGGTGCGCCTGAAGTACCGGGACACGCCGTACTTTCTGGAAGTCAGCAGTGTGGCGGCGCAGTTCACGTTGACCACCAACGCCAGCGCCAGTGCGTCGGTGCCGGAGGGGGCGCTGTCCACCTTCGGGTTCGGTGCCGGGGCGCAGATGCAGGAAAAACCCACCATCACCTACTCACCTTTGCAGGGCGACAAGTTCATCCAGCGGGTGCTTTCGCCCATCACCATGCAGACCATCACCCTTTTGTACCATTCCGGCTGGCGGGTGGACCGCCTGCTCCGCCTGTGTCTTCAGCGCATGAATCGCATCAAAAACGCGCCCGGGGCCTCCGGTCCCACGCCCGGCCGCGCGCCGGAGTTTGAGACGTTCACGCGGATGGCGTCCATTCTTCGCACTTTCCAGAAGAACGATATGATGGAATTGCAGTACATCGAGGATAACGACGTGCCGATGATCGTCATCAAGCTGGATGAAGAGGCCCGGCAGTCGGAAGACGCGCGTCTGTTGGCGGAGCTTTTGGAGGTGAATCCGGTGGAGGGACGCTATTACCTGACCGCAGTGGACGATCCGCGTTACATCCGCGTGCAGACGCGGTCCCTGCTGGGCGTCATGTACTATCTGTCGCAGGGGGTGGAGGTGCCGCCCGAGCACATCGATGAGGGCAGGGTGACGGTGACTTATAATGAAGACGGCAGCCGCTTCGACTGGCGGAGGCTGACGGGAACCCTGCTCCGCGTGCGCAACGGGGAGGATTATGATCCGGGTTCGTTTGCGGTGGCCATCCTGCATCGTGGCACATGGTTTTATATCGACGACTCCGACCTCAATTCGAAATCGACATTCTCCCTGCTGTCGCAGATATTTTCATTGCAGGCGGGGAAGGTGCCGTCCTCGGCCCCACTGCTGACCCTGCCCATTGGGCAGTAGGGATCATTCCAGAAAATCGTCTTCGCTGTAGTTTCGATGCCAGGCTTCGTAACCGCCCATCAGGCTGTGCACGTCCTGAAATCCCTGCTGACTGAAAAACATGGCTGCCTCGATGCTGGAGATGCCGTGATAACAGCACACCACCAGAGTTTCATTCTTGTCGAACTTTTCCAGGCACTGCTCTACCGGCGTGCGGCTCAGGGGAACGGCGTTCGGCACGTGCCCGGCCTCGAAAGACGCTTCGTCGCGGATGTCGAGCACGTTGACCGGTCCTTCTTCCAACCGGTCGTGAAGTTGCTGAACGGTCATCTGTTTGATTTGTGACATGACGGTCTCCGGGTGATTTGTTTCATCATTGGGATGGTGTGCGGGCCGAAAGGTTTTTAATTTTATGGCAAAATCGGGAGCGACGCCAGAGGGGGCGGGGCAATTTGATACTGAGGGCAAATCGTTTTCTGGTAAGATTGGGACAATTTATAAACGGACTTCAACCACAACCGTGCGGCGCCACCGCCGGTCTGAAATTTTAGCTTAATCCGGAGGACTGACTGTTATGGGCAATCAGCAACACTTGGAGATGATCAAAAAGGGGGTTGAGGGCTGGAATGCCTGGCGCGATGGGAACCCTGGCGAGACGATCGATCTGTCGGAGTCGGATTTGCGTGGCGTCAACCTGGCCAAGGCCAACCTGAAAGACGCCAACCTGCAGGGCGCGAAGCTCCAGTTTGCCAATTTGAGCGGCGCCAATCTCGAAAATGCCAACCTCAACCAGGCGCGCATGCAGGAAGTGAACCTGAATGGCGCGCAGTTGCAGGGCGCTCAGGTGAAAGGATGCAACCTGATGGAGTCGTCGCTCATGCAGGCGAACATGGAAAACGCCGACTTCCAGGGATGCCAGTTCAACGAAGACGTCGAATTCCACCAGGCCAACCTGAAAGGCACCAACCTGGTCGAGGCTTCAGGTCTGAGCATCGCGCAGATCAAGGCGGCGCAGTACGATGCCAACACCCGCCTGCCGGAATACCTGAGCGACGACACCGATGATGAGGATTTTTTGAATTCCTTTTTGTGAGTCCATTCTCATAAGAGAAGGCACCAACGACTTGTTACCGAACATTCAGGAGAAGGCTATGAAAGCAAACGAAGGTGGAACGGTGTACCCGCACAATCTGCTGCGGACGGGAGGCGATGAGACGGATTTGAATTACATCTCCACCGGCATCTCTCGCAGAGACTGGCTGGCGGGGCTGGCCATGCAGGGACTGCTTGCCTCGGAAGGAATGGGCGCGGACAACGTGCGCATCGCCGAGCACGCCTACGAGATCGCCGACATCATGATTGCCAAAAGCATTGAGGACAAAAAGGAGACATGAAGGAAAACGGCTTGATCACCGCATACCTTCTCGATGGGAAAGGCGGTGGACGCCGTCTGGACTGGGCCGGGGTGCGCCTGCCGCCGGAGATCAAGCCGGGAGAATTTCTCTGGTTCCACATGGATTACAGCCAGCCGGATGTGCAACGCTGGTTGCGCGAGGAAAGCGGGCTGGAGGAAGCCATCGCCGAAACCCTGTTGCAGGAGGAGATCCGTCCGCGCGTGGCGGTAGCGCGCGATGCGTTGTTGCTCGTGGCGCGCGGCGTCAACCTGCACCCCGAATCCGATCCCGAGGACATGGTGGCCATCCGCATGTTCGTCGAGGAACGGCGGATCGTGTCCACGCAACGGCGGCCGCTATTGCCTGTGGAAGACCTGTGCCGCGCGATCGATAAAGGCGAAGGGCCGGAGACCGTCAGCGCCTTCATTGCCGACCTCAATGGCCGCCTGGTCGAACGCATCGCCGATGTGGTCGAAACCCTCGATGATCAACTGGATGCCCTGCAGAACGAAATCATGGAATTGAGCCGTTACGATATTGGCCTGCACCGGCAGATTTCCTTTCTGCGTCTCCAGTTCATCCGCCTGCGGCGTTATCTTTCGCCGCAACGGGAAGCACTGACGCGCCTCCACTCCGAACGCCTGTCCTGGCTGGACGAAATCGAACGTCTGCGCATCCGCGAAACGGCGGACCGCACCATCCATTATGTGGAAGACTTGGATACCGCGCGCGAGCGCGCCACCGTGGCGCAGGAGGAGTTGTTCAACCTGCTCTCGGAACAGTTGAACCGGAGGTCTTACATTTTGTCCCTGATCGCGGTGATCTTTCTGCCGCTGAGCTTTTTGACGGGTCTTCTGGGTATCAACGTCGGCGGGATTCCCGGCGCGGAAAGCAACCTGGCGTTTTGGATATTCACCGGGGTCCTCATCGTTCTCGGCATCCTGCAAGTGCTCTGGTTCAAATCCAAAAGATGGATGTGAAGCAGGCCGGGCCGACGCGCCTGTTGCCACGCCCTTCAACCACTCTTTACCTACCAGCCGCTAGTAAATATCCTCGCGGTCGTCCGGCTCCAGAAACTTCCACTTGATCTCCGGAAACCGCTCGCCAATGCGATCCTCGATCTGGTTGAACGCCTCGATCAGGTTCGTGACTTTCTGGATTTTTCCGGGGTGGATCTTGATGCTGAGCATCACCTCGTTGTCACCGGTCTTGAGCGCGATGAAGTTCAAAATCTGAGAGCCGGGCAGGTACTCGCGGGTGATGGTCTCCACTTCGTGACGGTAGTCCTTGGCCGGAGCCTCGCCGATGATCAGGCTCTTCACTTCCACCGACAGCACTACCGCCAGGATCACCAAAAGCACGCCAATGAGGATCGATCCCAGTGCGTCCCACATGGGGTCGTGCAGGGCCCACGACAGGCCGACACACCCCGCCGCCAGCGTCAATCCCACCAGCGCTCCCAGATCTTCCGTGAAAATAACCAGCAGGCCCGCCCGGGTGGTGCGGCGATACCAGTGCCAGATAGGCATGCCGGGATCGCGTTTCCGCACTTCCTTCAGGCACGCAAAAAAGGAAAACCCCTCCAGCAGAATACCGAAGATCAAGATGCCCAGGGCGAGACCGGGACTCGTCACCTCATGCGGATCCGCCATCTTGTGCGCACCTTCGTAGATGGCGAACAGACCGCCCATCGAGAACAGCAGAATCGCTACCACGAATGACCAGAAAAACGACTCGCGGCCGTAGCCCAGTGGATGCGATGCCGTCGGCCGCTTGCGCGAGCGCTTTTCGCCGATCAAAAGCAGGATCTGGTTGGTGCAGTCAACGATGCTGTGGATGCCTTCGGCCAATAGAGCCGCGCTGCCGGAGATGGACGCTCCAACGAACTTGGCAACGGCGATGCCGATATTGGCGCCGAGCGCAATGACGATGACTTTCGTGGAGCCGGATGCGGACATGTGGTGGTCAGGTCGAGGGGGAAACAGGTGAAATCGAACGCGGCGAACACTATACCACGATATTTGAGGATTTTAGATGCGCGATCGAAAGCGGGATATGAGAACGGCAGGAGTCCGGGAAGCCGTAACTCAATAGGTCCAGTATGTCTAAAAATGGTTATACGCCTCCTTTCAATAAAAAAATATTCGATGAGCGCTAATCAGGCTTTTTACAATGCAGAAAAATTAGTGGCAAAAAGTGCCATTTTTAAATAGTTGAATTTATTAGTAGAAGAATTCGGCCTCGTGAAAAGTTTACTTTACCGAAATTGACAATTGGGTCGACAAGCCTTCATCTAGGGTTACAGGCAAAATTAATGTTGGTATAGGGAATGAAGGAGAGGGAGGGGACTTTTCCGGATACCATGCCCAAATGGGCATGGTGCCCGGGGATTTTGGGTGATGAGAAAAATATCGAATGTGGCAAAGCGGTTTCTGACAAAGCTCGGGTTTCAGATCATGGTCCGATGCGTTGAGTCTCCTGTTGATTGTCGGCGAGCTCTTTCCAAAATCCAGATTTGGTAAGCGTTCTTAGCTTTTCGCTCTTTCAAAATGAATTCCAAATTTCAAATCGGTATTGATGCCATTAACCAGGGAGGGAAATCATGGCGGACCGAAGTCGATTTTGCGGAAGATTTTTTTTGTCAGGGAATCTGGGGCAGAGTTTGCATCCTTTTCGGGTAGAAGCCGAAAAAGGAGAGGAGAAGGATCGTTTTACGGGCAATTTGTATTCTGACTGGTTTGCCGAAAGACGGTACCTCCCGGTTTTTGAAACGCTGGAGCCGCGGCTTCTGCTTTCCGCCGATTTTTTACCGGTCGTTCCGGATTTGGTTTCGGATACGTTTAATGAAGTAGTGCCTCCTCCCCAGGAAAGCCACCGCCCATCGGAAAATTTCCCGCCGGTTAGTGAGGATAACTTCGACGACATCATTCCTCAAAATACGGGAATGATAAAAGAATCGTCGCCCGTACCTCCGGCTCCTCCTGAGATCATCGAGTTGCCTGAGGTGGTGGATGTGACGGTTCCCGAGGTGGTTCCCGACACGGTACCGGTGGTGACGGGCGTGGTGTTGCCGAGTGTGCCGCCTGCGGTCGAGCCTCCCGTACCTCCGGCTCCTCCTGAGATCATCGAGTTGCCTGAGGTGGTGGATGTGACGGTTCCCGAGGTGGTTCCCGACACGGTACCGGTGGTGACGGGCGTGGTGTTGCCGAGTGTGCCGCCTGCGGTCGAGCCTCCCGTACCTCCGGCTCCTCCTGAGATCATCGAGTTGCCTGAGGTGGTGGATGTGACGGTTCCCGAGGTGGTTCCCGACACGGTACCGGTGGTGACGGGCGTGGTGTTGCCGAGTGTGCCGCCTGCGGTCGAGCCTCCCGTACCTCCGGCTCCTCCTGAGATCATCGAGTTGCCTGAGGTGGTGGATGTGACGGTTCCCGAGGTGGTTCCCGACACGGTACCGGTGGTGACGGGCGTGGTGTTGCCGAGTGTGCCGCCTGCGGTCGAGCCTCCCGTACCTCCGGCTCCTCCTGAGATCATCGAGTTGCCTGAGGTGGTGGACGTGACGGTTCCCGAGGTGGTTCCCGACACGGTGCCGGTGGTGACGGGCGAAGTGACTCCCGGCAGGCCGGCCTCTGCCGAGGCACGGGTGCCTGTGGAACCTCCCGGGCTTGCCAATAAAGCGGATCATCCTACCCCCGAAGGTGTGCCCGGCCTGTTGCTTGCCTCGCTCATGAACAATGGGGTGGACGGGACGGGTCCGTTTTTTGTACTGAACCTGGGAGAGGAATGGAATCCGGGATTGGGTGAGAAACCGGATTTCAGTGAAGATTTGCCCCCCGGCTTGATGGTGGCGGCCACTCATCATGATTTCACGGAGCGACCTCCTTTTGAATTGCCGGAACAGGCTAACGATCGTGCTCCCGGACCGCGCATGAATTTGGAGGCTCCCGCGTTCACTGTGTCGGGTCTTTTGGTTGCAGAGAATTCGGGACACGCAAACCTGCCGGAAGGTGTGATGCCTGCGTCCAGATTTGTGGAAATGCTCAGCAACGGATTTTTCGATCTCAAGGGTGAAGGTCATCCGTTGGCCGGTCTGACCATTTCAGACATGCCGCCCGCGGTTCAGGCTCCAGATTTTGACGAGCGCTTCCCGAACCTTTTTCTGGCAGATGAGGAAGGCGCCATTGGACTTCGCCCGGATGGGTTCAGTGGAGTACCGACCGGAATCAGGTTGATCGAAGGCTACGCGGCGAACCTGGACTTCAGGGCTGTGGCCCCCGGAGACTTCCTGTCGATGACAGGTGAGTGGTTGACGTCGTTGCTCGAAGGCTATTTGGAAGGAATGAACCTGGGTGGGGGGCAGGAGGAACCTGTTTCCGATTTTGGAAAGATGGCCATGCTGACCAAGATGACCGCATTTTTGGGCGTCACCAACATGTTCAGGGCAAACAACTGGAGTCACCTGATAAATGCGGGATTTTTGATCGATCCTCACCTGGAAGCTTCCAAGATGCATGGGTATGTGGACAATCGTGAAATCTCCGGTCGGGGAAAAGAAGTGGTCCGGAAAAAGACTGTGGAAACGGATGCCGAGATCATGGTCTTTGATGAAGAATCGGGATCATTCATTCCCAAACCGGGGAATGACGCAGAGGAATTGCAGGAGGAATGGCTACAGGAGTATTACGAGAATTTTGACCGGCAGGACCTGTACCGAATCTGGAATGTGGGTGCCGAGTAAACGCACCAAACCGGAGTTGAGCTTCTCTTATTGAGGGGAGGGGTGGCAGGCAGGGGTTTTACTTGTTGCCTTCTGTAAATGCAGGAGCAGGGAAAAAGGTTACGGGATATCTCCCGTAACCTTTTTTATTTAAAACTGGTCGGGGCGAGAGGATTTGAACCTCCGACCCCCTCAACCCCATTGAGGTGCGCTAGCCAGGCTGCGCTACGCCCCGACCCTTTTGATTGTGTGTGCGGTGTCCGGCCCCGCCTGTCCCGCGGGGCGGTTCGAATCCCCCTTGTTCCGGCAAATGCGCGCGTTGCGAGCACGTCTCCGGCGGGCCGCACTGTGGTTTCAAAATAGTGGATGTCCCCCGATAAGTCAACACATTATCCCCCAGCCATTTAACCGTGCCGGAACTCCACCTGCAATTTTACTTGAAGCCGCCGGGTTCTGTGGTAGAATCCCCCAAACTTCGCAATTTCAATGGGCTTGGGGCTTCCCTGGCTTTTTAAAATGACAAGAGGTGGGCATGAAAGTTCTCAAGGTTCGAGACCAGGCGGCCTTCAAGGCTGAGAAGATGAACAAGGTCAGTCTGTTCGATACGGATCGGTTTTTCTGTGACGTCTATTGCCTGGAGCCGGGCCAGAAGCAAAAAGTTCATGCGCACGAGGGCTCGGACAAGATATACTATGTTCTCGAAGGCAAGGGCCGGGTGACCGTCGGCACGGAAGAGAAGGAGATGTTGGCGGATGAGATCACCCTCGCCCCCTCGGGAGAAGAACACGGGGTCGTCAACCACACCGACCGGCGGCTGGTCATGCTGGTCTTCATGGCTCCCAAACCGCAATAACGCGCCCGGCTTTGCGGCCCGCGGTACGGAATGTTTTAAAACATGATCTACCTGGTTTTTCCATCGTCGTGGCATCCTTCCCAACCCTATCTGAGCCTGCCTGCGCTCAAGGGCTTTCTGCACCACAACGGCATCGATGACGTCGTCCAGCGCGACCTCGCCATCGAACTGCTTGACCACCTGTGTACGTGGGAAAAAACCAAACCGCTCTACGACCGCATCCTGAAACAGGCGCGCGAGCTGGGGGCCAAGCCCTACCACACTGATTTCGAACGCGAAAAATACGAGAAGCTGATGGAAGCGCAGGAGATCATCCCGGCGCTCTGCGACCAGATCGATGCGGCGAAGGCGTCCTTGCGCTGTGAGGAGTTCTACGAGATCGACCGCTACATGGAGTCGCTCAAGATCATCGACGTGTGGCTGGACAATATTCTTGCGCCATACTACCCGTCGCAGTTGACGGTCATCGGCAGTCAGCTCCGTTATTCGCCGTATTCTACCCAAGAGATCCTGCAATCGTTTCAGGACCCGAACGAAAACTTTTTCCTCGATCTCTACCGCGAGCATTACCTGCCCGGCATCATAAAAGAAGATATCGATATCTTCGGCATCTCCATCACCTCCGTCGAGCAGGTGATTTCAGGTCTCACGCTGGCGTACCTGGTGAAGCAGGCGCGGCCGGAAATCCACATCACCGTCGGCGGCAGTATCTTCACCAAACTGGTGGACGTGCTGGAGAAAGGCTCGCCGCTGTTCGACTTTGTGGACAGCTTCATCGTGCACGAAGGCGAAACGCCTCTATTGAAACTGGTTCAGCAACTGCGCGGGGAAGGGGATCTGACCAAAGTGCCCAACCTCGTTTACAGGGATAAGGCAGGGGTCGTGCAGGTCAACCGGCCCTTCGGCAAGGAGGAGTTGAACGCGTTGCCGACGCCGGATTTCGACGGTATGCCGTTCGACCTGTATCTTTCGCCGGAGCGGGTTCTGCCGGTGATGGGGTCGCGCGGCTGTTACTGGGAACGGTGCGCATTCTGTTCGATCCCGTTCGACCACATCGATTTCCACGTGCGCTACGCGGAGACGGTGGTGCAGGACTTCAAGAACCTGAAAGAGAAATACAACTGCCGCTACTTCTTCTTCACCGACGAAGCATTGCCGATCAATTTCCTGCGCACCTTCGCGCAGAAGCTGGTGGAAGAGGAAGTGGATGTGCAGTGGACCGGTGAATTGAAGTTTGAAAAGAGTTTATTGCGCGACAACCGGCTCGAACTTCTTTATAAGTCCGGTTGCCGCAAGCTGATTTTCGGCATGGAGTCGTACAATCAGCGTGTGCTGGATTTCATGCAGAAGGGTTGCCCGAAGGAAGTCATCGACCAGACGGTGGAGGAGTGCATTCGCATCGGTATGGGCATGCACTTCTACATCCTTGTCGGGTTCCCCACAGAAACGCGCGAAGAGGTGATGGATTCGATCAACTTCGTCATGGACAACCGGCGCATTCTGGAATCGCCGGGTTTCTCCTGCATCGCGTCGCAGTTCGATCTGGAAAAAGGCACGCCCATCGCCAAGGACCCGGAAGCGTTCAAGGTGTACGGTCTGTCCAACCCGCCGCACCACGATCTCGCCCTCGGTTTCAACCACAAGGTGCGCGAGGGGTTGACGCCAGAGCAGGCGACGGAACTGTACCAGGAGATCGTGCAGAAGATCAGCCGCGAGGTGATGACTTTCCCCCACAACTACTCGCTGGCCGACGGCTTGTTATATCTCGGCTACCACGACAAGGAAATCATTCAGGAACGGCTGGCGTCGCTGGTC
The DNA here is from genome assembly GCF_021845525.1 of Nitrospina gracilis Nb-211. NCBI lineage: Bacteria > Pseudomonadati > Nitrospinota > Nitrospinia > Nitrospinales > Nitrospinaceae > Nitrospina > Nitrospina gracilis. The sequence continues at coordinate 1,902,309 of NZ_JAKJKD010000001.1, read as the reverse complement.
GTCTGATTTCCCACTCCCTCAAAACAACGCCAGAATCCCGAACGGCAACCCGAAGAGCAACAGCATCACGATGGCATTCGCCACCTGCAGGATCATGATGTTGTCATGAATCGTGGACAGCAGAAACTCCACCCCCACGCGGCGCACTGCGCTTTCGATATCGGCGCGCGTCACCTCCTCGCCGGGCTTCTTCTTGATTTCTTCCATCACATCGTCGAGGAAGAAAAACTTCAGCGCTTTTAAAATGATGCGAAAGATGAGTCCCTTGATGTAACTGATGGGACCGCCCTTGAGCTTGAGGTCCTCCAGAAACTTGTGGCCGATCTGATCGAACTTTTCGCCCAGCTCCTGCTTTGAGATGTTCTTGCTGAGGTTGGGGTAATGGGAAAACACGCCCTTGACCAGGATATCCAAAAGGTCGTGCAGGCCGTTGACGGCTTCCTTCAGTTTTTTGCCGACGGTGGCCAACGCGCTGGCCACCAGTCCGTGGAACATGCCAAGCGGCAACAGCCAGACCAGGGCCAGGATCAGGATCAGCCACTGGACCGCCATGTTCCAACCGGTTGGATCGAGGAACCACGTGTCCAATCCCCATCCGGAAAGAGCGGCAAGTGTCAAGCCAGCCGTCGAAAACAGAAACAGGCTTTTGAAGGTGCCGACCAAAAGGTCGCTGAAAAAATTTCGCCAGTAGGCAACGAGTTGTGGTCTATCCATAATACGGTTGAGGTTACATGCGGGTGGGTGAGGGTTGCGGCGTTGTTTTGGCTTGCGGACGCACGCGCGTTTCGGTTTGGGTCGGCTCCGGCGGCTCGCCCTGGCGGATGCTGGAGCTGAGGTTCATCAGAGCGGGAATGAGGAACAGCGTGAACAGCGCGCTGAAGAACAGTCCCGACAGAATGACCACGCCGATGCCTCTATAAATCTCACTGCCTGCGCCGGGAAACACGACAAGCGGCAGGAGACCGAAGATGCTGGTGAAGGTGCTCATGAAGATCGGCCGGATGCGGTTGCTCACGCTTTCCAGAATGGCGTCGCGGTAGTGCATGCCGTCTTCGCGGATGTGCAACAGCGCCTGGTAAATGATCAGGATCGCGTTGTTCACCACGACACCGATGAGGATGATGAAGCCCAGCATGGTGAGCACGTCCAGCGGTTGCAGGATGAACTTGTTGAGTGCCCACAAGCCGAACACCCCGCCGACCGCGGCCATCGGCACGCTGAGCATGATGATGAGAGGAAATCCCCAGTGCTGGAACAGCACCGCCAGCAAGAGGTACGTGATGACCAGGGCGAGAAGGAAGTTGCCGCCCATCGCCTCACGCGTTTTCTCCAGCTTGTCGGCGTTGCCGGTGAGGGTGATGGCGTAACCACCCGTCAGGATTCCCTGATCTTTGAGAGGCTGAATGATTTTTTCCTTCACCATGGCGATGGCATCTTCAAGCGCGATGGTCATGGGCGGGGTGATTTCGAGCGTCACCGCGCGTTGGCGTTCGAAGTGTCGGATCGTTTCCGTACTCACGGTCTCCACCATGTCGGTGATGCTGTTCAAAGGCACCGCCTGCCCACGCGGAGTGCGGATGATGAGATTCGGGATGTCCTGTGTTTTGCGCGCTTCCAGATCGCGGCTCATGAGGATGAGGTCGATGCCGTCGCGCGGCAGGTAAGGCGCGGACACCTTGTCGGCGTCGAGGTACACCTCGTCCGCAAACACGCCGTCCACCAGAGCCGCGACGGAGTAACCGAGTTCGGAGACATCGACGCCCATCTCCGCCGCTTGCTTCCACCGGGGTCGAATCTGGATTTGCGGCTGACCCAGCTCGATGCCGGGATTGGGACGAATCTGCGCGTCGGACATGATCTCCTGCACCTTGAAGAACGACTCGCGCGCAATTTCCGTGATGCGCACGAGGTCCGGTCCCATGATGTTCATCTCGATGCCGCGCGACCCGGTGAAGGCGCTGGAGAACAGCGACAATTGTTTCGAGACGGCGATCATCCCCGGCACCTTTTTCAATTCATTGCGCAGTACGGGGATGAGGTCCTTGGCGCGTTCCGGATCTTTGGCTTTAACGACGGTGAACAGGCGCCCGCGGCTTCCGATGAACAGGAAGTTGCGCACCGCCGGACCGTCAAGCTTCGCTTCCTCCGGGCTTCCCGGTTCCACCTGCCAGTAGGGCGCGTAGTTTTTTTCCATCTCGTTGCCGATGCGCGTCATTTCCTGAATGTTGTATCCCTGCGGCGGAATCATCATGCCGATGATGACGTTTTGGTCGCCTTCCGGCAGATACTCGGTCTTCGGCAACATCAGCCACGCGAGATACGTGGGGACTGCCGTCAAGGCGACAATCACCACCACCTGCCTCAGTTTGGATTGGAAGATGAATCGCAGGATGCGGACCACGGTTTCATTGAATCGTGATGCTAGAGGCACGAGGCCGAACAGATTGCGGAACGAGGAAACGAATCGGCTGCTCGAGGGAGCGTGGATGTTTTCGAAGTTGAGCAGTTTGCGGCTCAATGCCGGAATGACGAGGATGCTGACGATCATAGACAGCGTGACGGCGGCGCTGATGGCGACGGCGATGTCCTGGAACAACTGTCCGACTTCCTCTTCGATGAAGAGGATGGGAATGAACACCGCGAGCGTGGTCAGCGTGCTGGCGAAGATCGCGCCCCACACTTCCCGCGCCCCGTCGTGCGCCGCGTCGAAAGTATCTTTTCCTTTTTGCCGGTGGCGGTAGATGTTTTCGAGCACGATGATCGATGCGTCCACCACCATACCGACGGCGAAGGCCATGCCCGCCAGCATGATGACGTTGATGGTCTTGCCCATAAGGGTGATGACCAGGAACGAACCGATGACGCTGATTGGGATCGCAATGGCAATGGCCAGGGTGCTGAAAAAACTGCGCAGGAATACGAGCAGAATGATGATGGCGAACGATCCGCCCACCACCAGGTTGAACATGACCATGTCGATGGAGCGGGAGATGTACTCGGTCTTGTCCGCCGTCTGGTGCAGGTGCATGCCCATCGGGTTCAGCACGTTGTCATTGAGGTCCTTCACCACCGCCTTCAGTTCCCCCATCACCTGCAGGATGTTGGACCCGATCTCCCGGCGCGCGTTGAGCGAAATCCCCGGCAGTCCATTGTGCCGCACGTAGTCGCGCAGTTCATCGTGTGCGAGTCGCACTTCGGCCACGTCCTTCACGTAAACCGGCGTGCCGTTGACGTGGGTGAGGATGGTGTTCTCGACTTCTTCTTCGGATTGAAACTCGCCCGTCGTGCGGATGATATAGCGCCGTTTGCCTTCGTCGAAATCGCCGCCACTGATGTTGCGGTTCTTTTTGCGCAACTCCTCACGCAGTTGGAAAATGGTGATGCCGCGCTCGGCCAGGGCTTCCGGGTCGAAGACCACCTGCAACTCCAGCGGGCTGCCCCCGTACACCTCACTGTCGGAGACTCCCGGTACGCGCTGGAAGCGGGTCTGGATCACATCCTCCGCGAAGTCTCGATACTCATAAACATTGATCTCTTTTTCCTTGCCGGGGAGCGGTTGCAGAACGAACCAGCCGATGGGGCGGTCGGAGATGTTGCTGGTCTTGATGATGGGCTGGTCCACATCCTCCGGGTAGGTCTCGACCTGGTCGAGTGCGTTGGCAGTGCGGACGAGGGCCATCTGCAGGTTGGTGCCGACCTGGAAGGTCAGGTACACTTCCGCCACGCCGGTCTTCGCTGTGCTTTCCATCTCAACCAGACCGACGATGGATTTGAGCTGGCTCTCCTGCTCGTCGATGATCTCGCGCTCGATCTCTTCCGGACTGGCGCCGGGCCATGTAGTGCGGATGCTCAGTTCCGGTTCGCTGATTTCAGGGATCAGTTGAACGGGGATGCGCAGGAGGGACATGATGCCGAACATGAGAATGAGGATCACCCCCACGGCAACGGTGACGCCATATCTGAGGGATTGTTCGACCAGCTTCATGGCACATCAGTTGAGATGTTTGTTGATAATGCGGACTTCGGTGTCGGGTTTCAAGCGCTCGTTGCCATCCACAACAACCCATTCTCCGGGCTCGATTCTCCCATCAACGAATTCCACGGCGATCATGCTGTCTACCAGTGTACCTGTTTTCACGGTCACCTGGTAAGCCATCATTTTCTTTTCTTCGTTTTCCCGCACCACCCAGACGTTGGCTCCTCTTGGGGTGCGGACGATCGAGTCCTTTGGCACAAACAGGCGTTTCTCAAGGTCTTTCCGGTCGGGGGTGAACCGGACCTTCACCAGCATGCCGGGCGCAAGAGAGGAATTGGTTTTGGTAACTTTGATCCGAACAGGAAACGTGCGGGAAACGGGATCGCCCTGTGGCACTTTTTCGATGACGTTTCCCGAAAACACATGAGTTTTTGTGTTCACCTCGTGGCTTTCCAGGATGATTTCAGCGGGGGAGCCCACCTGCACTTCGTTGAATTGAAATTGCGGGAGGTTGACTTCCACCTTGAGTGGACTGGCGGCGATCATGGCGACGGCCTGATCGCCTTTCTCCAGCCATTGGCCGACTTCCGTGATTTTTTGCGTGATGTAACCGTCGAATGGCGCGTAAATGGTTCCTTGCTGAATATCGTCCTCAATCAAACGAATGCGCGCGTTGGCGGCCTCGAGATTGGCCTTTTCCTGCTGAATGCGTTCGATGCGCGGTCCCGCAACCAGTTCTTCCAACACCGAGCTTTTTTCCTGCAGGAATGCCGCCGCCTGGTCGGCTCCTGCCGCGGCCTTGTCGTAGGCGTCGAGACTCAGCACACCCTCCTGGTACAGTTTTTTGATCCGCCGCAGTTCATTTTCCGCCAGCGTCAACCGGGCCTTGGCCTGTTCCACCGCATGCCGTGCGGCCTCGATGGTTTCCTGGCGGGTTCCGGTTTCCAGCTCCTGCAAAAGGGTTTCGATACGCCGCTTTTCGGCAACCGCGAGATCGCGTTCCAGAAGCAGAGGACGAATGCGAAGCTTGACCAGGGGAGCGCCTTTTTTCACGCGTTGACCTTCTTTAAACAAGATTTGTTCAACGCGGCCGTCGATCTCCGCCGAGAGCTGGGTCGTTGCCCAGGGATGCACGGTGCCGGGCAACTCGATTTTTTCCCGCGCTGACCGCTCGACGGCCTTGGCCACGCCGACGGGGACGGTGAAGGTGAATTGACTCCAGCCGGGCACAGGTAGCAGGATCAGAAAAGACAACAGGGCCACCCCCAGCCGGATGAAAACAGTTCTTCTATACGGGGCCGAATGGGAACGGACGGATGGATTTATGAATGGGTCGGTCACGAGTATCAGGAGATCGGTAGAAGTTTGAATGATCGGTGGTTAAAGTGATTGCAAGGCCATGAGCTTATCAGCATACCGCATTTGGGGGCGGGCATGCATTAAGGTTTTTAGTGCCCGCATGGAGCTTTGAAAAGGCGGAGGGCCGGATGGGAAAGGCGATCAGGCGGTGACGTTTACGGTCAGGATCACGTCTCCGCGTCGGTCATCTTGTTTCTGCCCCTTATTGCGGATACGCAGGCGGCCGCCGGGCTGGATGCCAGCCGGAATGGCGACCAGCAGACGTTCCGTGCTTTCTCCCACCTTGTACGTCAGTTCTTTTTTGGTGCCCTCACGGGCTTCTTCGGAACGGATGGTGATTTTGAAATGCAGGTTCAGGGCATTCTGTTGTGTGTCGGTCTCGGGTTTGATGAACAGGCCCTTCACTTTCTGGAACAGGCCGGGTTGGTTGGCGTCTTCTTTTCCTTCGGCCTGTGCCTGCGCTTTCCGGCGGCGATTCATGGTGTAGAGGGTGGCGCCCACCGATTGCAGGACCCAGAGCCCGGTGCCGATTTTGCCGATGGGACCGGGGATCATGCGGAGCAGGCGCGCCAGCGTACCGGCGGCACCGGTGAACAGCAGGGTCTCGAAAAAGTTGGTGCCGTGGCGGAAGCCCGATTGCTGGAAGTCGCGGTTGAGGTTGTTGAACATGTCGCGGCCGAACGCCTGCCGGAACATGTTCTCGAATATTTCCTGCTGGGTGTAATTGAATTGCTGGCCCGGCCGTCCCCCGCCCAGCCTGCGGAACAGATCGTACTCCTGCCGCTTTTTCGGGTCCATCAACACACCATAAGCTTCGGTGATGTCTTTAAACCGGTCTTCCGCCTTCGGGTCGTTGGGATTCCGATCGGGATGGGTTTCCACCGCCAGTTTACGGTAGGCTTTTTTGATCTCTTCGGGAGACGCGGTTTCGGCGACGTCCAGGATCCGGTAGTAATCTTTGGTGTGGGTTTTCATGGCTTCCGTAAAAGCCGGATCACATCCCCAACTGTTGGGGGTACACGGCCTCAGCTACTGCCGGGCCCTCCAGCCGGGTATCCCCCTTGGCGGTGGCCAGGTGGAAGGTCTCATCCTTGTGAAGCCTCTGCTTCATATTTTCAAAATGGACCAGGATGGGCTTCGACTCGATGGTGTCATCGGGGGTCTTGGGTGCGATGATGAAATCTTCCGTCGCCAGAACGTCGCGGTACTTGCGTTTCATGTTCATGGCATAGGCGACGTAACCGGGAATGGCCTCCGTTCCCAGGTACGGTTCTTTATTGATGACTTTGTAACTTTCCGGGATGTATACGTTGGCGAAATAATCCTTGCCGAGCGAATGGTGGACGGTGGTCTCCACTTTCAAAATGCTCACCGGACCTTCGACATCGGTCAGATTCATTTTGACGAAATACGTACGGTCGTGAAAATTCAGATTTTCTAGGAAGACAATGCCGTACAGGATGTTGAATTTGAATTGCAGGAAAATGCCGAGACAAATCCACCCAAAGATGGCCCAGAATTTTTTCAATTTTCCGCCCTTCGCTAAATGGTTCTATGATAAGGTTTAAAAACCGACATGGAGCAGAAAAGCCGCGAATTGGATATGCATTCTGCCTGTCCAGGTTGGCGTTTTTTGCACAATTATGAATTAAAAAAATGTCAAAAGCAACTGTCCGGGAATGCCAACGCACGACCGGATTTTTCCGACGGCATTGGGAAGAATATGGAGTTGGACCGCGGTTATCTGATTGCGCTGGAGGGCATCGACGGCACGGGGAAGACCACGCAGGGAACCCTGCTGGGGGATTACCTGGAACAGTGCGGTTTGCCTGTGGTGAGGTTGCGTGAACCAACGCAGGGACCGTGGGGTCAGAAAATCCGCAAAATTTTGACGGAAGGGAGGGGCGGCATCACCCCGGACGAGGAGTTGCAGTGGTTTTTGAATGATCGCAAAGAGGATGTGGAGCAGAACATCCGTCCTGCGCTCGATGCGAACAAGGTGGTGGTGATCGACCGCTATTATTATTCCACCGCCGCGTACCAGGGGGCGCTGGGATTCGATCCTCAAAAAATCTGCGCGGACAACGAGGCTTTTGCGCCGCGTCCGGACCGGGTTTTGATTTTTTCCGGTTCGCTTGAAACGAGTTTTGAGCGCATTGCTCAGGGCCGCGACGGTTTCAGTTCGTTTGAGAAAAAGGAATATTTGAAAAAGGTACATGCCATTTTCGATTCGTTTGAAGGACCGCATATCCGGCGCATCGACAGCGACGGCTCCGTCGATGCCGTGCACCGGCAGGTGGCGGCTGTGGCGGACGATCTGCTCGGTATCCGGAGGGCGCGATGAAGCGGTTCATTCTTGCCGTCACCGGAGCCAGTGGGGTGTGTTACGCCAGGCGGTTGTTCGATGTTCTGCAACCGAAGGCGGAACTGCATGTGGTGATCTCCGAGCGCGGCGCGGAGTTGCTCCGGCTGGAACTTGATTTGTCGCCGTCATACTTCGAAAAAGAAAACGCGACGGTTTATAAAAATTCGAAGATCAATACTTCCATTGCCAGCGGTTCGTTCAAAACCGACGGCATGGTCATCGTCCCGGCCAGCATGGGCACGGTGGGACGCATTGCCGCCGGCATCTCCGCCAGTCTGGTGGAGCGTGCCGCCGATGTGGTGTTGAAGGAAAAAGGGAAACTGATCGTGGTGCCGCGGGAAGCGCCGTTCAGCACGATTCATTTGAAAAACATGCTGGCGCTCGACCAGGCGGGAGCGTTGATCCTGCCCGCCAATCCGGGTTTTTACAACAACCCGAAATCGGTGGGCGACCTGGTTGACTTTGTCGTCGCGCGCATTCTCGATCAGTTGGGTGTCGAGCAGGACATCATGCCGCCTTATTCGGCCTGACAGGAAAGCACAAACAAAATGATTTATCTGGATAACGCCGCCACCACGCCGATGGCCCCGGAAGTGATCGAGGTGATGACGAAGTCTCTACAGGAGGACTTCGGCAACTCCGGTGCGGTGTACCGCCTCGGCCACGATGCGAAACAGAAAATCCAGGAGGCGGAGGACCGCATCCGCGAAAGCCTGTGCCTTCCTTCGCGGTTCCGCATCATCTTCACCAGCGGCGGCAGTGAATCCAACAATCTCTTCATTAAGGGAACGTGTTTTCCGGATAAGAAGGCGGCGTGCCTGGGACTGGAACACCCCAGCGTGAAAGAAACGCTGGACGCTTTAAAGGAATATGGCAACGAGCCGGTATCGCTGTTGGAGTTTCAGAAAGAAGGGCGGCTGGATACGGATGCGATCCCCGAACTCAAGAAGCAGAAAGTGCGCTGGCTGTTTTTATCGCACGTCAACAACGAACTGGGAAGCATCAATGATCCGCAGGTATTGACCCCGCTTTTAAAGGAACACGCGCCGCAGACGCGGCTGTTTCTTGACGGTGTGCAGGCGGTGGGCAAACTGCCGATCACCGAAACCATGTGGGAGGGACTTTCCGGCTACTCGATGTCGGCGCACAAGTTTCACGGGCCGAAAGGCATCGGTTTGTTGGTGGTCGATTCGCGATTGAGCCTCAAGCCACAGATTCACGGCGGCAAACAGCAGTACGGCATGCGCTCCGGCACCTTGCCGGTGCCATTGATCGTGGCGATGGCTCACGCCGTACAACTGGCTACCAAACGCACCGCCTCCGCATGCAAGACGTTTTCCATTTTGCGGGAGCGGCTGGTGGCGGGGCTCAAAACGCTTGCTTCCAGCAATCCCAACCTGAATTTGAAATTCAATTCGTCCGTGGACCCGGGCAACGCGTTGCAATCGCCCGCCATCGTCAATTTCAGTTTTGCTCCTGTTGAAGGCGAGGTGGTTCTGCATCATCTGGAAGAACAGGGCATTTATGTGGGGCTTGGCTCCGCATGCAGCGCGCATTCGAAAGAACCGTCGAAGATTTTGACGGGAATCGGCTGCACGCGTGAAGAAGCACGGTGCAGTCTCCGCATATCCTTCAATCACACCAACACGGTGGAAGAGGTGGACCGTTTTCTCGCGGCCTTCGCCCGGGCTCACGAATCTCTTTATCCTTCCTTCTCACGTCGATTCGCCAACTCATGACACAGAAATGCACCATCCTGGTCCGGTACGATGAAATCGGGCTTAAGGGAAAAAACCGAAGTATGTTCATCAACCGGTTGGCGGACAACATCCGCCACGCCCTCAAGGGATTGGATGGGGTTTCAATTCAAAAGCCGCACGGCCGCATCCGCATAGATTGTCCAGAGGAGGTAGCGGACATGGCGGCGCAACGCCTTGTTTGCGTTCCCGGCGTCGCTTCGTTCAGCCTGGGGGTGGCTATGGAACCGGATATGGAGGCCATGGCGGAACTTGGTGTGCAATGGATCGACCCTCTCCTTGTTCCCGGTAAAGGGCTTAAATTCTGCGTGCAGACCAAGCGTGCCGACAAGCGGTTTCCCAAAACGTCGACGGAGGTCAATTACGAAGTGGGTTCGCGCATTCTCGGCCGGCTTCATGAACGCGGTCTGGAAGTGGATATCGACCACGCCGAGTTCACGCTGGAAATCGAGATCGGGCAGGAGCACACGGTGGTGTTCAAAAACCGCATCGCCGGTTTGCGCGGCCTGCCGGTCGGCAGTTCCGGCGAGGTACTGGGATTGATCTCCGGCGGCATCGACAGTCCGGTGGCGCTGTTCCGCATCATCAAACGTGGATGCCGGGTGCACGGCATCTTCTTCGACAACCAGCCGTACATGGGCCGCGGGGGCTACGACAAGGTCAAACGATTGTGCCGCCAACTGAACCGGTACCAAAGCCGGGCGCGGCTGTATGTGGTTCCGTTTGAAACCATACAGGAATCGATCCGCGATCATTGTCGTGCTCCCAACCGCGTGGTGCTGTACCGGCGCATGATGTACCGCATCGCCCAGGCGGTGGCCGAGCAATATCGATACCTCGCGCTGGTCACCGGCGAGTCGCTGGGACAGGTGGCGTCGCAAACGCTGGAAAACCTCAACGCGGTATCGGGGCTGGTGTCGCTCAGTGTGTTTCGTCCGCTCATCGGAACGGATAAAAACGACATCATCCGGCAGGCGAAAGAGCTGGGGACATACGGCATCAGCATCGAGCCACAACCCGACTGTTGTTCGGTATTCATGCCGCCCAATCCCACAACAAAAAGCAAGCTGGACGAGCTGGAAGAAGATGAAACGCGTTATCCCTGGCAGGAGTTGATGCAGGCGGCCATTGACAAAATGGAAGTCATCGAGGTCGATGAGCTAGGCTGAGTTGGGAAGGCGCGTGACTTGCAGATCGTCCTGCACCTCGGCAAGCAGGTCTGCGATGGATTTATTCAGGGTGGGGTGAATCCGGTCCGGCGCGATCTCCGCCAGCGGTTCCAGTACGAAGCGCCGCTCCGCTATGCCCGGGTGCGGCACTTGCAGATCCTTTTCCTCTATTATTTCCGCATCGTACAGCAACAGGTCGAGATCGATGGTGCGCGGTCCCCATTTTTCCCGCCGTTCGCGTCCCATTTCTTTTTCAATGCCCAGCAGAGTTTTCAGCAGGTCCGCAGGAGAAAGGTCCGTTTCCACCTGCGCCACGGCGTTGATGAACCAGTCCTGATCGGTCTTGCCGTAGGGTTGGGTTTGGTACAGGGAAGAAGCGGCGCGCAGGGTCAGCGCCGGGTGCGCCCGCATGCGGTCGATCGCCTCCCGGCAGTGGCCGGGAGCGTCTCCCATATTGGAACCGATACCGATGATGGCGGTGCGGGACATGACAGGTCCCTTTAAAGAAGCCGTCGTTAAAACTCGAATTTCACCGTGGCCAGGCGTTTTTTGATTTCCTGCATGATGCGAACTTCATCCGCTTCGTCCTTGGCGGCGAAAGTTGCGGAGAAGCGGACAAAGTTGCCAACGTCATCCCACGGCACGGTGGAGATCAGATGCTCGGTGATCATATACTGCGAAAACGCCTCGGCGTTTTCGAACTTCGGTCCGCCCTGGATGCCTTTGGGTGCTTTGACGAACAGGAAGAACGAGCCGCCGGGCATGGTCGCTTTGAAACCGACGGAGTTCAGGCTGTCCACCAGCAAACGCAGGCGGCGTTTGTATTTTTCCACGATGCGTGCCGTGATCTCCGGATGCTCCAGCGCGTAGATGCCGGCCTTCTGGATGGCGGCGAACTGGCCGGAGTCGATGTTGTCCTTGATGTTGGCGAAACCTTTCACCACCAGTTCGTTGCCGGCGATGAAGGCAATGCGCCACCCCGTCATGTTGTATGCCTTGGAATGGGAGTGGAACTCCACGCCCACGTCCATCGCGCCCGGGACCGAAAGAAAGCTGAGGGGCTCAGTGTCGTAAATCAGCGTCGAGTACGCCGCGTCCTGCACCACCACGATGTCGTTGCCTTTGGCAAACTCCACCACCTCTTCATAAAATTTGCGCGTCGCGTTGGCGCCGGTCGGATTGTTGGGATAATTGATGCACAGCAGTTTGGCGCGTTTGGCGGTATCCGAGTCGATGCTTTTGAGATCGGGCAGGAAGTGGTTTTCTTCCGTTAACGGCAGGTTCACCACCTCGCCGCCGAGGTACTGCGTGTGCGTGCCCATGACCGGGTAACCGGGGGTCGTCATCAACGTCACATCGCCGGGGTTGATGAAGATCAGCGGCATCATGGCCAGCCCGGGCTTGGAGCCGATGCTGTGGTTGACGTGTTTCTTGGGATCGAGTCCCTTCACGCCGAACGTTTTTTCCATGTAACGCACCGCCGCTTCCTTGAACGCGTCGATGCCGTTGTCGGTGTAACCGCGATTTTCCGGTTTGCGAGCTTCCTGTTCCAGCGTGGCGACCACGCCATTGTCAGCCATCTCATCCGGTTCGCCCACACCCATGTCGAACAGTTCCTTGCCGGGGTTGGCTTCCAGTGCGGCGCGCTTGGCGCGCTTGATCTTTTCGAACTTGTAGATTTTGGTGTCTTTGCCGAATTGCGTTCCGCCGATGCGGTTTGCAAACTGGGACTGTATATAGCTTTCCGACATGAATTGGGCTCCGGTATGACTGTGTGAAATGAGGTATGGACTCCAAGGACGGCACAATTTAGCCAAAATCCGGGAGGGTGTCAAGGCGGGGAGGGGTGCGTCACCCTTCCTTCACGTCATCTTCCTCGATGGGATCGGCCGGCAGGGGTGCGTCATAAAACTCATCCATGGCCTCGGCGTCCATTACCAGGTTGGCTTCCTTCTGACTGAAGCGCAGGTACTTGATGATTTCGGTGATCTCTTCATCCGAAAACTTTCCCTTCTGCGAGGGCATCTTGCCGGACCCGTTGTTGATGGTGTGCCGGATTTCCTGGTCGGAAAATTCGCTTTTCACATAAACCGCATCGATCAGGTTGGGGGCCTTGGTGTGCCCGCCCAGTGCGTCGGAACCGTGGCAGTTGGAACAGACGGTGTGGAACAAATCCTGCCCGCGTTTGTATTCCGGCGGAACGGTTTTGTTGGGTTGCGGGGCGCATGCCGCCAGCAACAGGGCACATAAGGAAACAATCAACGAAGTTCGGGTCCAGTGCATTCTTGTCTCCAGAAATTAAGATCGGTTTCGACGAACCGGTTTAATCGAGTGTGAAGGCGATGGGCAGTTGGATCGTCATCGAGTCGCGGTTGAGCGCTTTCGGGATGACGGGAAAGGGCGCGCCTTGTTTCACGGATTCCAAAGCGGCGTCGTCCAGAATGCCGCTTCCGGAAGAAAGCGCCACATGCAAATCCTGAATAATACCACTGCGGGTGATCCTGAAATGCACCACGGGTTGCCCTTCCAACCCCCGCCGCCTGGCTAAAAGGGGATAAAACTTGTGTTTTGCGATCCGGTTCCGGATTTCCAGGATGAAACCGTTTTTCAACGCATTCAGGTCTTCGCCCCCGGAATCGGAGCCTGTGAATCCTTTGGATGCAAATTGTTGAGGGGCGGATTCGTCAAAATCAGAATTAATCGCATCCGCCTTTTCTTGCGAGGGAGGTGCGGTATTGGACCCCTTTTCCGTAATCGGTTCCTTCAGGACCTCTTTCGACACCGTTTGGGCTCCGGTCCACGAGGCCGTGGGGATGGAAAAATTCGTTTCTTCGCTGTGCAATTGCGTGGTTTCCTCACGCGAGGAGTGCCGTTGTCCGGCTTTCGTTGTTTGCTTGGTTCCGGCAAAGGAGAGAGTGGGTTGCACGGTATGGGCATAACGTTTGCCCGGCGGGGGTTCCCAACCGTTGGATTGCGCGAGCGTGGACCGGCCGGGCTGAGGTGGAGAATAGACCATCGGCGAATGCGGATGGATTTCTTTTTTGAATGCCAGCCGGGCCCTGGTTCTGGGCTGTACGGGTTCCTTCGGCCGGACGGTCACAGGTTTCCGCATCATGCGAGTTGCGGAAAATGTTTTTCCTTGCTGGAAGGGAATTGGCTTTTCCGGTTGAGCTTCCCATTGGAGCGGAGCGGGTGGCGTGATGTGTTTGGCTATTTGCACGGGTTGCATTTGCTGGAAACGCGGCTGACGCATTTCTTCAGGGACCCGATCAACGAGGCCTTTATTGTTTTTCTGCGGGCCTTCCGTATGAGAGCCGGTGGGTGATGAGGTCACCAGCCGGACTTTCTGGATTTTGAAGTTTTCTTTCTCCGTCACGTCCTCCCTGGATTCCGGCCACAAAGTGAATGCGGCGAAGACGAGTCCGTGCAAGACCACAGAACAGCCCAGCGCTGTGATGAAAATCCGTCTGGATTGAATGTGGCTGTCCGTGGAAAACATGGTTCTCGTATCAGTGAAAGGAATACTCGAATCCGGCATAACCGGAAATCCCCGCCGTGCCGAAGAACAGCGACTCCTCGTATTTTTTGTCCAGCAGGTTCTCACCGCGTGCGGTCAGCTTGAGTTGTTTCGTCAGTTGGTACCCCACCGCCGCGCGCACGATGGCGCGACCGCCGACGCGTCCGGTGCCGGACACCATGGCGCTCCGGTACTGCACCGTCACCAGCCAGTCGAGCAGGTTGCGCCAGGTGTGATGCAGGGTGGCGGAAGCGGTGTGACGCGGCCGCCGCACCAGTAACGCGCCGGTGCTGGAGTCCACCGCCTGGTTCCACGTGTAGGCGGCGTTCACATCGACGTCATCCAGTACCTGCCAGCGAACGCTGGTCTCGATGCCCTGCGAACGCGCCCGGCCGATGTTCTCGGCGATGAACGTCGCCGGGTTGGGCTGGATCTGGTTTTTCAGGTCCATGTTGAAATACGTCACCGCCACGGACACGCGGTCGGACAGCAGCGCCTGTTCCACTCCGATCTCGAAACTTTCCGTTTCTTCCGGCTGGATATTGGGATTGCCAAAAAACGGAAACAGGATTTCGTTGACCGACGGGGCGCGGAAGCCGGTGGCGAATCCGCCGCGCAGGCGGGTGCCGGTTTCCACAAGGCGGTAAGCGGCTTCGATCTTGTAGGTGAATTTATTGGCGAAGCGGGTGTTGATGTCTTCCCGCACGCCGGCGTTCAGCAGAAACCGGTCATTGTGATTGAACTGCAACTGAAGATAATAGCCCTGGTTTTCGTTTTGAAGAGCCATGCCCTGGCTGGCGTTGGCGGCATTGGTGGCCTGGTGCTCGAACCCGAAAACGGTCGAGATGTTTTCATTGATATACACGTTATTTTGCACGTCCACCGTGTAGGTTCTGTTGATGATGAACGAGTCGCCGAACGTGGGGTCGATGGTGTCCAACTCGTCCACGAACACGCTGGGACTGATCTTCAGATCCCAGTTTTCGGTGAGCGCTTTCTGTATGGGGAGCGCGGCGTAAACGGTGTCGTTGTTGATGTGGTGGGGCAGGGTATCGGAGAAAGTGAAGGTGATGGGATCGAATCCGTCGAAATGACTGCGTGCGCGTATGTAGCGGCCGATGAACTCCACGCGCCCGTCTTCAAGGAAGTTGTAGCCGAGGCGCGATGAAAACGTGCGGTTGGCATACCCGTCGTTTTCGATACCGCCCCGGCGTTCGTTGAAGGCGGAGAAGCCTTCACTGTCGGTGTTCGACGCGCTCAGGGAATAATCCAGGTTTTTATAGGAGCCCGAACTGGTGATGCTTTCCTTGAAGGTTTCAAAACTGCCGCCTTCGAAGGACAAGGTGTGCGTCGGCTCCCCTTGTCCCTTGCGGGTGACGATATTGATGACGCCACCCACCGCATCGGCGCCCCACAAGGTGCTTTGCGGGCCGCGCAGGATTTCGATGCGCTCGATGTTGTCCATCTGCAAATGGGCAAAGCTGAAACTGCCGGTGGAGTTGGCTTTCACCTGCACGCCGTCGATCATCACCAGAGTCGATTGTGAATTGGCCCCGCGCATGAAAAGAGTGGTGGAACTGCCCAACGGCCCCGTTTGCACCACATTGATGCCCAATTGCTCCTGAAGAATGTCTTTCACCTGCATGTGCTTTTTCTTTTCGATGTCCTCGCGCGTGATCACCGTATAGGACGCCGTCTGGTTTTCCGGTTTGGTCTGCGATCGGGTGGCGTGAATCTCGATCGGCGCCAGTGTTTCTACCTGGTTCTTATTCTCTTCTGCCAACACCAGGTGGGGGAGAGTGGCTCCCAGCAGGGTGGCCAGAACTATGAGAATCTTTTTTTTCATTCTTTTCCTCTGGTTTCTTTTAAGTTTCAAGCAATGCTTCAATGCGTTTCATATCGATGGAGGCGTCCAGCCAGCCAGCCAGGCGATCCCATTGCCGTTCGCGGAACTGCTGGTAATCGAACGGTTCTTTGACAGGGGGAATGTTTCGAAGCTGGCGGACGCGGTTCAACAGCGCGTGGCGCAGGGGATCGTTGTCCAGAATGCCGTGCAGGTATGTGCCGATCAGCGTGCCCGTGCTGTCGCACACTCCCAGCGAATCCGCGTCCTCTGCATCGGTTTTTGCAAACAGCGCCGCGCACGATCCGGTTACCTGTGAGACGCCGTTGTGGATTTCATACCCCCACACCGTGAGACCGCTATCGAAAGCGGGCGAGCGGCCGGTGGTCAATCGCACCTGCCGCGTGATTTTTTTCGACTGCATCGTGGTGGTGAGGGGCAGAAGTCCCAGGCCGTCGATCTTTTCCGCGGTGCTTTCGATGCGGTCGGGATCGGTCAACTCGCGTCCCATCATCTGAAAACCGCCGCAGATGCCGAGCACCACGGTTCCATCTTCATGACAGCGATGCACGGCGCGGTCGAGTCCCTGCATTTTCAGAAACCGCATGTCCTCCAACGTGTTCTTGGTTCCGGGGAGGACGATGAGATCCGGCGATCCCAACTGCGCTTCCGTCCATACATAGCGCACGGCCACCGCCGGATCTTCCATCAACGGTGAGAAGTCGGTGAAGTTGGCGATGCGCGGCACCCGCAGGATGGCAACGTCCAGCAACCCCGCGTCGGTTTTCATTTCGCCGTACGTGCCGAAGGGCAGGGAGTCCTCCTCGTCCACGAACAGGTTGTGGTCGAACGGAATGACGCCCAGCACGGGTTTGGCAACCAGGTCCTCGAACTGCTTGAGGCCGGGTTTTAAAAGATCGACGTCGCCGCGGAATTTGTTGATGAGGAATCCGGCGACGCGGTCCTGCTCGTCTTGAGTGAGCAGATCGTAGGTGCCTTTCATCCAGGCGAACACGCCACCGCGGTCGATGTCGCCGACCAACAGCACCTTGGCATCCGCTTCTTTCGCCATCGCCATGTTGACGAAATCCATCTCGCGCAAATTGATTTCGGCAGGCGATCCCGCTCCTTCGAGGATGACCAGATCGTATTCCCGGCGCAGGTCCGCCAGTGCCTGCTTCACCTGGTCGAGATAGGCGGGCTTGCCCTTGTAATAGTCCTTCGCGTTGCGCGTGTGCGCGGGGCGGCCCAGGAGGATCACCTGCGACAGGTTGTCGCCCGCCGGTTTTAAGAGAACCGGGTTCATTTGAACCGTGGGGGCGATGCCGCAGGCCTCGGCCTGGAACGCCTGCGCGCGGCCGATCTCGCCGCCGTCCTCGCAGACGTAGGCGTTGAGTGACATGTTCTGCGCCTTGAAGGGGGCGACCTTCAGGCCTTTCCTGTAAAACCAGCGGCACAGGGCGGCGGTGATCACACTTTTGCCGACGCCCGATCCGGTTCCCTGCACCATCAAGGTTTTTGCGGTCATGATTAAATCACCTCTGCCGTTTTAACAACCAAACGAAGAATGGCCCGCCCAACAGAGCGGTGATGACGCCGACGGGAATCTCCACCGGCGCGATGAACGTGCGTCCGAACGAATCGCACAGAACCAGAAAACTGGCGCCGAAGAAAAACGATGCCGGGATGAGCAGGCGCAGGTCGGGGCCGATCACCAGCCGCACCATGTGCGGCACGATGAGCCCGACGAAACCGATGGGTCCGCTGGTCGCCACCACCGTGCCGGTGGTCAGGGAGGCCAGCACGAACGCCAGCTTCTGCGTGCGTTTCACATCCACGCCCCGGCTCTGTGCTGAATGGACGCCGGCGCTGATGAGATTGAGGTCGCGCGCGATGTAGAGCAGTCCGGCCAGCCCGATCAGCACCAGGGGCAGGATTGACCACACGGTTTCGTAGCTGGTGATGTCGAGCCCACCCATCATCCAGCGCACGATCTGGAACGATTGTGTGAAGTCGGACAGGTAATGGATGAACATGACGAGCGAGGCGAAAAAGAAATTCGCCGTCACCCCGGCGAGCAGAAGAACACCCGTGGGGAAATCGCCGTGCCGCGTCTTGACCAGGCTGAACACGAGGAACATCGCTCCCAGTGCACCAAGGAATGCGGCGATGGGCACCGACGAGAAGCCGAGGAACATGAAGTTGAGATTGAGCGCAATGGCGACGACCGCTCCCAGGGAGGCGCCGCTGGAGATGCCCAGCGTGAACGGCGCGGCGAGGTCGTTGCGCAACAACGCCTGCAAAACCGCGCCGGAGATGGCGAGCGCCCCGCCGGTCAACGCACCCAGCAGGATGCGCGGAAAACGCGCGATGAATAAAATATTGGCGTCCACGTTCTCGGCGAACGGGATGTCGCGCGACAGCGCCTTCATCAGATCGACGCTGGTGGGGCCAATCAGTGGTGCGATTCCCAGTATCAGGAGGAAGAACAGGAAGAACGCGGTGACCACCTGCACGTAGCGGCGGGGCGTGAGTCCATGCGTGTTGGTCAGCATCACGTACCCTCCGGAGAAATCAGGAAGCTGCCGTCGGCCTCATCGCGATAGATGTTGACGCCGATCTCGTACACCTCCTCCAGAATGGATTTCTGCAAAACGTCCGCCGGTGTGCCGTCCTTGATCACACGGCCCTGTTTCAGCAATACGAGGCGGCGGCAGTATTTTGAGGCGAGGTGCAGGTCGTGCATGGCGACGGTGATGGTGACGTTTTGCCTGCGGTTGAGGTCGTTCAGAATTTTCAGCAGTTCCACCTGGTACTTGAGATCGAGCGCGCTCGTCGGTTCGTCCAACAGCATCGCTTCCGGTTCCTGGGCGATGGCGCTGGCCAGCATGACGCGCTGTTTTTCACCGCCGCTGATTTCGTTGAACAGCCGCTCGGCAAACACCGACGTCTGCGTCTGTTCCAGAGCGCGACGGACGATCTCGAAATCATTTTCTCCCTCGAAGGTGAACGCGGAGAGATACGGATGTCGTCCCATCATCACCACTTCGCTCACCTTGAACGGGAATGGCATATGGTGCTCCTGCGGAATCCAGGCGATGGACTGCGCCAATTGCTTGCGGTTGCAGGACTGGATGTCGCGGCCGCGAAACAGCACGCGCTGGCTGTCCGGTTCCAGGATGCCCGCCATGAGTTTGAGCAGGGTGGATTTGCCGGAACCGTTGGGCCCGATGATGCCGACGAATTCGCCGGAAGAAATGTCCAGCGACACCTCGCGCACGACGGGGTCTTTGTCGTAGGCGAACGAAATGCCCTCGGCGCGCAGGAGCGGTTGGGTGGCGGTGGGCATGGAAGCGGCGGTCGTCATCCCTGTCCTCCCTGTGTGGAAGACTCCCTCGGTGCCCCGAATACCTCCGGATGCAGGGCGCGGGCGAAGTCGTCGAGAATACTCAAAAGGCGCGGGCCGGGGATGAGGATGTAGTCGGCGCCGATGAAATGGATGTTGTTTTCGGAGACGGCGCGGATGGTGGAAAAGCGCCGCCACTCTTTAAGCCGCGCCGCCTTCTCCTCCACGCTCATGTTCATGGCCGGTCCGGCTTCGATGATGACCTGCGGCGATTGCTGGATGATGTATTCCTTGTTGATCTTGGGGTAGGGGGCGATGGTGTCGGTGACGATGTTTTTTCCCCCCGCCAGGGCAAACAGTTCACCCAGAAAAGAACTGGGGCCGACGGCATACAGACTGCGGCCGGGTTCATTGCTGTCTCCGAGGATCAGCAGGGCGGACTTGGGCGCGTGTCCTTTCAATTTTTGACGGTATGTATCGATCCCGGATTGAACCCGGTTGATCCACTGCTCGGCGCGCTCCTCAATCTGCAAAGCCTTTCCCATCTTTCGCACCGATTCGAAAATCTGGTCGAGGGTCTGCATCTCGACGGCGAGCGTGCGGATGTGGAGATTCACCGCGTTGTTCTTCAGCGTGTGGCTGGTGGCCTGGTGGATGATGAGGTCCGGATTCAACGTGATCCAACGTTCGACACTGGGATGCAGGAGACTGCCGATTTTCGTGCGGGTGCAGGCTTCCGGCGGGTGTTTGCAGAAATTGGTGACGCCGACCACGCGGTCGCCCACGCCCAGTTCGAACAGAAACTCGGTGATGGACGGCGACATGGAGATGATGCGCTGGGGTGCTTTATTGGAATCCGCCCCCCACGACGGATTCGCAAACACCAGCAAGGCGAGCAGGCACAACACCGCACAGACGCTTCGGAATGAGCTTCCGATCGCAACGAGCGGTGGATACAGTGATGGCTTGGGAAAGCGATTGTTTGCCGGGCGCGCGGTCATATCCGGTTCCAATCCGGAAACCTGGAAGGCCCAAACAAAAAATCCCTTTCCGGGTGGAAAGGGAAACAGGTCATGTCACCTTCACCTCTCAGGTCCCGGAGAGTGTGTGAAGCATATTCAGACAGGCTTTCTGGCTTCCGGATCGTCCTACTGCCCGCGCCTTCCCGTTCTCTGGAACAGTGGCAAGATGCGGGTATCGTCCCCGGTTACAGCGGCGGCACCGCGACGGATTCGCACCGTCTTTCCTACTTCTGAATACAGCGGTTCAATTTGGCATCAGCATAGCAAAACGCCGGGGCAAGTCAATGAAATTTCCCGAAAAGGGGAGGGGGGATCAGGCTTCGAAGAAGCGGATCAGGTCCTGGATGTTCTCCGCGCTCACCTCGTGCCCCTGCGGAGTTTCCTTTGCGGTCAGGGTATGGCCGCGGCTTTGCATCTCGTCCAGCGCGTGTTCGGCGAGGAAAGACGGTACCACGTCGTCGTTGGCCCCGAAGATGCCGAGGATCTGTGTCGCGCCGTTTTGAGTGGTAACCTCCGGCAACTCCGGCAGGAAGCCGCAGATGGACGCCACCTTGTGCACGGGGTGTTTGCCCATCAGTGCGTACACCAGCGACGCCGCACCGCCCTGCGAAAATCCCCACAGGCAGGTGTGGAATCCGTTGGCGACGCTCTGCTTTTTCATGAAGCGGTGGGTTTCGTCCACCATGCCGGCGGTGAAGTCCAGAAACTGCTGGACCGCTTCCTTCTGCCGGGGACCATCCAGCCACCAACTCCACACGCCGTTGCCCGCGTCCACTGGTCCTTCCGGATAGATGGTGACGGTGTTGGTCAATTGCAGGCGGTTGCCATGGATCAACATATTTTCCGGTGTGGATTCGGCGCCGTGGAAACCGATGAGTACGTTCACCGGTTTGGAGGGATTTATGGAAGTCTGGCCGATGATGACTTTCTTTCCCAGCCAGGTCTGGTTCTGGTATTGCATGGTCATGTGTCCTGTTTGAGTTGGAGTTGTTGAATGAGATCGGCGGCCAGCGCTTCCGCTTCTCCGCGTGTGGCGATGCGCCCCAGCACGCGCGCTTCTTCCACGCGGTCGAGTATGGTTTTGTATGCCGGCGACGGTGACAGGTGAAACTTGCGCGTCAACGTGCGTCCGTTCAGCAGCGCCGGATGCTCCTGCGCCGGCAGATACGTATTCAGGTAAAATTCCATGATCCGGTTGAGCGCCAGCAGGAACGATTGCAGGTCGCCGCCACGTTCCATCTTAACAGCCGTGGCCAGAATCGCACCGGAAAAGAAATCGTCCTCCGACTGTTTGCACAGGCTGTAGATACCGGAGAAGTCCCCTCCCTCATGGCCCCCGGCCAGCGTTTCCGTGTGCTCGACCAGATGATTGTGAATTGTAAGCGCCCGGTCGGTGAAGTGGATGCGGTCGTTGCTGAGCCGCAGGTCTTTCATGACGCGAACGGGGAGAGAATCGTTTTTCATTTTCAAACGGTGGGGTTGTGCGTCGTCCATAGGACTCAACAGCACCGCAAGTTTGAGCAGGGCGCGCCGCGGGGGCACGTCGATGAAGTCCCGCAAGCAGGTGCGGTGTTTTGGCGAAATCTTCTCGGTTTCCACAAGCAGAATTTCCAGCCGGTCCAGAATGCGCAGTGCCTCCTGTCCGCTCTCCGGTAAAAGGCCTTCGGGGTCGTGACCGAAATGCGGAGCCAATTCTGGGATGAGCGCGGACAACACTCCCGTCTCCACCATGCGTTCCATGTGCGAGTTGGCGGTGCCGAGCAGGATCAAAAGCTCGTAAGACAGCCGTTCGGCGGCGACGGTACGGATGCGGCCGCGGGTTTCGGTGATGCGTTCTGTCGTTTTCGGATCGATGGCGAAGCCCAGCGTGTTGGCAAAACGAAAGGCGCGGAGCAGGCGCAGGGGGTCGTCCTCGAACACCGGGCCGGGCAGGGCGCGCACCACGCGGCGGTCGATGTCCTCCCGTCCTCCGAAGGGATCGATCACCGCGTCTTTGCCTGTGACGAAATCCTCCAGCGGCTGGCCGAGGGCGTTGATGGTGAAGTCGCGGCGAGAGAGGTCGTCTTCCAGCGTTTCGCCCTGCAGGGTGGAAAAATCGAAATACACGTCGCGCGCGATCACCACGCGGTGAGTCTCGCGCCCCGGCGTGGAATCCAGAGGCACCCGCGTCAGCGAATATGCTTCGGCGAAGCGGTGCGCTACCTCCGGCGCGTTCTTGCAGGTGAAATCGAAATCGGCGCAGGCCTTGCCCATCGCGCGGTCACGCAGGGTGCCGCCCACCACGTACAGCGGGTGACCCTGCTCGCGGCCGAGCCGCAACAGGTTTCCAAGCTGGCTTTGGTAATCTTTCGACATGCGATTCCGAAAAAAGATATCTGCGAATTATCTTAACAGATTCGAAAACAGAGGGAGGCGCGGGGAGGGAGGGAGATGGCCGGTAGTCAGCGGTCCCAGCCGGACTTCAGCTTGATCTCCAGCGACACGAACATCGAGCCGTTTTTCTTGACCATGTGCAGGTCCGTGTGGGTCAGGTTGCTCAGTACCTGGCGGATGTTTTCCGAGGGTTTGCTGGCCGGGTCTTTGATGAGGAACGGCACCATGTCATCGATGGAGCCGCGCACCTCTTCGCTGTCCACCACGTAGCCGAGATACTGCGCGTCCACGTCGAGGTATTTTTTGACGAGCTTGCAAAGGGTGTCGCCTGCCATGATGTCGCGCTTGCCGCGCACGCGGTTGATGACCAGTCCCGGCGAGAAGGTGCGGATGATATCGTTCACCGCCTCCAGCGAATCGGGATCGCTCTCCTTTATTTTGGCGCGGAGCTGGTCGATCTCGAAACAGTCCTCGCTCACCTCCGGGTTCCTGGAGAAGTCGAGCGCGTGCTGGATTTCGGCATTGGCCTTGAACTCCTGGCTGATGCGGCGGAACAGGGCCGACTTAATGTAATGGAACGTGTTGGTGATGGACGTCATCTCCGGCGTGGACACCGCCACCTGCCGGTCGGCGAGGTTGAAAAAGTCCACCGTATGGAATCCCGTGCCCGGACCGAGGTCGATGCACACCGCATCCGTCTTCAGGTTGCGGAGCACGTTCATGACGCGGTTCTGCTGTTTCTGGTTGATGTCCGCACTGCCCGGCAGGCTTCCCGACGTGCTCAGGAACTTCAGGTTCACCAGCCCGGTTTCCTGGAGCAGGGGAGAAGGGTCGTCCTCGATGCCGTCGTGCACGAAGAAGTCGCGGAAGCCGTAGCGGGGATTGCTGATGCCCACCAGCGCGTGCAGGTTGGAGGCGCCGAAGTCGCCGTCCACCAGCACCACCTTCTGCCCGGTGAGCGCCATGGCCACCGCCAGGTTGGTGGCGATCACGCTTTTGCCGACGCCGCCCTTGCCGCCGCCGACGGCGATGATTTGACTGGAATGCTTCGTGGTCAAAATGCTCACCTGCTTTCGTTGTAAGGGCTTGCCGCTCCGCGCCGCAGGGCGGGCCGGAGGGGTCCCGACTTTTCGTGAATGCGGGTCATTTCATTGTCACGCAACGGGGGGATGAATTCAACCGAATGTGCCCCGCCGCTCTTCTCATAACGGCCAAAAACCCAAAGGCTTGAGGCCGGGTGGCCAAAATGTGCAAAGAATTGCAAAGACGGGATATTATTTGAGAAGGGGGATTTAAATGAGCTAAAATCCAATTAAGGGCGCATTTATGCGTATGTTGGATCAAAACTCCCTACCGGATCGTTCCCCCTCTGGCCGGATGAACGCCCGGCAGTCCTTTTCCATTTGAGGTGGTTTTTTGGAAAGCCTTCAGTTTTACCTGTTTTTCACCGTCATCATTCTGTTTTCGTTGACCGTGCACGAGTACTCCCACGGCCGGGTAGCCTATTTTTTAGGCGACAACACGGCGAAGCGGCTGGGGCGGCTCACGTTCAATCCGATCAAGCACCTCGACTTCTTCGGCGTCCTCTGTTTTTATTTTCTGGGATTCGGCTGGGCCAAGCCGGTGCCGGTGGATGGACGCAATTTTGAGAATCCCCAACGCGACATGATGTACGTGGCGGCGGCGGGTCCGGCTTCCAACCTGATCCTCGCCTTCATCTTCGGGTTCCTAGTGCGGGTCACGCCGCCGGAGCAGAACCTGTTTCTGTTCGCCATGCTGTGCTACGCGCTCTACATCAATGTGGCGCTGGCGATCTTCAACCTCCTCCCCATTTTTCCGCTGGACGGGGCGAGCGTGCTCAAGGGTTTGGTCTCGCGGGAGATGGCGGTGAAGCTGGCGCTGTTCGACCGCTACAGCGGGTTCGTCCTGCTCGGCATCTTCCTTTTGGATTATTTCGCGCAGACCGGGATAATTTTGGGTATTCTTAGACTCCCTATGGGGTTTATGGTAGAGTTTTTTACCCAAGAGGCGTTTCCCTATGTAAAACAGATCATTCGCTTCCTTTAATCCTTTTCAAATTTCAGATAGATGTCGAAAAAACGCATTTTGAGCGGCATGCAGCCTTCCGGCCTGCTTCACCTGGGCAACTACTTCGGCGCGTTGAAGAACTGGGTGTCCCTGCAGGACGACTATGAGTGTTTCTACTTCATCGCTGACTGGCATTCGCTGACCACGCTGTACGAAAATCCGGGCCAGATTCCCAAGTTCACCCGCGAGGTGGCGATCGACTGGCTGGCGGCGGGGCTGGATCCGGAAAAGTGCACGTTGTTCGTGCAGTCGCGCATCCCGGAACACGCGGAGCTGCACCTGATTCTGTCGATGATCGTGCCGGTGTCGTGGCTGGAACGCAATCCCACTTATAAGGAAAAGCAACAGGAAGTGAAGACGGTGGACATGAGTTCCTACGGCTTCCTCGGCTACCCGGTTCTGCAGACGGCGGACATCGTGCTGTATAACGCGCACTATGTGCCGGTGGGCATCGACCAGGCGCCGCACCTGGAGCTGTCGCGCGAGATCGTGCGCCGCTTCCAGCATTTTTACAAGAAGAAGGTATTGATCGAGCCGGAGGCGAAGATCAGCGAGGTGCCGAAGCTGAACGGCATCGACGGACGCAAGATGAGCAAGAGCTACAACAACGCCATTTACCTCTCCGACTCGGAAAAGGAAATCACCAAAAAAATTCAGTCGATGCTCACCGACCCGCAACGCCTGCGCCGCAATGACCCCGGCGACCCGGACGTGTGCAACCTGTTCCCGTTTCACAAGCTGTTCTCCTCGGAGGAGAAACAGGCGTACGTCGATGAGAACTGCCGGACGGCGGGCATTGGGTGCGGCGACTGCAAGGCCCTGCTCGCCGAGTCCATGCTGGAAGGGATGCGCCCCCTCATGGAACGCCGCGCGGAGCTGATGGCCAAGCCAAAGGAAGTGGATGAGATTCTGGATGAAGGCACCGAGCGTGCCCGCAAGGTGGCACAGAACACCATGCGTAAAGTGAAGGAAGCGATGAAACTGAAATGAAGACGGAAGACGGCGACACCAAGATGGATTACAAAGACACCCTGAACCTGCCGCAGACGGATTTTCCCATGAAGGCCAACCTCGTGCAGAGGGAGCCGGAAGCGCTGGCGGCGTGGGAGGCGGAGGACATTTACCAACGCATCCGCGAGGCGTCGAAGGGCCGCCCGAAGTACGTCTTCCACGACGGCCCGCCGTACGCCAACGGCCATATCCACATGGGGCACGCGCTCAACAAGGTGCTCAAGGATTTCATCGTGCGCATCATGACGATGAAGGGATTCGACGCCACGTTCGTGCCGGGCTGGGACTGCCACGGCCTGCCCATCGAGCACCAGGTCGGCAAGGAGCTCAAGAGCAAAAAGCAGGACCTGGGCAAGAACGAGGTACGCAAGCTGTGCCGGGAGTACGCCGCCCGTTTCGTGGAGGTGCAGAAGGAAGAGTTCAAGCGGCTGGGCGTGTTCGCCGACTGGGACAAGCCATACCTCACCATGAGCTTCGGCTATGAAGGCACCATCGTCCGCGAGTTTTTGAAGTTTCTCGAATCCGGCATGGTGTACAAGGGCCTCAAGCCCGTGCACTGGTGCACGCATTGCCAGACGGCGCTGGCCGAGGCGGAAGTGGAGTACGCCGATCACAACTCGCCGTCCATCTACGTCAAGTTTGCGGTGAAGTCGGGGTGGAAGGGTCAGCTCGAGGGCGTGGACGAGAAAAAAGCGTCGTTCGTCATCTGGACCACCACGCCGTGGACGCTTCCCGCCAACCTCGCCGTGTGCCTGCACCCGGACTTCGAGTACACCGCCGTCGAGATCGCGGGCGAGCAATACATCGTGGCGGCGGAGCGGCTGTCGGCGCTCATCCTCGAATGGGACGTCACCGATTACAAGGTGCTTGGCAAATGCGCGGGCAAGGAGCTGGAAGGTGTCGTCTGCCAGCATCCGTTCATCGACCGCGAGTCGCCGGTGATCCTGGGCGACCACGTCACCCTCGAGCAGGGCACCGGTTGCGTGCACACCGCACCGGGGCACGGTCAGGAGGACTACATCGTCGGCCTCAAGTACGGGCTGGATACATACAATCCCGTGGACGACGGCGGCGTGTTCAAGCCGGAGGTTGAGTTTTTCGGCGGCCAGTTCGTGATGAAGGCCAACCCGGAGATCATCAAGAAGCTGGAAGAACTGGGCAAACTGATCCATCAGGACCGCGTCGATCACTCCTACCCGCACTGCTGGCGGTGCCGCACGCCGATCATCTTCCGCGCCACGGCGCAGTGGTTCATTTCGATGGATGACAAGGGCCTCCGCCAGAAAGCGCTGGCGGAGATCGACAAGACGCGCTGGGTGCCACACTGGGGCCGCGAGCGGATTCACGGCATGATCGAGAACCGCCCGGACTGGTGCGTGTCGCGCCAGCGTGCGTGGGGCGTGCCGATCACGGTGTTCACCTGCATTGAGTGCGACACCACGCTCACCGACATGGCGGCGTATGAACCGGTCGTTGCGGCGGTGGAAAAAGAGGGCGCGGACTGCTGGTTCGAAAAAGAGGTGAAAGACCTCCTTCCTGCGGGCACGAAGTGCGCCTGCGGGTCGACCGAGTTCAAAAAGGAAATGGATATTCTGGATGTGTGGTTCGACTCCGGCGTCAGCCACGCGGCGGTTTTGGAACCGGACCCGAACCTGCAATGGCCGGCCGACTTGTATCTGGAAGGCAGTGACCAGCACCGCGGCTGGTTCCACAGTTCATTGCTGGAAGCCGTTGCCACGCGCAACGCCGCGCCCTATAAAACCGTACTCACCCACGGCTATGTGGTGGACGGCAAGGGCAAGAAGATGTCGAAGTCGGCGGGCAACGTCATCGCGCCGCAGAAGATCATCGACCAGTACGGAGCGGAAATCCTGCGTCTGTGGGTGGCGTCGGAAAACTACCGCGAGGACATCCGCATCTCCCACGAAATCTTAAAACGCCTCACCGAAGCATACCGGAAGATCCGCAACACGTTCCGGTTCCTGCTCGGCAACCTGAGCGACTTCGACCCGAAAGCCGATCGCGTGCCCATCGACGAGATGGAGGAGATCGATCACTACATTCTGTACCGCTTCAAGAAGGTGAACGAACGCATCCAAAAGGCGTTCGAGGAGTTCGAGTTCCACGTCTTCTACCATACGTTTTATAATTTCTGCATTGTGGACCTGAGCGCGTTCTATCTGGACATCCTGAAGGATCGCCTCTACACCTACCCCAAGACATCGAAGGGACGCCGGTCGGGACAGACCGCGATGTACGATCTGTTGAAAGGCATGGCGCAGATGATGGCGCCGATTCTAAGCTTCACCGCCGACGAGGTGTGGAAGTACATGGCCGACGACGGGAGTAAAGAGGAAAGCGTGCACCTGAGTGTGTTTCCGGACCTGTCCGGGGTGACGTTTTCGGATGAGTTGGCGGCCAAGTGGGAGCGCATCAAGGACCTCAAAGGCGAGGTGAGCAAGGCGCTGGAGTTGCGCCGCCGCGAAAAAGTGATCGGCCATTCGCTGGACGCCTCGGTTCGTATCGCCGCGCCGGAGGCCATGCGGCCGTTTCTGGAAAGCGAGCGCAACGCGTTGAAATTCATCTTCATCGTATCGCAGGTGGAGATGGTGCCGCAGTTGGACGGAGACGCCTACCAGAGCGACGTGATCGAGGGGTTGAAGATCGGGGTCCAACCGGCTCCAGGCAAAAAATGCGAGCGATGCTGGAACTACTTCGTCGAGGCCGAAGCGTCCGGAGAGCATCCCGGCATCTGCCAACGGTGCGCGACCCATCTGGAATCCGCCCAAGCCTGAGTTTATTTTGAAGAACAAATATCTACAGCTTTTTCTGATCTCCAACATTCTGATCATTCTCGATCAGTTCACGAAGTATCTCGTGGCTTTGCACATTCCGCAGAACATGTCGATCCGCATCATCGACAGCTTTTTCAACCTGACGCACATCCGCAATCCGGGCGTGGCGTTCGGCCTGTTTGCCGATAGCGACCTGGAGATCAAGGCAACCCTGTTCATCGTCTTTTCGGGTATTGCCATCATCGCCATCCTGGTGTTCTTTCACGAAACGCCGAGCCATAAGAAAATCGCGCTCCGGGGGTTGATCCTCATTTTCGCCGGGGCGATCGGCAACCTCATCGACCGCATCCTGTACAAGGAGGTGATCGACTTCCTTGATATTCATTTCGGCAGTTATCACTGGCCCGCCTTCAACGTGGCGGACTCCTGCATAACCATTGGCGTGCTGTTCATGTTCATTGATATAATCAAGGATGGGACTGCGCCGCAAAAAAGACCACAGGACCCCACTTCCGAATCCGCCTGACGGGGAGAGCTTCCATGCATCCCATTCTCATTGAGTTTGGTTTTCTCAAAATTTTCACCTATGGACTGCTGGTGGCGACGGGATTTTTCGTCGGCATCGTGCTGGCCGCGAAACAGGGGCAGAAGGACGGGCTCGATTCCGCGCGGATCCTCGATCTGTGCTTTTACCTGTTGATCGCATCCATTCTGGGTGGGCGCCTGCTGTACGTGGTCGTCGAGTACCGCTATTTCATCGCGAATCCGCTGGAGATGTTGAAGTTCTGGAAAGGCGGGTTGGTTTATTACGGCGGATTGATGGCGGCGGTGGCGACGGCATGGTACTTCATGCGCAAGTTCGATCTGCCGTTCTGGAAGACCGCTGACGTGCTGGCGCCGTCGATTGCCATTGGGCAGGCCATCGGCCGCTGGGGATGTTTTTTCGCGGGTTGCTGTTATGGTGTGCGCACCGACGCGCCGTGGGCCATCACCTTCACCAACCCGCAGTCGCTCGCGCCCCTCAACGTGCCGCTCCACCCGACGCAGATTTACCTGTCCCTCAACGCACTTGTTATATTCTTCATTCTGCTGTGGGTGCAGAAGCGCAAACGCTTCGACGGGCAGGTGCTCCTCACCTATGGCATTCTGTATTCGATCGGCCGCTTCATCATCGAGTTCTATCGCGGCGACGACCGCGGTTACGCGGTGCCGGACATGCTCTCCACCTCGCAGTTCATCGGCCTGTTCATCCTGGGTCTGTCGATCGTGTTCTGGGTGAGACGACGGGGGCAGGCGGCCAAGGCGTCCTGACCTCCCGGGCCATTTCCCGCTCTCCCACGGACGCCCGCCTTACTTGAAATAATAGGAACAGATGTAAACCACCGAGGCGACGGTGAGGACGGGGCCGCCCCAGATTTTGACCGTGGCCCAGGTCCCGATGTTGGAGACCAGGTCTTCTTCGTGGCGGTTGCTGATGATGAAGGGGAAACCATCTTCCTTTTTGAACACCATCTTGGTTTTGGATGCCAGTTCCTCCAGTTTCTGTTTGCTGTATTTGGCGGACAGTTTTTCCGCCAGGAGCTGGGCCCCGTGTTCCAGTTCGTAGTAGTCGAGCTTGCCGTCCTTGTTGGTGTCGAACCGTTTTTGCAGATCCTTGTTTTTGCGGATGGCCTCTTTCGCTTTCAGGAAAAACTTCACCCCCGCCTTTTTGGGCCGCGCCAGCTTCAGGTTCGACCCCGCGTGACCCAGCACGTACACCTGTTCACCCGGAACGAAGCACCATTCGCGGAACCGGTAATTGTTGGAAAACAGCCAGGCGGAGTCCTTCAGTTTGAACGAGCGGATCTTTTTCTTGTTCTGGTCGAGGGACTGGTAGAGGGCCGGGGTCATGGTGGAGAATTCGCTGGATGAGCATTCGTAATCGCTGGTGCCGCCGTTGCGGTTGACGGTCGCTCCCTCCACCAGCACCATGGCGT
Organism: Nitrospina gracilis Nb-211; assembly: GCF_021845525.1. NCBI lineage: Bacteria > Pseudomonadati > Nitrospinota > Nitrospinia > Nitrospinales > Nitrospinaceae > Nitrospina > Nitrospina gracilis. The sequence goes on along the minus strand of NZ_JAKJKD010000001.1, from coordinate 1,871,712 downwards.
TGGCGCCACTGTCGTCATCGATATAGAAACCATCGTCCGAGAAGTATCTGGCAACCGTCACCCATCTGCCGCGCTGGTCCCCGATGTGGGTGAGGGAACGGTTGCGGTTGAAACCGGACTGGCGGTTGCGTTTCCATTTCTGGATTTCGATATGGTAGAGCGCGCAGGGTTTGCCGCTGATGGGAGCGCGCACCATTTTGTCTTTCTCGGCGATGACGCGGCCTTTCACCTCGACGTTGGTGCCGACGGCTCCGGTGTTGATTTTCGAGGTGGGGGTGTTCTGAATGATGCGTTTGGCTTTCAGCTCCCGGAACCCGGTGACGAACAGGTAAATTCCGGCGACCGCGCCGATCAGCGATAGAAAGATGACCTCCAACTCATCTTTCGGAGGGTTGGACACTTAATAATCTCCTGCAGGTTTGGGGAGGATCAGTCGAAGCTGGGAAGTTTGATGTCGACCTTCACGTCACGGCGTTCCTCCTCCGCCACTTCAAACATTTCTTCCTGCCGGTAGTTCAGCATGCCTGCCACGAACACATCCGGAATCTGCTGGATGCGGATGTTGTAATTGTTGACGCTGTCGTTGAAAAATTCGCGGCGGTCGGCCAGGGTTTCTTCCAGGTGCGAGATGCGGTTCTGCAACTGCATGAAGTTTTCGTTGGCTTTGAGTTCCGGATAGTTTTCCGCCAAGGCAAAGACACTGCGCAACGCTTCGCTGATCTGGTTGCTGGCTTTCGATTTCTCTTTCACGCCATCCGCGCGCACATAGCGTTCCCGCGCTTTCAGCAGGCGGTCGAGCATGCCTTTTTCGAACTGGGCGTAGCTTTCGCAGACGGAAATGAGTTTCGGGATTTCGTCGTAGCGCTGTTTCAGGATGACATCGATGTTGGCCCAGGACTTTTTAATGTTTTCCTTCAGGGAAATGAGGCCGTTGTAGATCATGATGAAATAACCGATGATCCCCAGCAGGCCGAAACCCAGGATTCCCAAAATCACGATCGTGGTCGTTGACATTCCACCCCTCCGATTGTTTTTAGTAATGAAATGGGAAATGGAAAGGATTCATTCCGTATTTTCAGGTTAAGGGAAGGGGAGCGGTAAATCAAATCTTTGCGGAGAAAAAATCGCACCTGCGGCAAGCCGCCAGGGACGCTGGCAAGAGAAAGGGGAGGGGAGAAAAACGCGAGGTTACTTGGTGAAGGAGTGGTCGAACAGGTCGGCGATGGCCTGCTTGCCGGCAGCGTTCAAAAAGCGTGTGCCCGTTCCGGCGAAGTTTTTGTCGCGGATTTTCGGCGTCGCTTTCTTCCAGGCATCGCCGGTCCACTTGAACCACTGTTCCTGGTCCTGGTCGAAAACATACAGGGGTTTGTTGAACAGCTTGGCCAGCTCCGCGCCCCAGCCGGTGCCGCCTTTCACCGTTTTGTCTTCCAGAATGTGGCCCACCACAAACACCTCGCCCGCATGGTTGACCATGTGCCAGATGCTTTGCAGGACTTTCCGGAACAGCGGGCCGTCGCTGTACTTGCGGTGCATGAGTTTGGAGACGTACACCAGGCTGACGTCGCCGTGTTTGAGTTCCTCCTGCGTGAGGAACCGCGTGCCGCGTTTGCGGACGATCTTGTGGCCCTCGAAGGTGAAATGGACCTCTTCCATGCCCAGACGCTCGGCATTGGCGCCGAATTCCGCTTCCGCGCCTTTGACCCCGCCGCTGAATAATGTGAAATCTTCCGGCTTCATAAACGACCAACAGGCAAGAAAAAGAGGCGGAAACCGGGCAAAAATCCGTTTCCGCAAGTCAAAACAATGTATGCGAATCCACCCAAACTCTCAAGGATTTTCTTGGTCTGAACGGATATAATGAGGGTTGAAGGGGATGCGCCTCCGTCCACCCGGACGCAATGTAAAGGAAAAGTTATGAGCCACTTGGACATTTCCCCTGACTGGAATGCGGACCCCCGGGACATCACCCCGGAGAATCTGTTTTTCAACCGCCGTGATTTTTTGCAGAGCCTGGCCGTCGCAGGTTTGATCATTGGTGAGGCGCTTCTGCCCACTACCGCGCAGGCGCAGTCCGCATGGCTGGACCGCCTGCTGGGCGGGCCGGAGCACAAACTGCAAACCAGTTTCACCCCCATTCCTGGATTGAAGCGCAATCCTGCCTACACGTCTTCACGGCCGATGACCGAAGAGACCGTGGCGCTCCAGTACAATAATTTTTATGAATTCACCTCCGTTAAAGAAGGCGTGTGGAAACTGATCGATGCCTTTCAGCCCCGCCCGTGGCAATTAGAGGTATCGGGGCTCGTTAACAACCCCAAAATCTACGATGTGGACGACCTCATCAAGACCATGCCGCTGGAAGAACGCGTGTACCGCCACCGTTGCGTGGAGACGTGGGCGATGGTGGTGCCGTGGAACGGGTTTCCGCTGAGCGAATTGATTCGCCGCTCCGATCCCAAACCCGGCGCGCGGTTCGTGAAGTTCACCAGCTTTCTCAACCCGGAAGTGGCGCCGGGGCAGAAGCAGAGCCACCTGCCGTGGCCCTACACTGAGGGACTGACGCTGAAAGAAGCGATGAACGAATTGACGATCATGGCGACGGGCGTGTACGGGCACGTCCTGCCGAACCAGCACGGTGCGGGCATCCGGCTGGTGACGCCGTGGAAGTACGGTTATAAAAGCATCAAGTCCGTGGTGAAGATCGAACTGGTGGACAGCCAGCCGGCGACGTTCTGGAACACGCTGGTGCCGCACGAGTACGGCTTTGTGTCCAACGTGGACCCGGAGGTGCCGCATCCGCGCTGGTCGCAGAAAAGGGAAAAGATGATCGGTACCGGCGACATCCACCCTACCGAAAAATTCAACGGTTACGGCAAGTGGGTGGCCTCGCTGTATGCGTGAGGGACCTCCACAGGGGCCGGTGGAACGAGCCGCGGGGGAGGGGGGCTGGAGCCGGGATCAGCAAAAGTCCCGCAGGTCCTCCTCGTCGAGAATATTTTCGTTGACCCCGTCCTCGATGACGGCATCGGCCAGTTCGCCCAGCCCTCCGGGCTCGTAATTTTCCACGTTTTCGCTGTCGAAGTCGTCGAAGAACACTTTATGTTCTTTTTCACACCATTCTCGGATGGTGTTGCTGAAGCGCAGAACCCGTTGCACAGCTTCCAGTTTGTCCATATTCTTATTCCTATTGAGACAGGGTTGTGGGGCAATCATCCCGGGTGCGGGTGAAGAATTTTTTTGGCTTCTATATCAGAATAATTATAATACGGACTCGGATGATTCAACCTGACCGCATCGATATTGTAACTCAACCCGACGTTGATAACGAAAAGGGGGGGACTTGGCAACCAAAATCAAGGACATGATCGGTTCCTGGGCGGCTTCGCCGCCTGTCTTGTATTACCAGTTGAAACAAGCGATGGACGATCCGGAAAGTACCTTTGATGATTACTCCCGGGTTATCAGCGCCGATCCCGCACTGACGGCCCGTCTTCTTAAGATCGTGAACAGTCCCTTTTATGGTTTCTCCTCTACGGTGGAAACCATTGATCACGCCCTGAACATCATCGGTACGGATCAACTGATGGACCTGGCTCTGGCAACGGTGGTAGTGAGCAAGTTCAAAGGCATTCCGCGCGATCTGATCAACATGGAAACGTTCTGGATGCACAGCATCGCCACCGGCATCGCCGCCCGCAAAATGGCCATGGCCGTCGGCATCGACAATCCCGAACGGTTTTATCTTGCGGGCATGTTGCACGACATCGGCACCCTTCTGCCGCTCAAACAACAGACTGAGGTAGCCAAGGGCGTGCTGGAGCAGGCCCGCGAAACCAAAAAGCACCTGTTCCTGGTCGAAAAGGAGACCTACGGGTTCAGCCACGCCGAGGTCTGCCAGCTCCTGCTGATGGAATGGCAACTGCCTCAGCGGCTGATAGATATGGTGACCTACCACCACTTCCCGCTGGAAGTCAGCGACCCCGAAGTGCGGCGCGACTGTTGTATTCTCAACATGTCCGACATCATGATTTACTTCCTGAAAATCGGCAACAGTGGTGAACCCTCCGTGCCACAACTGCACCCGGACGTGCCGAAACACGCGGGAGTGCCGAAAGATGTCATCGACAAAATCCGCGAGGAGGTTCCCAACGAGGTCGATGAAACCGTTAAAATGTTTATCTGAATCAGATTAGCAGGTGGACAGGGGCGTGGACGGTGTCCACGCCTTTTTCTATGAATTGCGGTTGGGGTGCGAATCCGCTCTTTTCTCCACACCTGAATTTCAGTATATTTTTAGTAGAACCATTCTTCGACCGGGGGGCGCCATGAAACAATCCCAACCCAAGTACTGCATCGGCCAGATGATCCATCACAAGTTGTATGATTATTATGGAGTGGTGCTGGGCGTGGACCCCGAATTCCAGCTTTCCGAGGAATGGTACGAGAAGATGGCCCGCAGTCGTCCGCCCAAGAACCAGCCGTGGTACCACGTCAAGGTGCATGGAGAGGACAGCCTGCGCTACGTAGCCGAACGCCATCTCGAACTGGACCGGAACGTCTTCAACTAGGCCCCTAAAGGTCCTTCCTGTTCAGGAGCGCCCTTGTCCGCTTCTCCTTCCTTACTTCAATGGACCGTTGCATTGATCCTGCTTGCCCTGTTTGTGTGGGTTGCGGCGGGTCTCGTTCTCGATCACCTTCCCTGGACACTCATCGACACCTCGGATCCGGGCAAAAAACGGGCCGCCGCCGCGGTGCTTCTCGTTCTGGGGGGATTGGGCTACTTCACGCTGCGTGATCTGCTGGGTTTTGTCTGGATGGGACTGCGCTATCTGCTGGGGATGGAATACGAAGGTTTGTAGGCAAAAAAAAAACGGCCTGTGCATCTGGGGATGCACAGGCCGCTGAATTTCGACTGGATTACTGCTCCAGATGGGCGTTTTTGCGATCCGGGTTGCGGAACAGCGAGGTCTCCGCAGTCAGCTCGTCAAGCGCCGGGAACGTCTGGTCCGGATGGATCTGCGCGGCCCGGTCCAGCAAAAGCTCCTCGGATTCGCGGCGGTCGGGGTCCGGAATACAGCAGTCTACCGGGCAAACTTCCTGGCAGGCTTCTTCACCATGGAAACCGACACACTCGGTACACAGTTCCGGGTCGATGTAGTAGTAATCGATCCCACCCTTGGTACCATCGTCAATGGCGGCGTTCGGGCACTCCGGCTCACACACACCGCAGTTAATGCATTCGTCAGTAATGATTGTTGCCATCGGCTGTCTTCCTCTAATGATTTAGTTGGATAGAAAAAAGTTATAACCGAAGAATATTCCCTGTGAAAAGAGGAATTGAGTTTTCTTTGTTAGGGTAGTGGGCTCAGCACACGTCGAAGCGCAGGCCTTACCATAAACCGCTGAAATTGAAATTTCAATCCCTTTTATAATTTTTTTTGCAGGGAAACCCCGGTGTCGAAAAACAGGAAGAATCCCAACCTGCTTCCGCAACTGGGCTTCCTCAGAAAAATACTGATAACCTCTTAAAGTAGTGGACGTTATCAGCATTTCAAGGGGCCGTCAAGCCCCCAAATTCCGCTCCGTTTCCAAGTGTTTTTAGAAACGAATCAGATACAGCATGCGATTCCTCCAACATGTCCCGGTGGCCCTGATTCCGGCTACCGGGATCGTTTCCTGCGGTTGCTTCTGGGGGGCATCAGGCGGGATGGCCTCTCCCTTCAAACAAACCTCAGCGGAGAAAAAATAAAGGAGCAAGGAAAACCCTACCTTGCTCCTTTTCTATTTGGTAGCGGGGACAGGATTTGAACCTGCGACCTTTGGGTTATGAGCCCAACGAGCTACCGGACTGCTCCACCCCGCAATAATACAAAAGGACGCCCCGGCGTGTGCCGGAGGGTATTGAGTGAATATACCGATTCTGAAACTTTGTCAAGTGGGAAGCCGGACGGAAAGCGCGGGAACCACATGAATGCTGGTTTGGCATCTCAGAAGCACTCTGTATAATTGTATAGGAAACTTCTTTGAATTACCACCTTTCAAATTCCTGAGCCTGCTTTATGTGGACCAAGCGCATCCTCATCATCATGCCTCTGCTGGTCATCCTCTTTCTTCTCCAGTCTTTTTTCTGGGTGCCGACCTACGACAAGCAGGCTGCGGGCAACCCGGAACGCCTGCGTCAGTTCATCGAGACCTCCATCGGCGACGCAGAAATATTGAACCCCATCCTGAGTGCCGACACCGCCAGCGGCCGCATCAACGGCTTCGTGTTCGACGGACTGATCGATTACGACGACCAGCTCAACCTGCGCGGACGGCTGGCGACGGGCTGGGTTATCTTCGAAGACGCGTACCTGCAGACCCTGCCCGGCTTCCGGGTGGGCGGCCACACTCTCGATGCGCCTGAGGACTGGCTTCAATTCATCCGCGAACGCACCGCCGGAAACAAAGATTGGTGGGAGAACATCGAGTCAGTCATCGTTCAACCCGCCCGGCGCATCGATGATGTGCTTTCCCTGCCGGAACTGGGGGCGGACGGCAAGCCGGTTATGAAAAACGGGTTTCCAAAAATGGTCGGGGTGAAGTACCGCATCCAACGCCCGGCGCGCATTCACTTCAAGCTGAAGAAAGTGGACCAGAATTTTTTTGATCCGTTGGAAGCCCTGTTTGGCGCCAGGCTGTTTGCGGAGTTTCCTTACGAACGGTTCGTGAAAGCCGAGGATGCCGGGAAGGCGGAGCGTCTGGCCCGGCACCACGCGGAGATCCTGCCGGTCAAGGAACACAATCCGATCATCCGTTTCCAACTGCGCAAGGGCGTGCGCTTTCACGATGGACATGAATTCGATTCCGGCGACGTGCTGTTCACGTACCAGGCGCTGATGAATCCCAACAACGCCTCGCCGCGCACCTCGGATTACGAACCGGTCAAAACCGCCGAGGTGCTGGGTCCGCACGAGATTCAATTCGTGTACAAACGGTTGTTCTCCCCCGCCATCACGTCGTGGATGATGGGCATCCTGCCCGAACACCTGTTGAACGCCGAAGCGCTGAAAAAAGAAGCGCGCGCCGCCGGAAAGTCGCCGGAGGAAATGCAGAACCTGTCGATACGCGACAGCGCCTTCAGCCGCCACCCCATCGGCACCGGACCCTTCAGGTTCGAGCATTGGGAGGGCGATGTCGAGATTCGCCTGACGCGCAACGACGACTATTGGGAAGGCCCTCCGGAGTATGGCGAGTATGTCATGCGCATCATCCCCGACGCCATCACGCAGGAGATGGAGTTTTACGCCGGGGCGGCGGATAATTACAACGTCCAGCCGCACCAGGTAGCCCGGCTCAAGGATGATCCGAAGTTCCACAGCATCTCCACCGTGGGCAACAATTACTCCTACATCGGTTACAACCTGCGAAAGCCGTTGTTCGCCGACCCCAGGGTGCGCAAGGCCCTCGGCATGGCCATCGACGTGGACAAGATCATCAAGCACGTCATGTACAACCAGGCCGAGCGGGTGACCGGGCCGTTCGCCAAAGCCACCCAATGGTATGACGAATCGGTGGAGCCGATCCCGTACGATCCCGATGGCGCACTGCAAATATTGAATGATCTGGGATGGAAGAAAAATGCCGACGGTTGGCTGGAGAAAGACGGCAAGGTGTTTGAGTTCAACCTCATCACCAACCACGGCAACCCCATCCGCAAAAACATCATGACCATCGTGCAGAACAACTGGCGCAAGCTGGGTGTCAAATGCAACACGCAGTTGTTCGAGTGGGCCGTGTTTTTGAAAGACTTCGTCAATGCGCTCAAGTTCGACGCGCTGATCCTGGGGTGGAGTATGGGGTTCGATCCCGACCTGTACCAACTGTGGCATTCCAGCCAGACGCATCCCCGACAACTCAACTTCGTCGGTTATGAAAACGAGGAAGCCGACCGCCTGATCGTCGCCATCCGGCGCGAGTACGATCAGGACGTGCAACGGAGGATGACGCACCAATTGCACCGCATCATCGCCGCTGACCAGCCGTACACGTTTTTGTTCGTGGGCAAATCGACGCTCCTGCTGGACAGGAAGATCGTCATCGTCGAACGACAACCGGATGGAAGTGAACAATATAAAAAGATCCGTCCGGTGAAAGGCGGGTTGATTTACTACCACTTCAACGACTGGCGCAAGCTCCCCACCGCTCCCAACTTTTCGCAGTGAGCGGCGTTTTTATCTCATGACGCCGCGCCCCATAAAAATGTCCACCGTCCCCTCGGTGTTGCTGGCAACGGCGACATCGGGCAGGCCGTCGTTGTTGAAGTCGGTACTCACGATCGCAAGCGGAGTGCCTCCGGTGACGTAGTCGCGCACGGGAAAGCGGAAGGGCCCGTTGGGGTACCGCGTGATGAGGGAAAACGAACTGCTCCTGGAGTTGGCCACCACCACGTCTTTCTGCAGGTCTCCGTCGAAGTCGCCGATGGCGAGGGAGACCGGCCCGCCGCCGCCGGAAAACGAAACCGGCCGGCCGAATTTCCCATTGGTGCCCATCGGAATGTAATACAGGTTGTCACCCTTGGCGGAGGTGGCGACCAGGTCGTACAGGCCGTCGCCGTTCATGTCCTCTTTCACCAGGGTGAGGCACCGCAGGCCCTGGGCGATGCGCTCCGCCTGCCGGAAGGTGCCGCCGGGACTGCCGGTGAAGATGCGGATGGAACTGGCGTTGCTGGACTGCACGGCCAGCAGGATGTCCTCATGCCCGTCGTCGTTGAAGTCGCCCGATACGCCGGAGATGGACCGCGACCCGGTTTCGTACGTCTCGCCGCGTTTGAAGTGCCCGTCGCCGGTGCCGAAGTGCAGTTCCAGCTTGCTGAACGTCAACGTCACCGCCACGTCCTTGTGGCCGTCGCCGTTGTAGTCACCGACAATGAGGGCCAGTGGGACCGGGCCCGTTGGCACCGACTGCATGGAATGAAACGTTCCCGCCCCCTTGCCAAGCAGGACCTGGAATGCCTCGCCGCCCTCGCTGTTGAACAACAGGTCCGGCGTGTTGTCGTGGTTGATGTCGGTGATGACGATGAACGAGGGTTCGACGGGAACCGGCAGCGTCTGGGCGGGCTCGAAGGTGCCGTCGCCGCGGCCGAACAGGAAGGTGAGGCTGTGGTCCTTGGAATTGGCCGTCACCAGGTCTTCGTTGCCGTCGCGGTTGAGGTCGCCGTGGGCGAGGAAGACGGGTCCCCAGCCCACTTTCACCGTGTTGTACTGGCTGAGGACGTCGGGCGGCGGCTCGGGCAGGGAGAAGTCACAGCCGCTCCAAAATCCCACCAGACCGAAAATGAGGCCCAGCCAGAGGGTGGCAATCCGGAAAACTGTCCATTTCATGATGTGCCCTCCGAGGCCGGGAACGGGGTTTTCCCCTTGATTTTAAGGTGTTGTTGTGACAGTATTTACCAAATTTTATCTTACCAACATCCTCGCTCCGGCCGCCGCGCCGGGGCTATAACTCACGAGGAGGTCTCTATTGCGTAGCTATCAGTCTGTCCTGATTCTGAAACCTGATCTCGACGAAGGTCATGTCGATCAGGCCGTCGAAAAAATCACCGCCCTCATTCAAAAGCACAGCGGCGAAGTGCTGAAGCTGGAGAAGTGGGGCAAAAAACGCCTCGCATACAAAGTCAAAAAGAACAAGTTCGGATACTACCTCAATATTTACCACACCTGTGGCGCTGGCGAAATTCCCGGTCTGGAAAAAGAGTACAAGCTGATGGACGTGCTCATCAAATTTCTGGTGATCGTCCTTGATGAAAAGGAACTGGAACGGGCCATGAGCCGGGGAACCGAATCCGGCGAAGAGGGCGAGGAATCCAAGGCGCCCGAAGGCGAAGGGGAAAAGGAAACCAAGAAGGAATCCGCTCCTGCCGCATCGTAATAACCGCGCCTCCACCGTCTTCAACCGTTTGGAAGGACATCATCTATGGCCAGTGTGAATAAAGTATTTCTGTTGGGAAACCTAACCCGCGACCCGGAATTGCGTTACACCCCGAGCGGCGCCGGCGTTGCCAGCTTCGGCCTGGCGGTCAACCGCCGGTACAAGGTCGGCAACGAAAACAAGGAAGAGGTCTGCTTCGTGGACATCACCGTGTGGGGCAAGCAGGGTGAAAACTGCGTGGAGTACCTCAGCAAGGGCAGTCAGGTGATGATCGAGGGCCGCCTCCAGTTCCGCTCGTGGGAGACGGACGACGGCCAGAAGCGCAATAAGCTGGACGTGGTGGCCAGCAACGTGCAATTCCTCGGCAAGCCGGGCGGCGGCGGAGGCCGCGGCATGGACTCCTTCGAAGAGGAAGAAGGCATGGGCGTGAAAGACGATATCCCGTTCTGAATAACGACATTCGAATAAATAAAAATCAGAGGTTTTTAAACAATCATGAACAAACCAAAAAAACGCGCATTCTTTTCCCAAAAAATCTGCCGGTTTTGCGCCGAGAAAATCGAGCACATCGACTTCTATGACATCAAACTGCTGAAGCCGCTGGTCTCGGAGCGGGGCAAGATCGTACCGTCCCGCATTTCCGGCAACTGCGCCCGGCATCAGCGTCAGTTGACCACGGCCATCAAGCGCGCGCGCAACATCGCATTGTTGCCGTTTACGGTCGAGCACTGATTTGTGAATGACCCGTTGACACCCCGGGATCTGTTCCTGCCCTTCGGGATTCTGCTGGTCATTCTGCTCCTGGGCACGCTGGTGCCGCCGTTGGGCGTGGTGGGGGGCATTTTCGTTCCGGTGCCGCTGATCCTCATCTACCTGCGCTATGGCAAGCAGGTGGGACTGGTTTCCATCGGCCTCGTGTTCGTCGCGGTGCTGATGATGATGGGGATGAAACAGGCGGTGCTGTTCGTCACGGAATACGCCGTGGTTGCCGCCATCCTGGGTGAGACCGTGCGGCTGGGGTTTCCCTTTCAGCGCAGTGTGCTGTTTGCGGCGCTGGGATCGGTCCTGCTTTCGGCGGCGATGATCCTCGTGGTCTCGGCCGGGCAGGACAAACCGCTGACCCAGTTGTTTGAGGAAGAGTTCCGCAAGGGCGCGGACCAGTATATCCAGTCCCTTGAGGGCGCGGACGGCAAAGCGGAAAACAAAAAAATGCTGGAGGAGATGGCCGACCGCGTGGTCCATATGTTCGCGCTGTCGTTTCCGGCCCTGCTGGCGATCGGCTCGCTGTTCGCCACGGCGCTCAATTACCTTGCGGTGCGGTGGCTGTGGCTCCGCTATTACCGGCTGGGCGGGCTGTTTGAAAATGCCGACCTCACCCAGTTGATGATTCCGGACAACTGGGTCTGGTTCTTCATCATCGGCACCGGGTGTGCGGTTCTGGGCGACGGCTACCTGCAGGCGCTGGGCCTGAACCTGTTCATCGTGCTGGGCGGGCTCTATTTTTTGCAGGGACTGGCCATCTCCCTGCATATTTTGAAAGAGAAAAACATACCGAAGTTTTTCTGGTATCTGGCGTTTCTGCTGATCTTCACCCAGCCCCTGTTGATCGGGCTGGTCGGCGGTTTGGGATTGTTCGACATCTGGGTGGATTTTCGTAAAATCCGCACCGAACCGCCCGAAGAAGAACCGGATGAGGAGGACGACGACTTCGGGCCTCTATAATTTGAAAACGAAATCTGCATTGTAGATTTGTTATTATTACGCTGTGTGATCAGGGAGTGATAATCAAACGATGAAACTTTTACTTTTGGAAGAAGTCGAAAAGCTGGGCCAGCTCGGCGACGAGGTGGAAGTGCGCGACGGTTACGGCCGCAACTTTCTCATCCCGCAGGGCAAAGCCATCCTGGCGACCGCCAACAACGTCAAGGAATTCGAACACCACAAAGGGCTCATTCAGCGCAAGCTGAAAAAACTGAAGGGCGAAGCCGAAACCCAGGCTGAAGCCATCGGCAAACTGCGCATCCAGGTCAGCAAGAAAGTGGGCGACCAGGGCAAGCTGTTCGGCTCCGTCACCTCGCAGGAGATTGCGGAACTGGTGGAAGCACAGGGCGTGCAGATCGACCGCAGAAAAATTCAGTTGAGCGATCCGATCAAGGCGTTGGGCGATTTCGAGGTTCCCCTCAAACTGCACCCGGAAGTGACGGCAAAGATTCACGTCACCGTAACCGCGGAAGAAGAGCCCAAAGCGGAGCCGGAAGCGGAAGGGGAAACCACTCCGTCTGAACAGGCCGAAGCCGAATCCGCCTGAAGCGGTGCATTGCCGCCCCGGCGGGCATTCACCCATCACTTGAACTGGAATCGCCCATGCCGGATGTCTCCGACATTTCATTGCGACGCCTGCCTCCTTACAGCGAGGAGGCGGAGCAGTATGTGCTCGCCGCCTGCTTCGGGTCGAACGACGTCTTCGCCCGGGCGCTGGAGATCATTGGTCAGGACGATTTCTACAAGGCGGCGCACCGCAAAATCTTCGGCGGCATGCAGAGCCTGTTCGAAGACAACGAACCCATCGACATCCTCACCCTGGCCGACCGCCTGCGGCGCGACCACGCGCTGGAGCAGGTGGGCGGCCTCGACTACCTCGATTACCTGGAAAACCTGGTGCCGACGGCGGAAGCCATGGGCTACCACGCGCGCATCATCCGCGAAAAAAAAATCCTGCGCGATCTGATCGAAACCGCCACCGAAATCGTCACCCATAGTTATGAAGACTCGGATGGCGCGGACATGATCCTCGACCGCGCCGAGCAGTCCATTTTCCAGATCTCCGAGCGCCGCACCCGCCGTTCTTTCTTTGCCATCAGCGAAATCATCAAGAGCAGTTTCGATTCCATCGAGAAGCTGTTCGAAAGCCCCGGAATGATCACCGGCATCGAGACCGGGTTCAAGGACCTCGATCACATGACCTCCGGACTGCAACCGTCGGACCTCATCATCATTGCCGGCCGCCCCAGCATGGGCAAGACCAGCTTTGCGCTGGACATTGCCCGCTTTGCCGCCAGCAAGCGGAAGGTGCCGACAGCGATATTTAGCCTCGAGATGTCGAAGGAACAATTGGGTGTGCGCATGCTGTGTTCGGAGGCGCGGGTCAGTTCCGTGAAACTGCGCACCGGATTTCTGGCGCGCGAGGACTGGCCGAATCTCACCGCCGCGGCGGGCCGGCTGTCGGAAGCGCCCATTTTCATCGACGACAGCCCGCAGGTCAGCACACTGGATGTGCGCGCCCGCGCCCGCCGTCTCAAAGCCGAGCACAACCTGGGGCTGGTGATCATCGATTACCTGCAACTCATGCACGGTATCCAGAAAACGGAAAGCCGCCAATTGGAAATCTCCGAAATCAGCCGCGGCCTGAAGGGACTCGCCAAGGAGTTGGACGTGCCCATCATCGCGTTGTCGCAGTTGAGCCGCGCGGTGGAAAGCCGTACCGACAAGCGGCCGCAGTTGGCGGACCTGCGCGAGTCCGGTTCCATCGAGCAGGATGCCGACGTGGTGGCGTTCATTTACCGTGACGAGGTGTATCATCCCGAAACCGCGGAAGAGGGGACCGCCGAGGTGTTGATCCGCAAACAGCGAAACGGTCCCATCGGCGACATCAAGCTCGCGTTCCTGAAAGAGTTCACCCGCTTCGAAAACCTGGCGCATCACGAATTCGAAGCGCCCATGATCGAAGCCTGATCCGGTGCCTGCCATGCCCCGCCTTCATCGTTATCCAGCCTTGTTGCCCACACTCGTGTTGGTTCTCGCCGCAACGTTTGGGTGGACGGTCCCCGTCACCGCACAGTCGCCGCACACGGAGTGGGACAAACTGTCGCCTCTGCAAAAAGGGGAGGTTTATCTCTTAAGGAAGAAACCGGCGCAGGCGCTCGACACGTTCCGCAAACTCTGGCGGCAGGAACCGCACAATCACTACGCCGTGCGCGGCATCGTCCGCGCCTACCAGGTGGCCGACCAGCTCGACAAGTCGCAGGCGTTCTTTCAGAATTTTGTGAAGGACAATCCCGAGGCGGGGCCCGCGTGGTACGGGCTGGGCTACACCTATTACCAGATGGGAAAATATCTGGAATCGAAAGCGCCGTTGGAGCGCGCGGTGGAACTCGATCCCAAGCTGGCCCTTGCATGGAACGCGCTGGGCGCGGCGATGACGCAGTTGAAGGATTATGAAACCGCGGTGAAACATGTGAAGCACGCCATCGAACTGCATCCTTCCGAGATGATGTTCTATCGCAACCTCAAAATGATTTATCAACGCCGGGGAACGCCTGACGAATTTGAGAACGAGTACCACTATTATCTCAAGTCCGGCAACATGGACACGGCGAAGCAGTATGGCCTCGTGCTGGCGCAAAGTTTGCGGCAAAAAAGCTTTAGTGAGTACGCTGGCGGGAACAGGCAGAAAGCCATCGAACTGACCCGCGAAATGATACAGGTTTACATGGAAATCAACCACGTCACCGGAGTGGTGGCGGCGCACTTCAGCCTGGGCCTGCTTCTGGAGGAAGCCGGGGCCCTGGAAGAAGCCCGGTCAGAATACCGGGAGGTCTTAAAAATCAATCCGAATCACCTGCAGGCGAGGGAAAAAATCCAGGCCTTGGAGGAAAAAAATAACTGATCCCATATTTTTTGTAAGTTTTTGATTTTATGAATATTAGATTTGTTCCGATAAGGGTTAAGGATCGCCGATATTCAAAAACCATTGACAACAAAGGAAGTAAGCAATTAATCTTGAGACGATTTCAGCCGCAGAGGGGCTTTCTGCGCTTAAGGGCTTGAAAAGTAAAAATAAAAAGGAGGTATGGTGGATAAAGAAGTCTACACCATAGTGGTTTTTCCCGAGGCCACAGAAAAACCCAGACGGTTCCAGATTTCCAAAAAGTTTACCAAGATTGCACTGTGCACCAGCTTGGTGCTGGCGGTGGGATTTGGGGGTGCGTTCGCCTACCTGACCCAGCAGTTTTTGCAGTTCCGTGAAGATAAGGTGGAACTGGCCGAGTTGAAGCGCAAGAGCAAGATCCAGAAGGTACAGATTGAAAAGTTCGGGAAACGGGTGCGCACGTTTGAGACGGAAATGTCGCGGCTGGAAAACTTTGAAAAGAAACTGCGCATCATCACCGCCCTGGATAAGGACTCCAAGCCCAAAGATGAGAACTGGGGTGTCGGTGGACCGCACGGCCTCTCCAACCACAGCATCCGCACCGCTCTGGATAAGGAAGTACAGGCCATGCTCGACAGCCTGGAAGGCGATCTGAATATTCTCACCAACCAGGCCAAGCTGCGCCAGGTGAGCTTTCAGGAACTGGACGAATTTTTTAAGAATCAGCGGTCGCTGTTGGGGTCCACGCCGTCCATCTGGCCGACCCGCGGCTGGGTGACTTCCGGCTTTGGGTACCGCAAATCACCGTTCACCGGGCTTCCGGAAAAACATGAAGGTCTGGACATCGCTTCGCGCAAAGGATCCGAGATCCGCGCCACCGCCGACGGGAAGGTCATCACCGCCGGCCGCCAGTATGGTTATGGTAATCTGGTCGAAATCGACCACGGATACGGCGTCATCACCCGCTACGGCCACAACTCCAAGAACATGGTCAAAGTGGGAGACAGTATCGAACGCGGCGACCTGATCGCGCTGGTCGGCAACACCGGCCGGAGCACCGGTCCCCACGTCCATTATGAGATCATTGTGGACGGCGTGCCGGTCAATCCCCGTAACTACATTCTGGAAGACTGATGATTCGGCTGGCATCGGCCAGCCCGCTCCACGCGAACCACTCCCTCCCGGTGTGATGCACCCCGCATGAGCCGTTCCGGCGTACACCGCCCCGGAGACAGGCTTTTGTCATCGCCGGTCCCAATCGGCCACAAAGACTGAAGAAGTGCACCGGCCTTTTATGTTAATCTGTTCTTCAAAATAAAACCCAACAGGACGAACACGCCCATGGTACTTGGACTTATCAAAAAAATCGTCGGCACGCGCAATGACCGGGAGTTGAAACGGATCCAGGCATACGTGGAGCAGGTCAACGAACTGGAGCCGAGCATCCAGAAACTGACCGACGAGCAGTTGAAGGCAAAAACGCAGGAATTCAAGGAACGCCTGAAGGGCGGGGAAGAGCTGGACGAGATCCTTCCCGAAGCCTTTGCCGTGGTGCGGGAAGCCAGTTGGCGTACCCTTAAGATGCGTCACTTCGACGTGCAGTTGATTGGCGGCGTGGCCCTGCATGAGGGCAAGATTGCGGAAATGAAAACCGGTGAGGGTAAAACGCTGGTCGCCACGCTTCCGGTGTACCTGAACGCGCTCACCGGCCGCGGCGTTCATGTGGTCACTGTCAACGACTACCTGGCCAAGCGCGACGCGGAATGGATGGGCACCATTTACCGCTGGCTCGGGCTGGAAGTCGGTGTGATCTACCACGACATGTCCGAGCAGGAACGCAAGCAAGCCTACATGTCGGATGTCACCTACGGCACCAACAACGAATTCGGGTTCGATTACCTGCGCGACAACATGAAGTTTGCGGCGGAGGACTACGTTCAGCGCGACCTGAACTATGCCATCGTGGACGAAGTGGACAGCATCCTCATTGACGAAGCACGTACGCCGCTCATCATCTCCGGCCCCGCCGAGGAGTCCACCGACAAGTATTACGTCATCAACAATATCATTCCGAAACTTCAAAAAGAAACGCATTACACGGTCGACGAAAAAGCGCGCTCCGTGGCGCTCAACGATGATGGCATCTCGCTGGTCGAGAAGCTGTTGGACATCGACAACCTGTACGACCCGGCGCACATAGATGTTCTGCATCACGTCAATCAGGGTTTGAAGGCGCACGCGCTTTTCAAAAACGAAGTGGATTACGTGGTCAAAGAAGGCAAGGTGGTGATCATCGACGAGTTCACCGGCCGCATGATGCCCGGACGACGCTACAGCGACGGCCTGCACCAGGCGCTGGAAGCGAAGGAAGGCGTTGAGATTGAAAACGAAAACCAGACGCTCGCCACCATCACGTTCCAGAATTATTTCCGCATGTACGACAAGCTGGGAGGCATGACCGGCACCGCCGACACGGAAGCGGAAGAATTCAGTTCGACCTACGGCATCGAAGTGCTGGTGATCCCCACCAATAAGCCCATGGTGCGCGCGGATTATGCGGATCTCATTTACCGTACGGAAAATGAAAAGTTCGATGCGGTCATTGAGGAAATCCGCGAAGGTTACGAGATAGGGAGGCCCACACTGGTGGGTACGATCTCCATCGAAAAATCCGAACTCTTAAGCAAGCACCTGAAGAAATCCGGTATTCCGCACAATGTGTTGAACGCCAAGCACCACGAGCAGGAAGCGGAAATCATCGCCGAAGCGGGGCAAAAGAAGGCGGTGACGATTGCTACCAATATGGCGGGCCGCGGTACTGACATCGTGCTCGGTGAAGGTGTGCCGGAGTTGGGCGGACTGCACATCATCGGCACCGAGCGGCACGAAAGCCGGCGCATCGACAACCAGCTTCGCGGCCGCTCCGGCCGGCAGGGCGACCCCGGCTCCTCCCGTTTTTACCTTTCCCTGGAAGACGACCTTCTGCGCATCTTCGGCTCCGACCGCATTTCCGGTCTGATGGGCAAGCTGGGTATGGAGAACGGGCAACCGATCGAGCACGCCATGGTCACGCGCGCGGTGGAGAGCGCCCAGCGTAAGGTCGAGGCGCACAACTTTGAAATCCGCAAACACCTCCTGCAGTACGACGACGTCATGAACAAACAGCGCGAGGTGATCTACACGCTGAGAAGGGAGATCCTCACTTCGACCAATCAAAAGGAACTCCTGTTTGACATGGCGGATGAAGTGCTGGGCGAACGCATCGACGAAATGTGCCCGCAAGGGGTGTACCCGGAGGAGTGGGACATCGAGCAGGTCCATAATTACACCGACCGGGTTTTCGGCGTGGGTGTCAGCAAGGTCGGCGACCATGAACTGGAAATCTGCGGCAAGACCCGGCTGGAGCTGGAACACTGCACCGCCGCTCAGTTGCAGGAAACTGTTCTCAATACGGCGATCGAGCGTTACGAGGCCAAAGAGGCGCAGGTGGGCGGCGAATACATGCGCTATCCGGAACGGATGATCATGCTCCAGGTATTGGATAACCTGTGGCGCGAACACCTTCTGGGTATGGATCACCTGAAAGAAGCCATCGCCTTCCGCGGTTACGCACAAAAGAATCCGCTCAACGAATACAAGAAAGAAGGCTTTCAGTTATTCACCGAAACCAATTTCCGCATGAAGGAAGAGATCTGTGAATTCCTGTTCAAGGCGCAGATCACCAAGGAAACCGTCACCACGCTGGAAGAAAATCAGGAACGCGAAGCTCAGAAAGTCCACGAGCATCGCGGCGAAGGAGAAGGGGAGAGCAAAGCCGAACCGGCCCGACGGGACGAAAAGAAAGTGGGGCGGAACGATCCGTGCCCCTGTGGAAGCGGCAAGAAATACAAAAAGTGCCACGGCCAGTGACCGCGGCCTGTCAAAAAGGGATCAGGAGACTTCCAGGTTTTCCTGGCACTCGATGCAAAGCGGCGTCAGCGGCATGATCTGCAGGCGTTTGACCGGAATGTTTTTCGAACACCCCTCGCACACCCCGTAAGTCCCCTTCGCCATCTTGAACAGCGCCTCTTCGATCAGCTTCAGTTCGTTCCGTTCGCGGCTGGAAAGCTGAAACGCCATCTCCCTGCCTTCCAGGCTGGAAGCCAGGTCGATTTCGTTGCTGAACGTGATCTCGCCGATGTTCCGCTCCACCTCCTGCGACGACTTGATCATGGTCATCAACTCATTGCGCTGGTGAATCAACTGCGCCCGGATTTTGAGGATGATCGGATCGAGGTTACGCGGCGGCGGCTCCTTGTGCACCGGTCGTTCCAGAGTTTCTTCCGGAGCGGGTGCGGGTTGGGGGCTAGCCGGTGGCCTGGCCTTTTTTTGAATCGGCGTCGGAACTGAGGCGGTCGCTTTTTGGGCGGATTTTTTTTTCTTGGCGGGAACGGCCTTTTTCGTTACGGCTTTCTTGGCTTTGGCCTTTTTGGCCTTGGTGGATGCCTTTTTCACCGTGGCTTTGGCTTTTTTTACGGCTTTGGGTTGAGTCTTCTTTGCCGCTGTTTTCTTTTTGGTGGTTTTCTTCTTGGCCGTGGTCTTTTTCTTAGCCTTGGCTTTGACCTTGGTTTTGGACGCCGAGGACTTTTTCTTCACCACTGCCTTCTTTTTGCTCGCAGATTTTTTCTTTTTAACAGCCACCGCGCAGTCTCCCGTTTCAATAGAGGTGTGGGTACGTGTTTTGAAAAAGAAATCCTTTTGACACGTGGTTCCGCTTAAGAAATTGCCTATTTAACTCCGATTGCCTCCGAAACTCAAACTTTTTCTTACAGCTCGATTAGCTGATTAACAGTTAATGTGTACAAAAAAGCCCACAAAGGGTATCATTGGCTACCCAAAAGCACAAGATTTTATTTACCTTATACGGATTTTCGGGGTTCCGGCGGCGGCTCTTCCTACCTTAAAACTTCATAATCTACGACAACGGCAGGGTGGCACAGGTCGCAGACGAGTTGAATGACCGGCTGGTGAACCGGGTGTTCGGCGTAGGTCTGGAGACCGTCCCGGTCATCGAAGTGGGTGGTCAGAACCACATCGAAGGAGCGTTCCGACCCTTTGAAATCAAGCCCCACCTCTAAAAACCGCAGGGAGTCAATTTTGCCCTGCATGCCTTCCAGCGCATTCACCAGCGCGTCTACATTTTCCGGGGTTTTGTCTTTCAGCTTGAACATGACGATGTGCTTGACCATTCGCATTCTCCACTCAGGCGATTGAAATTCAAAAAAGCACAAGGGTACCCGCATCCTCCGTCACAATCAAGCTCCAGGCGTTTTGAAGTGAAAATGGCGGGCGGGTTGTTGTATTGTGATGCGGAACGGAGGTTCAATCGATTTACGGGTGAAACGATTCTATGTCGTGGTTGTTTGGTGCCGGATTGGGGTTTTTGCGGGGTGGACCGCTGGGAGCGGTGGTGGGCGGCGTGGCCCAGCATTTTCTGTCGAAAAAGTTCCAGAAACTGGTGCGCAAAAGCCTGCCGGGGGTGAAGAACGAGCCCGTGTTTGTCGGTTGCATCATCGTGGTGATGACCAAGATCGCCATGGTCAAGGGCGCGCTCCGGCCGCGCGAGGTGGAAACCATCTACCGGTTTTTCGTACGCAACCTAAACTATAAGGAAGGCGACTTCGAAGGCATCAACCGCGTCATCCGCGAGACCTACGAAAAGAACCCCGACCTCCAGCCCATCGTCGAGCAGTACAAACACTCCGCAGAATCCAAATACCGCGCGCTTCTCTTAACGCTTGCCTACCAGATGGCGCTGGTGGAAAACTCTCTCACCGAAGAGACGCAAAAGGAAATCAACGAGCTGGCGCGTCTGCTTGAGTTGTCGCACGAACGGCACAACACCATCCGCGAGCAGTTTTCGCTGGACAGCCTGGTGACGCCGTACGGCATTCTGGGTGTGCCGGTTTCCGCGACGGACGATGAAATCAAAAAGGCCTACCGGCGGCTGGCGGCGCAGTATCATCCCGATCGCGTGGCCCACCTGGGCGGGGAAGAGGTGGAGCTGGCCCACATCCGGTTTCTGCAGTTGCAGGAGGCGTACAAGGAGATCCGCCAAGTGCGGCGGTTCTGAGTTTCAGGAACGGGAAAAGAACAGAGACGTCTTTTCAGGTTTCTTCTCTTTTGGCAACGCTCCGTTCTCGCCGGAGGCCGCATCCTCCGCAGGGGCGTCGGGGACTTCGACAGGCACGTCCGTTTCCCTGTCGGCGGGTTGCGAATGACCGTTGTCCGGCTTTTCTCCATTCTGCGCTTCGGAGTCGAAATCCGGCGGCAGTTTGCGCAAGATGACGGAATTGATTTTGCGCTTGCTCGCTTCTTTGACCGTCAACCGGCAGTCCTGCACGATCACCTGGTCGCCCGCTACGGGAATTTTTTCCAGCCGGTCGATCATCAATCCCGCCACCGTTTCATAATCGCCCTCCGGCAGGTCGAGGTTCAACTCCTCGTTGAGCATGGCGATCTCGATGTCGCCCTGCACCAGGTACCCGTCTTCATCGTATTTTTCGTAATACTTTGGCGGCTCGTCGTACTCATCCTCAATCTCGCCGACAATTTGTTCCAGCAGGTCCTCGATGGTGATGATGCCGACGCACCCACCGTGTTCGTCCACGACGATGGCCAGGTGCAGGCCGCGCTGTTGCAGTTCCTTCAGCAGGTCGTCGAGCTTTTTGTTCGGCGGTATGTAGTATGCCGGGCGGATGAGGTCGGTGATCGGACTGTTGTCCGGCGGCACGGTCAACAGGTCGAAGGTGTTGAGGATGCCGATCAGGTTGAACATGCGTTCGTGAAAAACGGGCAGGCGCGAAAAGCCGGATTCCATGGCCAGTTTGTTCGCTTCGTCCACCGTCGCCGTGTCCGAGATGGCGTAAAGCTGGACCAGCGGAACCATGCACTGTTCCACCGTAAGTTCGCTGAAATTGAAAATCCGGTGGATCATCACCCGCTCCTCAGGCTCCAGTTCCGAGGTGTCCGACGCCGGATGCGAAATGTGGCGGATCTGCTCCCGGCTCACCCGGGTGTAGGTGGGCACATCCGCCTGCCGCATGATTTTTGTGTAAATGAACTTGTTGAGGTGCGTGAACAGAGCGTTGAACGGCGCCAGGATTTTGCCAATGATGTTGAGCGGGTACACCATCGCCGACATGATGGCGTCGGAGCGGCTCTGGAAGATGAGCTTGGGGATGATCTCCCCGGCGAACAGAATGAACGGAGAGATGATGAGCATCGACAGAAAATCGCCCCAGCTTCCAAACGTCGTGACCAGGTAACTGGTGAAGATGGCGGTGGAACTGACCACGCAGACGTTGGTGCCGAGAGAGGTGATGGCGAACAGTTGTTCCGGCGTCTGCAGGAGCTTGTTGATGAGACGTGCGGAGCGCACGCCTTCGCCCGCAAGTTGTTCCATGCGGATGCGGTTGACGGAGATCATCCCGATTTCGCATCCAGAGAAAAAGCCTTCCAGGAGGATGAACACGCCCACCAGAAGCAGTGTGGTTCCCAGGTCCATCAGCCGGCCGCCTCCTCCTCGACCACGTTGGATTCCTGTTTTTTCGCGGCCGTCACCGTAAGGTGCAGGCTCAAAATGCGTGCGCCCTTCATCTTCTCCACGCGGAATTTGAAGCGCTCAAAGCTGATGGTCTCCGCGGAGCGCGGAACGCGTCCGAAGAGACCGAACACGAATCCGCCGATGGTGTTGAACTGCTCGTCCGGCAACGAGGTGGTGAAGTAGTTGTTGAACTCATCGATGCTCAGCATGGCGTTCAGGCGGTAGCGTTTTTCGGTAATCTTGTGAATATAGCTTTCCTCGCGCCGCATCTCGCTGTCGATCTCACCGACGAGCTCCTCCAGCACGTCCTCCAACGTCACCAGCCCGTCGATGCTTCCATACTCGTCCAGAACGATGGCCATGTGGCGTTGCGACTTACGGAAATTTTTGAGCATGTCTTTCAGGTTTTTGGATGCGGGCACGGTGAGCGCAGGCTTGGCGATGTTTTTCAGGTTGAATTTTTCCGGAGGCAGTTGCCGGTAATTGGCAAGGTCTTTGGTCAACAGCACGCCGACCAGCGTCTCTTCGTCCTCCTCAAAAACCGGCACGCGGGAATAGAAGTTTTCCGTGATCTTGGGCAGGATCTCGTCCATCTTCTGGTTCACCGTCAGGAAGAACATGTCGATCTTCGGCGTCATGATCTCGCCCACGGTTTTTTGCCCGAATTCGATGACGTTGTGGATCAACTCGCCTTCCTCGGCGTCAATGATGCCTTCGCCCTCGCCGATCTTCACCATGGCGCGGAAATCCGCATCGGTGATGACGCCTTCCTCTTCGAACGTCGGCACGCCGAGGTAGGTGATGACCTTCTGCGCAAAGCGCACGAAAGGTTTCTGGATGGGTTGCACCAGGTAGGCGAAAATTTTGAGGGGGAAGGCCGCCATCAGGGCGAACCGCTCCGCAAAATTGAGAGCCATGGATTTCGGCAGAATCTCGCCGAACAGCAGGATGAGGAAGGTGCCGATGCCGATGGCAATGGCCACACCCACATCGCCGAAAAGCGTCAGCGCGATGGAGGTCGCCAGTGCGGACACACCGATATTGACCAACTCATTGCCGATGTAAATGGTGATGAGCAATTCGCGGGGCGTTTGCAGTAAGTCGCTGACCAGGCTCCCTGTCCGTCCGTTTTGGTCTTTAAGAGAGGCGACTTGAGCGGTATTGAGGGAAAAGAAAGCCGCTTCGCACGCCGCGAAAAATCCGGATAGCCCCAGCAGAAATATCATTATGACGGACCGGGGTAATATTGATGACTCGTCCAAAAGTTCTTTTAAGCCCCCTGAAGGCCGGAACCCGTTGCCTGAACCCGGGAAATGCGTTCCCGCAAAGGATGAGGTCGTGGTTCAATCATTTTCTTTAAAATGGTTGAATCCCGCAGGCTTTCGGAGAATTTGACGGGTTCCATTCTTGCGGACCCAAGTGACCCCTTGGCGGGCCGTGATCTCTCCGATTTGAGTCACAGGTGTTCCGTATTTAATAAACGACCCTAACAATTTTTTAACATCTTCAGATTTTAATGTAAATAACAATTCATAATCTTCGCCACCCCGAAGGGCCAGTTCACCGGCCTCCAAACCGTTTTTAATGCACATTTTTTCAAAGGGTTTGCTGAGTGGCAGGGCGGACTCCCAAAGCTCCGCTCCGGTCCCCGACGCGGTGAGAATATGACCCAGATCCTGCCCCAGTCCGTCGCTCACGTCGATCATCGACGTCACCCGCCATTGGGACTTCGCCAGTTTCGCGGCTTCTTTCACGCGGGCGTTGGGTTCCAGATGGCGTTTGACGAGGTGCTGGCGATCGGTGGCGCTTCCGGCCCACTTTTTACCCGGCGATTGCAGAATCTGGAGGCCGAGGGCGGAATCGCCGACGGTGCCGGTGACCAGAATGGCGTCACCGGGCCGGGCTCCCTGGCGGGTGAACAGGCGTTTTTTGTGCGTCTCGCCAAACATCGTCAGGCTCAGCATCCAGTGTTCCGGCGTGGATACCGTATCGCCGCCGATGAGGTCCAGTCCGAAAGCCTCGCAGGCGCGGCCGAGCCCCTTGTAAAGCCGGTCTAGGAAATTCACCTTCGTGGTTTTGGGAATGCCCAGCGTGAGGACGGCGAAACGGGGGATTGCGCCCATCGCCGCCACGTCGCTGGCATTGACCGCCACCGTTTTCCAGCCCAGTTGTTCAGGCGTGGTGGTGTTGAGGTCGAAATGCACGGATTCGATCAACGCATCGGCGGTCACCACCATGTAGTTGCCGCCAGGCTGGGAATACACCGCACAATCGTCGCCGATGCCTTTCACCACGCGTCGCGAGCGATGGGGGATGTGGGAGGCCAGCCGGGCGATCAGCCCGAACTCGCCCAATCGGTCAAGGTTCATGCCTGCCCCGGGTGCGCATAAAACGCGCTACTGGTTTTCTTTGAAAAAGTCGCGGGCGAGGGAATCGAAATCCGCCTGCTTTTCGATCTTGATGGTCAATTTGTCGCCCACTTGGAACCCGTTCTTCTGAAACGTATTCAGGTCCAGCGTGATTTCAAGTTCGTTGCTGGTCTCGTCGATCCAGATCACCACTTCTCTTTCAAACTCTGCTTTGTTGGGCGGGACTTTGGTTTGCGTGATCTCACCTTCAAACATGAGCATACAGAAAACCCTTTCTTGCAACGGCCCTGTACAACCGCGCGGATAGAACGCTAATCAATGTGGAATGGCTTTGCGGATTTCACGCGGAACAACTGACCTGCATGCCAAGGTAAGGTTCCGGCGTGTCGCTTGCGTAGTGTTCGGGATCGATGCCCCATTCCCGGAACAACTCCGGCTGGTCCCCGAAGGGGTGCTTAAGGATAACCCGAAGCCGTTCGATTTCCGAATGATCATTTTCCTTGAGCGCCCGGTCGATGGCTTTCTGCGCCAGGTAATTGCGCAGGATGAATTTGGGGTTGATCGCGTCCATCGCTTCTTTCTGTTCTTCGGGGGAGATGTCCTCCCGCTCCAGCAGGCGTGTGTAGCGGTCGAGCCACTCGTTGAGTTCGTCCGGGTTGTTGGGGAAATACGCACGCAGGGCGTCGAGCGTGCCGCAACGGAACCCCGAGAGCGTGCGGAAAAAGTTGGTGTGGTCGGGTTTGTGCCGGGAGAGGATTTGAATCAATCCGCTGACCAGGTTGTCGAACTCGGAGTCGAGCACGCTCAGGCCGAGCTTGCGCCCCATCAGCGTGCGGTTGTAATGGTTGAAGCGGGCGGCGTATTGCTCCAACTCTTTCTGCAGGCGCTCAGGCTCGACCAGGTGCGTGAGCGTTTCGCCGAGCTTCGCCAGATTCCAGTGGCCGATCTGTGGTTGTTGGGCGTAGGAGTAGCGGCCGTGGATATCCGAGTGATTGGGCACGAATATCGGGTTGTAGCGGTCCATGAATCCATAGGGACCGTAGTCAAACGTCTCGCCCAGGATCGACATGTTGTCCGTGTTCATGACGCCGTGGGCAAAGCCCACCGATTGCCAGCAGGCGATCGTCCATGCCGTTCGGTCCACCACGTGCGCGAACAGTTGCGCGTACTTGTCCGCCGCTGTTTCCAGTTCCGGGAAGTAGTGGGAGATGACATGGTCGGCAAGTTCGGTGACTTTTTGCGGCCGGTTGGTGTAGTGGAAATAATCGAAGTTGCCGAAGCGGATGTGCGTGCGCGCGACGCGCACCAGCACGGCGGCAGGTTCCGGCAGTTCGCGCTGGATCAACTCCTGAACGCCGACCACCGCAAGCGCGCGGGTGGTGGGGATGCCGAGCCCGGACATGGCCTCTCCGCACAGGTATTCGCGGATGGAGGAGCGCAGCGTGGCACGGCCGTCGAAACCGCGGCAGAAACGCGTCTGGCCACAGCCTTTCAGGTACACGTCCCAGAACTCACCCTGTTCGTTCTGGACTTCCCCCAGCAGAAGGCCGCGTCCGTCGCCCAATTGCGGATTGTAACTGCCGAACTGGAAACCCGAATACACCATCGCCAGAGGCTGGGTCCCGGGCACCATCCGGTTGCCGCCGAAATGTTGCCAGAACTCCTGCCGTTCAAACTCCTGCGGATCGAGATCCAATAACGCCGCGACGTCTGGGTTCTTCGCTACGGGGAACGGGTTCGACACCGGGGTCGGGGGTTTGTACTGGTAAAACTCCCCGCCCAGGCGAACGAACCGGTTTTGGAAATTCAGTGTCTCCAGAGTGCGCAACAGCTATCCTTAATAATCTTCCCGGACCTTGAAATCCTTCGAGTAGTAAGCAACCAGGTCCTTGATGGAAAGAACACCGACGATCTTGTCGTCATCCGTGATCGCCAGGTGCCGGATTTTATTTTTCTGCATGAACCGATTGGCCTCTTCGATCGGCATGAACTTATCCATGCTCATGATCGGACGGCTCATGATCTCCGTCGCTTTGATGTCTTCCGGGTTTTTCCCTTTCGACAGAACCTTCTGTGTGAAATCCCTTTCGGTCAGGATACCGATGTCCTCCCCGTATTGTTCGATAATCAGACTGCCAACGTGATTCTGCTCCATCAGAATCGCCGCATCCTGAACGGAGGCTTCCGAGTCGAGGCGCAGTACCGGGGAAGACATGAAGTTTCCGACTTCTTCAAGAATATCTGTCATGGGATCCTCCTTTGCATGAGTTGAAGGAGTTGGGAACCCTGCACTTGTATTTACGATGTACGGGAGAAGGGCAGGGTTTTATTTTATGACTGAAAATGTTGAATGAAATATCGGGTTGGGTTGCCGGGAAAACAGGAAAGAGTGCAACAAGGACGGCTGTCCCCGGCGGCGTATGGAAAACCGTCTGAGAAGGGGAGGGACTACTCGCTTTTTCGGACCAGCCACACATAATAGTTCTTGGCCGTGGTGTGGTGCCAGAAAATCGCACCGATATTAAAATGGATCAACCACGCACCCTGGTCGCCCTGCTGGCACAGTTTTTTCTGATACCGGTCTTCCACCACGGACACTTTTTCGCAGGTGGTGGAGGTCCAGTAGTAGTGCCCGCGTCCATCATCAAATATGGGGTTGATCCATGCCTTTTGTCCACTGGCGTTCGTAACCCGTTCATTATACAACAGAGTTTTGAGTTCGGGTAAAGTCGGTATGCGCCACCCGGTTTTTCCCGCTTCCTGGGAGGTCATGGCCAGGTCTTCGGCCTCCTTCAGCGAGTATTTCTGGTTACGGATGCCCGCTTTCAGCCATTCCAGATTGTTGACCGTGTCTTTAACAGTGCCATCTCCATTTTCCACGAATTGGGGATCGGGCAGTTCTTCAACGGGCGTTTCCGAAACTTTTTTGCATTCCACCAGCAGGGGCGCGGCGTTCGGGCATTGATTCAAAATGTCAAAGTGCCCCATGGTTTTCATCATGGTGCACACTTCCTCCTTGGTGCAGTCCGCCCAAGCCGAAGACACCAGGGAAACCCAGAGAATCAATCCGATTGCCAGAATACGCATCGTGCCAACTCCTTTGTGAAGGAATGTAACAATCATTCAGCAAAACCCGTTGAGTTTGGCAAAGAATACTATATTTTCCGATATGAAGATACGCCAAATTTCCCGCGAGAGCGGCATCCCGGCAGACTTTGCAGGTCCGTTTCGCACCGGAGGCAGGTTGAGCAATCAGTTTCTGAGAGAGGTGATCGCCTGGTCGAGCGATTCCAACGCCGCCTTGCCCGGCATCTCCAGCATGAACTCGGTACGTAAGAGGGTGTTGGCGGAAGGGTCCAAATTGATGTTGACCACCGATGCACCCTGGTCGCGGAAATGCATGGCGATGTAATCGTTAGTGGGCACCGCACCGGAACTGCCGATCAGCAGAACCGCGTCCACTGGATTCTGGATGAACCGCGAAAAGTTCACATCCTGCTCCGGGTGCCCGGTGTACTGTGCGTCGCCGAACATGAGGATGTGCGGACGCGCCACCGCACCGCACTGCGGACACAGAGGAAAGTTCGACGCTTTCATGGTGTCATAATCGAGATCGCACAAAGGCACCGCGGGTTCGTCCCAGTAATCGTCACAGCAGGGGCGGGTGCATTGCAATCGCCACATGGAGCCGTGGACTTCTTTCACCTTATCCGCCGGCGCGCCTGAGCGGAGATGATACCCGTCGGTGTTGGTGGTGTGAATGAAGGCGTTTTCATACACCTCGTCCACCCAGCGGTTGAGGATGTGATAACCGGGGTGCGGCTGGTTTTCGTTGGCATTGCGCCGCCGCCATTCATAAAACGCCCACGCGTGTTCGAGTTCGTGCTCGAACGCCCACGGGTTGGCCAGATCCTGCGCTTCGAGTCCCTTCGATTTGAACGGCGGAAAGTTTTTCCAGTAGCCCTCCTTGTCGCGGAAGGTGGGGATGTTGGAGTCGGCGCTCATGCCGGCGCTTGTCAGGATCAAAATCGAGTCGGCCATCGAGAGCACTTTGGCGCAACGCAGAAGTTGGCTAGAGCTGTCCATCCCATTCTCCGAAAAATTGTTGCAGGTACTGTTCCATGAAGCGATGCCGCTCCTCCGCCAGGGCGCGGGCGGTCGGCGTATTCATGCGTTCCTTGAGCAGGAGGAGTTTTTCGTAAAAATGGTTGATCGACGGTCCCTTGTTCTTTTTGTACTCGCCGAAACTTTGATGAAGCACCGGCTCCTGAGCTGGGTCGTGGATCAGGCGGTTCTTGTTGCCGCCGTAGGCGAAGGCGCGGGCGATGCCCACCGCGCCGATGGCGTCCAGCCGGTCCGCATCCTGCACGCACTGGCCTTCCAGCGACTCCACGGGTGTCTCCACTCCCGCGCCCTTGTACGAGACTGTGGCGATGATGCCGCACACGCGTTCCACTGTCTCCGCCGGCAGGTCGTCCTTCAACAGGTTGCGGATGGTTTCGTAGCCCTGGTGTTCATTGCCGTTTCCCAGCTTCCAGTCGGCGACGTCGTGCAGGAGTGCGGCGATCTCGACGACGGTGCGGTCGGCGCCTTCGGCGTCCGCCAGCCTGCAGGCCATCTGCCACACCCGGTGCACGTGCCACCAGTCGTGACCGGAGCCGTCGTCCGCGAAAAACGATTGCGCGAATTTCCGGGTTTTTTCAATGACGGCCTGGGACATGAGAGAGCTCGAAAGGTTGGGACTGGTGTATGATGTCGAATCTTATTATACTCATTCACAATTTCAACACCTATTCCACCTCGTGAGGGGGGGCGCAAAACGCATGCGTGGCCGGACATCGTTGTCGCAAAGCATTCTCGAAAGCCGTTACCAGGATGGCGACTCGTTTTTTCATGAACTGAGTCCCGGCTGGAAAATCGTTTTCGTGCTGGCATTGCTGGTGTGGGTTGCTTTCGCGGATCTGCCGGTACTGATTGGCCTGACGATGTTGATCGTGCTCTGCACGGTGAAGGCGGGCATCGCGCCGGGCACGTTGCTGAAACTGCTTCGTTCGTTGCGGTGGTTGCTGTTGGTGATCGGTGTGTTCCCGATGTTGTTCACCCCCGGCACGGTGATTCCGGCATTGAGTTTCCTTCCAGTGCCCATCACCTGGGAGGGCATTCATGGCGGCGCGACGGCGTGTTTGAAGCTGACCGTCATGTTTGCGCTGTCGATCCTGCTCACCCGCACCACGCCGCCAATGGCTCTTATAAATTGCCTTCAGCGGTGGGTGATTCTGCCTTCGCCCGTTTGGAGACAGAAAATTCTGGACGTGTTCACCGTCGGATTGTGGTCGATCCAACTGATCCCGCTGTTGTGTGTGGAGGCGGAGCGATTCATCTTGGGAGAGATGGAGAGGCGGCGGGAGGCAAGCGCGGAATCGAAAAAGAAAATGGGACTCCGCGATGCGTGGTCTGCGGCGCTGTTGCTGGGTCCCCTGGTCACGCACCTGTTCAGCCAGGTGGACCGCTTTGCGCAGGAGCTGGAAAAAGGCGGCGGCGAACCCGCGCCGGAGCAGGGCGTTGCCTGAAGGCAACGGGTTGCGGCATCAGCGCGGGCGGTGCAGACCGCATTCCTTGTGTTCGGGGTTTTCCCACCACCAGCGTCCGGCGCGGATGTCTTCCCCCGGTTCGATGGGCCGCGTGCACGGCGCGCATCCGATGCTCGGGTAGTTTCTCGCGTGCAGGGCGTTGACCGGAACCTTGTTCTCCCGGATGTACTGGTTGACCTGCGCCTCGGTCCAGTCCGCCAGAGGATTGAACTTGATGAGCGGCGGGTGGTCCGCGTCCTCATGCGCTTTTTGAATGTCACTGCGCGTCACACTTTGTTCGCGACGCACGCCGGTGATCCACGCATCGAGTTCTTTTAAAGCGCGGCCGAGCGGCTCCACTTTGCGGATGCGGCAACATTCCTTTCTGTTCTCCAGGCTTTCACGGAAGGAGAACAATCCTTTTTCGCGTTCCAGGGTTTCCACCGCAGTGGCATTCGGGAAGTAGGCGCGAATGGGAATGTCATACCTGGTGCGGGTCTTCTCCATGATCTCGTACGTCTCCTCGTGCAGGCGGCCGGTGTCCAGCGTGAACACGGTGAACGGTTTGCCGGTTCGGTGTGCGAGGTCGATCAGCACCATGTCCTCCAGGCCAAAGCTTGAAGCAATACCCGCACGTTCGCCAAAACGGGCCAATGCCTCGTTTATGATTTCAGAGGCTGATTTTTTTTCAAACTCCTGCCAGTTCATACCTAAACTCCCGAATCGACGAAGAATTATTTAGGCCAGTGTACAATAGCCATGCGGGGAAAAGAAACTGTATTATTTATCAAGGTTTACACCCGATTGCAAGGTGCGCTTTTTCCCTTGACACCCTTACCAATTCTGTATATATAAAGTGGTTTGAAGGGCTCCAAAGCCTTTATTTTTTCGAGATCTAGGCGTATTGAGGCAGGGCCGTAAGACTTTGAAATTAATGGCTTTTTGGGGTGCCCATTGCGCCAATGGGACCGCGATCAGGAAGAGAAATCATGGTAGTTTGTTGGGATGTGAGGCGAGCTGTTCGTTGTAATACCTGCTTTGGTCCACCCCAAACGGAGTAATCCCTCCATTTTTTTTCTTTTCGGGTTTCTTGGGTACTAAGGAGAATGCCCACTTTGCAGACGGAAAACTGGCAGGGTTGACACATGAAGAGCCGGTTCGTTACCACCAACATCATTTCTTTCGTGTTGGCGTTTGCCGCGTGTCTGGTGTGGAATCAGGTTGCGTTGGCCGGGCACTCTTTGGGCAATGGGTTGCGGGTTCTGGAGGAAGTGGAAGAAGGCTTGGTGGGGTTGGCGGAGCACACGCTCCCTGCTGTGGTCAGCATTTCACCTTTCGTTCCGGAATCGTCCGTAGGTACGCCGGAATCTCTGCGCAAGCGGCCGAACAATGCCGGTGCCGGGGTGATCATCGATGGGCGGAACGGTTATTTGATCACCAACGCGCATGTGGTAAGAAAGGCTGAAAAAATTCGGGTGACTCTTTATGGCGGCCGGGAACTTGTCGGCGCGGTGTTGGGCACCGACGAGGAAACCGACCTGGCGGTCGTTCAAATCAATAGCGACAAAGTCCTGCCTCAGGTGAGCCTGGGCGATTCGTCGAATTTGAAAATTGGCCAACTGGTTGTCGCCATCGGCAACCCATATGGATTGAAAGAAACCTTGAGCCTTGGCGTGATCAGCGGTCTGAATCGGGAAAACATCAACCTCTCCCGGTATGAAGACTTCATTCAAACCGATGCCTCCATCAACCCTGGTAACAGCGGGGGGCCTCTCCTCAATATTCGTGGAGAAGTGATCGGTATCAACACGGCCATCATCAATTATGCGCAGAGCATCGGCTTTGCGATCCCTTCCAATGTCGTCAAAAACGTCTCCCATCAAATCATTGAACATGGAGAAGTCAACCGTGGTTGGTTGGGTGTGGGCATTGAGAACGTTCCGGATGACGTGGCCGCTCAAATCAATTTGAACAAGGGGCAGGGTGTGATGATCAACTCCGTGTTTGAGGGGCAGCCGGCGCATAAGGCTGGACTCAAAGTCGGTGACATCATCCTCAAGATCGGCGGGGCGAATGTGGACTCTCCCAATGGCATGATCCGGCTCATTGGCAATGTGTCACCGGGCCAGTTCATCAACCTCGACATCCTGCGCGACGGCAAGACGCAGTCGTTATCCATTCAACTGAGTCAACGAAAAGACCAGATGGAAATGGCGTCTCTGCAAAAGAACCCGCTTCCCGAGCTGGGATTCGACTGGGCGGACCATGAAAGTGGAGCCGCGACGGGAGAGCGGGAAGATTCCAGTAAAGAAAAAGAAGGCGTCCTGGTGACCCGGGTGGAACCGGGTGGTTCGGCAGACCGGGGCGGCCTCATGGTGGGCGATTTGATCACAGCCCTGAATGGTCAGGATGTGGTCAACCGCGGCCATTTTGAAAGCATACTCCGGCAGAACTATCTGCGGGGTTCTGTTTCGGTTACCGTTCAACGGGCCGACGAAGAAGTGAGCCTGACTTTGAGCAGGAGCGAATAACCCGATGGGTTTTTCTATATAGGTTCCAAGATTCATTTATTATTTTTTAGCGGAAGAATCTTAGGAGGTAACAAATGGTAATCGCTAAAACAACAAAGTGGGTGGGGCAGCTTCTGGTTGTCCTGCTGACCGCGCTGAGCCTGGGTGTCACCCCGGCCCTCGCGAATCCCAAGCATGAGGGGCATGACGGCGCTGATCGTCCCGACTGGTTGAAAAAGCTCGAAGAGCAAGTCGACTACGAGGAGATGATGGAAGGCCTGGAAGGGAACCAGCAGAAGCTGGACAAAACCTTCCGCACCCTCATGGACAACTTGAAGGGCAAACTGATGGAACACGCCACTCCTGCTTCGTCGAGCGGTATGTTCCATGAGTCGTGGGCCGCGCATCAGTTGCAACAGGGTTACCTGTTGGGGCCCACGAAGGCGGCTAACAAGGTGTACAAGGGTGCACATTGTCCTGCCGGCGTGCCCACCAAGCACTACGACATTAGCGCGATCAACGTGGAAATCACGTTGAACCAGTGGGGCGATTACTACCCCGGCTATATGTACGTGCTGACCAAGGACATCGATAAGGTGCGTGCTGAGGAAGAGAAGAATGCCGCAGCACGGGAAGAAGCCTTGGATCCGGGTGCGGTTCGGACCGGTCATCAGGGTGATGCGATCACCCCTATGTCCATTCGCGCCAACCAGGGTGACTGTGTGCGCATCACCTTCCACAACAAGCTGGAGTTCGAATCCGCCGGTTTTCAGATCAACGGTTCCGCAATGATCCTCAGCGAAACCGGTGAGCCGAACACCGCGGCCACCAAAGGCGCCATCATCCGCCCTGGCGAAACCCAGAATTATGAGTGGTACATCCCGATCGACGAGCAGGAAGGCGGTCGCATGATCGTCAGCCACGCCGGCCGGGACCCCGCTTCTCTGGGTCTCATCGGTGCGTTTATGGTTGAACCGCGGGGTTCCGAGTATCTGAACCCGTGGACCGGTGAGCCTCTGGAAAACGGCTGGATGGCGATGATCACCAACAAAGACGCTAAGGACTTCCGTGAGTTTGTTCTGTTTTATCACGAAGTCGGTGACGAGTCGTTCCGTCCGCTGAACCGCCACGGCGAAATGATCCCGCAGCGCGATCCGCAGACCGATTCCTATCGGCCTTCGGCGCGTGCGATGAACTACCGCAGTGAGCCGTTCGGTATCAACAACCTGGCAGTTCAGGAAAAAATGTTCCACTTTGAGGACGAATCCCTGGGCTACAGCTCTTACACCTTTGCGGATGTTCCGACCACGATTCCGCGGTCGTACCTCGGTGACCCGGCGAAGTTCCGCCTGGTACACGGTGGTGGTGAGGTATTCCACTCCCATCATCCGCATGGTGGCACCATCCGCTGGACGCGCTCTCCGAAACGGGAGCCGGGTCTGGAGAACCTGACCACCGCTGCGTGGGATGGCCCGGTGAAATACCCGGTTGTCCGCACCACCACCGACCGTGTTGACGTAGAAGTAATCGGTCCGGCGGAAGTGGTTGACCTGGAAACCGAGTGTGGTTCCGGTCTGTGTCAGCGGTTGGCCGGTGACTTCCTGTTCCACTGCCATGTGGCGCATCATTACGTGGCTGGAATGTGGGGCTACTGGCGCGTGTACAACACTCTGCAGGATGGCAACTATCCGCTCGGTTCTACCGACATCATGCCGCCTCTGCAGGAGTTGCCGGATCGCAAAGGCCGCATCCCGAAAGGTGTGACCTCGGATCAGTTGGTTGGCAAGACCATGAACTGGTTCGGTAAGCATTTCCAGATCGTTGGTAAAGGCAATAGCGACTGGAACCGGGAAGCTCCTGTTGTCAACGTGAAGGACTGGGTTAAGTACATGTTGCCGCCTCAGGGCAAGCCCGGTCATACCGATGACGAGAAGGGTCAAATCCTGGCATATGACGGTACCGTTTGGGATTACGACTGGAAAGGTACCCAGGCGTTGTCCGAGCGCGAAGTGACGTATCCCATGGCTAAATACACGTCTCCGCGTCCTGGAAAACGGCATCCGCTCCAGTTCAGCCCGCTGACGGGTAAGCTGGCGTGGCCGCACATGACGCCGCATTTCGGCAAACGCGTTCCGTTTGCGCGGCATCATGGTGGTGCTCCGTGGCTGGAACCGTTCCACATGCTCCCCGATGCGAATATTCTGCACTCGGAGTCGGGTAGTGGCCGGTCCGGTCCCAACGTGGAGAACTCGTCTCCGGCCAAACCCGGTGCACATGGACGCTGGAGTCTGTGTCCGGAAGGCGCGGGACGCAAACAGTACAATCTGCACTTCATCAACACGCCGATCGAAGTGTCGGGCGCCTATGGCAACACGCCTCCGGTTCTCGATAAATACGGTCTGATTTACGTGATCGATGAAGAAATGGCTGAGGTGAAAGCGGATCCGAAGAAGGCGATCCCGCTGGTCATCCGCGCCAATGTGTACGACTGTGTGGACGTTCTGTTGACGAGTGAATGGAATGACGATGACTTCACCAACTTCCAGATGTCGAAGGTGAATATCCATCCGCATTTCTTCCAGTTCGACAACCAGGCGTCGGACGGTGTTATCTCTGGTTTCAGCTACGACCAGTCGATGCGTCCGTACACGCAGTTCACCAAGAAAGAGAAGAAAGGGCATCATGTTGGTTTGCCGGTGCCCATGAACGCGAAGCTGTTGGAAAGCACGAAACCGGGTGACACCACCGTAAAAATCAAGATGGCTGAGGATGCGACTCCCTTCCATATTGGTGCGGACATCATTGTTGGCATCGAAGTGCCCAACAAGAAGGATGCACGGTGGATCAAGAAAATGAGCCCGGATCCGAGCAAAGGCTTTGCTAAGGACGGTGTGTACACGATCACCTTCTCGGAAGGCATGAGCCATCCGCACAAGAAGGGACAGATCGTGTCCACGGAGTATGTACGGTACCGCTGGTGGGTGGATGCGGACGTCGGACTGGTGTTCTGGCATGACCATGCCTTCGGTGCGACGACCTGGCCGCACGGCGGTATTGGATCGACGATCGTAGAGCCCTGGGGTTCGACGTATCACGATCCGAAAACCGGTAAGGAAGTACGCAGTGGTCCGGTTGTGGACATCCACGGCACCGAGCCGATCGCGTACTCCCGCAGTGGTGCATTCCGTGAAATCGTGGTTCAGTTGCACGACACGGTTCCGCACACGGCACAGCTGGTAAGCAAGGGCAACCCCCCGGGACTGTCGCGTGAAAACGCGATCGCCGCGGGTCAGTCGGTTTCCTTCCAGATGCCGAAAGACATGTTGGAAGTGGCGTTCCCGCACCTGAACGGCGGTACCCACACCACCGGCTCCGGTTTCAACTTCCGGGCGGCGTCTCTGACGGCGCGCCTGAGGGCGAACTCGAAGACGGAATGGCTGTTCAGCAGTCTGAAGCATCGCGATCCGGATACCCCGCTGGTTCGGGCGTACCTGGGTGACAGCGTGGTCTTCCGCCTGTTGCACGGTCTGATGAACGAGACCCATACGTTCGTTGTGTCGGGTCACGGCTACCGCCCCGAGCGGTATGACGGCGACTCCCGCGTGACCAACACGATCCATGTCGGTATCGCTGAGCGGTACGACTTGGCCACGACGGCGGGCGGTTACCAGCAGATGGCGGGTGACTACCTGTTCTACAACGGTCGAACGTCCCATCTGTCGGAAGGCAGCTGGGGTATTCTCCGGGTCTACGATGAACTGCAGAAAGACCTGAAACTGTTGAATCCGCATGCACCGATTCCGAAATCCAAAACGGAATTGTGCCCGGCGGGTGCTCCGGTGAAGCAGTTCAGCGTGGTTGCCGTCAACAAGGCTCTCAAGTTCAACCCGAATGCAGATGATTACCTCGAGGTGGACTTTGAGCGCAAGTTGATGCTGGCAAACCCGGAAGGCAAGGTGTTCATGCTGGAAGACGAAGTGAGCAAGGCTTCGGACGACGACGTGATGCCGCATCCGCTGACGTTGCGTGTCAACATCGGCGACTGCGTGAAAATCAAACTCACCAATCGTCTGGAGAAGGGCAACACTTCGTTGCATGTCAACAACGTTGCGTTTGATCCCAAGGATTCTCAGGGGATCAACGTGGGCAACAACCCGGGAGACCAGACGGTCGCCCCTGGCAAGTCGAAGAATTACACCTTCTACGCGCATCCGGGATTCAAGATCAACGGATCGCTGATTTGGGACTTCGGCAACCTGGTTGGGCACGTCCGGGATGGTCTGTATGGCGGTATCATTGTCGGTCCGCGGGGTTCCGTGTACCGGGATCCGGAAACCGGCAAAGACATCTCCCTGGGTAACTCCTGGAAAGCAGACGTCATCATCGATAAATCCTATCCGGAGAACGCGGATCTGGAGAACTATCGCGATTTCGCTCTGTACTTCCAGGACGAAGACAACATCATCGGTACGTCTTTCATGCCTTACCTGCAGAACGTGGCGGGCCTGACGGGCGTCAATTACCGGCTGGAGCCCTGGCTGTACCGGGAGTTTGAGGGTTGTGACTTTGGTAACATGTTCACGCCCTGTGTCGCCGCAGAAGGTGACCCGGCTACGCCGACTCTGAAGGCTCATGCTGGAGACAAGGTGATGATCAACGTCTTCGGTGCCCACAACGAGCAGAACCAGATGTTCAACCTGGATGGCCACCAGTGGCGCCGTCATATGGACCAGAAAGGCTCCGATATGATCGACGTTGAAGAGTTCGGTGCTGGTGAGTACATCCAAGCCCATCTGCGCAACGGTGCAGGCGGCACGTATCACAACCCGGGTACCTACCTGTGGTTGAATGCGCGGACGCCGTACCAGCAGGCGGGTCAATGGGGTTACTTCAAGGTCCTGCCGCAAGGCGACCGGTCGATCCTTCCTCTGGATGGAGCGACGCCCCAGGGCTTGAAATCTGCTCAAAATGTGGATGACAACAAGCTGTCCATGCGATAACCTCGCAGGTGACAGGGATAAACGAGGGGCCTCCTACCCGGAGGCCCCTTTGTTTTACGTTTATTCCATTTTGTGCTATGATTTCAGCTTTCGGTTTGGAAGAAGTTGCAAGTTTTGTTGGTTCCAGACTCGGTTTTTAGGCAGTTTCGTTGCTTGAATGTTCAAGTATTAAGGAGAGAGAAGGAATGATTAAAAAAAGTTTGTTCCAGATTCTGGCAGTATCGACGGTGCTGGTCTTCTCAGCTTCCATGTCCATGGCAAAGGGCGACTACGAGGAGGGCAGTGTCAGCAATGGAGGTTCGATCAGTGGTGTGATCAATTTCAAGGGAGCAGCTCCTGCGCCCATCATGGAAGACCTCAACAAAGGTAAAAACGTTGAGTTCTGCGCCACGCACCCTGACACCAAGGAAGGCAACATCCGCCCCCGGCATAAAGTGGTTGTTAACGGTGGTAAGCTGAAGGACGCTGTGGTTTTCATCGAAGACATCTCCAAGGGTAAAGCTTGGGGCGGCACCGTTAACTTCGATTTTGCAAAGTGCGACATCGAGCCGAAAGTAACGGCTGTACGCCGCGCTCCGCGGGGCGTTCGTGAAGGTATCGTTCAGGTCACCAACCAGGACCCGGATATCCTCCACAACCCGCACGGTTATTCCGTTCTGGGTGCACAGCGCAAAACCCTGTTCAACAAGCCTCTGCCCAGCAAAGGCGACATTGCGGACGTTACCAAAAACCTGATGCGGATGCGCCCTGGCAAAGACAAGCATTTCTTCCTGCAGTGCGACCAGCACAATTTCATGGAAGCGGATGCACGCGTTGTCTGGAATCCGTACTACGCTGTAAGCGGTGCCGATGGATCCTTCAAGATCGATCAGGTTCCGGCTGGCAAGTACAAGGTAACTGCTTGGCATCCTTACATTGGTGAGGTAACCCAGGAAGTGACTGTTGGCGGTGGTGCGGATGCAAAGCTGGACTTTACGCTGGAAGGCAAGTAAGCTTCCCACTCTGCTTGAAAACAAACAGCACCGGACTTCGTCCGGTGCTGTTTTTTTTTTGATCACCCTGGGAAATTCCATTCTCTTTCTCCCAAGTGTCCTTGCCTTGACCTGCCGGGAAAGATGAACCTCGATCTTTTCACTGGCACCGGGAGTCAGCTGGCCCTTTCACCTCTTTTTTATTAACAAAAGTGCGGGAATAGGATATCCTCTTGACGAGTGGAGGCCTGTACTGGGGCTGAATTCCGTTTGGTATTTAGGAAGTGCACCGGAATGGATCCTCCAGGGCCGGGATATTCAAAAAGAAACTCCAATGCGGTGTTCATGCCCCGTATCCTGAAAACATTCTTGTTTCTGGCACTCCTGCTGGCTGGCTGGCCTGTTTCCGCTATGGCGGAGGGGGAAGCGGGCCGCATTGAGAACAAGTTCGATGCCCTCATCAAGAAGGGACGGCCGCTGTACCTGCATTATTGCGCTCATTGCCATGGCCTTGCGGGAAACGGTGATGGGTACAATGCCGAGCAACTGGAAAAATGGCCGGCCGAACTTTCCGATCCCAAGTTCATCCAAAAAAAATCGAATGAGCAACTGTACCGCGTCATCAAGCTGGGCGGTGAAGGCACACGCAAGTCCCACTTGATGCCGGTATTCGGCCGTACCCTGTCCGAGGAAGAAATCTGGAGCCTCGTTGCGTATGTGCGGTACCTCGCCGGAGACCGGTCTCAACCGGTGAACCTCCCGGAGGGGGTCAAGACTCAACGCCCCCACACTCCATCTCTCGATTCAAAAGCGCTCGATGAGTTCCGTGCCTGGTACAGCAAACACGGCGGCGATCCGAAAGTGATCGGCGACGGGCGCTGGCTGTTCCACGAAAAGAAAAGTTGCTTCGCCTGCCACACGGTGAACGAAGAAGGCGGGGTGGTGGGACCTGACCTTTCCCGCGCAGGGTTCATGTATACGCCGGAATGGATTTATTCCTGGATTCGCAGTCCGCAACTGGTCAAGCCCGAAACCAAAATGCCGACCATCGGTCTCGATGAAAAAGAAGACCGCCTGATCACCGCTTTCCTGTCCAGCCTCGATGATGTGGAAATTCCCGAGGACTGGAAGCCTTTGCTGGAAAAGAAAGGCGATGCGAAGAGGGGGAAAAAGCTGTTCTACGATGCGAACGGCAATGCCTACTGCTCCAAGTGCCACAGCATTGGTGGTAAAGGGGGGCAGGTGGGACCGGACCTGAGTTATGTGGGCATCAGTCGGACGCGGCCGTTCATTCTGGAATCGATCCTCAATCCCCGCGAAGTGATCACAGTGGGATATTCATCGGTGCTCATCCTCACCAAAAAAGGCCAGTTTTTGACCGGCATTAAGATCAATGAAGATGACAAATCGATCGATATGGTCAACAAGGAGGGGGAGCGCATTCATGTGGAGAAGGACGATATCAAGAAATTCAAAACGCAGGATATCTCCATCATGCCCGGAAATTTTAAGGACATTCTCTCCGATCAGGACATCCGGGATATTCTCGCCTACCTGTCCACGCTGGAAGCCCCCGAGTCCCCGCCAGGCAAAAACGACCTCTCCGTCGTCACCCGCTGATTATTCCAGAACCAGCTTGTACCAACTGGAGACGGCCTTTTTGGTTCCCGTCTCGCCGACGTTGCCGTCCCATGAGTTGAATGCGATCGCTACCTCCTGTCCGGGCTGAAACTGAATGTCCCGTTCCTTGTCGGACGTGGCGAACGCGCGCCTCAACACCAGCTGGTATTGACCGTAGCGGAATGCCACTTTGCCCTTCACTTCCTGGCTCATGCCTTTGCGCGACCAGTGCGCGGCACCTTCGGCCGACCATTCCGTGATCTGATTCGGGTACGAGGTCCATTGCCAGAGCGTCACCGGGTGTCCCGGCTCGCCGTTCAGGAAATGGGGCAGGACGGCGGAGTTTGGCGATTCCGGAAACTGCAGGGCGAACGCATCCGGGATTTTTTGCGGCTCGGGTTTTGGGGGAGGCGGCTGATCCTCCGTGTCCGCCTGCAGGTGGGCCGGCAGGGGAGGCGGGGGGGATTCCTGCACCTTCGCGGTTTCTTTTAATATGGGGTCAAATGTGGGATCGTCCCAACGGATGCGAAAGGCGATTTCCCGGCCGTTGTGGACCGCCTGCACCCACAGGCTGTTCGTGGTGGTGAAATAAGACTTGGGCTCTTCTTCCAGTTGTCCGCCCAGCGGAAAAAAGTAGGCCGTGACTGATCTCCACGCGGGATCTTCCGGGTCCTGCGGTAACGGACCTTCTATCCGCTCAGCCCGCATCTCCTCAAGCACCTCCGGCTGAACGGCAGGAGACAGGGTGTACACATAGTTAACGAGGTCCCACACCGTCTCATCCGAATGCACGCGTGGCGACAGGCGCGGCATGGCAGTGAGCGACAATCCAGTTCTCAGGGTCTGGAAAAGGTCTTTGCGCGTATGGCTTCTGCGGAACAGCCAGGACTGGGTCAGGTTGCGCGGGCGCAATTGGTCTTTGGCGATGTTGACGATTTTATGCGTGGAGGCGCCGTCACTGCGTCCTTCCACGCCGTGACAGCCGGAGCAGTTTGTGATGAACAATTGGCGGCCGCGTTCCTTGCTCT
Source organism: Nitrospina gracilis Nb-211 (assembly GCF_021845525.1). Taxonomy (NCBI): domain Bacteria; kingdom Pseudomonadati; phylum Nitrospinota; class Nitrospinia; order Nitrospinales; family Nitrospinaceae; genus Nitrospina; species Nitrospina gracilis. Next base: position 1,830,502 of record NZ_JAKJKD010000001.1, on the reverse strand, counting down.
CCAGAGTGAAAGGCGCCGGTTTCGGAACCTGGGTAACTTTGTGTTTCTTGCCGCGCTTTTTAAATTTTTCGAATTTGCGCCCCAGTGATTTCAGGTACAGCACCAGGCTTTCCCGGTCCACTTCCGGCAGGTGTTGCCATGAAGGCATGGTGGTGCCGGGCATGCCCGCCACCAGCATTTCGTGCAGGTCTTCATCGGTGGGGATTTTGCCGAAGGCGGTGGAGCGGAACTTGTAATGCCCCTTGGTGAAGTTGCGCGGCCGGGGGCTGGAGAAAGGCGCGGCCACGCCTTGTCCGTCGCCCTTTACGCCGTGGCAGTGAAGACAATGTTTCTGGTAAACCTCCTGCCCCCGCTCGATGCTGGCGCTTACAGGAGTGTTGGGCGCGAAGGGGTGGCGCACCGAATCGAATATATAGAGCACCACCTGCCAGATTTCCTCCGGCATCAGTTTGCCTTCCCATGCCGGCATGGCGGACTCCCATGGCCGATGCGTGTCAGGCAATCCGCGGCCGCCTTTGGCGATCCGCCAGAAGGCGTAATTTTCTTTCTTGCCCGGGTCGATCACCAGCTTTCTCAGGTTGGCGGGAGCCGGGCGGAACCGGTCTCCGAACACGCCGCGTCCGTCCTTGAGATCGCCGTGACACAGGTAGCAATGCGTGAAATACAGCTTGGCCCCGGCTTCCCGATGGTCCTTCAGTTTGCTTTTATCAGCGCGAAGCGGGTTGTCGAGGTGAGGCAGGGAATAGGTGGTGGCGCCGACCTGGATGGTCTCCGGCAAATCGACCCCGGCCGGTTGGGTGAACGCGAAAACCGGGCTGAGCGACAGGCCGTAAAGCAGGCCCAGCGCCGTCAGCCCGGACAGACACGTTCGTAAAAGGGTTTGGGAAACGCGTGAAAGCAACAGGTTATCCAGAGGATGAGTGAATTCTGGTTTGACCCTTCAGCGCATCAGTGAATGGTTCCCGGCAACCGGGCATCCTTTTTAATGCGTCCGGATTTGATCGTCTCGTAAAAAGGCCGTTCGATCTCATCCCCATCGAAATGAAAATCGATCTTCACATCTTCATTGGGGCTGATCTTGATCTTCTGGGTCCGAACCTTCATCAGGTAATGCCAGGCATTGACCGTATATTCCCCGGGGGGAATGTTCTCAATCTTGAACGTGCCATCGGGACCGGTTTTGAAGTAGTAAGGATTCTGCACGCGGTAGCCCCATGTCTGCATGAACTCGTGCATGCCGCAGATCATCTGGAAAATTTTGTAGTTCTGCTGGAAATGCACCTTGCCTTCGGAGATCTCTTCCGCCGGAATGGGGATGTTCAGGATGATCTTTCCCCGCTCCTTCTGATAAACCTGGCTGTTGTGCATCACTGCGTCCTGGTTGTCCACGAAAAAGGTTTGTCCCTGCCGGGTTATGTTGACGTCCGGGTAGAACTTGCAGTTCTCAGACAGGATGTTGATGGGGTTGGGGTCGAACGGTTTTCCCGCATCCACATGTTCCAAGGTGACGACCACGTCGCGCATTCCCCGCTTTTCGTCCACGATGAAATCGTAGAGAACGCGGTTCATTTCGTCATCGGTTTCCACCTCGGCGCAGAGGTCGAGATTGGGGAACAACACCAGGTGATAGACCCGGGGTTGGGGAATGGGTCCGTCCAGAACGGCCCTTCCAGAAATCGAGCCGCCGTTGCTTACCTCAATTTCCTGATAAGCCCAGCCTGAAGGGCTGATCCCCAGTGCAAGGATAAACAGAGCGGTGAATGCGTAGCCCACTTTTACGGAAAAACGTTTTGTCCAATTTTCAAGCATGGTAACAACTCGGGAAAACTTTGGGTTATTGATTCTGTGACACTTGTTCGGCCAACTCAGGAAAATCAAAATGAATTTCCTGGTTTGCGTTGGAAATTTCGATTTTTCGGCTCTGCGCTCCCAGAACCTCGTGCCAGACATTCAAAGTGTAGGTTCCGGCAGGGACGTCTTTAATGGTGAACGCACCGGACTCCCCGGTGGTCGAATAATAGGGATTGGGAACCACCACAATCCACGCCTGCATCCAGGAATGCAGGTCGCACTCGACTTTCACAATCTCCGCCTCTTCAAACTCCTGGAAGTGTTCCTGCCCCGGAATGAACATCAGGTTGATGGGATCGTTATCGAACGAGTAGGTATGAATGTTGTGATTGATCGGGTCACTGGACAGGATCTTCAGCTCTCCGCCACGCGGCAGAGCCATCACGTGCGGTTCGTAGCGGCACTTTTTTTGGTCCAGAACGAACTCGCCGGAGATGTCCGCATCCTTCAGGGTCTTTCCCTTTTTTTCTGTTAACCAGACCACTGCGTTTTGAACGCTCTTCCCCTTAAGCATAAGAGACTGGTCTGTAAACTCCCCTCCACATACTTTGCTGAACCTTCCGGTTTTGTGGATGGTGGGGGAGGGCGGCGTGCCGCTGAATGTGACCGTTCCGCTCAGGTCGGCCGCATATGCGGTCCCAGCCAGCGCCAATAAACTGAGGGTAAGAAAAAAACCTTTAAACATATCGACTTAAGCCCCACATAGGATTGTCACAACCGAATGATATCTCAATCCCCAAACAAGTGCAAGGGGGGACTTGGGCGGCCCCATGCCGGATTTTCAATCGCTTCGGGCGGCTTTGGGGCAATCCCACTCTATTCTTAATGTAACCAGCCCGGATTAAGAATTGATTAACCGTGAATGAATTTTACTTAATGCAGTGGATGCCGGATTTGGCTTTAATTCATCTTTCCCATATTTTAGAATGAAGTAAAAGGTGCCCATTAAAAGTGCAAGACCGGGCTCGCAACCGTACCTTAAGCAATGAGGATATCATGAAAAAGATCGCCATTTTTGTTACAGCCTTGCTGCTGATCTGGCAAACCGCCTGGGCGGCCGTGCCCAAAATAGGGGACCCGGCCCCGGAATTCTCTCTGACCTCGGTGGACGGCAAGAAAGTCTCACTGAGCGACTTCAAGGGCAAGGTGGTCCTGGTCGGCATGTTCCATATATGCGTCCCCTGTATGAACCAGGCCATGGAATTTGAAAAGGTCCGCAAAGAACTCGGGAACGAGGTGGCCGTCATCGGCATCAACACCAGCGGCGATTCCAAAGAAAAGGTGGTGGATTATCTTGCCCAGTTTCCGGAAAAAGTGGACTTTCCATACCTGCTGGACCCCAACCACACCGTCCACCAGAAATACGTCCAGCGGGATATGCCGACGGTGCTGGTCATCGATTCCAAAGGCGTTATTCGGGCGCGCAGCCCGGGCGTGGGAGCGGATCAGTTGATCCCATTTATTAAGCAATTACTTTGACTTTTGGTTATTAAATAACTAAAAATAAAGCGTAATTCTTGATATCAAATTCTCCGTTACGGCGGCTCGGTCACGTCACCTTTGTCTCGCTCGTGGCTTTCATTCTGGGAGGGGGGACGCTGTTCCCCTCTGCGGCCCGGGCCTTGGACTGGCGTTACGAGGGGCGGTTTCTGGCCGCCTCGGAATACCTCTGGAATGCCCCTGCCACCTCCAATGATTTCAATCACCAGATTCAACTGAGAAACGGCCTCGTCGGCGACGTCTGGAGCAGTGAGACGGCGCTCCTCGACTTCGAGTTTATCTTTCAATCCGAATACCGCGGCGGTGCCGTCGAGCAGGCAGGTTTTGTTGAGGAATGGGACCTCGACGTGTTCCGCGGCTGGCTTCGCTTCGAGAAAGATCGATTCCGCCTGCGCGGGGGGCGTCAGGCCATCCTGTTCGGCCCCGGGCAGCTGTTCCGCCCGCTCGGACTGTTTGATGACCGCCTTATCTCCGGCGTCATTCCCCAGACCACCGGCGTGGACGGGCTTCGCGCCACCTATTTCACCGGAACCACCTCCAAAGTGGAGGGCTGGGCCATCCCCGCCCGTTTCAACGAACGCATCATTTGGGGACTGCGCGGCGAGCGCCAGCTTGGTATTCTTGAGACGGGCCTGTTGTTCCAGTACAAACCGGTCACCGACCTGGAGTTTCTGCCCAGTCACAATCTGGAGCTGTTCCAGTTCGGCTACCACTTCAAGGGCACGCAGGTGATCGGCTTCTGGAATGAGGGGCGGATCGATATCGAGCAGAACAAGCCGGGCAAGCCGGTCCGCTTCGACACCGTCGTGGGAGTGGACTACACCTTCGACGTCGGGCAGGGATTGCACGTTCTTCTGGAATATTTTTTCCGCACGCAGGAGCCGGGGTTTACCGTGGAGGACGTCAAAGGCGAGCGCACCCTGCATGAACTGGGGTTGTTGATCGACCAGCCCGTCGGCATCGCCACCGTGTGGCGTTTCTTTGCCTTTTACGATATGCGTGACCGCAGTTTCCAGATCGCGCCGCAGATCGAGCATAACGTGTTCGGCCAGGTTTATCTGTACCTCACCGCGCTGATCGGCGGCAGTGTGGAAGGGAACAACCGCACCGGCCGCCTGTTCCGCCAGACCCCGGTATTCAACGGCACCGAGTCGCGCGTCGGCCTCACACTGGTGTGGTTTCATTAACATTTTCAAGGGAGTGCGCGCATGTTCGTGATGCAGGACGTGACCAAGGTGTACCGGGTGGGTGAGCAGGATTTCACCGCCCTGCACGGCATCTCCCTCGAAATCGAAAATGGAGCGTTCCTCTCCTTCGTCGGGCCGTCCGGCTCCGGCAAGACCACCATCCTGAATATTCTCGGTGGACTCGACCGGCCCACTTCCGGTGAGGTGCGGTTTCAGGGCAAGGCACTCGGTTCCATGTCGCGGGAGGAGTTGGCCGCCTTCCGCCGCGACCACGTCGGCTTCATCTTCCAGTCCTACAACCTGCTTCCCGTCTATGACGTGTACGAAAACGTCCTGTTCCCGCTTCTCCTCATGGGCAAGAGTGAGAACGATGTGTCGAAAAAGGTGCGGGATCTGGTGGACTGGGTGGGGCTGTCGGACCAGATTCACAAAAAACCGGCGACGCTTTCCGGCGGTCAATGTCAGCGCGTCGCCATCGCCCGGGCGCTGGTGAAGGACCCGGAGGTGGTGCTGGCGGACGAACCGACCGCCAACCTCGATGCGGAGAACTCGTACCACATCCTCGAATTGATGCAGAAGCTCAACCGCGAACTGGGGGCGGCGTTCGTGTTCAGCACCCACGACGAGAAAGTAACGCAATATGTGCGCCGCGAAATCCGGCTGGAAGACGGCCATGTGAAAGCGGATGAGGTGCGCAAGGTGGGAGGTGAGGCGGCGTGATCCTCAATATGGCGTTCAAGAACTTCATCCGCCAGGGCATGCGTGCCTGGCTGAATGTGCTGGTCACGGCACTCATCCTGATTGCCGTCGTGTTCGCCCTCTCTCTCCTCAACGGCTTCCAGGCGCAGGCCCTGCGCAACATGGCCAGCACCGACGTCGCCGGCGGTCATTACCGCGTGCCGGGATTCGACATCCTGGAGCCGACAGAGTGGGAGGATTTGACCCTGCCGGTGCCGGACAAGCTGGCTCGCCTGCCGCATTCGGACAAAGCGGAGGTGCTGGTGCAGCAGGGCCAGTTGTTCCCCAACCGCCGCCTGTTCCCGGTGCAGTTGCGCGGCGTGGAGGTGGAGCAGACCCTGCTTGAACTGCCGCTCGAACCCCTGCGCCGTGAAAATCCGGAGGTGGGACCGATCATCCCCGTCATCCTGGGTACGAAGATGGCGGAGGAGGCACACCTGTCCGTGGGGGATACGGTGGTGCTCAAATGGCGCGACCGGCATGGCGCGGTGGACGCACTGGATGTGCGCGTGGTTGATGTGGTGCCGCTCATCAATCCGCGCATTGACGAAGGCGTGGTGTGGATGCGGCTGGACCACCTGCGCACGATCACCGACCGCCCGAATGAAGTCACCTGGGTGGCGGTGAAAGAACCGGTGGGTTCCATTGCGGGATTTGAGTTTCAGTCGGTGGACGCCTTGATGTCCGACCTGTTGACGCTCCTCCGCCATGACCGCCGCAACACGCGCATCCTGTGGATCATCCTCATCTCGCTGGCCGCCATCAGCGTGTTCAACACGCAGATCCTGAGCGTGTTCAAACGGCAGAAGGAAATCGGCACGCTCATGGCCCTTGGCATGACGCCGGAACGGGTGGTGCGGCTGTTCACGCTGGAGGGCAGTTTCGCCGCTCTTCTCGCCCTGGTGGTGGCGGTGATCCTCGGCGTTCCGTTTTTCATCTGGTTTCAGGGCGTCGGGTTCGACGTGTCGCACCTCAGTGAAACCGGGTTCCCGGTGCGCGAAAAAATCTTCCTCGACATCCGCCCGTGGGAAGTCATCATTTCCACCCTCGTCACCGTGTCCATTGTCATTGCCGTCGCCTGGGCGCCGGTGAAAAAAATCGTGCGGCTGGACCCGACGCAGGCGCTCCGCGGGAGGGCCATCACGTGATCCGTTTCACCATGATAGGTATTGTGCGCGACAAAAGTCGCTCGCTGTTTCCGTTTCTCATCGTCACCGTCGGCGTGGCGTTGATGGTGGGACTGCTCGGGTTTATGGACGGTATCTTCATGGGCATGCTGGACATGTCCGCAAAACTCGACACCGGCCATCTGCGTTTCGTCAACAAACCGTTCTATAAGGAAGAACATCTCGTGCCTCTGGACCGGGCGCTGGCCGATCAGCAGGAAACCCGCGAATGGTTGGAGGCGAACAGCGATCCGCGCATCGAATGGACACCGCGTATCCGCTGGGGCGCGTTGATGGACGTGCCGGACGAGCAGGGCAACACCAAAAGTCAGACGCCGATCACCGGCATGGCGGTTCAACTTCTGAATCCCACGTCATCCGAGCGGGAGCGGCTCGATTTGGAATCGTCGGTCACCGAGGGCCGGATTCCCGAAAAGTCAGGTGAGATGCTGGTGGGCTATCAACTGGCGGAGTCGCTGGGGCTGAATCCCGGTTCCACCGTGACCCTGCTCGGCCAGACCTTCGACGGCGGGCTCGCCACCGACAACTACACGGTGACCGGCCTGATCCATTTCGGCGTCACCGCCATGGACAAGAAGATGGCGCTCATCGATCTCGCCGATGCCCAGCACACGTTCTACATGGACAACATGGTGACCGACTGGCTGGGGTTCCTGCCCGCTTCGGTGCCGTACGATGAGTATGTGGACATAAAGCAGGCCATCGAGGAAAAACTGCCCGGCCTGCGGCAGACTCCGCCGGAACAGTGGGCGAAGGATGATTTTCCCATCACCCTCACCATCCTCGACCAGAGAAACATCGGCGAGATCGCGCGCAAGTTCGAACTCATCCGCGGCGTCATCGTGCTCATCTTCACATTTCTCATGGTGCTGGTGCTGTGGAACGCGGGCCTGCTGAACAGCATCCACCGTTATGGAGAGATGGGCCTGCGTCTGGCGATGGGCGAGACGCACAAACATCTGGTGGCGTCGCTCACGCTGGAAGCGTTTGCGGTGGGCGTACTGGGTTCCATTGCAGGGTGCGTGGTCGGCGGGCTGGTGGTGTTTTACCTGCAGGAGGTGGGCGTCGATATGGGCGATGCTCTCGCCCAGTCCGGATTGATGCTCAACGACGTGGCGCGTGGACGCGTCACCATTGAGGGCTTTGTGCGAGGCATCGTGCCGGGGATGACGGCGAGCGTGGCAGGCAGTCTGTTCGCCAGCCTCGCCATCTTCAAACGCTCCGAAGCCAATTTATTTCGCGAACTGGAAGTGGGGTGACGATGGACTGGAAGCGGTGGATGAGAAACGTGGCGTTGACGCTGACGATGGTTTTGGCATGGGCTTCCACCGCCGGCGGCGAGGGCGGACTTCCGCAAGAGTGGAAGGACCTCGACCCGCAAAAGCTGGTGGAAGCCATCGACGCCAACTTGTGGTCCCCCACCAAGTACGTTGAAGGCCGGTTGATCGTCGACAACGGGCGCCGCGTGCGCACACTGGAGATGAACACGTGGATGGAGGGCATCGTCAAATCCTTCAGCCACTATAAATCGCCGCCGCGCGAGCGCGATACCAAGATGCTCAAGATCGACCGCAAGCTGTGGCTGTACACGCCGCAGACCGACCGCACCATCCTGATCGCCGGGCACCTCCTGCGCCAGTCGATGATGGGCAGTGACCTGTCCTATGAAGATATGCTGGAGGATGAAAAACTGAGCGAGGCGTACATCCCAAAGATCGCCATGGTGGAAGAATTCGACGGCGTGAAAACGCTGGTGCTGGACCTCACCGCGAAAGATCCGGAAAAGACCTACCAGTTCCGCAAGGTATGGACCGACCCGGAGCGCAAGATCGTTCTGCGCGAACAGCGTTTCGCCAAAAGCGGGAAACTGCTCAAAATGATTGACTTCAAAGGCTACCACATCATCGACGGTCGTCTGTTTCCCCACAAGATGGTGTTCCGCGACATGCTGAAAGACAACACCAAGACGACCTACATGTTCGACCACATCGAATTCAATGTGGACATCCCCGCCAAATATTTTTCCAAAAGTATTCTGAAGCGTTGAGGCTCAGTCGAACCAGTCCGGCTCCAGACTGCGCACGGCGGCAATGACATCGTCCGGCGTGTCCACCACCCGCGCTTCAGTGCGTTTGAACTCTTCCCAGATGTGGTCCTTGTTGAGAAGCACGATCGGCTTTTTGTACTCGAGCGCCAACTGCACCTCCGAGCGGGTGCCGGGTCCGCCGGGAAAACCGATCACTACGTCCGACGTCAGCACAATGATGTGGTTCCTGCTGGCCACGCCCTTTCCTTGAATACCGGACAGGTGGAGGTGGGTGTAGATGGGAATGTCCACGAAGTCGTTGGGGTAACCCGACGGGGTTTTGTAGTGACTGCGCATCGGCGCCCTGTCGCAGGCGATGCCGGAGGGCAGGATGCCGATCACCTTGCCCTTGCGGTGCGATACCTGGCGGAACGCTTGCGCGGCGGACTCCATCACCCCTCCGCCGCCGCCCGTCACCAGGTTGAATCCCTGCTCGGCGATCCACCGCCCAATGGGCCACGTCAGCTTGGCATATTGGTTGGTGCCAGAGCCGATGATTCCGATTTGAAGGTTTTTTCTAGCCATTCGTTTCATTCGTATTGCGGCGCGTGTCGAGCCCCACCAGTGCAAGGTAGGTGAGAATCGACTCCAGGTGCGCTTCGGAATTGCCGGACGCCGATTCGTAGTCGTGAGTTTTTAGTCGCACCTCGTCGCCCCGTCGCATCAGGTGGTACGCAAGGGATGCCGTTTCCGAGACGCGTTGCTCCAGCACGCTGGAGGCCACCATCTTCTGTGTTTCCGGATCGATGATATTCAAAAACAGAGTGAAGCTGTGAAACCCGCCATGCGCGAACTCCTTGACGCGCAGGTTTCCGGTTTTGGCGCTGGATTTCCAGTGCACCGCGCTCAACGTGTCGCCGGGCCGGAACTCGCGCAGGGCGTAAAGGTCGTCCCCCCGCTGGCTGATCACACCCTCGCCTTCCTCGGCGATGTCCGTCGGGTCCGGCAGTTCCACCGGTTTGATCACCGGGAACACCAGCGTTTCCACTTCCACCGGAACCAGCTTGGCTTTCATGAAAAAGCCGAAAGGGAACCGCGTCCGCAACTGCGCGAACCGGATTTTCAACGGTCCGCGTTTTTTCGCGGTCAGCAGAGCGGTTTTCTCCAGCGTGCCACCGGGCGGAATCTGAAAAAAATACAGAGGTGGTTCCACTTCGTACCGGCCCAGCGAATCCGCGGGAAACTCCACATAGCAGGAATAGGACGACAGCCGCTTTTTTCCATTACGGACATGGATGGCAACCGGGTAGGCGTCACCGGGGTAGATTGACTTCGGCAGGCTGGCCCGAACCCGGATATCCCGCAACGTGTGCTCCGAAAGGATACCCGAAACGACGATGAAACTGCAACACATGGCGAGGATCAGGTACAGCAGGTTGTTGCCGGTGTTGATGGCGCCCAGTCCCACGCCGAACACGAGGAAGATGAAGCCGCCGCCCTCGCGGGTCAGGTGGAGCGTTCTGTTGTAAAACGAAACGGTGAAAACCGGTTTGTATTCATTAGGCTGGTTCATGGAAACACCCCGCCGGGGACGGTACCGGATGATGGAGAACACCGTTTGATTTTAAACCGGAATCTCCATTTTATCGACGATTTCCATGATGACTGCGGAGGTGTCCGCCGCCGTGCGTTTGTTCATGCCATGGTGGTTCTGCGGGATGACGCGGTGGCACAGCACGGGGATGGCGAGTTGCTTGATGTCGTCGGGGATGCAGTAGGTGCGGCCATGCACCAGGGCGCGGGCGCGCGCCGCCTGCTGCAGGATCAACCCGCCGCGCGGGCTGACGCCCAGGGACAGGTGTTTCGATTCGCGCGTGGCTGTCACCACGTTCATGATGTAGTCGATCAGCACCGGTTCCATCGTCACCGCCTCCGCCTGCCGTTGCAGGGCGAGGACGTCGTCGCGCGTGAGGATGGCTTTCACTTCCTTGATGTTGCGCGACGGTGACTGCGTGCCCAGCAGCTTGCGTTCTTCCTCCGGGTCCGGGTAGCCCATCGACAGGTACATCATGAAGCGGTCGAGTTGCGACTCGGGGAGGGGGTGCGCGCCGTGGCTTTCGATCGGATTCTGCGTGGCGATGACCATGAACGGGTCTTCGAGGTCGTAGGTGTGGTTGTCCACCGACACCTGCTTTTCGTTCATGGCCTCCAGCAGGGCGCTCTGCGTGCGCGGCGAGGAGCGGTTGATCTCGTCGGCCAGCACCAGGTTGGCGAAAATGGGACCGCGGTTGAACTCGAAGGAGTTCTCCTTCTGGTTGTAGATGGAGACGCCGACGATGTCCGACGGCAGGATATCGTTGGTGAACTGGATTCTACGGAACTCGAGGCCGAGCGACCGTGCCAGCGCGAAGGCCAGCGAGCTTTTGCCGACGCCGGGGACGTCTTCGATCAAGAGATGCCCGCCAGCGATCAGGGTGATGATGGTGTTTTCGATGACGTCGGATTTGCCGATGATGACGCTTTCGATATTGGACTGGAGGCGGGCGATCGCCGCGTTCGTGGGGCTCATGAGTTCAGCACCTCGAGAACTTTTTGCATGTCTTCCATCACCGCCTTCCGGTTTTCCAACGTGTAAAAGCGGAGCAGGTAGGCCGGATGAAACGTGAGCATCAGTTTGATTCCGTCGAATTCGTGCCAACTGCCGCGCTCCTTGGTGATGGCCACCGACCGTCCCAGCAGGGTGGAGGCGGCGGGCTTGCCCAGCGCCACGATCACCTTCGGCCGAATGGCCCGCACCTGTTCGATCAGGAACGGCTTGCAGGCGGTGATCTCGTCGATTTCCGGGTCGCGGTTGCCGGGCGGACGGCACTTGACGATGTTGCAGATATAGGTGTCCTTTTCGCGGTCGAGTTTCATGCCCTTTTCGATGATCTCGGTCAGCTTCTTTCCTGCCCGGCCGACGAAAGGCAGGCCCTGCGCGTCCTCGTCCGCTCCGGGGCCCTCGCCGATGAACAGCAGTTTCGCGTTCGGATTGCCGGAACCGAACACAATGTTCGTGCGTGTTTCCGACAGTTTGCAACGTGTGCATTCGCCCAGCTCGTTGCGGACTTCGGTCAGGCGGCTCATGGCATCGGGCTGGATCATGGTATTGGCAGTGGCGGGGGTTGTGGATGTGGGGGAGGTGGACTCCGGCGCAGGCCCGGGCACGGGTTGAGCGGCAGCCCGCACAGGGGCTACAGTCGGAACCCGGGGGGTGGTCTCCAGCGCCTCCAGCAGGGGCACGCGGTCCATTCCCTGATCCTTCAAAAAAACCAGGTAATCCTTCAATTGTCGCAATAAAACCGTTCGTTCGGCTTCAACCCCCATAATAAAAAAGAATAGCAGAAGATCGGGGGCAGTCAACCGCTAAGGGAGTGGCCGGAACTTGTGGCGCGAATTATAATTGTTTTGATTTTACGGTTTCTTTATAATTTCTGCATCGTAAACAGGAGGTGACGATGTCCGGTCTCAAAAGCGCCTGGGAACTCAGCATGGAAAAGTCCGATAAAATGGTTCCCGGCCTCAAAAACAGGAAAAAGTTGACCGACCAGCAAAAGAAGGAAATCGACGCCATCCGCAAGGATTACAAGGCCCGCATTGCCGACAAGGAAGTGATGCTTCAGCATAAACTGGACCACTTGGCGGATCGGACCCGGCCGCAGGACTTGCATTCAGCCGCCGAGGAACTCAAACGGGAATTTGCGGAAGAGAAGGAACGCCTGGAAAAAGGGATGGAGCAGGAAGTCGAGGCGATCCACGCGTCCCGCAAATGATCGAAGGGCCCGCCATTCCCCCCTTTTTCACCCTTAAAATCAGGAACGCACACACCGCGCCCGCTCGGCGGGTGCCGCGGCATTCATTATGAGAACGGAGAGCATGAAAGACATCGTCAAATACCTTGTGGTGCAGGCACTCAACCGGGTCAAGGAACAGGGCGGGCTGAACCTGGAGACTCTGCCGGACCTCGTCATCGAGGAGCCGAAGGACGAGTCGATGGGCGATTTCGCCACCACCATCGCCATGCAGTTGGCCAAGCCGGAAAAGAAAAATCCGCGTGAGATCGCCCAGAAAATCTGCGACGAAATCTCCACCGACGGCGGGCAGGTGGAATCGGCCACCGTCGCGGGTCCGGGGTTCATCAACCTGAAAATGACGCAGGATTTCTTCCGCGGTCAATTGAAGGAATCGGCGGGCAAGGGCAAGGAATTCGGCAGATGTTACGTGGGCGAAAACAAAAAGGTGCTGGTCGAGTTCGTGAGCGCCAACCCGACGGGTCCATTGCATGTGGGGCACGGGCGCGGCGCCGCCGTCGGCCACGCGTTGTCCTGCATCCTCAAGATGGCCGGGTTCGATGTGTCCACCGAATACTACATCAATGACGTCGGCAACCAGATGAACACGCTCGGCCGCTCCACGTGGATCCGTTACCGGCAACTGCTGGGAGAGGACGTCGCGTTTCCGGAAGAAGGGTATCAGGGGGATTACATTAAAGACATCGCCAAGGAGATCATCGAACGCGACGGCAAAGCCCATCTTGAAAAGAGCGACGAGGACGCGCTGACGTTTTTCCGCCTTTATGCCACCGGCTCCATCCTGGAAGGCATCAAGGAGGACTTGAAAGAGTTCCGCGTCGAGTACGACCGCTGGTTCAGCGAGCAGATCCTGCACGAAGATAAATCCGTGGACCAGTCGCTCGATTGGCTGAGAGAAAAGGGATACATCTACGAAAAAGACGGTGCCACCTGGCTGAAGACGGCGGAGTTCGACGACGACTCTGACCGCGTGATCATCAAGAACGCCGGCGAGAAGACGTATTTTTGCGCCGACATCGCCTACCACAAAAACAAGGTCGACCGCGGCTTCGACATGATTCTGGACCTGTGGGGGGCGGATCACCACGGCTACGTGCCGCGCATGCAGTCGGTGCTCAAGATGATGGGCTTCGACGAAAGCGTGTTCAAGGTGATCCTGGTGCAGTTCGTCACCTTAAGGCGCGGCGGCGAGAAGGTGTCGATGTCCACGCGCTCCGGCGAGTTCGTTACGCTGGCCGACGTGGTGAAGGAAGTCGGCGTGGATGCGACGCGCTTTTTCTTCCTCATGCGCAGTTCCGACAGCCATCTCGACTTCGATCTCGAACTGGCCAAAAAGGAAACGCCGGAAAACCCGGTGTACTACATCCAGTATGCGCACGCCCGCATCTGCAACGTGTTCCGCACAGCGGAAGAGCAGGGCTTCCGGCCGGAAGACTGGGCGGAGGGAGAGCTTTCGCCGCTGACCGAAAGCGCCGAGATCGCGCTCATCAAGAAAATCCTCGCTTATCCCGAGGTCATCGAGAAAAGCGCGCTGGCGCAGGAAGTGCACCGCATTCCGTTTTATCTGCATGAACTGGTGGCGATCTTCCACAACTACTACGCGCACCACCGCATCGTGACCGACAACGCGGAACTCACCCGCGCGCGGCTGTTTCTGATTCACGTTCTGCGCAATGTCATCGCCAGCGGGCTGGCGCTCATGGGCGTCACCCATCCGGAAAAGATGTAAGGCCCGCCGCCCTCCGTCCCCCCCTATCCACAAGGTGAAAACCGGCCCCTCTCCGGCGGCCGGGCCTGATTTTTGATAAAATTTGTTTAAATTATTGAAAATCATGTTATACTTGGTCCACATTTAATCACACAAATTCAAACACTTAGGGGGAAAACCCGCGGTGGACCGTCAATGTGAGGGGTTGCCATGAGACTGAAAACCCGCTTCATCCTGATCCTGTTTTTCTTTGCCATCGGCGCCGGCACGGGTTACGCCTGGCGCAGTAATATTTTCGCGCCTTCTCTGGAAAGCGAGGATCAGGAGGCAACGGTGAAGAAGATGAGCGCCGTCAAGCCCGACAACCTCAAAAAGAAATTGCGGGACGTGGTGCCCGCTCCCCAAGTGAAAAATGATTTCACTTTTTTCGACACGCTCACCAACGTCAGCCAGAACCGGTTTATCGATTTGGATGGAAGCATCATTGAAAAAGCCGGGTACGAGCAGAAGGTGCTGACCGGTGATCCAGAAGCGGAAACCGGCAATGTGGTAGAGGATCAGGAAGAGGCGGTGGTTGCCGTACCGCAACCGGAAGGCGACCAGGTGGCGCAGAAAGACTCGCAAAAGAGTCTGGAAGATAAAATCAAGGAGCTCGAAGCGCTGGTAGAGGATGAGCCTGAACCCGCGCCAAAGAAAAATCAACCCACCCCAACCCCGAGCTGGAAACAGCCGGAGAGCGAAATGACCGCCGCGCCATCCGGCGAGACGCGGTTTCAGGTGCAGGTCAGTTCGTTCCGCGAGGTGGAACGCGCCCGCGCGCTGGAAGCGCAACTTCAGGACAAGGGGTACCCGGCGTTTTATACGCCCGTGGCCTTGCCGGGCAAGGGAGTCTGGTATCGGGTGTTTTTAGGTGAGTTTGAAAAGCGTGCCACGGCGGAAGAGGCGGCACGCCTGGCCCGCATGCGGGATTCGCTCAACACCGTGATCCTCACTCTTCGCTAGGCGATTCCATTCCCTTGATATACCGCTCGGAGTTGTTGAACTGCTGAAGGACTTCGACCGGGTCCATCTCCCGCTTTCCCCCGTAAAACCCTTCTTCATTCTCAAACACCGTGTTGAAGCGGTAACCTTTGGTGTCGTTCTGGTACAGCTTGCGCCGCTGCTCTTCGGCTTCAAATGTGAAATCCAATGTGGCGGTTTGGCCCGCCTCAATGGTGATGGTGCCGGTCTTTGTCGGAATGAACGGGTGCCACGCCATCACCTCGTATGTGCCGGGGGGAATGTCATGGATTTCGAAGTTGCCTTCCGCGTCGGTCACGGTGAAGTAGGGATTCGCCACCATGAGGCCTCGTGTCTGGATGAAGGGGTGAAGATTGCATTTCAGGATCATCTCCGGCGAACCGGGTTTCATAAACAGCGAACGCACCTGTGAGGAGTTGGGCATGGTGGTTTTGTGCGAAACCTGGTATTTGTACACGCCGTTGACTTCGTATACCGCCATTTCATGCTTGATCGGGTCGATGTTTTCCAACAGCAGGTCTTCGCCGTTTTTGTAACCGATCGCATACTGGTCTGCCTGGCAACGGCTGATGGTGACACTGGTCATCTTGCGGGGAAACGGTTTTCCCTTTTCGACGTTGAGGATGGCGACGACGGTGTCCTTCAATGCGCCGTCGTTGTTCACCACGAAATCGTGCAGAAGGCGGTGTCCGTCCCCGTCAGAAATGCGCGAGCAGAATTTGATGTTCGGGATGTTGATCAGGTGGAACACGCGCGGTTTGGGAATGGTGCCGGTCATTCTGACTTTGCCCTTCAGGGAGCCGCCGTCGTCCACCGCGGCGATCTTGTATTCCGGAGTCAGTTGAAAGTACAGCTTGCGCGCCAGCGTGTTGTTGCGTTTGTAGAGTTTGGTGACCTGCGCCAGCGCCTTGTCATGCGCTCCCATGTGTTCGTAGATGATGCCAAGGTCGTAATCGGCGAACTTGAGTTGCGAATCCATCTTGAGGGCCAATTCGACTTCCTGCGCCGCTTCGGTCAGCAGGTTGACCTTGGCAAACGTCAAGCCGCGAAGATAGCGGAACTCCGCATTGTCATAGCCCATCTTCAAGGCCTTTTCAAACGCCAACAGGGCTTCCGTATGGCGTTCGGCGCGGCTCAGGGCGACGCCCAGGTTGGCCTGAATCCAGCTGTTGTCCGGCTGTTCCGCCAGTGCTTTTTTGAACGATTCCACCGCCTCCGGCCATTTGCCCAGCAGGCTCATTTCCTGAGCATGCTCCAGGTGCGGAGAGGTGTTTAGATCGTTTGCCATCCCCCAAACGGGAAACATCAAACAGCAGGCCAATACGAGTAGGAAACACTTCAAACGGACCATAAATACGACCAACCAAAAACGGATGTGAATAAAATGGAGGCGCTCACCAAACTGCTTTCCGTGGGAACCAACGGGCTTGCCAAGCGGGTATCCGGTGACGTTATAATACCCTAAATCCGGAATCAATTTAAATGGGAAAACCCCATTGAATTCCTTCTTCAAAAGGGAAAGAACGCTTGTGAATCAAACCCCGATTCTCCATCAGAAAGGCGGAAGTGCGGAGATCGATCCGTTCTGGATGCCCTTCAAACCGCACGTTTTGATCCCCGGTCCGGTGGCGCAGACCATTTGGGGCTCTCAGTTCACAGGCGACACCCGCATTCCTCCCCGTACGTTCCATAAAATCCGGTTGGAGGAAAATGCGGTGCTGGTGCTGGCGGAACTGAAGCCGCAAACGCCGGGCCGTCCGCTGGTCCTGCTGGCGCATGGCATGGGAGGGTGCAGTGAGTCGGCCTACATCCGCCGCATTGCCAATAAGCTGAGTGAAGAAGGCTACGGCGTGTTCATGATGAACCACCGGGGTAGCGGTCCGGGGATGGGGTTGTGCGACCGCCTGTTCAACGGCGGCTCGAGCGGCGATCTGAAAGCGGTTCTGCAGTTCATCGCCAACCGTTATCCCGACTCGCCCCTGCTGGCAATGGGTTTTTCCCTGAGCGGAAACATCCTGCTGAAATACCTGGGGGAAGGGCGGGAGTCCATTCCGCAACTGCGCGCGGCGTTCGCGGTGAATCCGCCCATTGATCTCAAGGTAGCCAGCCGCGCCATCTCACACGGAGCCTTCGCCCGCACGTTCAACCGGTATTACCTTGGCCTCATGTACAACCAATTGGACGCCCTGCGGGAATGTTTTCCCTCTGCGTTCGCCCCGACCCAACGGGCGCGTACCATCTGGGAGTTCGATCAACTCTATACCGCCCCAGCGGCGGGCTATGCCACCGTCGAGGATTATTACGATGCGTGCAGTGCCCGGCAATTTTTAAACGGCATCCGCATTCCGACAACCGTTCTGTGTTCGCAGGACGACCCGTTCATTCCGCCTTCGGTGTTCGACGGCATTGAAAGCGCCTCCAACGTGCGCTTTGTGAATCCGAAGGCGGGCGGGCACATGGGGTACATTGCGCGCAAGCTCACTCCCTTTGGCGACCGGCGATGGATGGATTACGTCTGCGTCGAGTGGGTACGCGCCCACACGCCGAAAGCGGAAAGGTGGGGGAAATGACAGCGGTGCTTCGATGGTGGACGGACATGCGGAGCCTGTCGGCGGTGCGGCTGAAGTTTCTCAAGAATCATTTCGGCCGGCCCAACGGCGACAAGGTCACGCGGTGGTTGCTGATCGGTACGCTTGGCACGCTGTTTCTCATCGCCGATTATGTTTTCTTCTACCGCATGGTGGCGTATCTCGACGGACTGCCCCTGCAGGTGGGTGAGGAATTGATCGTTCAGTTGCTGAACGTGGTGTTTCTCACGCTGTTTGCGATGTTGCTGTTCTCGACCATCATCGCCGCGCTGGCCATCTACTACGTTTCGTCCGACCTTGAATTTCTTCATTCCCTGCCGATGATACCGAGCGCCATCATTCACGTCCGGTTCGTGCAGACGCTCATCAACGCGTCGTGGGTGATGCTGGTGTTTTCGCTTCCCATGTTCGTGGCTTACGGGTATTACTTCCAGGTCACGGCATCTTATTACTTTTACCTGCTGATGGCGTTTCTGCCCTTTGTCGTTTTGCCCTGTGCGCTGGGAGTGCTGGGCATCATGGTGTTGATGCGTTATTTCCCCACCGACAAGGCGCACCAGATCCTGTCGTTTCTCGGTTTGTTTTTCGTGGCGGGGCTGGTGGCATTTCTCCGGTTTCTTTCGCCGGAGAAGTTTTTTGACAAGAAGGTGTCGGACGAGGCGATCATCGGCTTCGTCGAGAGCCTGCGCGTGCCGGAGTTTCCGTACCTGCCCAGCAGTTGGATCACGCGTGGACTGACGGCATGGACCGAGGGCCGTCTTGATATCAGTTTTGCGCGGTTGGGATTCCTGTATGCCGCCGCGGCGGGGGCGCTGGTGCTTTTCGCGTGGATCAGCCGTCGCATTTATCTTTCCGGCTGGCGCAGTTACCAGGAGGTGAAAAATGCCCCGCGCACCAAAAACAAAAATAACAGCAACGGAAAATCGCTTCTGGCTTATTTGCCTATCGAGCCGATGAAGCAGGCGCTCATTGCTAAGGACCTCAAGGTGTTCGCGCGCGACCCGTCGCACTGGTCGCAGATGTTCATTTTGCTGGTGCTGGTGATCGTGTACATCTTCAACATCATGAACCTGCCGCTCGACAACCTGGTGCTCAAGAACGTGGTGTCGGTGCTCAATATCGGGCTGATCGGTTTCGTGCTCTCTGCCTTGATTGCCCGCTTCGTTTTTTCCTCCGTCAGCATCGAGGGCAGGAAGATGTGGACGCTGTACACCGCACCGGTGGACATGCGCAGTTTCCTGGTCGCCAAGTTCTGGATGTACTGGCCGCCTTTACTGCTGGTGGCGGAAATCCTGACCGTGGCCTCCAATCACCTTTTGCAGGTGGACGCCTACGTGATGAAGATGTCGGTCATCGGGGTCCTGCTCATCACCACCGGGCTGGTGGGCATGGGGCTGGGCATGGGGGCGATGTATCCGCGGTTCGACCACGAAAACATGTCGGGGATATCCACCGGCACCGGCGGCATTCTGTTCATGATCTCCAGCCTCGCCTATGTGATGCTGGTGCTGGTATTGAGCGCCCGTCCCATGTACGTCCACTTCAACGAAAAATTCCTGTTCAAGTTCGTCGGCGGCATCGAGGTGCCTGTGTTTTACGGCCTGATCGTGGCACTGACTGCGCTGGTGACGGTCGTTCCCATGCGCCGCGGCATCCGCGCACTCCGAACAATGGATATATAATGGAAAGAAATTCCCTGGAGTGGTGATTCATGGAACTGTTTCCTGAACTGGAAAACGAAAACAGCCGCCTGCCGCAGGCGCCGTTGGCCGACCGCATGCGCCCGGCGGACTGGCAGGAGTTGTTCGGCCACGAGCACCTGGTGGGGGAGAGCAGTCCCCTGCGCCGCCTGATCGAAAAAGACACGGGACTGTCATTCATCCTGTGGGGGCCGCCGGGGTGCGGCAAGACCACCATCGCGCGCATCGTGGCGCGCGTCACGCAGAGCCAGTTCTTTGAGATCAGCGCCGTCAATGCCGGGGTGAAGGACATCCGCGATATCATCGAGACCGCGCAGAAATTGTGGAAGTCGCAGAAGCGCCGAACCATTCTGTTCATCGACGAGATTCACCGCTTCAACAAGGCCCAGCAGGACGCCGTTTTGCCCTACGTCGAGAACGGCACCATCCGCATGATCGGTTCCACCACGGAGAACCCGTCGTTCGAGGTGATCCCGGCACTCCGCTCGCGGTGCCAGGTGTTCCGGCTGGGTTACCTGAGTGCCGACGATGTGCGTGGCATCCTGGAGCGGGCGATGAAGGACCGCGACCACGGGCTGGGGCGTTACCCGGTGGCCTTCGACGACGACGCCCTGCATCTGATCATCAGCCACGCCAACGGCGACGCCCGCCGGGCACTCAACGTGCTGGATTCCGCGGTGAGTTACCACCTGCAAAACGACCCGGAGGCGTCGACACCGGTGGGCCGGGAGATGATCGAGAGCATTATCCAGCGGTGTGCGGTGTTGTACGACAAGGGAGGCACCGAGCACTACGACCACGCCTCGGCGTTCCAGAAAAGTTTGCGTGGATCGGACCCCGATGCGGCGATATACTGGCTGGCCAAGATGATCGCCGGCGGCGAGGATCCGAAGTTCATCGCCCGGCGGCTGGTGGTGACCGCCGCCGAGGATGTGGGCAATGCCGACCCGATGGCGCTGGTCGTGGCCAACGCCGCCGCCGATGCGGTGGAGCGCATCGGCCTGCCGGAGGCACGCATTCCGCTGGCGCAGGCGGTCATTTACGTGGCGAAGGCGCCGAAGAGCAACGCCGCCATCACGGCCATCGACAGCGCGCTGAGCGACATCGAAAATAAAGGGTTGGCCTATCCGGTGCCGGATCACCTCAAGGACGCACATTACCGGGATGCGAAAAAGTACGGGTATGGGGTGAACTACAAGTACCCGCACGACTACCCCGGCGGGCGGGTGGAGCAGGAATACCTGCCCACCGAACTGCGCGGAAAAAAATATCTCCCGGATGACAAACGGGACGAAACTTGATATATCAGATGGGTTTACTAGGTTAGAAAGAAAGGTTTTGGGCAGGATGGTATCGAGAACGAAATTCAACACGGTTGAGGATATTTACGAAGGCCGTCTGCGCGGCAACCAGGCCATGCTCAGCGGCCTCGGGCTCTCGGCGGAAGAAGCGCGCCTGCTGTGGCAGTCGGAGCGTATGAAAGAGGTCAACTGGCTGGACCTCGATGACAACGATCTGGGTGACGAAGGAGTGAGGGAGCTTGCGGAGTGCGGCCTTCTCGCCAACGTCCAGTATCTCAACCTCAACAAAAACGGCGTGACCGATAAAGGCCTTCAGTACCTCGCTGAATCCAAATGCCTGCCCCTGCTCAAGCGCCTGCATCTGAAAGACAACCTTATCGAAGGCAAGGGCGTGGTGGCGCTGTTTGAATCGCAGACCCTGGACAATCTTTCCACCTTCCAAATCAATTCCGGCTGGACTTGCAAAAAACGCGAAGGCTGGCGGTACAATCCCCAGTTCTGAGTCTATGCTGGAAATCCCCCACAGGTATCAGGTACACGTCCATATTGCAGGAGAGGACCGCCCCGGCATCCTCGCCGAGGCGCTGGAGTCCGTCGTGCAGTGCGAAGCGTTGGTGGTGGACATCAAGCAGTTCGTGTTCAGCGGCCTGCTCAACCTGTCGCTTTTGCTGGAGAGCAGTGACAGCGAAATCCTTCATCAGTTGGAGGAGAAGTTCGGCGTCTACAGCAAGCGGTCGGGTCTCAAGATCAACGTCTATCCGTGGCGGCCGGGGTACCGTCCCGAAGCTCCCTACTGCCACCGGCTGGTGATCACGGTACTGGGGCGGCGCATCGGCACCATTGCCTTTCTCGAGCTGACGCGCACCATTGCCGATCTCGACATCAACATCCCGCGTATCGAGCAGTTGGATTATGGCGATTATCACGTGCTGGAAATCGTGGTGGGCGGCAAGCAGTTGCTCACCAATGTGGACGTGCTGAACGCGCTCCTCAAGTTCAAAGAGAATTTCGATGTGGACATCGCCGTGCAGGAAGACACCCTGTTTCGGCGCAACAAGCGGCTGATCGTGTTCGACGCGGATATGACCTTTTTGCAATGCGAGGTGATCGACGAGTTGGGCAAGCTGGCGGGGGTGGGGGATCAACTGGCCGCCATCACCCACAAGGCGATGAGTGGAGAACTGGATTTCACGGAGGCTCTCCGCGAGCGTGTTCAATTGTTGAAAGGCCTGCCCGTGGAAAAGCTGGAGGAGTTGTTCGAACGCATTCCGCTGACACCCGGCGCGGAGGATCTTGTGCGCATCGTCAAACACCTCGGATACAAAGTGGCGATCGTGAGCGGGGGATTCCAGTTCTTTATAGATAAACTGAAAGCAAAATACGGGCTCGATTACGGCTTTGCCAATCAGTTGCAAATCAAAGACGGCAAGGTGACCGGCGAGTTGGAAGGCGACATCGTCGATGCCCGCGCCAAGGAACGCATACTGGAATCGGTGGCCGAGAAAGAGGGCCTGCTGGTTCAGCAGTGCGTGGCAGTCGGCGACGGCGCCAACGACATCCACATGCTTGCCCGCGCCGGCCTGGGCATCGCCTTCAACGCCAAGCCTATCGTGCAGAAACACGCTCAGGCCATCATCAGCACCTCCAACCTGGAATTGATTCTCTACTTCCTCGGCATCAGCGGCAACGAGTTGCAGGAACTCCGCCAGTTCGTTAAGAAAAAGCTCCGCTGAAGAAAATAAATTTCTTCCTCAACGGGACCTTCCCATATTGACTGGGTCCGAAAACGGAACCTCCCCTGAAGTCCAATGACTTCAAAAAGGTGGCCTTGCGGACACAACGCTCCCCCCTTGAAGGAACCCTGTTTTATAAAATATGGAAGAAGCCATATTGTGGCCGGGGCCCTGAAGGCTTCAAAACAGAAATCGGTTGCAATCGGAAACCGTGAGCTTACTCTAAATATGGGATGATTCTTATGAGGGGCTCATGGATTCTCATCACGGTGTTCACCGCTCTGAATGCGGCTTCACTCTGATTGAATTGCTGATCGCCATTGCCATCGTGTCCATTCTGGCGGCGGTAGCGATTCCTCAATTCGCCAAGTACAAGGAACGGGCATACGACTCCGATTCCAAAGCCACTTTGCGCAATCTGTTCATGTCCTGCCGGGTGTACTGGGATGACAATGGAGGATCTAATTCCTGTGACCCCGTTGTGGTGGCCGGGCCTGCATATGGCTTTGTGAGTCCCACTAAGATTTCCCTGGCGGGTTCAGGGAATGAGACCAGTTTCTCCGCTACCGCGCAACACGTGGACAGTGTGAACAGCTACATCATCGACAATAAGGGCGCCATCAACTGATTGCCTGACCGGCGTTCGCGCAACGGCATCGGCAATGCGGGCCATGCGCAGAGCCGGCCTTCCTCATCCTGTTCAGGGGACCGTGATTGTATGCAGTTCCCATCCCCGTTTTGCAATTTCTTCATCAAATGTTTCACCCGTAAGCGCCGCATCCACGGGCACCGCCCCGCGCGGCAGTTGCCCCCGGGCCGCCAGGATGGCGATGAGAGAGGCGTGCCAGCCCGTCAATTTTTCCATGGCCGTGAACCCGGTTTCCAGGTCCGCCGTCTCCACCAGATCCAGCGTGCAGGACGCCATTTTATTGCGGGTGGTGCCGGTGCATTGCACGCGGATCAGGCCGATGTCCTGCACGCTTTCAGTTTGGAGTTTCTTTTCCAGCAGAACGTGGTACAGGTCGCGCGGAGCCACGCGACGGGCGTTCACGGAAATGGGTTCCTCACTGAACAGCCCCAGTTCCTGAAACGTGCGGAAATGTTCCCAGTGCCCCAGGTAGCGGAGGGTGCGGTTTTCCAGCCGGCGCAGTTTGCCTTCAAACGTCCAGGGCATGGTGCTCAACCCTCCGGCGGTGACCGCCGCCTCGAGCGTCCCCAGCGGTTCGAACTCGATCAATTCCAGTTCCGTCAGGCAGGGCACCTCCGTCACCCGCCCGTTGCGGATGAAATGAGCGTGGCCGTCGTACTCGTTGGTCAGGCCGTTGATGTGGAACAGCAATGCGTAGTTGTAAGGGGGATGAGGGTTGAGCGGCAGACCGCCGTCCCAGATATGCAGTTCTTCCGGTTCCTCGACCAGTTCCATGGCGCGCACGCCCATGTTGATGTTGAGCCCCGGAGCCATGCCGCAATCGGGAGTGAGGGTGACGCCCCGCGCTTCAGCGCGCCCCCCCATGGCTAATTGCTGGCGCACGATCCCCGTGTTGCCGCCCATGTCCACCAGGCTGGATCCTGCTTCGATGGCCGCCTCGGTGATGCCCAGGTTGTATTGAAACGGCACCGCGCTCACTGTAGCGTGAGTTCCTTTCAGCGCGGCGACCAGCGCTTTACGGTCAATGACGTTCAGCGTAGCTGAGGAAACGCAATTGGTGTTGAGGAGGGCGTTGACGCGCTCGGCACCTTTCCGAGCGGACTGGGAATTGGAATCGAAGAGAGTGATGCCTTCCGCATCGCCGAACCGGGCCAGATCGTAGGCGGCGGCGATGCCTTGGCGGCCGGAACCGAGCACGGCGTACCGATGGCTCATGGGATCAGAAAATTTCCTGAAAAATTTCGGGACTCAGTCCAGAAGCACCATGCCTATGGTGTGACCTTCCGTACAAGGTTGAAATTTTACAGCAAAATCCCAGCCGATATTCAATAAAGTTTGGGAAACGTCGATGCCGCAGGCCTGCAGGGTGGGGCGGGCCTGGTCTGGATATTTGCACTGGGATTCAATGGTGCACACGTCGCACAAATCGCAGGGCAGGGCGCCCATCCCAAATGCTCTGAAAAACCCCTTTTCACGCAGGCGCGTCTCCAGGTTCAGCACCATCGAATGCACGTCTGCCGATCGCGGGGCTTCAATGATCATCGCGCGGCTGTAATGCATCAGGATGTCCGCCATCTCGTCACTGGTGGGTGTGAACGTGGGGCAGGTGTGACGCTGGTTGAAATAAGAACAGCCGAACTGGCAACGCAGGCGCACCCAGTGGCCGAGAGTGATTTCATGAACCGAGATCACTTTGACATTTGCGCAACCCAGGTTCTCCGCTTCCTGAACTACTTGTGCTGAAGAAACCCGCTCCGCGGGCAGGTGCTTGACGTTCGGCATTTCTGAAATCATGGAAATCCCTTGAAGGTGGAAACATTGGGGTTTGATGGAGGCATGAATTGTATCACCCAAGCATATGATATATTACCCCACGGATACGATGAGGCGGGCCAAAACTTGTTCCCTCGTTCTGGAAAAAAGCGACGCTGTCAATTTGTCGGCTCTTTCCGCCTGCGGCGTCCCGCGTCAATTCATCGACAAGCCTTTTGTTTTCAATTCGGTTATTGCAGAATAAGAATGAAGCGAGTGTCCCGTCACGATTTTGCGGGCCCAACACAAAACACACTTGATCCGACTTTTACATGAGCCAAAACTGCCGCGCGGTGTTGTTCGACTGGGCGTACACGCTGGTCGATCTGGTCGATGAAGACGATCGCGCCCCGTTGAAAAAAGTTTTCGACCATCTCGCAGGCAAGGGCGTCGCCCTGCCGGATTTTGAGAAAGCGTACCAGTCGTGCCACGAAATTTTTTACAGCATGATCGCGGTGTCGCGTGAATGCGGACTGGAAGCACGGTTTGAGATCGCTTTGCAATCCCTGTTCTTCCGCTACGGCATCACTCTCAACGGCACCACCATGCAGGAACTGCTGGCCCTGTATTACGAAGATATCTACGCCCGGCGCAAGGTGTATCCGGAAACGGTGGCGGTGTTGGATGATTTGAAACGCAAGGGCATCCGCCTGGGTGTCGTCTCCAACACCACCAACCCGGGATACATGAAGGATCGCGAACAGGAAATGGTGGGCTTGCGGGATTACTTTGAGTTTTCCATTTATTCATCGGAAGTGCCGTTCAGGAAACCTCATCCCACAATTTTCCAGATCGCCATCGACCGCTTGGGAGTTCCCGCCGAGTGCATTCTGTTTGTCGGCGACAATCCGGTGGCGGACATCGCCGGGGCGCAGGCGGTGGGTATGAGAACCGCGTGGGTGAACCGCGACCGGAAACCGGTGCCTCCAGGTTTGAAGCCGGATCACGTTCTCTCCACTTTGCACGATGTGCCGAAGATCGTGTGTCCCGGCTGAGCCATGCATCGTTTCTTCGTGCCGCCGGAACAGATCGACGAAAAACGCGTGACCGTGCGCGGCTCGGACGTCAATCACATCCGCAACGTTTTGCGCCTGAAAGTGGGCGATCGTATTTGTGTGCTGGACGGTTTTGGAAAGCAATGGCAGGTCCGGCTCACCCGTCTCGATGCGAAAGAGGTGGAAGGCGAGGTGGTGACCGAGGTTGGAATGGATACGGAGTCACCTGTCAAGATCATCATGGGGCAGGCGCTCATCAAGGGCAACCGCTTCGACCATCTGGTGCGCAAGGCGGTGGAGCTGGGCGTCCATCGGATTGTGCCGCTGGAAACCCAACGCTGTGTGGCGAAGGTCAAAAAACACGAGGCGGGCAAAAAGCTGGAACGCTGGCAACGCATTGCGGAGGAAGCGGCGAAACAGTGCGGCCGCTCTCAAATCCCGCAGGTCGGACCGGACATCCACGGTTTAAAGGCATTTTGCGACCAGGTCGGGGCCAGCGACCTGAAGCTCCTGTTCTGGGAAGACGAAGCCCGGACGCGCCTGCGCGATATCGAGCCGCCTGGCAACAAGGTGGAAACCCTCGCCTTCGTGGCCGGACCCGAAGGCGGCTGGGACCCGCAGGAGGTGGAGTTCCTGAAGGAGAGTGGGTTCCAGACGGTGGGGCTGGGTCCCCGCACTCTACGCGCCGATGCGGTCTCCCTCGTCATCCTGTCTCTCCTGCAACACCGGTGGGGCGATTTATGAATTCCGGTTTTCATTTTGTCCCGCCGCATGATGATGGTACATTGCTCACGATGCCAACCTGTCTTGCCACGCAATCATGAGTTATCAGTTCAAGCTTCCCATTTTTGAAGGTCCGCTGGATCTGCTTCTGCACCTCATCAAGGAGCAGAAGATGGACATCCACGACATCCCCATAAACGAGATCACCAAACAGTACCTGGGCTACCTTGACCTCATGGAGGATCTCAATCTGGAGGTGGCGGGCGAGTACCTGGTGATGGCGGCGGAGTTGACGCGTATCAAATCCAAAATCCTGCTTCCCGTGCAGAAGCGCCCGGACGAGGAAGAAGGCGACGAAGGCGCGGACCCACGCGCGGAGTTGGCCCGGCGGCTTCTCGATTATCGCCGGTTCAAGGATGCGGCGTTCAAACTGCGGCAGATGGAGCACGAACGCCAGCAGATCTTCACCCGCCACGCACCCGTCGAGGTGCCGCAGGAGGACGAGGAGGACACGGAGGAAACGCTGGTCGATGCCACTGTGTTCGACCTGTTCAGCGCGTTCAAAAAAGTCCTCGAGCAGAAAACCTTCCCGCAGGATTACGAAGTCAAAATCACCACGCTGTCCGTCACCGCCCGCATCCGTGGCGTGCTGGACCGTCTGAATCAGGTGGAGAGCCTGTCGTTCGAGGCGTTGTTCGACACGGCCACGACCAAGCAGGAAGTCATCGTCACCTTCCTCGCTATCCTGGAATTGATGCGCATGAAACTGGCGCGCTGTCAGCAGAGCCAGCATTTCGAAACCATCCGCCTGTACCTCGACTCCGACCGGGAACGGCAGGAAGCGGCGCTCAAGGATTTCAGAGACCCGGAACCGCATACCCTGCCTGTTACTGACGAAGCCTCCTGACACGAAAGAAAACCATGCCGGACGCCACGTGGGAACACTTTCCGCACGATGCGGACATGGGTGTGCGCGGTATCGGCGCGACTTTGGAAGAAGCGTTTGGACAGGGAGCCCTGGCTTTGACGGCGGTCATCACCGATCCGGAAAGCGTGGCCACAATCGAGAAAATCCCCATCGCCTGCGAGGCCCCCGACCCGGAATACCTGTTTGTCGATTGGCTGAACGCGCTCATTTATGAGATGGCCACGCGCCGCCTGTTGTTTTCCCGCTTCGAGGTGCATATCTTGAATGGAAACCGGCTCACCGCCACCGCCTGGGGCGAGCCTGTCGATCGCGAAAAACATCAGCCCGCAGTTGAGGTGAAGGGCGCGACCATGACCGCCCTCAAGGTCGGGCAGGAAGCCCCGAACCGCTGGGTGGCCCAGTGCGTTGTCGATGTGTGAAGTGAGAAGCTCATGCAGAAAAAGCGTCTAAAAAGAAAAACCGCAACTGAATGGTGGATCGAACCCACGGGACCCATGCGCGTGCCGGGGGTGATCTACGGCACGGAAGATCTGATCGAGGACATGGACGACAAGGTCCACGAGCAGGTCAGCAACGTCGCCGCGCTTCCCGGCATCCAGAAGGCGTCTTACGCCATGCCCGACGCGCACTGGGGCTATGGCTTCCCCATTGGCGGCGTGGCGGCGTTCGATCCCAACGAAGGCGGCGTCATCTCCGCGGGCGGGGTGGGTTTCGACATCTCCTGCGGCGTGCGCACCCTGCATACGGGACTGGTGCGGGACGACATCGAGCGCGTGAAAGAAACGCTGGCCGATGTGCTGTACGCCAGCATCCCGGCGGGCGTGGGGAGCCGCGGCACGATATCACTCAATCACGAAGAGATGGACGCCATGCTGGAAGGCGGCGCTCAGTGGGCCATAGGCCGGGGCTGGGGCCGCGCCGAGGATCTGAAGTCCATCGAGGAAGAGGGGTGCATGGAGGGCGCCGATGCGCAGTGCGTCTCGCCACAGGCCAAGAAACGGCAGAAGGACGAGATGGGCACCCTCGGCTCCGGCAACCACTATCTCGAGTTGCAGGAGGTGACCGATGTGTACGACGCCAGCGCGGCGGAGGTGTTCGGCCTGCGTGAGGGAGACATTGTCATCTCCATCCACTGTGGCTCGCGCGGGCTGGGTCACCAGATCGGCACCGAGTTTTTGAAATCCATGGCCATCTCGGCACCCAGACACGGCATCAAACTGCCGGACCGCGAACTCGCTTGCGCTCCTATCAAGTCGGAGTTGGGCCAGCAGTATCTGGGGGCCATGCGTTCGGCTATGAACTGCGCCATGGCCAACCGCCAGATCATCACCCATCTGGTACGCAAAACTTTTGAGCGCGTTCTGCCCAGGGCCGAACTCGATCTCCTCTACGATGTCTCGCACAACACATGCAAGATGGAACAGCACGTGATCGACGGCAAAACCAAAACCGTGTTCGTCCACCGGAAAGGGGCGACGCGGTCGTTCGGGCCGGGGCATCCTGATATCCCCGAAGCCTTCCGCTCGGTTGGCCAGCCGATCCTGATCGGCGGCACCATGGGCACGGCGTCGTACGTGTTGTGCGGTACGGATCAAACCATGGGTCTGTCGTTTGGCTCGGCGGTGCACGGGGCGGGACGGCAGATGAGCCGGCGTCAGGCCACCAAGCAATGGAAGGGGCGGGCGGTGATCGACGAACTCGCAAAGCGCGGCATCCTCATCCGCAGTCCGTCACCACGCGGTGTGGCGGAAGAAGCCCCCGGTGCATACAAGGACGTCAGCCAGGTGGTGGAAGCGGCGCACACGGCGGGACTCGCCCGCAAGGTGGCGCGCGTGGAACCGATCGTCTGCGTGAAGGGTTGAATTTGGCTCTCCAAGCGCCTTCAGGTTTTCTCCCGCAATGCTGTTTTAACCTATTGAAAAATTTGATATAATTTTAAAATTACTGACTTTTCAAGGACGCCTTGCCCCGTGAAAAAAGCCCTCGTATTGTTCCTGGTCTTGAGCTTCATCGTTTCCGGTTGCGCCAGTTACGGCAGTTACAAGCCGGTGACCGATCCCAAAACCGATGCCTCCCCGCAGACTCTGGAAGTGGATTTGAAGGAGTGTAAGGAGATCGCCGCCCAGGCCGCAGAGACGGTGGAAGAAGCGGGCAAGGGTTCGGTGGTGGGCGGTGCGATCGGTGCGTTTTTTGGCGGCCTTCTCGGTATCATCACCGGCAATCCATGGCGTGGCGCTTCGACAGGCGCGGTGATCGGCGGCGGTGTCGGCGGTGTGCAAGGCGGCATGAGCGCCGAGGAAAAATACAAACGCGTGTACCGCAACTGCATGCGCAACCGCGGTCATAGCGTTCTGGATTGACCCACTCCGCAAACAAGCGCGCTTTTCCCAGAACGTTCCCTCCGATGCGTCACCCGGCGATTTCTATGGTGTCCTCCCGGTGTCCGGGATATAATGATTTTGCTTGAAAACCGCTATAAAAAGGCCCTGAATGGGGATGTTCCGCCAAATTCGTGAAGACATCCAGGTGGCGATCGAAAAAGATCCCGCCGCGCGCAATACCTTTGAGGTGCTGGTGTGTTATCCCGGCGTGCATGCTCTCATTGCGTACCGTGTCAATCACTGGTTGTGGACGCACGGCATCAAGCTGGTGGCGCGGGTGACTTCTTATATCGCGCGCTGGTTGACGGGAATTGAAATTCACCCGGCGGCGAAGATCGGCAAACGCTTTTTCATCGACCACGGCATGGGTGTGGTGATCGGCGAGACCTCGGAGATCGGCGACAACGTGTTCATGTACCACGGCGTGACGCTGGGCGGTCTCAGCATGAAAAAGGGCAAGCGGCACCCGACCATTCAGGACAACGTCGTCATCGGCGCCGGGGCGCAGGTGCTGGGCCCCATCTCCGTCGGCAAGAACAGCAAGATCGGTTCCGGCTCCGTGGTGGTGCAGAGCGTTCCTGCGTACTCGACGGTCATCGGCGTGCCCGCGCGGGTGGTCTTCTCCGGCATCTCCGCCGACCAGGAGGACCCGGAGGAAATTTTCCGCGATCCCATGTCGCAGGCCATCGAATATGTTTTGGACCGGCTTCCACAGATGGAGCGGGACATCCGTGCCCTGCGCGAAGCGGTGAACCTGGAGCACCCCGACCCTGAACCCGCACCGCCTCCTCAACCGGTACCGCTTTCGGCCAAATCGAAAACCCAAAAAGCCTCCAACGAATCCTGACTCGGGCAGTCCTGATCTGAGCGAGCGCTGGGTTCCACAGCAGGCTTCGCACCTCAGCATTCAACATTCTATGCAGGCCATTCCATGAATGCCATTTATCTCGATCACAACGCGACCACCCCCGTCCATCCGGATGTGCTGTCAGCCATGTTGCCATTGCTGAAGGACGACTTCGGCAACCCGTCCAGCACGCATTCGCGCGGCCGCTCGGCGCGTGTCAAAATGGATGAGGCGCGCGAGCAGGTGGCGGCGCTCATCCACGCCGATGCACGCGAAATAGTGTTCACCAGCGGCGGCACGGAGTCGGACAACCTGGCCATCCTGGGTGCGGCGCGGGCATTGAAAGACAAAGGACGCCGCATTGTCACCACCCGGGCGGAACACCCGGCGGTGCTCAACGCCTGCCTCGAATTGGAAAAGGAGGGTTTCATCATCGACTACGCCCCCGTCGATGAATTCGGACGGGTGCAGATAGAGCCATTGTCTGCGTTGCTTACGGACGAAACCATTCTCATCACCATCCAGTCTGCCAACAGCGAAGTCGGCACCCTGCAACCCATCGAGCGCATTGGAGAAATCGCCCGCCAACGCGGTATTTTATTCCACACCGACGCCGTGCAGAGCGCGGGCAAGGTGCCGGTGGATGTGCAACGGATTCCGGTCGATCTGCTGTCCATGTCGTCGCACAAGATGTACGGACCCAAAGGTGTGGGTGCGTTGTACGTACGGCGTGGAATCCCCCAGCTTGTGCCGCTGATTGTCGGCGGCGGCCAGGAGAAGAAGCGCCGAGGCGGCACCGAAAACATGCCGGGTATCGTAGGATTTGGCAAAGCGGCGGAATTGGCCGCGCGGGACCTGGCGCAGGACGCAGAGCGGCTTGGTGGATTGAAACGCCGCCTGCGCGACGGGGTTTCCGTCTTGCCGGGAGTGCGGTTTTTTGGTCACCCCACCGACTCCCTGCCCAACACGCTCAATCTGGGATTCGACGGCGTCGATGGGCAGACGGTGATGATCCGCCTGGACCTCGAAGGCATGTATGTGTCCACCGGCACCGCGTGCAGTTCCGGTTCTGTTCTGCCGTCGGACGTGCTCTCGGCCATGGGCGTGCCGGAGGAACACATGCGGCAGTCCATTCGCATCAGTCTCGGCCGCAGTAACGGGCCGGCGGAGATCGAGCGGGTAGTGGACTCCCTGATTCGCATTGTGACCGATATCCGGGAAAAACAGGGTGTGCCGTCCTGACCCTGTCCATCCGAATCCTAGCCGCCCGGCCATTTAAATTAGGGCATCGGTTCCGTTTCGTGATAAGATGCAGGGCAATTTAAAGGGTTGTTTTTATAGGTTTTATTCTACAATTTTTTCCGGGACCGAAACATTGGGAGTTCATCTATGCCTAACACTTTAAGCACACCCCGCCTCGTAGGCCTTCTGGCACTGACTGCCGCTATATTCCTTTCCGGTTGTCAGTCCATGCCCTGGAACCAAAAAACCGACGACGAACTGGCCCTGGAGCAGGAATTTGAACAGGACTTGGGCGGCACTCTGCAGGACAGCTCCACCAGTACCCAGAAAGAAGACCCGCTTTTCTCGGATGCAGACAACCAGTCCGGCCTCTCCAAAGAAGAGAAGGATTTTTTTGGCCAGAGCGCGGGTACTCAGGAGGTGAGTGGACAGACGCCGGTGGAGTCACCGAAAACGGAGGCCGCTTCCAACGAAGGGTTCGGCAACTTTTTTGGCGACGAACCCACCCAACCCAATGAAGACAATCTGGAAGGTTACCTGGAAGACAAGGATGAAGCGCTGGGAACCGAAAAAACCGTAGTGGCCGAGAGCCCGGGCACGGAAGCGCCCGCCACCGGAACCGGGAATCAGGGATTTGACAGCATCGACCAGAAAACCGACATGGAGGAAATGAAGGTCGATATCCAAATTCTGCAAAGCCAGCAGGAAGCGCTCATCCAGCGTGTGAAGGAATTGCAGACGGTGATCCAGGATATGGAACCGCGGCTCACCGCCACGCAGGAGCGGCTGGAGACCAATCTCAACATGGCCGCCCAGCAGACCGTGAGTTTGGCTCCCGCCATTGAAACCCTGAAACAGCAGATCAACGGACTGGCGACGGAAATCCAATCGTTGAAAGATGCGGGCCCGATGACGCAGGCGAAGATGACCCCGCGCAAGGGGCCGTCTACCATGAAAAAGACCACGGCCCATAAAATTCCGCAGGAATACACACAGGCGCTCAACGCGTACCGCAGTGGAAAATACGATGAATCCATCATGCTGTTCCAGGAATATCGTCTGAAGAACCCGCCGGCGGACCTGCAGGACAACATCCTCTTCTGGCTGGGCAACAACTATTACCAGTTGGGCCGTTACGACGAAGCCATTTCTCATTTTGAGATGGTGCTCGATCAGTATCCGCAGGGCAACAAGGTGCACGACAGCCGTTTCATGATGGGCGTCACCCTGCACAAGATGGGCGATACCGGGCGCGCTTTGGACACGCTGGAAAAGGCCCTGCAGATGAATCCACCCACCGAGGTACGGGATAAAATCGAGCGGCACTTGATGGAAATCAAATGAATCGCGTTTCAAAACGCGGCCTTTCCCTATGCATTTTGCGTAAGACGAAGCCCGCCGCGTGCGCCGGAATTTGCTGTTGAAGCGGTCTGGCTTTTAAGCTATTCTTTCGATTGTTTCGGCGTGGTTGCTTGCCGCAGGCGCAATCATTCCGGCTATCCGATGGCCCCCGGGCTGTATGATTCCGGGCTCCAGCACCGAGTCCGGCAACTCCACTGTACCTTTCAGGCAAAGACCACACCCCGGCAGGGTCACCGAGCAGATCCAGGCAATCTGTAATTCCAAGAGGATTCAAAGGACTCTATCGTTCCGGAAAGGCGTCCGGATTCGTGCTTTTGGGAGCACCGATGGGCGCGGTTCAACCTGTGATGGGATGAACGGGCCCCGGTGTGGAAGGCGTTCGCAAGATCCTTATTTGAAATGGGTGGAGAACATGTCAGCGAAGCCGAAGGTTGTTGCGGTCATTCCGGCCCGCTGGGGTTCCACCCGGTTTCCCGGCAAACCTCTGGCGCCGCTTTCAGGGCGTCCCATGGTCCAGTGGGTGGTGGAACGCGCCCGGCTGGCTCCGTCCATTTCCGATGTCATTGTGGCCACGGATGATGAACGCATCGTCAAGGCGGTTGAAGAGTTTGGAGGCAACGCGGTCATGACCTCGGCCGATCACGAATCCGGCTCCGACCGCATCGCCGAAGTGGTGTCGGATCATCCCTGTGACGTGGTGGTGAACGTGCAGGGAGACGAGCCTCTCATCCCCCGCAAGATATTGAACAGGTCGTGCAGATTTTAATCGAGAATCAGGAGGCCTCCGCCGCAACCTTGATGTGCGCCATCGACAACTATGATGACGTTTTCGATCCCAACGTGGTGAAGGTGGTGGTGGACGCCGGCGGCCGCGCCCTTTATTTTTCCCGTTCCCCCATTCCGTACCTGCGAGATGCCTGGCAGAGCAAGTCTCCAGAACAGATGAGAGGCGAACCGGTTCCGGCACGCACGTGGTTCCGGCATCTGGGTCTCTATGCCTACCGGCGCGATTTCCTGCTGGAGTACACGCGCATGGCGCCGACGCCGCTGGAGCAGAGGGAACGGTTGGAGCAGTTGCGTATTCTGGAAAATGGACATTCCATAAGTGTTGGGGAGACGGACCGGGTTTCCGTCGGGGTGGACTGCGAAGAGGATTTGGTTAAAGTGGAAAATTGGATCAAAGTTCAGGAACAGGAAGGATTGGAACCGCAACCGGGGAGACGCTCTTGAAGAAGAAAACGAACGGTAGAAAAACGAAATACATTTTTGTGACCGGAGGCGTGCTGTCCTCCCTCGGCAAGGGCATCGCCGCCGCGAGCATCGGCAGTCTTCTCGAATGTTGCGGCTATACCATCACACTTCTCAAACTGGACCCCTACATCAACGTCGATCCGGGCACGATGAATCCGTTCCAGCATGGCGAAGTGTTCGTCACTCACGACGGGGCGGAGACCGACCTCGATCTGGGTCACTACGAACGCTTCACCCACGCCCGCATGACCCGGTTCAACAACGTGACCGCCGGGCGCATCTATAACGATGTGATTCAGAAAGAGCGCCGCGGCGAATACCTCGGCACCACGGTACAGGTGATCCCGCACATCACCGACGAGATCAAAAGCAGAATCCGCGCGGTGAGCGACGATGTGGATGTGGTCATCTGCGAGATCGGCGGCACGGTGGGCGACATCGAAAGCCTGCCGTTTCTGGAAGCCATCCGCCAGTTCCGGTTCGACCAGAGTCCGCGCCATGTCATCTACGTTCACCTTACTTTACTTCCCTACGTCAAAACCGCCGATGAGTTGAAAACCAAGCCCACCCAGCACAGCGTGCAGAAACTGCGCGAAATTGGTATCCAGCCGGACATTCTGCTGTGCCGCACCGAACGCCCGTTGACCGAAGACGTGAAAAAGAAAATCGCCCTGTTCTGCAACCTGGAAGTGGAAGCTGTGGTGCCGGCGATGGATGCGGAATCCATTTACCAGGTGCCGCTCAACTTCCATAA
Source organism: Nitrospina gracilis Nb-211 (assembly GCF_021845525.1). NCBI lineage: Bacteria > Pseudomonadati > Nitrospinota > Nitrospinia > Nitrospinales > Nitrospinaceae > Nitrospina > Nitrospina gracilis. Next base: position 1,795,168 of record NZ_JAKJKD010000001.1, on the reverse strand, counting down.
GGAAGGGCTGGATAAGATCGTACTCGATAAGCTGGGCCTTCCTCTGCGTGAACCGGATCTCAAGGAGTGGCAGGCGATCAATCAATATTTGCAGAAGCCGGAAGGGGAGGTCACCATTGGCATTGTCGGCAAGTATGTTGACCTCAAGGAATCATACAAGAGTTTGATCGAGGCTCTGGTGCATGCGGGCGTCAGTAACCGCGTCCGCATCCGCATGAAATGGGTGTCTGCGGAAGATCTGGAAGTGGAAGGTGGCGGTGAAAACCTTCGCGACTGCGACGGCATTCTGGTTCCCGGCGGGTTCGGGGATCGGGGCTTCGAGGGCAAGGTGCAGTCGGCGCGCTTTGCCCGGGAAAACAAGATTCCCTATTTCGGCATCTGCCTCGGCATGCATTCGGCGGTGGTCGAGTTCGCGCGGAGCGTGGCCCGGCTGGAAGACGCCAACAGCGCCGAGTTCGTGCCCGGAACACCGCATCCCATCATCGACCTCATGCCGGATCAGGAATTGAACGGCGACAAGGGCGGCACCATGCGGCTGGGAGAATACCCCTGTCAGCTCCGCAAAGGCTCGTTCGCATACAAGGCTTACGGCAAGCGGGAAATTTCAGAGCGTCATCGCCATCGTTACGAGTTCAATAACAAATACCGCTTCCAACTGGAAGAAGCGGGCATGCGCATCAGCGGTATCTCGCCCAACGGCAATCTGGTTGAAATCATCGAAATCAACGACCACCCGTGGTTCCTGGCCGGTCAGTTCCACCCTGAGTTCAAATCCTCCCCGCGCGAACCGCATCCCCTGTTCAACGAGTTCATCGCTCAGGCGGTCAAACGCCGTAAATCCCGTCAATCGTGATCGAGGGGTACGCCCAGCACGACTCCTCCCATCACGTCGTAGAGTTTGAAATCGTGTTTCGGGCTGTTGGGGTGCGCGTTGTGGCACTCCACGCAGGAGGGCGTCACCGCCAGGTCCGGGTACACGGCCTGGAAGAATTTCTGATCCCCCACGTACGTTGTGCGGATGTACGGGCGTAACGGATAAGACGCCACCGACTCCAGTCCCGCCCGCTCGAATTTGTTTGCCGCTCCGTTCTGCGGGTTGATCGGCCACAGGCTGATCAACCGGTAATCCACCCCAAGTCGCAAATTGCGAATGAGGTCCGATGCATTGAGCAGGAACTGTGCAGGCAGGAGCAGGGTGTTTTCCTCCCACCAGTTTTCAGAAGCATAGATCACATTCTCCTTTTGGAGACGATTCACCACGTGCTGGGCATACACCGTGCGGTCGGCTTCCAGAATGGCGTGGAGGTAATCGGTCACGACCTCGGGCGGAACGTGGTAGACCGGCTCGTTGTTTTCGTTCAAAGTCTGGTCAATGGGGAAGGCGAGCAGGATTCCGCCCATCACGTCATTTGGTTTGAAGTCGCGCTTGGAACTTTTCGGATGGTTGTTGTGGCAGGTGACGCACCGTTTGGCGACAGCTTTGTCCGCATAGATGGCGTTGTAAATAAGTTTGTTGTCGGTTTGCTGGAGCCAGGTGTACGGCTTACCTGGATTTCGGATGACTTCCTGCAATCCTTTTTCCTCGTGGTCGTTCATGGCCTTGTTTTTGGGATTGATCGGCCACAGACTCATGAGGCGGAAATCGAGGCCGACGTTTTTGGAACGCACCCGTTCGGAGGCCATCAGCAGAAACTGGGCGGGAAGCGGCAGGGTCTTGTCCTTCTGCCAGTTTTCCGTGGAGTCCAGATTGACTGTTTCTTTCAACCGGTCCACCAGGTATTGGGAGTAAATGGTGCGGTCTGCCTCGATGACGGCATGGATGTAGAACGCGGCTCTTTCAGGGGAGATGCCGAGAGGCGTTTTGAGAACCACCGCTGAAGATTTTGGGAGGGGAAGGGCGGCAAACACCGCCACCAGCAAAACCAGAGACAGGATTCGTGCCCGCATGCGCATGGACCACCTCCTTCTGCGGAAGGGTGACTCGCCGTGGATTTATTTCCCAATTATGACTTGAATCGGGGGGAATGAAAAGACCAATTTTTCCGGGTCAGAACTGACTCATGCTTTTGATCACATCCACCTTGCCGATCACGCCGACCAGCCTTCCATCCTCGACCACAGGCAGAGTGTGGATGTCGTGGTTGGCCATGAGAGAGGCGACTTCCTTCATCGCCGTATCGGGCTCCACGGTGATCACGTCCTGCTGATAAATGTCTTCCACGCGTGTACCGGTGAACCGCTTGACTTCCTGTTCAAACTTTTCGCCGCTTTCCAGGTAGATCACCGCGTCGAACAGCGCAATGACGGTCGGGATGTGCAGGTTTTTGTTCTGTTCGATGAGATCCTTTTCCGTGACCACGCCGATCAGTGTGTTGTCGTTGTCCACGACGGGGAAACCATTGACCCGGTGCGCGAGAAACAGGTCGGATAATTCACGAAGGGTCAGATCTTTTTTTACCGTCACGACCTTGTCGGTCATGACGTCGCGTGCTTTCAGCATAAAGCACCTCCCGTCAACAGGGTGATATCCAATTCGAGCTTAGAGATTCGGCGTGGTGTGGTGGTGGGGTTCGGTCCTGTGCGCGCCTGGTTTCAGCCGCTTCAGTACATCCAGCAGGGTCAGGTACGCATCGGTCACCCGGTCCACCAGCGTGAATGGAATCTCTTTATGCACTTTATATAATACATACGTTGTGAAGAAAAATAAAACGATGTTGGGAATCCACACGGAAAGGAGCGCCGGAATCTCGCCGCCCTTACCAAGGTTCTGTCCGGATATGAGGCCGACGTAATACAAAAGAATGATGGCGACGGCGACGACGAACCCGCCGGACTTGCCGGAACGACTGGATTTGATGCCCAGCGGCCCGCCGATCAAACCGAACAGCAGGCAGGTGAACGGGATCGAAAACTTTTTACTCAGTTCCACTTTCTCAAAATTGGAAGGCTGGCCCGCCCGTTCTTTTTCCTGGATGAGTTGCCATAAATCGGAGACGGATTTGTCCTTGTGCTTGAAGAAGCCGCTTTCCCGCATTTTGCCCGCCGTGGGCAGGTTCAGGTTCAAATCGTATCGTTGAAACTTGATGATCTGGTAGCGCGTTCCGGGCTCATTGGCGTCGTGGATGGAACCGTTTCGCAGTTGCAGGTGGATGCGGTAATTTTCCGAGTCGGAGACGATGGTGCCCTCGTCGGCGAGGATGATTTTGGCATCGTTTTCGCTGGGATTGTGGGAGATGAAGATGCCGCGCAATTCGTGGTTGCCTTCCTTGTTGTTCACGAAAACGGTGAGCCCCTCGAAGTCCTTGTTGAAGACGTTTGGTTTGATGTCGATGTTGGCGCGGGTGCGCACGATGTCGTACACCATTTTCTGAAACTGCTGTCCGCCCCATGGCAGAAAATAAAACATGTTGAGGTTGGTGATGATGAAGGCGGCAAGCGAAAAGTAAAACACGGGGCGGAGCAGGTAGAGAAAACTCCAGCCGGAGGCCTTCATCACCACATACTCGCTGTCAGCGGACAACTGGTTGAAAACCACGATCGCCGCCACCAGAACGCTGATGGGAATGGTCAATCCCAGAAAACCCGGCGTGATGTAAAATATCATCCGCGCCACCTCCGGCAACGTCACGCCGCGGTTGAACACGAGGTCGGTGATGAACAGCACTTTGTCCATGAACAGCACCATGGTCAAGGCCAGCGTGCTGATGACAAAGATCTTCAGCATCTCCGTAAAAATGTAGCGGTGGATGATTTTCATGTTTGCTGGTAGAATCGAAAGAATGGAAAGATTTACGAACGGAGCGGATACGCCTGCCATTTTCGATGGCCTGCTGAGCTTCGATTATACTATCGATTCCTCCCGCGGGAATCAAAAATCCATCCGAAACTGTTGATTGAATTAAGTCTATGCGCCTCCCGGCCTGGTTGAAAACACCGCTTCCTAAAAACCCCAACTTCTTCCGCCTCAAGTCACTGGTGCAGGAGCACGGCCTGCACACGGTGTGCGAGTCCGCTTCCTGCCCGAACATCGGCAAGTGCTGGGACCGGGGGACGCTGACCATCATGATCCTTGGCAACACCTGCACCCGCGCCTGCCGGTTCTGTGATGTGGACACCGGACACCTGCAACCGCCGCGCACGGAGGAACCGGAAGAGGTCGCACTCATGTTGTCCAAACTCAACCTGCGCTATGTGGTGATCACCTCGGTGGACCGTGATGACCTGAAAGACGGTGGCTCGGGGTTGTGGGCAGAGACCATCCGGCAGGTGCGAAAACATTGCCCAGGGCTCAAGGTCGAAGCGCTGATCCCGGATTTTCAGGGCGACACCGCCGCCATTCAAACCGTATGCAACGCAGAACCGGATGTGCTGGCGCACAACATCGAAACCGTGGCGTCCCTGCAGAAAGCCGTGCGCCCGCAGTGCTGCTACCAGTGGTCGCTCGACACGCTGTCGGTGGCGCGGCGTTCCGGCCTCATCGCCAAGAGCAGTCTCATGCTCGGCATGGGCGAGACGCACGACGAAGTCGTTCAAACGATGACGGATTTGCGGAACGCCGGATGCCAGATCCTCACCATTGGCCAGTATCTGCGTCCGACGCGCGACCACCTGGAGGTCAAGGAATTCATCCACCCCGACCGCTTTGCGGAATACAAACGGATCGGCGAGGAGATGGGATTCGATCACGTAGAGAGTGGACCGCTGGTGCGCAGTTCGTATGAGGCCGACCGTCAGGCCAGCGCACTGGGTCTGGTCTGACTTCTATTTTCCCAGTTTGCGCAATCCCAGCGTTTCACGGATCAGGCTTTTGACCACGAACAGGATGTTTTCCTTCCGCTCTGCCAGCCGCCTCAGCGTGTAGGGCAGCCATGCGTTCCCGTATGGCACGTATATACGCACCCGGTACCCGAGGTCGAGCAGGTGCTGTTGCAGGTCCCGCCGAACGCCGTACAGCAATTCAAAGTAAAACTGCTCCGGCTTGATATTTTCCTTTTCAATGAATTTCAGCACGTGACGGATGAGCGTCTCGTCGTGCGTGGCGATGGCGGGCTGATGTCCTTCCTTCAACAGCACGTGCGCAAGTTTCAGGAAATTTTCGCGGATGTCCTGCATGTCCTGAAAAGCGATGGTCTCCGGCTCCTTGTACGCCCCCTTGCACAGACGGACGGAGATTTGCTTGTCGATCATGGTGGCGATATCCCGTTCCGTGCGGTGCAGGTAAGCCTGTAAGACGATACCGAGGCGGGGGTGCGCCTCGTGCAGATCGAGGCACATGTCGAGGATGCCCTGCGTCAGGTTGGAACCTTCCATGTCGAAGCGCACGGTGTTCTGTCCGGCGGCGTCGATCACCGCCTCCACGTTTTGTTTGCACAGGTCGTAGTCGAAGGCGAGGCCCATCTGGCTCAGCTTCACCGACAGGTCCTGCGGCGTGGGGTGGGTCTCGATGGCTCTCAGCAGGGCGATGTATTCGTCGCGCGCGTTGGCCGCCTGTTCGGGGGTGTGGGTGTCCTCTCCCAGCACGTCGATGGTGCAAAGGAAACCGTTCTCATTTAGTTTGCAGATGTTTTTGAGAGCCGTGGCGAGGTCTTCCCCGGCGATGAACCGCTTGGCGAATGGATAGAGAATGCGCATGAACAGCCTCCTTTGCGGAAGGAGATGGTGAATGCCCTCACCTATTTAGATTCGCCAAAAACGGCAGAGGATTTCAAGTGTTGGTTTTCGGGAAGCGGGAGAAAAAATACCGGCCTTTTCCGGGCAAGTTGCCAAACGCTTTCGATAAAAGGGGTTGAATCGCCGATGGAAATAAAAAGGCTTGCGGGACGTTCGGGAAAAATGTATTTTTAAACCTTTTTGGACCCGGTTTGCCGCCGGGGCTCAACAACCTGTTCAACCGTTTGCGAGGACCGAATCATGGTGGTGGATAGCCTCAATTGCCTGCTGGTGTGGGGTCTGGTCGGCGTGGCCGTACTGGGCTTTCTGTTTTACTACATCTCCGAGAAAAACAAAACCAACAACGCCTGAGCCCGTTTTCGCTTTCGGGAGTCCTTCATTCAGGCACGAACCTTCCTTATATCGTTCACCCCACAGCGTGGCAGGCGGCGTACGCATTGCCTTTGACTTTCTGCTCGGGGTACTGTTCCAGACATTTTTTGCGCAGAGGCGATCCCTCCGGCTCGCTCCGGAAAATCGGACAGCGCGGATGGAAATGACACCCCTGTGGCGGGTTGAGCGGCGAGGGCACATCGCCCACCACCGCCTCAAAGGGCTTGCGCTCGCCCAGCGTCGGCACTGCTTTCAGCAAGGTCTGTGTGTACGGATGCAACGGGTTGTCGAACAGGTCCCTGGCCGGGGCGTACTCCACGATCCGGCCGAGGTACATGATCGCCACCACGTCCGCCATGTACTGCACCACGCTCAGGTTGTGGGTGATGAACAGGTACGTCAGCCGGTGCGCCGCCTGCAACTCCCTTAGCAGATTCAACACCTGCGCCTGCACGGAAACATCGAGCGCGCTGGTCGGTTCGTCGAGCACCAGAAACTCCGGTTCCAGTATGAGCCCGCGCGCGATGCTGATGCGCTGGCGCTGACCGCCGGAAAACTCGTGAGGATACCGTTCCATCGCCGACGCCCCCAGTCCCACTTCCTTCAGCGCTTTCGCGATACGGTCCTTCCGTTTCCGTTCGGTCAGGTGAGGAAAGTGCACCTCCAGTCCTTCGCCCACAATGTCCTCGATGCGCATGCGTGGAGAGAGTGAGCCGAACGGGTCCTGGAAAATGATCTGCAAGGACTTCCGCATTTTTTTCATATCGGTGTTGGAGAGGGCCATCAGGTCCTGTCCGTGAAAACGCACTGTGCCCCGCACTTCGCGGTTGAGACGCAGGATGGATTCGCCGAGCGTCGTCTTGCCGCACCCGGATTCGCCGACCAGTGCCACCGTGGAGCCGCGTTGGATGTCGAGATCGACGTGATCGACCGCCTTCACATGCGCTGACACGGTGCGGAACACGCCCTTGCGCACTGGAAACCAAGTTTTGAGTGCCTTGATGGACATCAGCGTTTCGGGTGTGATCGGTTTCGGCGGCGCCGGGATGCGTGCCTTGTCTTCTTCCACGGCAGTGCCGGTTCTCGTTTCGAACAGGTGGCAACGCACCGTGTGGCCGCGCTCGAGGGTGTAGATGGGACTGTCCACGCGACGGCAGACATCCATCACAAACGAGCACCGGTCGGCGAACAGACAACCTTCGCCGTATTCGGTGGCCGGGGGCACCATGCCGGGGATGGTGTTCAGCAGATAGGTCTGGTCGCCTGCCTTGGGAATCGAGTCGAACAGCCGCCGCGTGTAGGGATGCGCCATATGCGTGAAAATCTGTTCGCGCGTTCCGTGTTCGACAATACGCCCGGCGTACATGATGCAGATGTCGTCGGCCATCTGGTTGACGATGCCCATGTCGTGCGTGATCAGCAGGATGGCCATGCCCATCTTTTTCTGCAGATCGGCCATCAGCTTCAATACCTGCGCCTGGATGGTGACGTCGAGCGCGGTGGTCGGTTCGTCGGCGATCAACAGCTTCGGTTCGCAGGCGAGGGCCATGGCGATCATCACCCTCTGCTTCATGCCGCCGGAGAGCTGGTGCGGGTAGTCGTCGATGCGTTTTTCCGGATCGGGGATTCCCACCTGTTCGAGCAGTTCGATGGAGCGCAAACGCGCATCGCCTTTCCGCATTTCGCGGTGGATGCGCAGGGCCTCCTCCAATTGATTGCTGATACGGTAGAGCGGATTGAGTGACGTCATCGGCTCCTGAAAGATCATGCCGATGTCGTTGCCGCGGATGCCGCGCATGGTTTCCTCGTCGAGCTGGGTGAGGTCGCGGCGGTCGAGAAAAATTTTACCACTGGGATGAAATCCGTTTTCGGCGATGAGGCGCATGATGGAAAACGCCGTCTGGCTTTTGCCGCACCCGGATTCCCCCACCAGCGCCAGCGTTTTGCCGCGCTCCAAGCCGAAGCTGATGCCGTCCACCGCTTTCGCCAGTTGGCCGTTGGCCACGCGGAAGTGTGTTTTCAGGTCTTGGACTTCGAGCATCATGAGATCATCACTCCGCCTTTCTCGGGTCAAAGGCGTTGCGGATGCCGTCGCCGACAAACGTCAACAGGGTGAGGGTGGTGGTGAGCAGGAGAAACGTCGGCAGTAAAATCCAGATCGCCTGGAGATTGTTTTTGCCCTGCGCCAGCAGTTCGCCGATGCTGGGGGCGGGGCTGGGCACGCCCAGATTCAGGTAATCGAGGCTCACCAGCGCCAGGATGCCCGCCGTCACTTCAAACGGAAAGAAGGTGATCACCGGCGTCAGCGAGTTGGGCAGAATGTGACGACGCATGATGGATGGGTTCGACACACCCAGGGCGCGTGCGGCTTTCACGTATTCCAGGTTGCGGCCTTTCAGAAATTCGGCGCGGATATACGCGGCAATGCCCATCCACGCGGTGAGATTGAGAATGGCGAACAGCAGTAATGTGTTCGGCACCAGAAACGCGCTCAGGATGATGAGGATGTAGAGGCGCGGGATCGAGCCCCAGATTTCCGTCATGCGCTGGCCGATGAGATCGATCCAGCCACCGAAGAATCCCTGCACACCGCCCAGCAGGCAACCGATGATGGTGCCGGTGACGGCGAGCGACAGGCCGAAGATCATGGAGATGCGGAAACCGTAGATGAGGCGCGCCAGCACGTCGCGGCCGCGATCGTCGGTGCCCAGGTAATGCCCGTCTTTCCACGACGAAGCGAGGGTGCGGGAGCCATCGGCAGATTGCACTTCGTACGGCGCGGCCAGCGCCACGCGTCCGGTCCGGCTTTCCGTGGGAATGTATTTGTAGTCGTAGCGCACCGGCGGCCACAGCGTCCATACGTCGTGCGGCTCGCGCGGTTGGGGCAGAGCGCTTTGCATTGTTTCCGGTTTGGTTTTGGGTTGGGAAACGGAAGGGGAGGGCGTGCCTTCCTCCTCGAAGTCATCGAGACCGAGGCTCAACGATGATCCAGACTCTTCTTCAAAATCGTCCATCCCGAGGTCCAGGCCGGTGTCTTCTTCAAAGTCGCCGAGTCCCAGACCCGATCCGCCGGCCTCGCCGCGGATTTCGTTTAAGGTGCGGAACAGTTCCGGATCGAATCCCTGTTCCTCAAAATCGTCCATCGACAAGACCAGGCCCTGCGCGTCCTGCTCCGAAGGGCGAAGGGAAGTCTTTGCCTGCGGCGTCGTATCCGGATCAGGCGGAGTCTCGCCTTTCAGCCAGCGCATGAATTCCTTCGATTTGTAATCCGGCTCTACCGGGCGGGTACCGCCAAAATCCTTTTCGGTGTACGTCACGAAAATTGGAAAGTAAGGTTTGCCGTCCACCACCAGAAGGATCGGCCGCACGTTGCACAACAGTTCCGCGGGCAGAGCGAGGAGAAACGCAATCAGCAAAGCCAGCATGCTGTAGTAGGCGCGCTTGTCGTTGCGGAATTTGCGCAGCTTGGTTTGCAGGTCTTTATTGATGCGGATCATGCCTCAGCCCTGTGTGTCCTCGAACGTGATGCGGCGGTCGATGATGACGTACGAGATGTCGGTCAGCAATTGACCCACCAGCGCCAGCAGGGAAAAAATAAACAGCGTGCCCAGCACGATGGGGTAATCGCGCTGAATGACGGCTTCATAAGACAGCCGGCCCAGACCGTCGAGCGTGAAGATCTGCTCGATCAACAGCGATCCGGTAAAAAACATGGCGAGGAAGCCTATGGGAAAGCCGGTGACGAGCGGGATGAGCGCGTTTTTCAGGATGTGCTTGTACAGCACGCGCTGTTCGGTGCACCCCTTGGCGCGGGCGGTGATGACATACTGCTTGCGCATTTCCTCGATGATGGAGTTTTTGGTGAGGATGGTCAGCGTGGCGAAACTGCCCACCATGAAGCATAACAGCGGTGCGATCAGGTGATGAAGGTAATCGACCAGTTTCTCCCAGAAACTCCAGTCGGCGTACCCAGGCACCTCGGAAGACGTGAGTTTTCCTGACGGGATGAGGTGCATGATGGCGCTGTCACCCGGACCGAAGAACACGATGAGAAAAATTCCCAGTACGAACCCCGGCGTGCTGTAACCAATGAGCACCACCAGGCTGGTCCATGTGTCGAAGGGCTGGCCGTTTTTCACCGCCTTGGCGATGCCCAGCATGATGCACACGATGTAGCTGACGAAGAAACTGATGACGCCCAGCGATGCCGAGACGGGAAGCTTTTCCTTGATGAGTTCCAGTACCGACTTGTTGCGGTAAAACGAGTCGCCGAACTGGAATACGAGAAAACCGTCCCAGTTGGTATGGGTGAAGAACCGCTCGGTGAACGGGGCTTCGGGGTTTTTCGGATCGTACCAGATGAAGGTGCGAAGATACCGTTCCCACAACGGGCGGTCGAGATGGTAGATTTTTTTGAGTTGCTCCATGTGGCGCGGATCGATCTCCTGCGCCTTGAGACTGCGGTTGTCCAGGGCCGCGCCTCCCGCTTCTCCCATCACTCCGGCGTGTCCGCGCAGGAGTGATTTGATCTGGTCGATGGGTCCGCCCGGCACGAACTGCACGACAACGAAGGTGATGGTGACGATGCCCACCAGCGTGGGGAACATCAGAAGTAGACGGCGGATGATGTAACTGAACATATAAGGTCGAACCGGTTGGAAAACGGGATTCGTCGCGGATGTCCCCGACGCCCTGGAAAGGGTGGCGGGACTGTGAAAAGTATATCAAGCCCGGATGGAGGGAACAACGCGGAACGGGGCGGTTTTTGATGGGCGGTGTTAAATGAAGTGGGGAGTCAGTTGACCGGTGTGCCTGCCTCGCGCGCGGCTTTCAGCTTTTCAACTTTGGACTCATCCCACCACCACCATTCGATCATGTTGTTCAGGATGGACGCCTGCGAAGGATTTTTCTCCGGGCGGGAGTATTTGTTCCAGTACACAAAGCGGTCGGCGCCGATGTACCAGTGGTGGACCAGGTAAAACTGGTGGGTCAGGATGCGGTCGAGTGCCTGCACGTGGTCCACCAGCTCCTTGCGGGTTTTGGCTTCGACAATGAGGTCGATCAACTCGTCGAGGGCGGGGTTTTTGATGCCCGCGAAATTGCGCGTGCCGGGGATGTCCGCCGCCTCGCTGCTCCACATGGTCCGCTGTTCGTTGCCCGGCGAGCGGCTCTGCGGGTAGCCCATGACGACCATGTCGAACTTGAAGTCGCGCAGGATTTCCTCGTACTGCGCCACCTGCACCACCTTGACCGTCATATCGGCGCCGATTTTTTTCAGGTTGTTCTTGTACGGCTCGACGATGCGCTGGAATGCCGGGCTGGCGAGGTACAGGGTCCAGCTGAGGGATTTGCCGTTTTTCATGCGCACGCCGCCCGATCCCAGCTTCCAACCTTCTGCATTCAGCAGTTTATTGGCGAGCGCCACGTTTTTCTCAAACGGAACTCCCTGTCCCGGTGCGCCGACGGGTTTGGTGAACACGGTTTTGGGCACGTGCTGTGCGCCGTGTTTTTTTCTCAGCTTCAGCAACAACTCCAGCACCTGTCCTTTGGGCAGCCCGTCGGCTTTCATCTCCGGATTGTTGTCGAAGTAGCAGTCGTTCCGCGTGTACTGACCGTAGAACAGGTTTTTGTTGGCCCAGTCGAAGTCGTACACCATGGCAACGGCGGCGCGCACGCGGCGCGATTTAAAAACGTCATTACGCATGTTCATGACGAACCCCTGCATGCCCGCCACCCGCTTGTGCGGCACCATCTCGCGCAGATAATATCCTTTTTTCACGAAGTCGCCCTGGTAGTCCAGCGCCCAGTCGCGTGAGCTAGCAACCAGGTGGGCGTCGAACTCGCCGCCCTTGAACGCCTCGCGCATGGCGACCGGATCGAGATAAATTTTCCAGGTGATGCGGTCGAAATTGTAACGGCCGCGGTTCTTCGGCAGGTCTTTGGCCCACCAGTTGGGATTGCGCTTGAAGGTGATGAATTTGCCGTACTCGTATTTCTCGACCACATAGGGGCCGCTCCCCACGGCGATTTCGTCGAAATCCTCGCCGAATTTCTTACCCGGTTTGCCGTAAATGTGTTTGGGGAAGATCAACATCTGCCCGGTGATGAGCGGCAGTTCCTGGTTGAAGATGGCGAAGGTATACTTCACCCGGTGGCGGTCCAGCTTTTCCACTTTTTCGATGTCATGGAAATACTGCTTGTAGAAGGGATGGTATTGCGGGTCTTTGATGAGTTCGAAGGAAAACACGAAATCGTCCGCCGTCACCGGGTGGCCGTCGGAAAAGGTGGCGTTTTTGTGGATATGGTAGATCATCGACATGCGGTCATCCGCCAGTTCGACTTTCTCCACCAGGCTCCCGTACTGGGAGAATGGCTCATCGTCGTCATTGGACGCGTCCATAGGAGTCTGGAATACGAGATTGACGCCCGGAGCGGGAACGCCCTTCAGCGAGGCCGGATTCAGCTTGGTGAAGGCCCCCTCGTCGCTCAAAATCAGGTGGCCGCCCTTGGGAGCATCGATGCGGGCGTAGTCGTAAGGCTCATTGGCCTTATATTTCAATCCCTCCGGGCCATACAGCGACAGTCCGTGCAGGGCCTCAGCCAGAACCCCGCCGGGGAAAACCAGCAGGGCGGCCAAAAACAATACAAATCCGGTAAACTCACGCCACCGGACTATGGGATTTTTCGTGCGGGCAAGGGGCGGATTGGGCTGGTCTGGACTCATGGTGATTCACTATAATGGATAACGGAAGCGTTGCCAAGAGGCCCGTTCGGAAGGCCGGATTCACCGCGGTTTCCCGGGAAGGAATTCGTTGAGAAGCCGGGCCGTTTTTGCTATCTTGGTTGGAATTTACCTGTCTAACCCATTCTAATGAAAGCGAATCCACTCAGTGAGTGCAAACATAAAACCCCGAACCACCCGTAAAATCAAAGTCGGCACTTTGACCTTGGGCGGCGACTCCCCGATTGCCGTACAGAGCATGACCGCCACCCGCACGCAGGACCTGAAAGCGACGGCGCGGCAGATCGAAATCCTCGAAAAAGCGGGTGCGGACATCATCCGCATCGCCGTGGACAGCAAGGAAGATGTCGAGGCGCTGAAAATCCTGCGCCAGGGATCGAAGGCGATTTTTTCCGTGGACCTGCAGGAAAACTACCGGCTGGCCCCCATCGTCGCCCCGTATGTCAATAAGATCCGGTACAACCCCGGCCACCTGTGGCATCTCGACAAGGACAAAACCATCCGCGAGAAAGTCGAATTCATCGTCAACGCCGCACGCGAGCACGACCTCGCCATCCGCATCGGCGTCAACTGCGGCTCTGTCGATCCCGATTACAAGGCGCGTTATCCCGATGACAGCATCGAGGCCATGGTGCGCTCGGCGGTGGACCATTGCGCCATGATGGATGAGTTGGGGTTTGAAAACTACTGCGTGTCACTCAAGGATTCCGACAGCAGTAAAGTGATCGAAGGCAACCGACGCTTCGCCGAGCTGCGCCCCGACGTGCCCCTGCATCTTGGGGTGACGGAAGCGGGCATGCCGCCGGAGGGCATCATCAAAACGCGCATTGCATTTGAGCAGTTGATCCCGGCGGGCATCGGCGACACCATCCGCGTCTCCCTCACCGTGCCGGACGACGACAAAGGGCAGGAGATCGACGTCGGTCGCTCCATCCTGGATGACATTGATAATGGCCGGTTCCGGTCGGTGCCGGAGAACTTTCTGGAAGGACTCAACATCATTGCCTGCCCGAGTTGTTCGCGGGTGGAGAACGGCAAGTTCGTGGAACTGGCGCAGGACGTGCGCCGCATGACCGAATACGCGGAGAAGTACAAGATCACCATCGCCGTGATGGGGTGCCGCGTGAATGGGCCGGGGGAAACCGACGACGCCGACCTCGGCCTGTGGTGCGGCCCGGCGCATGTGAACCTGAAGAAGAAAACAGAGACCGTGGGTGCCTTCGGCTACGATGAAATCCTGGGCAAGCTGAAAGAGGAGTTGGACAAACTGATTGAAGACCGTTACGGCGCGAAGGAACCAAGCATTCCGTAAGGCCGGAGGAACTAGAGACGCATTATGGATTACCAACTGGAAGAACTGGAAGGCCTTCGCCGCAAGATCAAGATCAAAGTGCCGCAGAACATCGTGTCGCAGAAGATCGACGGCGCGTACCGCGAACTGAACAGGCAGATCCGCATGCCCGGGTTCCGGCCCGGAAAAATCCCGCAGAAAATCCTGGAAAAGCAGGTGCCCCTGCAGGCGATGACGCAGATGTGGCAGGACCTGATGCAGGAGTATTACAACAAGGCGCTCACCGAGTCCGGCATCATTCCCGCCGGGCCGCCGGAAATCGACCACTCCGACATCGAAGCCATCGACCGCGACAAGCCGTTCACGTTCAGCGTGACACTGGACGTCAAACCCCAACTGAAATTCAAAAACTACAAGGGCCTCAAGTTCCCACGCACCGAGTTCAAGGTCACCGACGCGGAAGTCGATACCGAGATCCGCAAGCAGTTGGAGCCGTTCGGTACGATGGAGATCATGCCCGACGACTACGAAATCCAGTACGGCGACTTTGTGAGCATGGATTTTGAAGGCACGCATAATGGCGAGTTGCTGGAAGGGGGGACGGCGAAGGGCTATGAGGTGCGCGTCGGACAGAAGAAAATGATTGCGGGCTTCGAGGAACAGCTCGTCGGCCATAAAAAGGGTGATCCTTTTGATGTGAAAGTGCAACTGCCGGTGGACTGGAACAAAAAGATGCGCCGCATCAGCATGCCGATTCCGGGTAAAGACGGTGAGGACCTGCCGGACATGGCCACCTTCCGGGTGCATGTCAAACAGGTCAGGAAACTCAACCTGCCGGAGTTGACGGATGAGTTCGTGCAGGCGCAGGGCGAAGATTCGGTGGAGTCCTTCCGGCGCAAGATCAAAACCGGTCTGCAGGCCCAAAAGGAACACCTGGAAGAAATGCATATCAAGCAGGACATCTTCGATTACCTGGTTAAAGAACACGATGTGGAAGCCCCGGCGTCTCTGGTGGATCAGGAAGTCGGCTTCATGATCGACGGCATGAAGTTCCAGATTCAGCAGTCGGGCATGAGCCTGGAGGATTCCGGCTTCGATGAGGAGCGGGCCAAGGAGGAATGGCGCGAACGTGCGGTGTACAATACCAAGGGTTACGTGATTCTGGACGGCATTGCTAAACAGGAAAAGCTGAACGTCAAACAGTCGGACCTGGAAGCCGAATACCAAAGGCTGGCCGAGCAGACAGGGAAGACGATGGAAGAGGTGCGCAAAACCCTGATGTCCAACCAGGAGCACCTGAATCAGACCACCAGCCGCCTGTTGGGACAGAAAGCACTCAACTTCATTTATTCGCAGTGCGAATTCGAGTACCTGAGCGAGGAAGAAGCCCGCAAACGCATCGCCGAGCGTAAACAGGAAGAAGAAAAGAAATGACCGCCCGCCCCGCCGAATGAAGGTGGACGGAACTTGAGAAGGCAGTCATGAAACTCTATATCAAAGTCATGAAGGACGGCGACCTGCCTCCGGGCAAATCCGCCATTGTCACCGTGCGGGATCAGGAGATCGCCCTGTTCAATTACAAGGGCAAGTACTTCGCGGTATCGAACAAGTGCCCACACAAAGGGGCGCCTCTCGGGGAGGGACGGATTGAGGAAGGCGTCATCATCTGTCCCAATCACGAGTGGCGATTCAGCCTGGAGTCGGGCGGCTGTCCGCAGAACCCCGAATTGAAAACGAAAGTATTTCCGGTACGCGTTCACAAGGGCGTGGTGCGGATCGGCATCGATGCGGAAGAAGGAAAGAAGGCCGTCGGCAAGGAAAAGAACGCCGTGCCCGAAGCCCTGAAGTTCAAAATTCCCACCATCCAGAAACCGATCAACCCGGACGAAACGCTGTAACGCAAAGGCGGGGAAAGGTGCGGTTCGATCAGTCGTCGTCGGGGATTTCCACCCATTTGGGGTCGCCGTGGGTCTTGTAGTTTTCGGTTCCCGCGAATGTACCCTCGTGGTAGATATTGACCTTGAACTTGCCGCCGCCGTAGGTCTCACCGATGAAGGGGACGGGGTCTTCCAGGTGCATCAGGTCTTCCGACCGGTACTTGCCGATCAGCTTGAACTCCATGCCCATGCCCACCGGAACCAGCGCGAAAAACTTGAGTTTGGTTTCGTGCAGGAAGGTCATCATATCGACTTCCATGTCGTTTTTGGTGTATTCATTGCCCAGACGGTGTTTGCACCGGCGTTTCAGGTAGTCTTCGAGCAGGTTGAAGAACCACCAGTTTTTGCCTTTTCGTTGATCGTGCAAAAACGGGTATTCGACAAACCCGTATTTATTGATGAATGGTTTTTTCGCCATGTTGCGTTCTCCGTATAGCAGGTCTTTCAGCAGGCACTATTATATTGAGTTCTTAAATTTCCGGCAAGTTGCAGAATGAAAGTTTTCGAAACGCTGTTTAGAGGCTACTGGCAGTTCGGATTCAAAACCCGATTGTATGACGGGCTGTGCCCGCAGGCCTATCACGATTCGTTGAAAGCCGCGGCGGCCAGGGTAGCCCCTGCCAATGAGGCAACCGTGCTGGACCTCGGGTGCGGGTCGGGTCTTCTGGTGCGGCACCTCGACGCCAACCTGAATGGCGGGCTGAAATACGTCGGCACCGACATTCTGCCCTCCGGCCTGCAACAGTTGCGGCAGAAAGCGTCGTTCCTCCCGTCCCACCCCCAAGTGCGTACGTATCAGGCGGACATGCTGGCCGAATGGCCGCTGAAAGCGCAGGCCTTCGACTATGTCGTCGCACATTTTTCCGTGTACACGCTGGCAAGCGCCGAGGACCGGATGCAGGTATACCGGCGCATCGCGGGCGTCTTGAAACCCGGCGGACGCGCCATTATCTCCAATCCGTCCGACACCTATAACGGCCACCGCATCATCAAGCACAGTGTGCGCTCGCAGAAGGAAAGCCTGCGTGGGTTCGAGCACCGTGTGAAGCGTTATTTATTCTATCCACTGACACTTCTGCTCGGATTACGCCACATTCAACATCAGTTGGAAGCGGGTGTGTGGCACGCGTACGACCGCGATGGGTTTCGGCGGGAGGTGGAATCGGCGGGCCTTTTGTTGGAGGAGATTCAGCCGGTGTACGCGGACTCCGGTTACCTGCTGGTGGCGCGCAAACCCTGATCCTCTTTCCGCACGCGGTTGACCAGATTGTGCGCCAGCCGCGTCGGTTCCGGAATGCGGTAGCGTGGCGAGACGCGCAGAACCCACTCGATGGCCGAAGCCAGATCGATTTTGTGTCCCGCCGAGACGAAGATGGATTTGCATCCTTCCCGCGTTCTCAAAGCCGCGCCGAGAGTTTCCCCTTGTTTCCCTTGAAGCGGCGTGTGCGATCCTTTCTTTTTCCCGGGTTCCCGGTGCTCGCCGACCAGGCGGCTTTTGGCGCATCCCACCGCCGGACAATCCAGAAACAATCCCAGATGCGACGCCAGACCTAATCCCCGTGGATGGGCGATGCCCTGCCCGTCGAGCATAATGAGGTCCGGAGCCGGGTCGACCTGCTCGAACACCTGGAGCAACAGCGGCGCTTCCCGAAACGACAACAGGCCCGGCACGTAGGGAAAATCGATAATGCCTTTCTGCGTGTATTCCGCCACGACTTCCAGCGTGTCCGCATCCAGCACCACCACACCCGCGTATGCCGGGCCACGCGACTGCGACAGGCTGATGTCGGCCCCGGCGATGAAACGGGGAGGGTGCTTCAACGGGGAGGATGTGTTGACCCGCGCGGCGAGGTCCTTCTGGATGTTAATGGCTTCTTTGGGTGTGACGTCCCATCGGTGAAGGGAATGGATCTTCATGGGGGCGATTCGATTAAGCGGTGAGACCGTCATTTATTTCCCGCCATTCTGAAAATCGCGGCCCACGGCAATGGCGGGAACTTGATGCTGGGGAACAAAAAAAGCCCCGCCGGGAAGGCGGGGCTTTCCGTGTTTACAGCCGGGCTGCTTTTTTGAGAGCCGCGGCCTTGTCCGTCTTTTCCCAGGTGAACTCCTTCTCGGTGCGGCCGAAGTGACCGTACGCGGCGGAAGCCCGGAAACGGGGTTTTCTCAAGTCCAGCGTTTTGATGATGCCCGCCGGGCGCAGATCGAAATTCTCACGGATGAGTTTTTCGATGCGATTGAGGTCGATCTTTTGGGTACCGAAGGCATCGACGAACACCGATACCGGTTCGGCCACGCCGATGGCATAAGCAAGCTGAACCTCGCAACGCTCCGCCAGCTTGGCGGCCACGATGTTCTTTGCGATGTAGCGGGCCATGTATGCCGCCGAGCGGTCAACCTTCGACGGGTCCTTGCCGGAGAACGCGCCGCCGCCGTGCCGGGAATACCCGCCGTAGGTGTCGACGATGATCTTGCGTCCGGTCAAGCCACAGTCCCCCTGCGGGCCGCCGATGACAAAGCGGCCGGTCGGGTTGATGTGGATCTTCATTTTTTTGGTGCGGAATTTTTCCGGAATAGTGGGATTGATCACGTGTTTGATCAGGTCTTCCTTGATCTTTTTATTGCTGACTTTCGGCGAGTGCTGGGTGGAGATGACGATGGTTTCTATTCCTACCGGTTTCCACTCATCGTAACGGACAGAGACCTGCGATTTGCTGTCCGGACGCAGGTACGGCAGTTTGCCGCTTTTACGGAGCTCGGCCATTTTTTTAACCAGCTTGTGCGAGAACAGAATCGGTGAGGGCATCAACTCCGGCGTTTCATTGGTGGCGAAGCCGAACATCATGCCCTGGTCGCCTGCGCCCTGTTCTTTTTTATGATCATCCACTCCGGCCGCGATATCCTGCGATTGTTTGTCCACGGTGACGAGGACGCCGCAGGATTTATAATCGAATCCCATTTCGGAATCGTTGTAACCGATTTCCTCAATCGTTTTCCGGGCGATGGCCTGGAAATCGAGCTGGGCATTGGTGGTGATTTCTCCGGCGATGACCACCAGTCCGGTGGTCACCATGGTTTCGCAGGCGACCCGGGACAGCGGGTCCGCCTTCAAACATTCGTCGAGAATGGCGTCGGAAATCTGATCAGAGATTTTGTCGGGGTGTCCCTCGGACACCGATTCGGAAGTAAACAGGTAATTTCCTATGCTCATATTTATTCCTTATGGACAATGGTTCATATCAAAATAAAAAACGTTCGCGTACCGGTATTCTGATGGAATCAGCAAATGGGGAGGGGGAGCCTCAAGCCGATTTTTCACCAAACGCGAGATCCCGGTCGAAGTCCGATGGGAAACGGGTACGCATTTCGTTGGTG
Organism: Nitrospina gracilis Nb-211; assembly: GCF_021845525.1. NCBI lineage: Bacteria > Pseudomonadati > Nitrospinota > Nitrospinia > Nitrospinales > Nitrospinaceae > Nitrospina > Nitrospina gracilis. The sequence goes on along the minus strand of NZ_JAKJKD010000001.1, from coordinate 1,775,781 downwards.
ATAAACTGGTTGACCTCCTCTGCAGTGGACAAACTCAATGCATGGTCCGCAATTTTGCGGGCTTCGTCCAGCGTGACTTTCCTCAGAATTTTTTTTACTTTGGGTATGGAATGGGGTTCCATGCTCAATTCATGAACGGTCCCCAACCCAAGTAGAAGGAACGTGGCCATGGGGTCGCCCCCCATCTCTCCGCAAATGGCTACATGCTTGCCTTTATCTGCAGCGGTCTCAAAAACCTGTCGGAGTATTTTAAGAACCGAAGGATGGTAGGGCTGATACAGATGGGCCACATTCTCATTTATCCGATCTACAGCGAGGATGTATTGTATCAGATCGTTGGTGCCAATACTGATAAAATCCACAACGTTGAGGATCGAATCGACCGTGAGGGCGGCGGAAGGCGTTTCAATCATTGCCCCTATGGGGATTTTTTCATCAAAAGGAATTTGTGCGCGTTTCAATTCCTTTTTTGCCTGTTCGAGGCAATGGTTGGCCTCCCGAACCTCATCCATACTTGTGATCATAGGATATAGGATTTTTACACGCCCGTAAAGGCTGGCTCTCAGGATCCCCTTCAATTGACGGATAAAGATGTCTGGTTTTTTGAGGGAAAGGCGGATTCCACGCAGGCCCAGTGCCGGGTTCGCTTCGGTTTCGTGATCGAGCTGTTGCAGTTGTTTGTCCGCGCCGATGTCCAGCGTGCGTATGACCACGGTATAGGGTTCCATGGACTGCACGACGCTTTTGAAATTGGCGTACAGGTCGTTTTCGGTGGGCAGGGAGTTTGCCCCGAGGTACAGGAATTCCGTCCGGTACAGACCGATGCCTTCACCGCCGTATTTGCGAACCGCTTTGGCTTCGTGTGCGGATTCGATGTTGCCCATCAACTGCACCGTGTGCCCGTCCATCGTCTCGGATTTCAGGGTGATGTTGTCGAGCAGTTTCCTTTCATACCGCAGGTAGTTTTTCTGCTTCGTCCTGTAATGACTGAGGGTGTCCTCATCGGGATTGATGATCACTTCGCCATCGAGGCCGTCGATGATGACCATGTCCCCGGAGTTGACATACTGGGTGAGGCCGGGGACACCGACGACGGCAGGGATTCCCAGTGCCGAGGCGAAGATGCCAACGTGCGACGTCTTGCCGCCGACCTCCGTTGCCATCCCAAGGATGAACGCCTTGTTCATTATGATGGTGTCCGAGGGACTCAGCGCGTGGGTGATGATGACCACGGGTTCGTCGATGTCCACCAGGCTTTCCTGATGATGACCGATGAGGTTTTTGATGATGCCGTGGACGACGAGATCCAGATCGTCGCGTTTGCCCTTCAGGTAATCGTCGTTGATGTTGTTGAACAGGCTGGTGAATTTGTCGAGCGTGCGGCTCAACGCCCATTCGGCGTTGATTTTATCCTGCTTGATGTTGTCGATGGTTTCGTTGACGAGGAGATCGTCTTCCAGCAGGAGAGTGTATGTGTCCAGGATGATGGCGTATTTCTCCGCCACCGAACTGGCCCGTTGCTTGATGTCGCGGAGCTGGTCCTTGGACATCTGGATGGCTTCACGCAGGCGAACGATTTCCGCCGGGATTTCCTTTTCGGCCAGACTGCGCTTGACCACACAGACCTTGGAGCGGTCCAGCAGATATGCTTTTCCGATGGACACTCCGTTTGAAACCGGGATGCCGGAATATTTGCTCATAGATTCTGTAATGGGGTTGAGGGCCTTTCTATCATATAAACTTTGCGTCTTCCTCTTCGATCAGGGAATAAATTTCCGCCGCGTCATGCGCTTTTAAAATGGCTTCGCGCAGGGATTCGACTTTGAAAAGCCGGGCAATCCTGGCCAGCGCTTTCAGATGCAGGCCTGTCGAGGATTCGGGAGCCAGAAGCAGGCAAATGAAATGCACCGGTTTCTGGTCCAGCGACTCGAAATCGATCCCATGCACCGACCGGGCGAAGACGGCCACGATCTGATCCAGGTTTGCGACTTTGGCATGGGGCAGGGCGACATTTTCTCCAATGCCGGTACTCCCCAGCTTTTCGCGTTCCAACAGGGCCCGGTTGAGGTGGTCACAGTTCTCCACCACGCCCTTTTTATTCAAAAACTCAACCAACTCCGCCAGCACCCCCTGTTTGTCGGAAGCAGACACGTTGGGTATGACGTAATCTTCTTTAATGATTTCGCTGATTTTCATGAGAATGTCAGAGTCCGGTGCTCGGGTCAGGGGGGAGGTTTATTCCAACTGTTTGTCTTTTTCTTCCTGACTCTTCTTCAATTTTTTGCTTTTGATTTTTTCCCAGTGCTTGCTCACTTGCTTTTCTATTTTTTCAATCGCCTGATCCATTGCCTGGTACAGATCATCGGTTTCTGCTTCGCTGTGGGCAGTGATGCCTTTTTCCTTCAAAGTGATTTCCGCAAAATGACGGTGCTTTTCTACGGCCAGCGCAACGTGAACGTCGGCAGAGTCGTCAATGTTCCTCAAGACCTTGTTCAGCTTCTGCTGCAAGTGGTCTTCTATTGCCTGCGTGATTTTCAACTGGCGTCCCGAAACCGTGAGTTTCATGGATGGAGTCTCCTGCAAATGGACCGAAGGTGGATAAAAGTTTAAGAATGTAGCCTCAACTCCTCAAAATATCAAGCAGGGCGGGGGCCTTCAATAGAATTTTTTTCGTTTGCTGGCCGGAGGTATGTTCAATTCTTTCCGGTACTTGGTCACTGTCCTGCGGGCAATCTTGGCGTTTTTCTTCATCAAAATTTCAACCATCTCGTCGTCCGTATAAGGCTTTTTCTCATCCTCGCCCTGTACGATCTCCTTGATCATGGTTTTGACCCGGATGGAGGACAGGTTATTGTCGCCGGTGTAGGATTTGATGCCGCTGTGGAAGAAAAACTTGAGCTCGAAAATGCCTTGGGGGGTGTCGATGTATTTATTGGTGGTGATGCGGCTCACCGTGGATTCGTGCATCTCGATGTCCTGCGCCACATCTCGTAACACCATGGGGCGCAGATGCGCCAGGCCTTCGTCCAGAAATTCCCGTTGCAGTTTGACGATGCTTTTGCCGACTTTGTAAATGGTTTGCCGTCTCTGGTCGATGCTCTTGATCAGCCACATGGCGGAGCGGTATTTGTTCTCCAGATACTCCTTGGTCTGACTTTCCTTGGAGCTTTGCAGGAGCGTCTGGTAATAGGGGCTGATGGTGAGGCGCGGAATGCCTTCGTCATTGAGCGCCACGTCGTACTCGCCGTTTTCGTTTTTGACCACCACCAGATCCGGAATGACGTAATCCGTGCCCTCGGAGCTGAAGTTGTACCCGGGCTTGGGATCGAAAGCGCGGAGAACCTGCACCGCTTCGATGATCTCCTCCACCGGCAGTTTCAGTTCGTTGGCGATTTTCTGGTAATAACGCTCGTCGATTTTTTCGAGGTATTTGTCGATAAGGGTTTCCAGAGTTTTCGAACGTTCCGGCAAGGCCTGGGCCTGGATCATCAGGCATTCTTTCAAATTGCGGGCGCAGACGCCCACCGGCTCGAAGGTCTGGATGATTTTCAGGATGCGCTCCACATCCTCCAGCGTGCTGTTGCTGATCTCCGCCAGCTCCGAAAGCTCCGCCGTGCAGTATCCATCGCTTTGAATATTGCCGATGATGCAGGAGCCGATGAACTTGTCCTCATCGCTGTCCACCGTCAGGCTCAACTGCCAGTGCAGGTGATCGGTGAGGGAGGGTTCTTTCTTGTAAGTGGCTTCGATGGAAGGGCGTTCCGGCGCCGCCTCGGCCGTCGGGCTGGGGCCGTATTCGTAGTTGTCCTGGAGGAAACTCTCCCAGTCCACTTCCTGCTCGATGGGATCGTTTTCGTCTTTCTTGTCGCCGTCGGTGGGGGTCTCACCCAGGGAGTCGAGGAGATTCTCCTCCGGGCTGGATTCGGGGTCATTCTCGTCCCCTTCGAGGAAGGACTCTTCTTCGATGATTTCTTCCAGGATCGGGTTGTCCACCAGTTCCTGCCGGACCAGTTGGGCGAGTTCCAGGCGGGCGAGCGGCAACAGCTTGATGGCCTGCTGAAGCATGGGGGTCATCACCAGCTTCTGGGCCATCTTCAGATTCAATTTCATTTCCATGGCCATAAGCGCTACCGGTCCTGAATGTTAAAAGGTGAATTTTTCGCCCAGATATACCTCTTTCACCTTCTGGTCCTGGGCCACCTTCTGCGGCGGCCCGGAGGCGATGATCTTGCCTTCACTGATGATATAGGCGCGGTCGGTGATGCTGAGTGTCTCGCGCACGTTGTGATCGGTGATCAGCACGCCGATGCCGCGTTGCTTGAGCTTCTCCACGATCAATTGAATATCCGCCACGGCGATCGGGTCGATGCCGGCAAACGGTTCGTCGAGCAGTATGAACACGGGCGAGGTGGCCAGGGCGCGGCTGATTTCCACACGCCGCCTCTCACCGCCGGACAGGGAATACGCCATGGCGTTGCGGATGTGCAGGATGTTGAACTCCTTCAGCAACGCTTCCGCCTTGCGCTGGCGTTCCCGCGCCGGCAGGTTCATTGACTCGAGTACGGCAAGGAGGTTTTGTTCCACCGTGAGTTTGCGGAATATGGAGGGTTCCTGCGGGAGGTAGCTGATACCCCGTTTCGCCCGGACAAACATGGGTTGGGCGGTGAGGTCCTCCTTATCCAGCAAAACCTTGCCGCGGTCCGGCCTCGTCAACCCCACCACCATGTAAAACGTGGTGGTCTTTCCCGCTCCATTGGGACCGAGGAGGCCGACGATCTCTCCCTGCCTGAGTTCGATGCTGATTTCGTTGACGACCTGCCGTTTGCGATAGGCCTTGACCAGATTTACCGCGCTGAGCGTTTTAATGGCGGTCCGTCTTGGGGGCGTCTGTGTCGGTTTCAATTTTTCTTGTCGACCTTTTTTATCTCGGAGTCCTTGGGAAACAGGATCAATTTGACGCCGTTCGTGACTTCAAAACGATCTTCATTCATGTAGAAAATCATCTCCGGGCCTTCCAGGATGTTTTCATTTTCCCAAGCGGTGGCGTGCGGCGTGCCGGTCAGGATCATTTTCTGTTCTTTGTCGTAATACACCGCCTTGTCGCCCCGGGCTTTTTTGGTTCCTTTCACCACGTCCACGTTTTCCAGCGCGATGATTTTTTCCAACTCTTGCCCCTGGCCGGGGTCTTCCTTGCCGGAGGTGGTGCCGGGCTGAGTCTTGTCTCTGGGCTGAGTGTATACCTCCAGAATTCTGGAGGTCAGCACCACATCCTCCCACGTGCCGCGGACATTGCCGGTGAAGATGATCTTGCGGCCATTGTTCTCGGTACGCATTTTCTCCGAAGTGATCTCCAGGCGCTTCGGCTCCTCGGTCCCGGAGTTCTTTTGCGCCCAGGCGGGGGAGCCCGTCATCAGTAAAAATCCGGCCCCCACCGTAGCGAGGGTGCAGGCAAATTTAGAGATAATGTTCACGATCCGTTGGCCGAGACCTGGGTTGTGGACCGTTTGCGGTCCATGTATTCCTGGACAAAACCACCCACCTCGGCGGTGAACCGGACATCTCCTTCCAGATAGATGTCATTCGTTTCCTGGTTCATTCGGCCTTTTTCAGCGGATATATGCGATGTGTGGTCGGCATCCAGGTAATAGGTGACGTTCACGTCCTTCAGCTTCACAACCTGCTGCTCGTTATTTATGGTTGCTTTTTCTGCTTTTAAAATCCAATCTTTACGACCATTTATCTCGTTTTCTACTTTAAAGTTTTGGATCTGGACGTCGATGCCTTTTTCGGTTTTTTCGATAGAGATGGGGAGAGGGGCGTTTTCCATGCTGGAATAGTAGTTCGCGCCAAAAGAAAACACCAAGGCGAGAATGGAGACAAACAATAATTTCCTGATTTTATTGTTCATTCGTGACGCAAGCCCCTCTATGCAAAGGATATACCAACCAGAAAAATATGCCACACGTCCTTATCATTGTAAAGCAAAAAGGGGGTGGCTGGCGGAGGCCTGGGGGTACGGGCTCAGGCTGAGCGTGCGGTCGGTTTCTCCCCCGATTTCCAGTCGGATTTCCACCCGGTTGTTGATAGGGATCAAGGGAGGCTGGTCCGTTTTCTGCTCCGGGAACAGCTTCTCACCCCATTCGATCAGTGTGACGCCTTCGCCGAACAGGTAATCTTCCAGCCCCAGATCGGCCATTTCATCCGCCGACTCGATGCGGTACAGATCGATATGGTAAATGGGCAGACGGCCCCGGTATTCGTTGATGAGGGTGAACGACGGACTGCGCACATATTGGTCCGGCGGCACCTCCATTCCCTGGGCGATGCCTTGGATGAGGGTGGTCTTGCCCGCGCCGAGATCGCCGAACAGGAGCAGAATGTCGCCAGCCTGCAAAAGGCGGCCGATGCGCCGGCCCAGGTTCTGTGTGTCCTCAGGGGATCGGGAAGGGAACTGCATCTTAAATCTGAACCTGTTGCAGGGTTTGGGGCAGGGCTTTCAACAGGTCGCCCGCGATGAGGCTGGTCTCGCTCATCTCCGCGGCCACGCGGTCGCCGGCCAGTCCGTGCAGGTACGCGCCGGTGACGGCAGCGTCGGGTCCACTCAACCCCTGCGCGAGGAATCCGGCGATCATCCCGGTCAGCACGTCGCCGGTACCGCCGGTGGCCATGCCGGGATTGCCTGTTGGATTGAGGCGGATGCGTCCGTCGGCAAGTGCCACCAGCGTGGGGGCACCTTTCAAGAGAACCGTGACGCCGTGGGTCTGGGCGAATTCGCGGGCGGTGTCGAGCCGCCGCGCCTGCACGTCCTTCGTGGTGCCGCTGATGAGGCGTGCCATTTCTTTCGGATGTGGTGTCAGCACCACCTCGCTCTGGATGCGGTTCAATAGCCCCGGCAGTTTGGCCAGCCCGTTCAGTCCATCCGCATCGATGACCACGGGGCAGGTGACCTGCGGCAGGAGAGCTTCCAGAAGTGCCAGCGCTCCTTTGTGAGTGGAGAGGCCGGGGCCGATCGCCAGCGTCGATTTGTTTTTGAGGTTGGACAGGCACAAGTCCACCGCCTCCGGCGCCACCGAGCCGGATGGCGTTTCCGGCAGGGGCAGGGTCATTGCTTCCAGTGGATGAAATTCCAGCGCGGCATTGCACGATTCGGGAATGGCGAGAGTGACGAGTCCGGCTCCCGCCCTCAAGGCGGCGAGGGCCGTCAGCCCGGCGGCGCCGCCTTTGCCGCGCGACCCGCCGATGACCAGCGCGTGGCCATAAGTGCCCTTGTGCGTGTTGCGTTTGCGTTTGGGGAGCAGGGCGGCGATGTCCGCCTCCTCCACCAGTTCCACGCCGATGTTTTGTGCTTCCACCGCCTGCCGGGGGATGCCGATGTCGATCTGCACGATCTCGCCCATCGTCTCCGCCGCCGGGTACATCAAATGACTGCGTTTGAAAAGAGCGAGTGCGGCGGTGAGGTTGGCCTGCACGCAGGGACCGTTGATCAGCCCGGAGTCGGCGTCGATGCCCGACGGAAAATCTACCGCCACCACGTATTTTTTGGCGGCGTTGATCTTTTGGATCAGTTTCGCGTAGAGGCCGCCCGCCGGTTTGGACAGTCCGGTGCCGAACAGGGCGTCCACCAGGATGTGTGAATGGCGGAGTGAATGGTTCTGTGAGTTCAGGTTGCGTTCGTTGATCTCGGCCACCGGGATGCCGATGGTCACGGCGATGTCCGCATTGGTCCTGGCGTCGCCTTTCAGATCGGCCACTTTCCCCGCCAGAAGAACCCGCACGCCCACGCCCGCCTGGTGCAGGTGGCGCGCGATGACGAAACCGTCACCGCCGTTGTTGCCCTTGCCCGCCAGCACCGCGACCTTTTTATCCGCGAGGTCCGGGATGCGGGTGAACATGAGGTCCACCACACTGCGCCCGGCATTCTCCATGAGCACCAGGCCGGGAATTTTGTATTGCTCGATCGCGGTTTTATCCGCCGCCTGCATTTCCTGAGCTGTTGCAACTTTTTGCAAAGGTCGAATCCTTGTTCCAGGTGCGGGGAAGGGAGGGTGAATCCGTTCAGCCTATTGTATCCGGTTTGACGGAAAATACGGAAATCAGACGTACACGGGATAGGGGTAATCCTTGGCGATCTGCAATTCCATCTCTTCCGGGCAGGGTTTGAGGCCGTTGACGGCGCCGAACTGGCACGGGCAGGTGTAACCCAGATCCTGTTTTTCTTTGCCCGAAAGACGGTTGTAGGCATCTTCCGTCAGGAGGAAGACGGTATTGAAAAAGTAATCATCCACGAACTGCTCGAAGTAGATGGGCTTGCCCTGCATTTCCGGCAGGGATTTCAGCTTTTCCTGCGGACTGTCGTGGTTGTAGTTGTAGGCGAAGCGGTTGAGCCCGTCATAAAGCAGGCTGAAGTGATAGGTGTTCATGTGGTACCAGTGTTCCTTGCACTCCAACCCTTCGAGCAGAATCTCGATCAGTTTGCGCAGTACAGGCAACTCGCCAAACCGGTGGGAACGCGGATAGAACCCCGCGAGGTCGTCGCGCCAGAATTCCTGCGGGTGGCTCTTGATGAGATCGAGCAGTTCCACTTCCTCATCCAGGCAGGCTTTAACGAAGTGATGGGGATCGAACTCCGTGGAGAAATCCTGCACGGTGGAAAGGGCCAAAAACTCTCCGTATTGTTTCCGGTAGATGTTGTTTTTGAATATCAGCATGGGATACCCGGTTGCGTCAGTTCATCCTTAATTTAGCACAGCTTGAAAAGGCAGGAAAGAGTTTGCTTTCTAAAGGCTGAGCGCACCGGAGGCATAAGGATTGCCCGGATGAGGAGTGAGGGACAACTCTTCCGGCTCGGGGGGAATGGCGTTGATCACTTTGCCCATGGTCGGGTCTTCCGGCTGTCCGGGGTCGTCCTTGGGCAAAACCGCGCCGAAGTAGGCATGGTCCAGTTTTCCGAGCTGACGCCGTTCCAGCGGGGTCATGCCGTTGTACCGTTTGGCGGAGATGAGAAAGGCGGTATTGAAAAAGTACTGGTTCAGAAAATGGTTGAAGTTGATGGGCTCGCCGCGCAACTCCGGGATCACCTCACGCCGCCGTTGGGCATCGCTGTAACTGTAGTCTTCGACGATCTCCTGCAAGGCATCGTACAGGTAGCAAAGGTGGTAGCAGTTCATGAAGAACCAGGTGCGGGTGTCGAACAGGCCGTCCAGCAGGTTTTTCGACAGCGGGTCCATCACCGGCAACCCGCCAAAGCGCGCGGTATGGGGGAACAGCACCTTCAGTTTTTCAAAGCTGGAGGCTTCGTCGGAAGAGGTGAGTTCTTCAACGACTTCCCGTCCGGCGGCGAGGGCTTTGTGGATCAGGTGAAAGGCGATGGGTTGGGGTTCCTCATCGCCGCCGTACGGCCGGTCCGCCGCCGCTCCCTGCAGGGATTCGAGCGGGTGATAATAAATGTTCTTTTTGAAAACCAGCATAAACCGGAACCGGACACGGTCCCGCAACCTCATTATTTTTTATTTTGGAAGTGGATGCACGTCCCAGATTTTTTGGCAGTATTGGCGGATGGCCCGGTCGCTTGAAAAGGGACCCATGCTGGCGGCATTGAGGATGGACTTGCGGGTCCATTCCTTCGGTGAAAGGAACAGCGCTTCCACTTCTTTTTGTTTTTCGATGTAACTCGCGAAATCCGCCAGCACCATGAACCGGTCCTTGACCAGCAGGGAATCGATGATGGGCTGGAACAGGTGCGGATGATCCGGTGAGAAATAACCGTCCCGGACCATGTCCAGGGCCCGTCGCAACTCATGGTTTTTCTCATAATATTCACGTGGATTGTAGCCCCGGGTTTTGACTTCGTCAACCTGCCCGGAGGTCAGCCCGAAGATGAAAATGTTATCGTCGCCGACTTCGTTTTTGATTTCGATGTTGGCTCCATCGAGGGTGCCGATGGTGAGCGCGCCATTGAGTGCCAGCTTCATGTTGCCGGTGCCGGAAGCTTCCATTCCCGCCGTTGAAATCTGTTCCGAAAGATCCGCGCCGGGGATGATGCCCTCCGCCTTGTTCACACTGTAGTTGGGAATGAACACAACCCGCAGTTTGTCCGCGGTCTGCACATCATGGTTAACCTTGTCCGCGACGCTGGTGATGAGCTTGATGATGAGCTTCGCCACGTCGTAGCCCGGCGCGGCCTTGCCGGCAAACATCACTGTGCGCGGCACGTGGTCGCAGTTCGGGTTTTCCTTGAAACGGTTGTACAACACGATGGCGTGCAGGAGGCAGAGCAGTTGCCGTTTGTACTCATGGATGCGCTTCACCTGCACGTCGAACAGGTGATGGGGATTGATCTCCATTCGGAGCGCCCTGTCCTCGCGGATGTATCCCGCCAGCCGTTTCTTGTTGCTCATCTTCACATCCCGCCAGCGTTTTTGAAACTCCTCATCGTCCGCGAATTTTTTGAGTTTTTGCATCTGGTTGAGGTCGGTCACCCAGCCGTCGCCGATGGTGTCGTTCAGTAGATCGGAGAGTGCGGGATTGCACGATTTCAGCCACAGGCGTTGCGTGATGCCGTTGGTGATGTTGGTGAATCGGTTCGGAAACAGCTTGTTGAATTCGGGAAAAACGCGGTTTTTCAAAATGTCGCTGTGCAGGGCGGCGACGCCGTTGACGGTGTGACTGCCGATGATCGCCAGGTTGGACATGCGAATGCTTTTGACCGGTTGTTCCTCGACGATGGACACCTTTTCCAGCATGGCGTTGTTGCCCGGATGCTGAACCTGAACGCGGTTCAGAAAATTCTGGTTGATCTGGTAAATGATTTCCAGGTGGCGCGGCAGGACGCGTTGCATGAGGTCCACCGACCACTTCTCCAGAGCTTCCGGCAGGACAGTGTGATTGGTGTAGGCAAAGGTTTTGACGGCAATTTCCCATGCCTCCTCCCAAGGGCGGTGCTCGCGGTCCATCAGCAAGCGCATCAGCTCCGGGATGGCGAGCGCGGGATGGGTGTCGTTCAATTGAATCGCCACCTTTTTCGGAAACGATTCGAACGTGGAATGGTTGCGCTTGTAACGGCGCAGGATGTCCTGAAGCGATGCCGACACGAAAAAGTATTCCTGCTTCAGGCGCAACTCCTTGCCCTGCATGTTGCTGTCGTTCGGGTACAGGACTTTGGACAGTGTTTCCGATTCGTGCTTGCGGCTGACCGCCTGCACGTAATCGCCTTCGTTGAAGCTGTCGAGGTCGAACTCGCGGGTGGAGCGTGCGCTCCACAGGCGCAGGTTGTTCACTGTCTGGTTGTGGTAGCCGGGGATGGGGACGTCGTAGGCCATCGCCATCACGTCGTCGTGCGAGTCCACCCAGTGGCAGATGCCGTACCCTTCCTTGTCTGACGTATGCTGGACGCGGCCGTAAAAGCGGATGGGGTACAGGTAATCGGGCCGGGGCAACTCCCACGGATACCCTTTACGCAACCAGTTGTCCGCCGTCTCGACCTGAAAGCCGTCGATGATTTTTTGATAAAAGATGCCGTATTCGTAACGCATGCCGTACCCGGCCGCTGGAATCCCAAGCGTCGCCATCGAATCCATGAAGCAGGCGGCGAGGCGACCGAGGCCTCCGTTGCCCAGCCCGGCTTCTATGTCCGATTGCTCGATGTTTTCCAGATCGAGTCCCAGTTTCTCGATGGCGCGGCACACTTCCTTTTTGAAGTCGAGATTCACCAGGTAATTGCTGAGGGCGCGGCCGACCAGGTATTCCATCGACAGGTAATAAATGCGTTTCGGGTCTTTGGTAAAATAACGGTTTTGCGTGTCGATCCATTTCTCTACCAGCCGGTCGCGCACGGCGAAGGCAATGCTGTTGTAATGATCCATGAGCGTTGCCGTGCGGGGTGATTTCGCCTGCGAGTATTTCAGATGATGGGAAATGGAGTCTTTGATGACGTCCACACTATTGCCTTCGGGTAGGCTGGAGGGCTTGGTATTTGTCACGCTATCATTCATAATCATCTCCCGAATGGAAGAGATGGGCAAGCAATACGGACGACGGGGATTCCGGTCCGTATGCCCCCTGGGTTGGGGGGAAACCAGTTGATAATTCTAATTTAAGACTGTTCCCAGGATAAACCAATGGAAATTTCGGAATGGAGCCGGGTTTTGGAGGGAGTGGATCTGACACCGCGGGCACGCCGGGCGTTTTTGCGCCTGGTGGAGCGGCATCGGGAGGGAGCGGACAGCCTCATCGACTGGGATTCCATCCACTCCCCGCAGGTGGACAGGCTGGTGCCGTATGAAAACCTGGAGCCGCCGGACGAAGACGCGGGAAGGGAGGCGCTGGCCCACCTGGCAGTGTGCAAACTGAACGGAGGGCTTGGCACCAGCATGGGATGCCCCGGACCGAAATCGCTGATTCCCATCCGCGACGGGCTCACCTTCCTCGATTTCATCATGGGCCAGTTGCAGGAATTGGAGCAAACCTGGGCGGTGCGGGTGCCGCTGATCCTGATGAACAGTTTTTACACCGAAGAACAGACGGCACTGGTCCTTTCCAATTACCCTGACTCCCAGCCGATCGAATGCTTCACTCAGAACCGGTTTCCCCGGCTGGATAAGGCAACAGGACGGCCCCTTAAGGAAGAAGAGTTCGGGCAGGAGGCGTGGTACCCGCCGGGTCACGGCGACCTGTACACCTGCCTTGAGGAGCAGGGAATCCTCGACCGTCTGCGCGACGAGGGCAAAAAACTTTTGTTCGTGTCCAACGCCGACAACCTGGGCGCGACGGCCGATCCCGCCATCGCCCACCATATGCTGAAGCACGACATTCCGTTTTTGATGGAAATGACCCCGAAGACATCCGCCGACGTGAAAGGTGGCACGTTGTATGAGGACAGCGATGGCCGGCTGCACCTGCTGGAGGTCGCGCAGGTGCCGCCGAAGCACGTGGATGCGTTTTGCGGCACTGAAAAATTCCGCGTGTTCAACACCAACAACATTTGGATTCATCTCGATCATTTGAAACGCCGGTTGGAGCGGGGGCCCATGGACCTCAACCTGATCGTCAACGAAAAATCCGTAGATGGCCGGGCGGTGATCCAACTCGAAACCGCCATCGGCGCGGCGTTGGAGCATTTTGAACAAGCCGTTGGACTGGTGGTGAACCGCGACCGTTTTCTGCCGGTCAAAAAAACCAGCGACCTGTTGGTGATCCAGTCCGACCTTTTCGTGCAGGAAGGGGCGCATTTGCGGCGGAACCCGGCGCGGGCGCAGGCGAACCTGCCATCCGTCGTCTGGCAGGGACCGCTGGAAAATTTTGAAGAGTACAGCCGCCGCGTTTCGCAGGCACCCAGCCTGGTGGACCTGGAATCGTTGGAAGCGGAAGGCAACGTGTGGTTCCGCGGCGTGGCGACGCTGAAAGGGAGGGTGCGCCTGATCAGCCACGGCAAACCGCTTGCCGTGCCGGGTGGGGTGGTGATCGAAAACCAGACTCTGGAAAACTGATGCGGAAAGTTATTGCGCGGCTTCCAACTCCAGCACCCGCTTACGCCGTGCGCGGTAGCGCATGTAGAGGCTGATGAGAGCCAGTACGATCAGAATGATGAGCGCGACGCGGAATTGGGTGGAGCCGATTGCCAACAGCGTGCTGCCGAAAAATCCGTAGGCGTAGGCGCGTGGGGTCAGGCCCAGCACATGCGCAAGGATGTAATGCCGAAAGCGCATGGTGGACAACCCGGCACCGTAGTTGATCACCGTCACCGGCATGATGGGGATGAGGCTCAGCAACCACACCATGGAGAAACTGAAACGCGTGTCGTCGATCATGTCCGCGCCCAGTTTCAGTTTGCTCTTCACATAATCGTGACCCATGGTGCGGGCGATCCAGAACCCCAGCGTGCCGCCCGCCCCCGCCCCCACCGAGGCGTATAACGGACCCACCACCGGACCGAAGGCCAGCCCTCCCGCGATGAACAGGGCGATGGACGGGATCAGGAACAATGGCCGGATGACAAACACGCCAATGTAAAGCACGGGACCCCAGACCCCCATCGACAACACAAAGGCCTGGAAAGATTCCGGCGTCAGTTTCACCCCGTGCCGGGAAAAATAAAACCCGGTGCCAAATCCCACGAGGATCAAAATGATGAACTTGATGAACCGCCTGCGTACGGAAGCGGGGATCGTGGTTTTGTTTTTTTCCTGAACAGTGGCGCCCATGTTCGTCTCCTCCAGCCTGCGTTCCGGACTGGAATGCCCTCTACCTCAAAACAGCCATTTTAACCCGATGCAACCAGTTTAGAAAAAATCCTGTTTCTTAAAAATGTTTAAAAAATAAAGCTTTAGCCTGCTCCACCATGAGTAGGAAGGTAGGATTGAAAATTATAGGAATTGGTATTATGTATTGTAGTAAAAATTCTAAAAAATTGTTGACTTGCACCTCTTTCCAAGTATACTGGCCACAATTAAGTGTAAGGGGCAAAATGGGTTATCGACGGGCCCCTCTGAAAAGGGTATTGAGCAACCGGAACAAACCGGTTGATAAAGGTTTTGGGGCAATTGGATCCATAGGGGCAGAACGAGTGATCCAAATTTTTATGGGGCAATGTTCAATTTTATTGGGTAAGGGAGGTCCGTTATGAAAAAAGTCCTGTTCGTAGCTGTCATTGCTGTGCTCGCGCTCTGTTTTTCCGCTTCCGCATTTGCAGGGACCCTGAAGCCGGGTGACAAAACATCCTGTGTGGATGCGAACCAGATCACTCTGCAAGCCTCCGGTAACTCCGCTCACGGGGACGGGGGAAGTGCCAATGCGGTTATCTGGAAATCTTCCAATGCCACCACCATTCCCATCACCTTGGGACCGGGTCAGAACCATGGTCTGGAAGGCGAGCGGGGTGTGGGTATGGCCAACAAACACAGCATGGGTCGTCAGTCTGTTACCTTGACCCACGAACCCAACTTCAGCCGTGGTGATTCGCTGGGCGATATCAGTGGTGAAGTCCGCATCACCAACAATGGAACGGTTGACCTGATGGTCGAATGCAAATAACGCTCTAGTCAGCAAAGAGGGCCGGGCCGCCGAAAAGGCGGTCCGGCTTTTTTTGTTTCAGTAAATTGCCAGGATGAACCCGCCCAGAAGCAACCGGTAGATGACGAAGGGGATCAGGCCCACGCGGCTCACCACCGTCAGCAGGATCTTGATGGCCAGGTAACCGGACAGAAAGGAGATGCTGAAGGCCATGGCCATCTGTCCGCTGGTGAATATTAAGGCTTCTTCCGGTTGTGTGATCACTGAAACGGTTTTGTGCAGGCCGGCGGCGAGGATGGCCGGCGTGCCCAGCAGGAAGGCGAAGCGCGCGGCGGCGGGTTGGGATAAGTTCATGAACAGGCCCGCGGCGATGGTGATGCCGGACCGCGACGTGCCGGGAAACAAGGCCACCGCCTGCGCACACCCGATCAACAGAATCTGCTTGAACGACATGCCGTTCAGTTCCGCTTCACCGCCGTCGGTGCGCGCCGCTCCCCGGTCCGCCCACCAGAATACGAACGACCAGAAAATCAAATTGGTCCCGACGAACACCGGGCTTCGGAGGTTCGCCTCGATCCAGTCACCGAGTGAGAGTCCCACCACCCCGGCGGGGACCGTGGCCACAATAATGCCCCAGGCAACGCGATGCCGTGCCGGCTGGTTCTTTTTGTCGAACATGGCACACAGCAGTTGCCAGAGCTCCCTGCGGAAGAATATGATGATGGCGAGCAGGGTGGCCAAATGCAGAATGGCGTCCATGGCCAGCCCCTGATCCTGATAATCAAACAGGATGGGCACCAGAATCAAATGCCCGGAACTGGAGACGGGTAGAAACTCGGTCAGGCCCTGGATCAGGCCCAGCAGGATTGCCTGGATATCTTCCATTCGCACCTATGCGTTTCGATACAAGAAAAAATAAAGGCTGGATCGCGCTCTTTGTTGTGCTCGGGATCATTGCCCTCAGCAACCAGAGGCTGGCGATGACCGACCCGGAAAACACCTACCCGAAGCGCATCAAACGGGCGGTGCGGCTGTTTTTCAATCCTCCGGAAAACGAACTCGAACGCCACCTCATCGGCAAGGGCATCGAGTGCCAGACCCCACACCGGCTGTACGGTCAGGTGGCTGGGGCTACGGTTGTGATCAAAGCGGATCATTCGGTCGGCGCCGGGGTGTTCATCGGTCCGCGCCTCATTGTTACGGCGCGGCACGTGGTGGATGGGAAATCGATCGAAGTGGTGCTTCCAGAGGTTCCGGCAGACGATCTGGCCCGGCCGGGAAGGACGATCGAAATCGATTCCGTGCATCGGGTTCGGAATCTGGATCTGGCGTTCATCAAAACCCAGGGGTCGTACCCCTCTTACCTGGATCTGAAGATGAACCCGGAGGGTGAGGACGATCTAATGATCGTCGGGCATCCCAATCGCAAATACTACTCTTTGCAAAAAGCCCGGATCAAGAAAAAAGATGCGCTGGAGGAGTCGGAGTACATCCTGTTCAAGGACAATGAAGTGTTTTTCGGCAACTCCGGCGGCGCCATTGTGGCCTGCGATGGAGGCCTGATGGGCGTGGTGAGCATGATGAGCAACTACCAGAACGCCGCCTTCAAGCAGGGCATCGGCATCAACGCCCGCACCATCCTGGAGCACGCCCGCAAGCTCAACCTGATATAGGCCTGACGGAAGCCCGAAAGCGCCCTAAACCCCCATTTATAAAATTGATACGGTAGGTTAAAATATGCTATCTTGACGCAGGCTTGGGAGAACGTTGGTAATAAAAGGGTTAAAGGCCGAATGCCATTCCGGGCGCCTGCCTGAAGGTTTTGCCCATCCCCTCTGTATCTCGCACTGAGTCCGCCGGGATCTGCTTTTTATAACATCTGATAAATTAATTAGACCTTGAAGTATGAATGAATTTCCCCGCATTCAGCGTTTGCCTCCCTATGTGTTCAACATCGTAGGCGAGTTGAAACTGCAGGCTCGCCGCCGTGGTGAGGACATCATCGATTTTGGCATGGGCAATCCCGACCAGGCTACGCCCAAGCACATCGTGGACAAGCTGATCGAAGCCATCCAGAAGCCGCAGAACCACCGCTATTCGCTTTCGCGCGGTATTCCCAAACTGCGCCAGGCGATTGCGGACTGGTATCAGCGTGAGCACGGGGTGTACGTCGATCCGGAGACCGAGGCCATCGCCACCATCGGCTCGAAAGAAGGCATTTCGTCATTGGCCATGGCCATCACCGGTCCGGGCGACAGCGTGCTGGTGCCGACGCCGACGTACCCGATCCACACCTACGCTTTCATCCTGGCGAATGCGGATATCACCTCCGTACCTTTGCAAAAGGACATCGACTTTTTCGAAGCCCTGCTGAAGGCATACAAACAGACCTGGCCGCGGCCGAAAGCGCTCATCATCAACTTCCCGCACAACCCGACGACGCAGGTGGTGGATCTCGACTTCTTCGTCAAGGTGGTGGACTTTGCCCGCGAGCACGATCTGATCGTGATCCACGATTATGCTTACGCCGACCTCGTGTTCGACGGATACCGCGCGCCCAGCCTGCTCCAGGTACCGGGTGCGAAGGACGTCGGCGTGGAGTGCTTCACGCTGTCGAAAAGCTACAACATGCCCGGCTGGCGGGTGGGCTTCATGGTCGGCAACCGTGAGATCATCCACGCGCTGGCCCGGATCAAGAGTTACCAGGACTACGGCATGTTCCAGCCGATCCAGATCGCGTCCATCATTGCACTCAACGGACCCCGCGACTGCGTGGATGAAATCCGGGAGATGTATAAAGTGCGGCGCGACGTGTTGTGCGCCGGCCTCAACCGCATCGGCTGGGCGGTGGAGCCGCCGAAGGCCACCATGTTCGTCTGGGCGGAAATCCCCGACCAGCTCAAGCATATGGGATCGCTCGAATTTTCCAAACTGCTCCTCGAAAAAGCCAAGGTGGCGGTGTCGCCGGGGATCGGATTCGGCGACGGTGGGGATCATTACGTCCGCTTTTCTCTTGTCGAAAACGAGCACCGCATCCGCCAGGCCGTGCGGGGCATTCGCGAAATTTTCTAACTCATCCTACTTCGTTCCTTTATGAAACCTGTAAAAATCGGATTGATCGGATTCGGCACCATCGGCGCTGGCGTGGTGCGCATCCTGCAAAAAAACCGGCAGAACATTGTGGACCGTCTGGGCACGGCGGTGGAAGTGGCATGCATCGCCGATCTCGACATCACAACCCCGCGTGGTGTGGAAGTGGATCAAAAGATCCTCACCACCAACGCTTACGATGTGGTCAATCACCCGGACGTCGATGTGGTGGTCGAACTGATCGGCGGCTACGAGCCAGCCCGCGACCTCATCCTGAAAGCCTTCGAGCACGGCAAGCACGTGGTCACCGCCAACAAGGCCCTGCTTGCGAAACACGGAGACGAGTTGTTCGCCGCCGCGGAAAAGCACAAGGTGAACCTCGGTTTCGAGGCCGCTGTCGGCGGGGCCATTCCCATCATCCGTTCCATCCGCGAGGCTTTCGTCGCCAACCGCATCGAGGCCATCGAGGGCATCGTCAACGGCACCGCCAACTACATTCTCAGCAAGATGTCGGATGAGGACCTCGAATTCGAGCTGGTGTTGAAGGAAGCACAGGAAAAAGGATTCGCCGAAGCCGACCCGACCTTCGATGTCGAGGGCATCGATTCTGCCCACAAGATTGCCATCCTGAGCCGCCTGTCGTTCGGCACTTCGGTTGATTTTGAAAAAATCTACATCCAGGGCATCAGCAGAATCACCCCGGTTGATATCAAGTGCGCCCGCGAGTTCGGTTTCCGCATCAAACTCCTGGCGGTCGCCAAGTTCGACGGCAAGGAGCTGGATATCCGCGTGCATCCGGCGATGATTCCGGAATCCAAACCGATGGCGAATGTCAACGGCGTGCTGAACGCCATCATGGTCCGCGACGATCTGATGGAGGAAAATGTGCTGGTGGGCCACGGCGCCGGGTCCCTGCCGACGGGCAGTGCGGTGGTGGGAGACATCGTGGAAATTGCCCGCAATATCCTCTCTGGGGCCTCCGGGCGGGTGCCGGCCCAATCGTTCCAGAGCCACAGCCTGAAGAAAATTCCCCTCAAACCCACCCATGAAATCGAGGGGGAGTACTTTTTACGCTTCCTCGTGCAGGACAAACCGGGTGTATTGTCCAAAATTTCTGGTATTCTTGGGCGGCACGACATCAGCATCGAGTCCATGATCCAGCGGGGACGGGATATGGACGGGAAGGGCGTTCCCCTCGTCATGATGACGCACCAGGCGAAAGAGAAAAACATTCAACAGGCTTTAAAAGAAATCGAACAATTGGACGTGGTATGCGAGAAAACGGTTCTCATAAGAGTGGAGAGGTAGCTCTCGAATTCGACGCCTGGTTTCAGTGCATCAATGGCTGTTCCGGCCGGTACGAATTGAATGAAGTGATTTACAACTGCCCGCATTGCGGCGACCTGTTGGAAGTCACGCACGATATGGAGCGGCTGAAAAAGCGTTCGGCCGCAGAATGGAAAAGCCTGTTCGACGAACGCTACCGCCGTCACGACTGGCCGTACGGCAGTTCCGTGTGGGGCAAGAAGGAACTGGTCTGCCCCAACGTGGACAACGACAACATCGTCTCCACCTACGAAGGTGGAAGCAACCTGTTCTGGGCCGAACGGTTGGGCAAACAGCTTGGCCTCGAAGAATTGTGGGTCAAACAGTGCGGCATGGCGCATTCCGGTTCGTTCAAGGACCTGGGCATGACTGTGCTGGTGTCCATGGTCAAGCAGATGCGGACCGAGGGAAAGGACATCAAAGCCGTTGCCTGCGCCTCCACCGGAGACACCTCCGCGTCGCTCGCCGCCTATTGCGCCGTCGCCGGCATTCCGGCCATCGTGTTCCTGCCGCGCAACAAGATTTCCATGACCCAGCTCATCCAGCCCATCACGCATGGGGTGATGACATTTTCATTGGATACGGATTTCGACGGGTGCATGAGGATCGTCAAAAGCATCTGCCAGGAAAAGGAGATTTACCTTGCCAATTCGATGAACTCGCTCCGGCTGGAAGGGCAGAAGACCATCAGCTTTGAGTTGACCCAGCAGTTCGATCAGGAGGTGCCGGACTTCATCATTGTCCCCGGAGGCAACCTGGGCAACGTCAGCGCCATCGGCAAAGGGTACGAGATGATGTACGAACTGGGCATCATCAACAAACTGCCGCGGCTGGTGTGTGCGCAGGCGGAACGCGCCAACCCGCTGGTGCGCAGTTTCAAACGCGGATTCAAATCCTTCAAATCCATTCAGGCCCGCAAGACCTTGGCCAGTGCCATTCAGATCGGCGCTCCGGTCAGCGTGAAGAAAGCCATCCGCGCTCTGCAGAAATTCGACGGCATCGTCGAAGAGGCAACGGAAAACGAACTGGCAAATGCCGCCGGTCGCGCCAACAAGACGGGTCTTTTGTGTTGCCCGCATACCGGCGTGGCTCTGGCCGTCATGGAAAAACTGCTCAAGCGCGGCGAGATCAAAAAGAATGATCGGGTGGTCGTCATTTCCACTGCCAACGGGTTGAAGTTCACCGATTTTCTGGTTAAATACCATTCCAATACCCTGCGCGGCGTCGAGCCGGAGTGCCTGTTCAAACCATATGAGCTTCCGGCCGACGAGACCCGCATCCGGCAGACCATCAACGAGGCGTTGAACGGCAACCTGACGGTCTGACCGAACTTCCGTGACGGACAGCGAATCTATTCCGGACGGACTCATCGAACAAGTAATGCTTCATCACCGGGGGCGTTCACGCAGGTTCTGCCGCTCCCGGCAATGTTAGAAAGGATAAAAACATGGCGGAGGATGTGAAGAAGGTAGCAATCATCGGGTCGGGTCCGGCGGGCCACACTGCGGCCATTTATGCCGCGCGGGCCAACCTCGAACCGTTCATGTATGAAGGCTATGTGGTTGGCGGCTCCGCAGGCGGCCAGTTGACCACCACGACCGACGTCGAAAATTATCCCGGCTTTCCTGACGGCATCAACGGACCGGAGTTGATGCAGTTGTTCCGCCGCCAATCCGAACGCTTCGGCACGCAGATGGTGCAGGAGGACGTGCATGAAGTGGATTTCTCCAAACGTCCGTTCCGCATCAAGGGCGACAAGACGGAGGTGCACGCGCACTCCGTCATCATCTCCACCGGCGCCACGGCGAAACGCATGGGCGTGCCCAACGAGGGGAAGCTGTGGAACCAGGGCATGTCCGCCTGCGCGGTGTGCGACGGCGCTCTGCCGTTTTTTCGCAATCAGCCGCTCATGGTCATCGGCGGTGGCGACACGGCGGTGGAAGAGGCGACCTACCTCACCAAGTTCGGCACCGTCGTGTACCTGGTGCATCGCCGCGACGAGTTGCGTGCCTCCAAGATCATGCAGGAACGCGCCCTCAAAAATGAAAAAATCGAAATGGTTTGGGACACGGTACTGGAAGACGCCATTGGCGACCAGTACGTCACCGGCGCGCGCGTGCGCAACGTCAAAACCAACGAAACGCGCGACATCGAAGTTGCAGGCATCTTCTACGCCATCGGCCACACCCCGAACACCCAGCCCTTCAAGGGCCAGATCGACCTCGACGACACCGGTTATATCAAGATCAAACCCGGTACTCAGGAAACCAGCGTTGAGGGTGTGTTTGCCGCCGGAGACGTGCACGACCACAAGTACCGGCAGGCCGTCACTGCCGCCGGGGCCGGGTGTGCCGCCGCACTGGAGGCCGAGCGCTGGCTGGGCGAAAAAGGCCTTGCCTGATCCTTCCTGATATTCGTTCCCATTTTCAGCAGGTTTAAAATCCACTCTTCCCTGCCTTGACCCCACCGGTCGCGCATCTTATTAAAATCTCAGCATCCTTTTAGCGTAAGGAGATTGAAGATGCGTTTCGACAAGATGACCATTAAATTGCAGAATGCCGTGATGGAGGCACAGTCTCTGTGCGAAGAAGCGCGCCAGCAGGCCATTGAATGCGAACACCTGCTTGTGCCTCTGTTGAAGGATGCCGAAGGCATCGCACCTGTCCTGATCGGCAAGGTCGGAGCCGACAAAGCCCGTCTGCTTTCCGAGCTCGAAGAACAGATTAAAAAGTACCCCCGGGTGGAAGGCGCTGGAGGGCAGGTCTATCTTTCATCCGATCTCAAAAGCATCCTCGACAAGGCGTTCGAGGAAGCGCGGCAGATCAAGGACGAGTTTCTGAACGCGGAACACGTCCTGCTTGCAGTGGCGGGCGACACCAAAACCCGCGCGGGCAAGCTGTTCAAATCGCACGGCATCAAACGCGACGATCTCCTGCAGGCCCTCACCACATTGCGCGGTTCGCAGCGCGTGACCGACCAGAATCCCGAAGCCAAATACCAGGTGCTGGAAAAGTACTGTATCGACTTGACGCAGAAAGCCAGTTCCGGAAAGCTCGATCCGGTGATTGGCCGCGATGCGGAGATCCGCCGCGTGGTGCAGGTGCTGTCGCGCCGCACGAAGAACAATCCAGTATTGATCGGCGAACCGGGCGTGGGCAAGACCGCCATTGTGGAAGGACTGGCCCAGCGCATTTTTCATGGCGACGTGCCGGAAGGTCTCAAGGAAAAACGCATCATCGCCCTCGACCTTGCCGCGCTGGTGGCGGGGACCAAGTACCGCGGTGAATTTGAAGACCGCCTGAAGGCGGTGCTGAAGGAAATCAACAGCAGCGAAGGCGAGATCATTTTGTTCATCGACGAGTTGCACACGCTCATCGGCGCGGGCTCGGCGGAAGGGTCGATGGACGCCTCCAACATGCTGAAACCCGCGCTGGCGAGGGGTGAACTGCACTGTGTTGGCGCCACCACCCTGCGTGAATACCGTAAATATGTCGAAAAAGACGCGGCGCTGGAACGCCGGTTCCAACCCGTCATGGTGGGGGAACCGTCGGTGGAGGACACCATCTCCATCCTGCGCGGCCTCAAGGAAAAATACGAAGTGCACCATGGTGTGCGCATCCAGGACGCGGCGATCCTTGCGGCGGCGCGGTTGTCGCACCGCTACATCTCGGACCGCTTCCTGCCGGACAAGGCGATCGACTTGATCGACGAAGCGGCGTCCAGCCTGCGCATGCAGATCGATTCACTCCCCGCGGAGATCGACGAGTATCAGCGCAAGATCATGCAGTTGGAAATCGAGCGCGAGGCGTTGAAAAAGGAGTCGGATGCGCAATCGAAGGACCGCCTGCAGAAAATCGAAAAGGAAATCGGAAAGCTGGGCGAAGCGTGCGAGGCAATGAAACAGCAGTGGGAAAGCGAGAAGAAAGTCATCGCCGAAAAACGCGAATTGAAAGAGAAGATCGAGCAGGCCCGGCGCGAGTGTGAAATGGCCGAGCGGGAAGGGCGGTTGGGCCAGGCGGCGGAGCTGAAGTACGGCACCCTGCCGCGCCTTGAAAAGGAAATGCAGGATCTGGAGACGCATCTCTCGAATGTGCAGACCGAAAAGAAAATACTGAACGAAGAAGTGGGCGAGGAAGAGATTGCGAGCATCGTTTCACGCTGGACCGGTGTGCCCGTCGAGAAGATGATGCAGTCGGAAAAGAAACGCCTGCTGGCCATGGAATCGCAATTGCACCGCAAGGTGGTGGGACAGGACGAGGCGGTCACCGCCGTATCGAACGCCATCCGCCGCAGTCGTTCCGGCATTCAGGACCCGAACCGCCCAATCGGTACGTTCCTGTTCCTCGGTCCAACGGGTGTGGGCAAGACGCAGCTGGCGCGGACGTTGGCGGAGTTTCTGTTCGATGACGAGCAGGCGATGATCCGCGTCGATATGTCCGAGTACATGGAAAAGCATTCGACCGCGCGGCTCATCGGCGCACCTCCGGGTTATGTCGGTTATGAGGAAGGCGGATACCTGACGGAGCACGTCCGCCGCCGCCCGTACTCGGTGGTGCTGTTTGACGAAATCGAAAAAGCGCATCCGGATGTGTTCAACCTTTTCCTTCAGATTCTGGATGAAGGACGCCTGACCGACGGACACGGCAAGACGGTGGATTTCAAAAACACCGTTGTGCTCATGACGTCCAACATCGCGGGCAAGATGATCCAGGAAGCGGGCATGCAGATGGGTCAGCTTGAAAAGGCCGGGAAGGCCGACTGGGATCGCGAATACGAGAATGTTCAGGAAGCCGTGCGGCAGGAGTTGCGCCAGCATTTCCGCCCGGAATTTCTGAACCGCATCGACGACATCGTGATCTTCCGCAACCTCAGCCGCGAACAGATCAAGGAGATTGTCGAGATTCAGGTCGAGGACCTGCGCAAGCGTCTTGCAGACCGCAACATGTCTCTCGAATTGAGCGACGAGGCCAAGGCGTGGCTTGCAGAGAAGGGTTACGATCCGGTCTTCGGTGCACGCCCGCTCAAGCGGGTCATTCAGAAGTTCGTACAGGACCCGCTGTCGCTGGAGTTGCTCGACGAGAAAATTCAGGAAGGCGACACCATCCATGTCGAAAAGGAAAACGACGCGTTGGTGTTCCGCAAAGCCTGATCGACTTGTAGAAACTCAAACACCGCCGTTTGAGTCGGGGACTTCCACCAAACGGCGGTGCAGGGGATAATACAGGGCGAGCTTGATTGGCCGGGTTTCCCCGCGCACGCGCAGTATTTCCGCGTAGGCCTGCAACTGCGGCGCATAACGTTTTTGTTCCTGCGAAAAGAATCCCTCCACGTCACCGCCCTCGTGTTCGCCGGTTTTGTAGTCGATGATCCAGCGCACTCCGTTCTCATCCACAAATGTCCGGTCGAGGATGCGGTTGGAGAAAACCGTATCCTTGGCGAAGGTGAGGGCAAATTCGCTCTCTGCGTCTTCATGCGCGGATAAAATCCAGCGCCCCGCTTTCTCATCCCCCAATATGTTCTGAAGAGCCCGCACGCCTTTTTCCGCTGCGGCGTCTGCGCGGTCGAAGGTCAGGCCTTCGTTCAACAACGCCGCCTTGAACGCCGGTTTCATGGACTCCGGCTTTTTGGCATCCCAGGCTTCCAACCCCTGATCGGCGATGTCCTTGAAGCATCGGTGCAGGACATTGCCCAGAAACCGTGCCTCGTTTCCAGCCCAGAAGTAAGGCGGCCGGTCTTCACGTTCTTCGCGGATATCGAGCGGTCTTCCGGTTTGAATGTCGGGCGGCGGCGCGGGGGGCTGAAACCCATTTGCCAGCCGTTGCAGTCGCAATGCCTTCGGCTTCGGTTGGTATTCTGCCTGTCCCGAACCGGGTTCGCGCAATTGTTGTTCCCACTCTGTTTGCAAAAAAGGCCAGAGGTGACCGAGCATGGACCCGCTGGCCGGGTTCTTGATACTTCCCTCGCCGTCTTCAGTGACATGACCGAACAGGTGAACCTGCTGTTTTGCCCGCGTGACGGAAACATAGAGCAGGCGGCGGATTTCGTGGAAGTCCCGGACCTTGTTGATCTCATTCAGGAAGCGGTAGATGTCCGAATCGCCGGCTCCGGTTTCTTCAATTGGAGCGAACAGCATCTGATTCCCATGAGTCAGCCAGAAGATCAATTGCTTTTCATTTTTTCCAGTTCCTTTCCCCAATCCCGGCAATAAAACGAAATCGAATTCCAACCCCTTTGCTTTGTGCATGGTGAGGATCTGCACCGGGTTGCCTCCAACGACGGGTGGGCGTGCGTAAAGCCGGTCCAGCACGCGTTCAAACCGATACAGGTTGTCAGTGTTGCCGGAGCGGACGGTTTTTGCCACCTCCTCGAAAAATACATCGATGTCCTGCCACTGACTGCGATCGACGCAAGCTGGTCCTCCCAAGTGAATCCAGCATCCTTCCAGCAGGTCGCGAAAGTTTTCACCCGGCAAGGCATCGAGAATGGGAGCCAGCTTGTCGATGATTCGGGTGAGGCGGGACTGGCCGTCAGTAGTCAACGCGCGTTGCCGTTCCGGATCGTTCATCAATTCCCAAGCCGGTGTGTCGGCATCCAGATGGCACAGCCGGTGAATGTCTTCCAGCAACAACCCGCAGAAGGGAGCACGGAGGATGGACAGCCAGGCGATGCGGTCATGAGGATCGAGCAGGGCGCGCATGAGCGACCACAAATCCAATACCGCCGGGCGCGCGGTGATTTTGTCGATGTCTTCGGCGCGCAAGGGAATTCTGGCTTCCTGCAAATGCGGCACCAGCGATTCCAGGTGGGTGCGCGACCGCACGAGGATGGCGATGGAGGCGGCCGGATGATCGCGTTGCAGTTTGCGGATGGTGTCCACCACCTGAGCGGCTTCCTGTCCCGCCTGTGATTTCAGGAATGGATGGCAAACCACCGGCATTGCCACCCCGGCTTCTTTTTCCGCGTGGGATGAGGTGTAGGCGATGGCGCCTTCCAGATCAATGCTTGCCGGGGATGCTCCCGGTGCATCCAGGTTTTGGAAACAAGCGTTGACCCATTGAACGAGGTGGGCCTGTGAACGAAAGTTGGAGCTCAATTGCAAGGATTCCAATTGTACGGGACCGATGCCGCTTTCTTTCACCTTGTTGAAAAAAGAAACCTCGGCGTCGCGGAACCGGTAAATGGACTGCATGGGGTCGCCGACGATGAACAGCGTGCGGCCGTCGCCCGGTGTCCAGCCTTCCGTCAACAGGGAGAGCAGTTGGTATTGCTTGTAAGAGGTGTCCTGAAACTCATCGACAAGGATGTGCTGGAGTTTGAGGTCGTACTTCAGCAACAGGTCGGAGGGGCTGAGGGGTTTTCCAAGCGACTTCAACGCCGACAATGACAACTCGGAGTAATCCGTGTTCCCGGTTTCAATGAAGACCGCCCTCAGGGCCTTTTCGATTTCGGGAAGCAACAGGAACATGGAATTCAGAAATTCCCATTCATCGTCCTCGAAACGGGGGTTTGGCAAGGAGGAGACATTGGACAAGGCCTGAGCGATGGCTGTGTCCTCCCGCATGGATTCCAGAATGGATTGAAATTCTTCCTTTAGAGTGGGGTCGCCTCCATCGGTCTTGGCGGGGAAACCGGAGTTCTTATCCATTTTTTTTCGGATGCCGCCCTGAGCTGTGATCAGCATTTTGGCAATTGCCTGCCACAATGGAAGGTGCGGGGCCAGGGGTTCTGGAAACCGGGCCATGTCTTTTAATACCGCCAATGGGTTTTTCGGATCGGTGTTGTGGAGATTGCTTCCCGCATAACGGAGCAGGGGAAGCAACCGGGATTTCAGAGATTCACCAAAGTGGCGGCATGCTTCATCAAGGCGAACCTCGATGAGATCGGACAGGGCGCGTTCCTGCATTTCCCGGCTTTCCGAAGGGGATGGGGTGTCGAGATCGGCTGAAAAGAAAGTCAGCATCCAGCGGTCGCGTTTTTCGAGCAGTTGCACCATCCTCTCGAGGAACTTACTTTTGTCGTTGTCGAGCCGCATCAAAAGGCATCTCACCGCGTCGCCGGCCGGAGAGGTCTCCTCCACCCGCGCCAGCATGCGCCGCGCGGTTTTGCGGTAGAGTTCCCCTGCGTTTTCCTCGATGCCGAGAAGCGAGCCGATGCCGGAGAGCACCGGCGTCTGGCGGATCAGGGACATGCAGAAGGAATCGATGGTCTGTACCTTCAGGCGGGTTGGGTTGTTCAAAAGATTCCAGCCATGATGTCTGTCCTGCTCCAGCACCTTTTCCGCCAGGTTGTAGGTCTTCAGGCTGTGCGGGGAATCGGGCGGGGGATGGTTGGCGGCCTCGGTGAGCGCTTTCAGAATGCGCGTCTGCATTTCCCCCGCCGCCTTGCGGGTGAAGGTCATGGCGAGAATGTGTTCCGGCTTGTCCACCTGCGCTAGGAGGAGGAGCAGGCGCTGGATCAACAACTCCGTTTTGCCCGATCCCGCTGGTGCCTGCACGATGAACGAGCGGGTGGCATCGAGCGCCAGATCGCGCTGATGCTGGTCGTGGATGGGAGTGTTCATGAGGACACCTCTTCGTCTTCTTCCACTGCCTGCTGAAGCAGTTCCGCTTTGCGGCACAACGTGGGCAGTTCACACCGGTTGCACGGGCTCTGTTTTTCCAGGGGATCGACCTCCAGTGATCCCTGTAAAAAATTTCCGGCGATGGCAGACAACCTGGATTTCCAAAAATCGACCGCCTGCTCCCAATTCTCAAAGCCCCCCTTGTCTGCATTTTTGTTTTTGATTCCCGGCAAATTGAGGGAGTCGCGTCCCAAACCTTTGAAGCCACATTGCCCTTTGGCCACGCGCGCAAACAGGATGGCGTCCGAGGGATGCGCCAGGCAGTAAAGCGGCAGTTGCGGTTCCCGAATCCGTTCATCGTGCCAACCTGCAGGAGGAAAATTTCGTCCCGTCTTATAGTCGATTAAAACCATATTGGACTCCCCCGTGCGGTCCACCCGGTCGATCTTGAGGCGCAGATGAAGGCGATCCAACGAATACTCAACGGGTGCTTCCGTGTCGAGGACTTCAAAGTCCTCCCGCTCCTGTTCCAGAGACAGCCATTCATTGACGAGGCTGTAAAGGCGTTGGCTCTCCAGTTTTCTGAATTCATCCTGACCGAAAAACAAGCCCCGGTTGGCTGACAGAACGGTATCGACATGGGTTTGTATGGTGTCCGGTAACTTTCCATTGGCGGTCAATTGAGCGAGCCTCTGTTTGGTTTTGACCTCCTTCCAGAAGCCTTCCAGAATGGCGTGCACCATGTTGCCGCGCGCCAGGGCATCCATTTCAATCTCCGCAGGCTGGAGGCCCCTTATTTTCAGGCGGTGCAGGGCGAATGCACGGAAGGGGCATTCCGCCTGATGCTTGAGGACGGCATGGCCCCCCCTCAGTATTTGCAACTCTTCGGGTTCAACCTGAATGCGGGAACGATCTTCCATCTCTTCCAGAATGCTGTGCTCCTGAAAACGATCGATGAGACGGTGCGAAGGATATTCGATTTGCGACGGCTCCGATTCATCCAACGGTGAAAGCAGGGGACTGCGCAGGCGCTCCCGGTCCTCAATCAAAGCCGGGTAACTGATTTGAATCTCGGGTGAAGAGCGGAACACCCGCGCCAGCACGGTTTCGTAAAAACGAAGGGTACGGTTCGGAGTGCAGTGAGGCAGATGGTATTGGCGCTGAAGGGTGAACGGCAAAAAAGGATTGGGATCGTTGGCGGCGGGCAGGGCATCTGCGTGGCATCCGAGAATCCAGAGGTGGTCGAACTGCATCCCCGCCGCCTCCAGCAGGCCCACCACCTGGATCGGCTCTTCCCGCGTTTTGGGTTGAAACACTTTGTCACGCACGATGTGCGTCAGCGTGGTCATGACCCTGGCACGGTCGATGTTGCCCAACACGCCATCGAGCGTAGCCAGTTCATCCAGACATTCATTCCATGCATCGTGCACCTGAAATTCGCGGCTGGAAAGTTTTCTTCCACCGCGTGGCCAGTCCATTTCGTGCAACAACCGGGCGATCACCTGGCCCCATTCCCCAGGGCGGCGCGTGCCTTTTGTTTCCAACCAGTTTTTCCATTTATTGAGGAATGATGAAATCCCCTCGCAGGATGGCCATTTTCCCGGTTTCAGTAGCTGGTTCAACGTCACGCGGGCGGGGTATTTCCGGCGAAGGATGAGATCCATTTGCAGGCGCTCGGAATGCTCCTCCTTCCAGTTTGCAAAATAGGGGGAACGCAGAATCCGCGAGACCAATAACGTTGCAAACGTATTGCCTGAACAGGTGAGCAGTTGCAGGGCCAAATCCACCATGTGCTCGTGAATCAGAGACGCGCCCAGGGAAATATTGAACGGAGCTTCCTGACCCTGCCAGCAATAAACCGATTCCGGAGCCAGTTCCGCTCTCAACTCCCGCACCAGCAGTTCGCGGTAGTCTTCCATCTGAGTGACGACGATACCCACGGTTTTTTCCGGTTGCATGACCGACCTCACCCAGCGCGCGCATTGAATGACTTCCGTCTGCGGATCGGGATATTTGCGGATGTTTCCCTGTGGTTCGGGGATGTTGTCAGGCGGTGCGGCTGAGGTCGAGGCGGGTTCCTGCGGATACCATGATATGGAGACGCCGTTGCCCTTCAGAAAATCGATGAAGCGCTGCAGTTGCGGGGTGAGCTCATCGAAACCGGCAAAGACGATGGCGGGAGGGATGGGGATGTCTCTCGCCTGCATGGCATTCTGCACGACACGCAAAACTTGCGAAGGGTCCAGTGCACTCCATCGTTTCAACCGATCGCGGTACTGCATCATCCAGCGATGGAACGCGGTGGCTTCTTCGGACAATGCGTAATGGTCCGGACTGTCCGCTACTTCGTATTGCTGGAGCAGGGCGAACGCTTCCGCCGCTTCATTCGCCGCGCCCTGCAAGTGCAGAAGATCGAGGCGGGAAGTTGCCGCATCTTCGTGGATGATGCGTTCCCACAGTTTTCTCGATTGCAGGGGGGAAAGCACATGCTGGCGCGGCCAGGAAGAGACCCATGCCTCCTTCAGCCATGCGTCGAAGGGAACGATGTCGGGCGTTTCCCAGACTTTGAGGGAAGTGGCCTGCCGGCGGTTGTGCTGAAGCGACAGCCAGCGGGCGAGCCGGACATTGACGGTGAGGACGAGCGTGGAGGTGTCCACAGGCGCAGGCATCGGCAGTTGGGTTTATTTAAGAGGTATAGAAAAAACGGACGAAAGAATGGCCGCCCGGTGAACGATGCAAAAACCGTGTATGCGTATCCGAAAGGAGCCGATCCGTCTCGCTTGCAAGTTGCAGGCGGCTCTACGGTGTGGCCTGAACCCAGACCTCGCCTTTGGAGGTGGTCTCGCGTTTCCAGATGGGTGTGGTGCGCTTGAGCTCCGCGATCGCCCACTCGCAGGCCTTGAATGTTTCCTGGCGGTGTTCGCCGCAGGCGATGATGAGCACGATATTCTCACCGATGTCAATGTGGCCGATGCGGTGGATGATGCTCATGTCGATGATGCCGAAATCCTCAATGGCTTTTTCGCGGATCTCAGCCAGTTTCTTTTCCGCCATCTGTGGGTAATGCTCGAAATTGAGTTCGGTGATGTTTTCGCCCTTGTTCAACTCCCGGCCCGTGCCCAGAAAGGTGGTGATGCCGCCGATGTTGCGCGACACCTTCTTCATCATTTCGATTTCCTCGTGGATGTTGAAATCTTCTTTCTGAATGCGGACTTTGGATTCCGTTGCCGTGCTCATGAAACGTTCCTCACCAAAAGGTCACAGGCCGCCGGAAAAGGGCGGAAGGAGTGCGATCTCGTCGCCGTCCTTCACTACCGTGTCCAGAGGCACCACGTCGTAGTTGATAGAGATCATGATTCTTTTCTGACGCACCATCTCGCCGATCTGCGGCAGGGTTTTGCCGATCATGTGCGTAAGGTTTTCGAGGGTGGTTTCCCCTTCCAGCTCGAACCGGTCTTCTTCCTTTCCCGCCATCTGCCTGAGGTTGGCAAAATATTTTACGGTTACCATGCCTTACGCCTCCGAAACCTGTTCGCGGGTGAAGGTGCCGGACTTGCCGCCAGCCTTGTAGGTCAACCCGATTTCGTTGAAAAACATGTCGCGATCCACCGCCTTGCACATATCGTAGATGGTGAGTGCGGCCATGGATACGGCGGTCAGTGCTTCCATTTCCACTCCGGTTTTACCGCTGACTTTCACGGTGGCCGTGATGTGGATGGAGCACAATCCGTTGGCGTCCGGCTCCGGCTGTTCCCGAAACTGGATGTCCACGCCGTTCAGCATGAGCGGATGGCACATGGGGATGACGTCGGAGGTCTTTTTCGCGCCCTGAATGCCCGCCACCTGAGCCACGGCCAGCACGTCACCCTTTTTGATTCGGCCTTCCTGAATGAGGCGCAGGGTCTCCGGCCGCATGAACACGGTGCCCTGGGCGGTGGCGACGCGCTCGGTGACCTGTTTTTCGGACACGTCCACCATGCGGGCGCGGCCTTCTTCGTTGAAATGCGTCAGCGGATTGTTCATATTCTGTATCTTACAATAAAACCCGTTGAACTTTAACCAGTCACGCCGGATTTTTTTCATCAGGAGGCTGGTACAGACCAATCCGGTTGCCGTCCGGATCGAGAAACGTGGCCAGCTTGCCGTAGGGGAACTCCTCGGTTTCGTGGATAAAGGCAACCCCCTTGTTTTTCAACACCTCGACCACAAGTTCGATGGGCCGGGCTTCGAGGTGCACCATTGCTCCGGCGTGCGCTTCCGCCTCCAAGCGATCCACACGGCGGAGAGCCAGGCGCTGGCCGTCGAGGTCGAACTCCGCCCAGGCGTCCACCTTGAACATCAGTTTCAGGCCGAGCACGTTCTGATAAAATGCCACGGCCCGGTCGAGGTCCAAGGTGCCGTAGTGGACGAACGCGATTTTATGGGTCAGGGGATGGTCCAAAGCGGATTTCTCTTGAAAGCTGGAAACGGAACCGGTTGCAGTCTTTCCTTATAGTAGGAGTCTTCCCTGTGAGATTCAACGGCCTTGCCATATTTAAATGGCCGGTCACCACCTGCATATGGATTCTGACTCTGACGCTGGTGACTGGGGAACGGGACCCGGTATGGGCGGAAGATCGGAAGTGTGTAATCCTTTTGCACGGCATCGCCCGTACCAGCGCCTCCATGGCTCCGCTGGCGGAATACCTGGAGAAGCGGGGGTATGCCGCAATCAACATCGATTACCCGTCCACCGACCACGCCATCGACGACCTTGTGGAACGAGTGAATGAAAAGATAATCGCCTCTTCGTGGACACGGGACTGCACCACGCACTTCGTGGGGTACTCGATGGGGGCGTTGATCGTGAGAGGGCTCATCCACAAACACCGTCCTGAAAAGATGGGACGGGTGGTTCTGCTGGCTCCGCCCAACGGCGGCAGTGAGGTGGCGGATTTCTGGAAGAATAATTTCCTGTTCGAATGGCTGTACGGTCCGGCGGGCCAGGAACTGGTCACGCAGCAGGATGCCTACCGCAACCGCTTTGGGGAGGTGGATTTCGAGGTTGGAGTGATCGCGGGAGACCGCTCGATCGATCCGTTGTCTTCTTCCATCATCCCGGGGCCGGACGACGGCAAGGTGTCCATTCCGCGCACGAAACTTCCGGGTATGAAGGATCACATTGTGGTCCACGCCACGCACACATTCATCATGCGGAATGAAGAGGTGATGGAGCAGGCTCTGCATTTTCTCGAACACGGGGAGTTTTACAGGGAAAGTCCTCATGAGCCATAAAACGAGGGTGGGGATTCTGTTGGCGGTGACGGTGTTCGGCGTGCTGGTGGTGTTTTCGTTTCCACCGTTGGCGCAGGATCCGGACTACCACAACTTCGCCGACACGCATTCGCTTCTGGGGATCCCCAATTTCGGCAACGTCGCCTCCAACCTGATGTTTGTGGTTGTTGGAGCGATCGGGCTCGTGGTTTTGGGGCGGGTGTCCGGAAGGCAGGATCGTTTTTATCTGCCGCAGGAACGGTGGATGTTCGCAATCCTTTTTGGCGGAACGGTGCTTATTGGCTTGGGGTCCATGTACTATCATTGGTCACCCGGTGACGCCACGCTGTTGTGGGACCGCCTGCCGATGACCGTGGTGTTCATGTCGGTATTTGTCGTGGTGCTGGCCGACCGGCTGGGGCCGCGTGTGGGACTGGCGGCGCTGGGCCCGCTGGTGTTCTTCGGTATCGCCACAGCCTTGTACTGGGACCACACGGAAACGCTGGGGCAGGGGGATCTGCGTCCCTACATTCTGGTGCAATTCATGCCCATGATTCTCATTCCGCTCCTGTTTTTCCTGTTTCCTCCGCGTTACAGCGGATCGGTCGCGTTTGTGAAAGTGCTGGCGTGGTACGTGGTGGCGAAGGTGTTCGAACACTTCGACGCGTGGGTTTACAGCGGCACGGCGGGGATGGTGAGTGGGCACACTCTGAAACACCTCATTGCAGGAGCGGCCCTGTTTTTCATGATCGGCTATCTGGATGCGAGACGTCGCCTGCGGACGGAAGGGGGATGACTGCCCTCGCTCATCCGCTGTGGTTCTGGTGAATTAGTTCCTGCGTCTTGACGTAATCCACCTTGCCTGTGGCGAGCAGGGGCACTTCATCGACCACCATGATTTTTTTCGGGATGCTGAGCTCGCCCAGCCCGTTGGCCTTGACGTGCTGGACGATGGCATCGCGCGCCGCGTCCTTGTTCGTCGTGACCAGCACCATTTGCTCACCTTTTTTCTCGTCGGGAAGCGCGACCACGGCATGGCTGTGGTCCGGCCACAGGTTGGAGAGGTACGATTCGACGGCGGTCAGTGAAATCATCTCGCCGCCGATCTTGGCAAAACGCTTTGCGCGGCCCTTGATGGTGATGAAGCCTTCTTCGTCGATGTCCACGATGTCGCCGGTGTCGTACCAGCGGCCTTCCGGCGGCTCCAGCACGCCCGGGTTGGTGTGCCGCAGATAGCCTGCCATGACGTTGGGTCCGGTGACCCACAACCGTCCGCCTTCCTCGATGCCGGGAATGGTTTCCAGTTTGTGTTCGATGGCGGGCAGGAAGCATCCCACGGTGCCCGGCTTGTTGAGCATGGGCGTGTTGAGGGACAGGATCGGCGCGGTTTCCGTTGCGCCGTAGCCTTCAAAGATACGGATGCCGAATTTTTCCGCCCACACTTTGCGGGTTTCTTCTTTCAGCTTTTCCGCTCCGGCGAACATGTAACGCAGGTTGTAAAAGTCGTAAGGGTGTCCGTAATGCGCATATCCGGCGAGGAACGTGTCGGTGCCGAACATGATGGTGGCGTTGGTGTCGTAGATGAGTTCCGGAATCTGCCGGTAGTGCAGGGGCGACGGATAAAAGAAGGTTTTGAGTCCACACAGTGCGGGCAGAAGCGTGCCGCCGGTGAGTCCAAAGGAGTGGAAAACCGGAAGCGCGTTGAACACGATGTCGGTGGGACCGAGATCGATGCGCGCGTTCAGTTGGTTGACGTTGGAGACGATGTTGGCGTGGGTCAGCACCACGCCCTTGGGCACGCCCTCGGAGCCGGAGGTGAACAGCACCACGCAGGGATTGTCGGGATCAGTATCGCCTCCGCACGCCTTGCGGTAGGCGCGCTGGGGAAACAGGTCGGACAGGAAGCCACGCAGTTTTGCAATCAGCCCGATCTCTTTCCGCAGATCCTCCATGTACTCGATGTTGAGCTTGGCTTTTTCGAGTGCGTCGGTGACATCGTGCAGTTTGCCCTTTTCGATGAACAGGCGCGAGGTGTACACGGTCTTTATCTTTGCCGCTTCGCAAGAGGCGAGCAAGTTTTTGGTGCCGACGGAAAAGTTGAGCATCGCCGGGATGCGCCCGAACGCCTGCAATCCAAAAAACGTGATCAACGCGCCGTTGGCGTTCGGCAACAGCACGCCGACGTATTCCCTGGGTTCGGTGTTTTTGGCGATGTGGCGGCCGAGGATGAAACTGCGCATGATCAACTGCCGGTAGGTGATGGGCTTGCGCTCGATGTCCTCCGCCACCAGGTGGCTCCCGCCGTGCGTGCAGCGCGCTTCCAGCACCGCTTCGAACAGGGTTTTGCGCGAATCACTGCTTTCGAACAGCATGTCCGACATCAGCGTGTACAACTGGCTGGCCGCGAGCTTGCGTCGCTTCCTTCCTTTCACTTCGTCCGGAACATGAAACGTGCGCGGTTCCAGGAACGTGAGCGTGACCTTCGGAAACCACCGCATCGGCACCTTCCCGCGCAGGCGCGAAAAGGGTGTGTACTGCGCGCCGTCGATGCGCACGGGAAGAACGGGTGCGCCGGATTTGTCGGCGATCATGCCCGGTCCTTCATACACCTTCATCAGCGAACCCGTGACGGTGATGCGGCCTTCCGGAAAGATCATCACCCGGGCGCCGTTGCGGATGGCTTCGATGAGGCCGCGCGTGGCGATGGGGTTGGTCGGATCCATGGCGAAGGTGTCTACCAGAAACAGGAACGGCCTCACCATCCATGACCGCGCGATGTAGGTGTTGATGGCGAAGGTCAGCTTCACCGGCGTGTAGGTGGCGATGAGCGCCGCGTCGAGGAACGACAGGTGATTGGCGATGATGATGAACTTGCCGTCCGATACTTTTTTGTAATGCTCAAAGCCCTTCACTTCCACTTTGTAAAGCGTGTGAAACAGCCAGATCAGGATCGACTTGACGAGGGCGTCGGGGAGAAGCTGGCAGGTGTAAAGCGCGACAAAGGCGTTGAGAATGGCGAGCGCGAGAAACACGCGGGTGACGTCGAACCCCATCTGCAACATGACCGCCGTGCCGACTGCGGAGGCCACCATGAACAATGCGTTCAGCACGTTGTTGCTGGCGATGGTGCGCGAGCGGTGAGTGATCTCCGAACGGGATTGCAGAATGGCGTACAAGGGGACGATGTAGAGCCCGCCGCACAGCGAGATCATGAACATATCGAACAGGATGCGCCAACTGGAGAGGTGCGCGAGAAATGCTCCGGCGCCAATGAGTTCCGTTTTGGTGGAGATGAACGTGCTCTGGCTGGCGAAATACAGGTCGATGATGAACACCGTCATGCCCAGCATGCCGAGTGGTACGTAGGTGGCTACGATCTCGCCTTTCAGCAGGCGGTTGCAGAGCAGGGAACCGACGCCGATGCCGACGGAGAACACGGTGAGGAACAGGGTCACCAGTTCCTCGTTGCCGCCGATAATGTCTTTGCCGTAAGTTGGGAATTGGGCGAGAAAGGTCGCGCCGATCAGCCAGAACCATGAGATGCCCAGAATGGAAAGGAATACGTCGCGGTTTCCATAGGAATAGCGGACGATGTTCCATGTTTCGCGGAAGAAGTTGTAATCGACTTTCAACTTGGGCGCGGCGGCCTTACGTTTCGGGATATACAGGCTACCGGCAAAACCGATGGTGGCCAGCAGAACCACCAGTCCGGAGACCATCCAAACCCCGCCGTCGCGCAGGATCAACAGGCCGCCGATGATGGTACCTACGAGGATGGAGACAAAGGTGCCCGCTTCGATCAGGGCGTTGCCGCCGATCAGTTCGTCTTCCACCAGCAGTTCCGGCAGGATGCCGTATTTGATGGGACCGAAGAACGCCGACTGTGTGCCCATGAGAAACAGGATGGTCATGAGCAGGTTGACGCTTTCCATGTAGAATCCGTAGCTTGCACCGACCATGAGCAGGATTTCGACGAACTTGATCACCCGCACCAGCCGCGATTTTTCATACTTGTCGGCAAGCTGACCCGCCGTGGCGGAAAACAGAAAGAAGGGGAGGATGAAGATGCCCGCGGCGGCGGTGATCATCAACTGCGCATTCAGCCCGGCCTTTTCCGCGGCGACGTAGGTAATGAGGATGACCAGCGCGTTCTTGAACAGGTTGTCGTTGAAAGCGCCCAGGAACTGGGTGACGAACAGGGGAAGAAAACGCCGGGTCCAGAGAAGGTTGAGTTGGTTTTTAAGCATCCGGTTCTGGAGTCAGAAGTTTGGGGAGTGGTTGGCCAACAAAATCTCTACATTCAAAAGCGGCATATTGTATCATTATACCTTTTCGTTTTTTCGTATGGATTTGAAATAAATTCCTTTAACCGTTTTACACCCGCCTTTGAGGGAGAACTCCTTGGCCGCGACCAGCATTGGATTGATTCTGCTTTCCTGCCTGTTTCATGCTTTGTGGAATATCCTCACACAAACCAGCAGAAACTCCAATTACCTGTCCGGGCTGAAAGGCGTGGTCATTATTGCGGGCTCGCTCGTTTTTCTGGCCTCCTCCGGATCGGCCACGGTGCCCGATGATCTGTGGGTCTGGATCGTCGCGTCCGGCGTGTTGCACGGGGTGTATATTCTCAGCCTGTCGAAGGCCTACCAGACGCAGGACATTTCGTATGTCTATCCCATCGCCCGCTCCGCGCCGGTGTTTGTGCCGGTGTTTGCGTGGTTTTTGCTTGCCGAACGGCTGAGTGTCTCCGCCATGATGTCGATCGTGCTCATTCTGCTGGCTGTGTATATCCTGCATTTCGACGGTCATCTTATTCGCGGATTCCGCAACCTGTGGGATGCCATCCTGCACAAGGACATGCGCTGGGCGTTCATCACGCTGGGGTTGGTGGTGGCATACAGTCTGGTGGATAAGCGGGGCATGGAGATATTCATCACCGCACGGCCGGACCACGCCATGCAGAACGGGTTCGTGTTTTTCTTTCTGGAGGCGCTGATCGGTTTCACCCTGTGCAACCTGTATCTGTTCTCGGTTCATCCGCCGCGTGAGATCGTTTCCGTATGGAAAGCCGAGTGGAGGCGGGGGCTGGTCGCTGCGGTAGCGACGATGGGATCGTACGGTTTGATCTGTGTTGTGCTTCAATTTGAGGAAGTGAGCCAGGTGGTGGCGGTTCGCCAGACAAGTGTGCTGATGGTGGTCCTTTGGGGCGTGTTGAAGCTGAAGGAGTCATTCGGTCCGCAACGCATTTTCGCCGGCCTGCTTGTGGTGATGGGCGTCAGCATGATGGGCTGGGAATCCTGATCCCGCTCTTTTCAAATTAAAAAGATTTAATCCCACCCGCGCTTTACGGTTTGCTAAGATAAAAGCGCTGAACGTTTTCATTTTTTCCGTTTGATTTCATACGGATCCATTCCCCCCAACGGGTTCTCCGGAGGTGTTTTGTGATGATGCATCGTGTCAAAATCCTTTCAGGAATTTTGATTGCCCTGTTTGTTGTTCTGGCCAGCGTTCCGGCTTTTTCCGGAATGGACAACCGGGTGACGAAAACCCTGGTGCTGAAAAACAACCTTGAAGTGTTGTTGATGAGCGACCCGGATGTGGATCGAAGCGCGGCGGCGCTTTCCGTCGGGGTGGGGACGCTTTACGATCCGAAAGACAAAATGGGACTCGCCCATTACCTGGAGCACATGCTGTTCCTGGGAACGGAAAAGTACCCGGATGTGGGGTCCTTCAAGGATTTTCTGACCGCCCACTCCGGCGGCAGCAACGCATACACCGGCGACAACATCACCAATTACTTCTTTGAAGTCAGCCACGACGGATTTTCTGAAGCCTTGGACCGCTTCTCTGACTTTTTCCGCGCGCCTCTATTCGACAAGACCTATGCCGAGCGCGAGGTGCAGGCGGTGAACAATGAATTTGAGAAAAACAAGATGCAGGACGGTTGGCGGGCCAGCCACCTGACCAACCAGATTGCGAAGGAAGGGCACCCGGTCCGCAACTTTGGCATCGGCAACGCGGAGACCCTGGCCGGGGACAATCGTCCGGCTCTCCTGGAATTCCACAAGAAATATTATTCCGCGCGTATCATGCGTCTGGCCGTTCTTTCCAAACTGCCCCTCGAGGAGCAGGAACGCCTGGTCAAGAAGCTTTTCTCGGACATTTCAGATCATCCGGTAACGCTCCCGGAGGTGCCGCCGGATTACCGCACCTCCTTGCATGAGCAATACCGCCTGTTGAAGATCAAGACCATCATGGATATCCGTTCGCTGGACCTGGATTTCCCGACCATCCGTCTGGCGGATCATAAGGAAAGCAAACCGGCGTCGATTGTGGCGACGGTGATGGGACACGAAGGGGAGGGATCGCTTCTCTCCAAGCTGAAAAAGGAAGGATTGGCGCTGGGGCTTTCCGCCGGGGGCGGGTACACGCATCCCAATCTGTCGAGTTTCGGCATCTCCATTTCTTTAACGCCGAAAGGCCTCGTCGAATATGAGCGGGTTCTGGAACTGGTGTTTTCCTACATTGAGATGCTGAGGAAAACCGGGTTTGAAAAATATACGTTCGACGAAGCGCAGGCCATGGCGGAGATCGATTTCGAATGGAAGAGCCCGCAGGAAGGCATGGGCTTCATGGCGGGTAAGGCGGCACTCATGCAGGATTATAAGTTGGATGAGGTGGAAGAGCTTCCTTATCTCTACAAGAAATATGACCCGGCTGCCTACCGGGCTGTTTTGGACACATTGACTCCGGAAAACATGCTGGTGGTTCTGAAAAGCCAGAACGTGGAAACCGACCAGGTGGAAAAGTATTTCGGCACGGAATACTCGTTGGCTCAAGTGGGTGGTAAAAAGTACGACAAGCTGGTGCATCCTCCTGAGCCGGAAGGCATGACCTATCCGGACAAAAATGATTTCGTTCCTTACAACCTGGAACTGGTGGAAGAAGCTCCTTCTCTCGTCCGCGATGACGAATTCGCCAAGGTCTGGTTCCAGTACGATCACAAGTTCAGACAACCCAAGGTTTATATTCGCTACAAAATCGAAACCCCGCACGTTTACGATTCGGTGGAAAATCTGGCGTTGTCCAAGCTGTACAACCTGGCCATTCATGAAGGGTTGAACGAGCTCACCTATCCCATCAGCCTGGCCGGGCTGACTTACAGTCTCGATATCGAAAAGCCCGGCATGGTGCTTTCGGTCGGAGGATATACGGAACGCATCAACGATCTGTTAAAGCTGGTCGCGCAGAACATGAAGACCATCAAGATCAGCAAGCAGAAATTTGAAAACATCAAGGAAGCCGTCCTGCGCGAAATCCGCAACCGTCAGTTGGGGCAGGCTTACATGCGAGCTTCTTATTTCCACCGTCATTTGTGGCAGGTGAAGCAATACACGGAAGAGGAGCTGTTTGCGGCATTGGAGCCGGTGACGCTGGAGGATGTGCGCACCTATTCGAAAAAACTCTATGAGCGTGTGTATGTGACGGGGCTCATACACGGCAACTGGACGGAAGAGTACGTCAAAAGCAGTGTGAATATCCTGCTTGCGGAGCTGTCCAGTCTGCCTTTGCCGGAAGACCAGCGTTACAAGGAAGAGGTGGCGGTGTTGCGGTCGGGTGAAATGGTCCGGTTCTCCAAGCAGGTGCAGGATAACAACAATGCGCTTTACTACACGTTGCAGGTCGGCGAACGCGACATGAAGCGGCAGGCCAAGTTGTCGCTCATCGCCTCCATCGTGGAAAGCGATTTTTACACCCAGATGCGGACCAACCAGCAGTTGGGATACATTGTTTGGAGTTTTGAAAACCGTCTGGAGGAACGGCTGTTTTTCAAGATGATCATCCAGTCCTCCAACTACAGCCCGTTCGAATTGCAAAAGCGTGTGGAAGCGTGGATGGAAACAACCGGCAACCTTCTGGACGGCCTTTCCGATGAGGAATTCGAAAAGCACCGCAAAAGCATGATCGTGTCGTTGCAGAAAAAAGGCGACAGCATCAGCGCTGTGGCGAATGATCTTTAT
Source organism: Nitrospina gracilis Nb-211 (assembly GCF_021845525.1). NCBI lineage: Bacteria > Pseudomonadati > Nitrospinota > Nitrospinia > Nitrospinales > Nitrospinaceae > Nitrospina > Nitrospina gracilis. Next base: position 1,734,525 of record NZ_JAKJKD010000001.1, on the reverse strand, counting down.
TATTTCGCGACGGAAGAGGACGGTGACTTCCTGTTCAAGGAAAAACTGCTGAAAGTGGTCAAGGAGTTGAGCAAGGAGGAAGTGGTGAAGACGGGCAAGACGTTGTTTCAGAACCCGCAGATCGCGCGGTCGATTGTCCTAGTACGGTCCAGCGACAATACCGAGACCGTGCCCGACGATGTGCTGACGACCATTGACCAGATCAAGAACCGCCGCGCCACGCCGGTCAGTGCCATGCCTCAATAAACGGCTGGCGCTGGATTGAGTCCAGGTCAAACACAAAAACCCCCTTGCCGGTCGATCAGGGCCGGCAAGGGGGTTTTGTTATTGGGATCGTCAGATAAACTTCAGTTCGTCGTCCAGCTTCTGTTCCGGGGCGGTGAGGCTGACGCAATCCTTCACATACGCTTCGGTGTTTTTGGCGTTGAGCTGGTCGAACAGGAAATGAAATTTTTCTTCCAGTTCGTTGCCGATTTTCATCTTGATGTCGTCCGGAAGATTCCAGAACTTTTCCTTGTAGGGGTTGCCGAATCCTTTTTTGCGCGTTTTGTAAATGAACTGTTCGTCGGTCCAGTTCGGTTTCTTTTCATCGGCAAATTCCTTCCGCAGGTACTCGTAGATTTCCTGCTTCAGGTCCTGCGGGAAGTGCGCGCTGTCGTAGATCATGTTCTGAAAGTTGGTGGCCAGGTGGATCTCCGCGGTTTCCAGTTCCGGAAATTTGTGAAACATTTCTGCGGGCAGGGTGGAGGCCCCGTGCTGGACCGCACCCGCCAGATGGTAATCTTCCCGTGCGATCCGGGAAAGGTTCGCCAGCGTCTCGAAATCCAGTTGCACATCGGCAACGGTGCCATCGGCAAGCGGCACGCCGCCATGCTCGGTGCCGGTCTGGATGGAGATTTTGCTGATGGTCTTGTATTTCGGGTTGGCCTTCGCGAGGTTTTCGTTGAAATTATCCATGTAGGCGCGGAGCTCGTTTTCGTTGCTGTTCTCCTTGCCGACCTCGCCGATCTCCCCGCCGACGGATACTGTCACGCCTTCCGGTTCGAGATCACGGATGAATTTGGTCAACTCCACGCCGACCTCGAAATTGAGCCGTTGTTGCTCCCTCACGTCCTCCGGCTCCAGAGTCACCAGGGTGGAGGTGTCGATGTCGATGTTGTAAAAACCCGCGGAGAGGGCTTCCTCGATCAGGCACTTGAGCCCATTGATCTCTTTGTTCGGGTTCTCATGGTATTTCTGGGCGTTGACCTGGAAATGATCGCCCTGAATGAAAACCGGGCCTTTGTGTTGCTCTTTGATGGCCGCCGCCAGCACCACCGAGGCATACTCGTGAGGCCGCTGGTGGGTGTAGCCGATTTCGGATTTGGCGATTTCAAAGATGAATGCGCCCGACTTGCAGGCCTGAGCGGTGCGGAAAATAGCACGGCAGGTTTCGTAGGTCAGGCCTCGTATGTTGATGGCGGGAACCGTGTAACCTTTGTTTTTTCCGGCGCCCCGGGCCTCATACAATCCCTGAATGGAGGCGGGGACGATGCCCAGTTGGCGGGCCAGACTTTTGATAATAAACCGGGAATGGCCCTTCAGTTCGGGGTTGGGGTTGAGTACGGCGTTGTGAATCAGGCGGTCGAGGCATTGGACCCTCAGCTTTTCCTCATTTTCCAGGTGAACGGTGCCGTTTTGGATGGAGGCCGCGCCTTGCATGTGGTGGACGAGATCCTCTTGGGTGGAAAACAACATCGGATTTTCCTCCTGCACACCCTGCGCCTGCGGATCGGGTACCGGAACGCGGGTAATCGTTTGAAAAGTAGTGAGTTAGGGCGGTTCCAAATGAAAGGGAGTCTGGGTGACATCACCGGTTCCCCTGCCGGTGTTGTAACCATTGGCGGCCAGCGATCACACCACACCCCGGTCGATTTCACCGATTATATACCATATCCCCGTGCCTTTGCAGAGTGAAAATTTGGTATATAGCCATGTTTTCAGGCTCTCAACGGCCTGCCTGTGGCTCTTGGGGGAGAGCCGTTTTTCAGGTCCAAAATTAGGAAATGGGCTACCTCAAAACGGGAGCTGTCCGACCCCCACTAAGGAACTCCCCCGATCCCCCCAGAGCTTTTAAAAACATTGGGGTTTTTCAGTTGACAGACCTCGTTTTTTTGTTAGAATTTGCACTAATTTTTGATCCGCACCGCGCATGAAAAACTCGCATTGGTTGGGACTCTAAACCAAAAGAAATTAAGTTCTTATCTATATAAATTTCCTTAGCCAAATTTGCCACACAGGTAATTTCAGGGAGAAAAGAACCCCATGTTTAAAAATATCTACGTTCCGGTCGACAATTCCGACTATTCGAACGAATGTATCGACCTGGCGCTGGAATTCGCCAAAGACACCGATGCCACCATCATCTCCAGCCATGTATATGCGGCGAAGATGCATGACGTCCGCTTCCGGCAGATGGAAAGCGGCCTGCCGGAAGAATATCAGGACGAGCAGGAGCTTGAAAAACAGCGGGCGATTCATGATCAGTTGATCACCAAAGGCATGGAGGTCATCACCGATTCCTATCTCGACGTGCCCAAATTCAAATGCAAGGCCCGCAATATTCCGTTTATTGGCAAGTCGCTGGAAGGCCGCAACTGGATCGAGCTGGTACGCGACATCAAGGAGTCGAACTACGACCTGGTCATCATGGGGGCTCTGGGTCTGGGCGCTATCAGGGACAGCCAGATCGGCACCGTGTCCGAGCGTGTGATCCGTCGTGTCAATACCGACACCCTGATCGTGAAGAACGTTCCTGCGATTCATGGCGAGAAGGCTTCGAGCGGCAAGATCGTTGTTGCGGTGGACGGCAGTGGCCACGCTTTCGGCGGCTTGAAGACGGGCATTGACCTGGCCAGGAAAACCGGCCGCCCGCTGGAAGTCATCTCCACCTTCGACCCGTACTTTCACTACGCCATGTTCAACAGCCTCACCGGTGTTCTCTCCAAAGATGCCGCCAAGGTGTTCAAATTTGAACAGCAGGAAAAACTGCACGAGGACATCATCGACAAGGGACTGGCTAAAATTTATCAGTCGCATCTTGAAGTCTCCCGCAAGATCGTGGAAGACGAAGGGCTGGAATGCACCGCGCGTCTGCTGGACGGCAAGGTGTTCGAAAAAGTCCTGCAGTACGCCCGCGAAGAGAATCCGTGGATGCTCATCCTGGGCCGCATCGGCGTTCACAGCGCGGAAGACATGGATATCGGCGGTAACACCGAAAACCTCCTGCGCCTCGTTCCGTGTAACGTTCTGCTCTCCAGCAAGGTGTACAAGCCGCCGGTCGACATGCAGGCCGAGGAGAGCATCGAGTGGACTGCCGAGGCCAAAGAGCGTCTCAAGAAAATCCCGGGCTTCGTTCGCCCCATGGCGACCGCGGCGATTCTCCGCTACGCTCTGGAGCGTGGTCACAGCATGATCACCTCCAGCGTCATCACCGAAGCATGCGAAACCATTCTGCCCGCCGGCGCCATGCAGGCCATGTACAACATCGGCGACCAGATGCGCGACAAGATGGCGAAAGGCGAGGATCCGCTGGAAGGCATGATCGACGACCGCCAGCGCGATCTCGAGAAGAAGTACGCGGAAGAGGTTGCCAAGGTTCAGGCGGAAGAAGCCGCTCAGGCGGAGGAAACCAAGACCCTCAAATGCTCCAGCTGCTCCACCTACCTGGGTGTCGGCACCGTCAAGTGCAGTGTCTGCGGTGCGGAAGGCAGTGCCCTGGTTCCGGTGGACATGTCCGGCTACAAGGCGGACGAAGAAGAGCAGAGCGAATCCACCACGGTGACCACCTTCGACTCCACGCAGGTTACGTGGACTAAGGAAGCGCAGGACCTGGTAGAAGCGTTCCCGCAGGGGCATGTTCGCCGCCGCGCTCATGCGCGCATCGAGAAAAACGCGCGCATCCAGAAGATTGGCACCATCACCAAGGCGTTCGCTGAAAAAATCCTCAACGAGAAAGCCGACGGCCGGAAAGAAGCCGCTGTTGACGACGCTCCCGCCAACGGGACCAATGGAAACGGAAATGGTAATGGAAACGGCAAGGGGAACCTGAGGGCTTATGGTGACCTTCATCCGTTTGAAGGCAAAAACTTTTCCAAGGGCACGGTCGACCCCAGCCGGTTTGTATGGACCGAAGAGGCCATCCAGCGGATCGAACAGGTTCCGCAGGGCTTCATGCGGGAAAACACCCGCGAGCGGGTTCTCGACTACGCCAATCATTTCAACCTGACCGAGATCGACCTCGAGACCTGTCAGAAAGGTATCGAGGAATCCATCAAGGTGATGACCGAAATGATCAACAGCGGGGCGACCCTGGATGATTTTCTGCCGCAAAAGAAATAGAAACTGAAGTTCTCAGGTTTTATTTCGAAAGGCGTTGCACCACGTTGCAATCGTTGAATCCACGCAGACAAGGCCCCTGTCCGTTGATGACACGTCAACGGTCAGGGGCTTTTTTGTGATCCTGGATAAAATGAATTCCCCTCCCTCCACCCGAACCATGGAAAGAGTAAGCATCTACAAACGACTCGCTCACTACCTCGCCCCCTACAAGGGCAAAGTGATGCTGACTTTGCTGACCTCTATCTGCGTCGGCGCGCTTTCCACTTCGCCGGTTCCTCTCGTTCAGCAGACGTTCGATAAAATTTTTGTCGAAAAAGATTATTTCATGCTGAAGATGTTGCCGCTCATCGTCATCGCGCTCTATGTCGCCAAGGGAGGATTGCGCTACTTGCAGAGCGTCATCATTTACCAGATCGGCTGGGAGCTGGTGGCGCGCATCCGGCAGGAGATGTTTGAGCACATCCATAAACTGCCCTATGGTTTTTTTGAAAAAGACACCACGGGGCAGTTGATGTCGCGGCTGGTCAACGACGTCAACGCCATGTTGTTGTCGCTTACCAAGTACATCAAGGATACGATTCAGAACGTGGTCATGTTTATCGGCCTGCTGTTCTGGGTGTTCTGGTTGAAGTGGGACTGGGCTTTGATTGCCATTTTCATCATTCCCATTGCCATTCTTCCCACCGCCACCGTCGCGCGCAAACTCAGGAAACTGGGGCGGCGCGGACAGGAGCTGCTGGCCGACATCAATTCCACCATGCTGGAGTCGATCTCCGGCATCAAGGTGGTGCGCGCGTTCGGTCTGGAGGAGCAGGAAAACAAGAAACTCCACAAGCATAATGACGACTTCCTCGACATCATGAAGAAGGACGTGCGTTATACCGAATTCACCTCACCCATGATGGAAGTGCTGGCGGTTCTGGGCGGCGCGGCGGTACTTTGGCTCGGCGGACTCCAGGTGCTGGAAGGGGAGATCAGCCAGGGTTCGTTCTTCGCGTTCGTGCTCGGTATGTTCATGATGTACGATCCCATGCGGATCCTGTTCAAAACCTACACCGATTCGCAAAAAGCCGTGGCCGCGGCGGAACGCGTGTTTTCCATACTCGATACGGAAGAAGAAAAAGCCAAAGACGGCACCATCGAACTCAAGGAGTTCAACGACCGCATCGAATATCGCAACGTGTGCTTCAAGTACCCGACGCGGGACACAATGGTGCTGAAGGACATCAATCTGACGGTGAAAAAATCCGAAGTGCTTGCCATCGTCGGCATGAGCGGCGCGGGCAAGACCACGCTGGTGGATTTGCTGTTCAAGTTTTTCACGGTGACGCAGGGAGAGATCCTTGTCGATGGAGTCAACATCAACGACATCACCGCACAATCCCTCCGCCGCAATCTGGCTCTGGTGACGCAGGAAACGTTTCTGTTCAACGACACCGTGTGGGCGAACATCGGTTACGGCAATCCCAATGCGACGCGGGAGGACATCGTTCGTGCCGCCAAAGCCGCGCATGTGGACACGTATGTGCAGGCGCTGGATGACGGATACGACACGGTCATCGGCGAGCGGGGGCTGAAACTTTCCGGTGGACAGCGCCAGCGTATCGCCATCGCCCGCGCCATCGTGCGCAACGCGCCGATCCTGGTTCTGGACGAGGCGACGTCCGCACTCGATTCCGAATCGGAAAAACTGGTGCAGGACGCGCTCAATAACCTCATGGAGCATCGCACCACGTTTGTCATCGCCCACCGCTTTTCCACTATCAAACACGCCGACCGCATCATCGTCCTCGAACATGGCGAGATGGTGGGGCAGGGCAACCACGAACAGTTGCTGGAACAATGCCCGCAGTACCAGAAGTATTACGAGATGCAGATCATCGGTTCCGCATGAGGCGTTGAGTTATGCGATTTGAAAACGTGTGCATCGAATCGATCGGTTACCATCTTCCGGAAAATGTCGTGCGTTCGGACGATCTGGAACGACGTCTGCAACCGCTTTATGATCGGTTCAAGCTGAACGTCGGCCGGTTGGAATTGATGAGCGGCATCCGTGAACGGCGTTTCTGGAACAAGGGAGAATTTCCCAGCGCCGTGGCCTCGAAAGCGGGAGAAGATGCGCTCGCGCGCACGCCCCTGGATCGCAAAGAAATCGGCGCTCTCATCTGTGGATCGGTGAGCCGCGATTTCCTCGAACCGGCCACTGCCTCCGTCGTGCACAACAACCTGAAGCTCAATCCCGATTCCATTTTCTACGACGTGTCCAACGCCTGCCTGGGTGTGTTGAACGGGATGGTGCAGGTGGCGAACATGATCGAGCACGGGCAGATCCGCGCCGGACTGATCGTTTCCGGGGAAAACGGCGGACCGCTGGTGGACCACACCATCGAGACGTTGCTGGCCGACCCCAACCCCACGCGCCACAAAATAAAAACCGCGTTCGCATCGCTCACCATCGGTTCCGCCGCGGTGGCCGTGCTTCTCGTGCATAAGGATCTGGCGTCCACCCGGCACCGCCTGATCGGTGGCGCCTATCGTTCTGCGACTCAGTTCAATCACCTCTGCCAGGGCAATCAGGATTCGGGAATGGGCGGCGATGCCGCACCACTCATGCAGACCGATTCCGAAACGCTCATGCAGGAAGGATGTGAGCTCGCGCGTGAAACCTGGGAGGTGTTTAAATCCAATCTGGGTTGGACCAATGACAGTGTGGACCGCATCTTCTGCCACCAGGTGGGGCACCTGCACCGCAAACTGTTATACGAGACACTGGAACTCGATCTGGCGAAGGATTTCTCCACTCTCGAATTCCTCGGCAACACCGGTTCCGCCGCGTTGCCAGTGACGCTTGCTTTGGGGAACGAGGTGAACGTGATCCAGCACGGGCAAAAAGTGGGCCTGCTGGGGATCGGCAGTGGCTTGAGTTGCGTCATGCTGGGGGCGGAATGGTGAAGGATGTCTCCCTCGACGGTTTCAAAGACATCTATCCTTTTGAGTCCCATTACCTGGACCTGAACGGTCTCCGCTATCATTACCTGGATGAGGGGCAGGGCGAGACCCTGCTCATGCTCCACGGCAATCCCACCTGGTCGTTTTACTACCGCAACCTCGTTCGTGCCCTGCGCGGGCAATACCGGTGCGTGGCGCCGGACCACATGGGCTGTGGACTGTCCGACAAACCGCAGGACTACGATTATACGTTGAGCCGGCATATCGGCAACCTCGAGCGGCTGGTGGAACATCTCGCTCTTGACGACATCACCTTGGTTGTTCACGACTGGGGCGGGGCCATTGGTATGGGGTTGGCCGTGCGGCATCCGCAAAAAATAAAACGTATCGTGGTGTTCAACACGGCCGCGTTTCTTTCCGACCGCATCCCCGTCAGCATCAACCTGTGCCGGCTACCGTGGGTTGGGGAGTTGGCGATTCTGCAGTGGAATCTATTTGCGCGGATGGGCCTTGCCTGGGCCTGCAGGAAACGCGAGCGGATGACCTCCGAGGTGAAACGGGGTTACCTTGCGCCGTACAATTGCCCTGAGAACCGCATCGCCAACTTGCGGTTCGTGCAGGACATTCCAATGACTCCCGCCGTGCCGAGTTATCCGCTGGTCGAGCACATCGAGTCTCAACTCGGATATTTTCGGGATCGCCCGGTCCTGGTTGTCTGGGGCATGAAGGATTTCTGCTTCAACGAATCTTTTTTGGACAGGTGGAAAGCCTATTTTCCCGATGCAGAAGTGCACGAGGTGGACGAAGCCGGGCATTACATTGTGGAAGATGCCTATGAAGATATCATTCCCTGGATGATCCAATTTTTCAAACGGAACCCCATCTAATGGGGCAAAACCACCATTTTTAGGTTAATCATAGCGAAAAAAGTTTGACCCAGTTTCAGGGTACAGGGCCTATATTCATTCTATATGGAGGGCCTTTTATGGACACCTTTACCCGAAGTGAACTGGCCAAGCTGGTGGGTGTGAATAAGGAAACCCTTCGTTACTATGAAACCCGCGATTTGATTGATCCCCCCCTCCGGTCCCGATCCGGTTACCGTTTGTACAGTAACGAAGACGCAAAACGTATTCTGTTTATCAAGAACGCGCAGAAGCTGGGCTTTTCGCTGGATGAAATTCATGAAATCCTGAGCCTGCAAACCGCAAAAAAAAATTCCCGCCAAACAACGACGGCCAAAGCCCAGGAAAAGAGAAGGATCATTGACAAACGGATCGACAAATTAAATCAACTGGGAAATGCGATTGATCGAATGATGGAAGCATGGGAAAGAAATGAGACGGACGCTTCCATACTGGCTTATTTGGGAGAGGGCACATTTCTCTCAGAGGATTTATGAAAATCGAGTTGTTGTATTTCAAGAACTGTCCCAATACCGACCCGGCGCTGGAACTTTTACGGGACGTTCTGCGGCAGGAAGGGGTGGACGCTCCCATCCATTCCATTGCCGTGGAGACGTTGGATGAGGCGGAGGGGCATTGCTTCCCCGGTTCGCCCACCATTCGCATAGACGGTAAGGACGTGGAAGGCGAAGTGCGGCAGGGCTATGGATTGGGATGCCGCCTTTATATCGTGGATGGCAATACCCATTATTGGCCACCGCGTGAATGGATAGAGGAAGCCGTCCGTCGAAAGAGAGAGCAGTAAACGAATTCGCCTGTGATTTGATATGGAACAAAAAAAACGGCGTCCCGGTTTGGGACGCCGTTTCTGTTTTGGAATCGCTAGGCGATCAGTAGCGGTAATGATCCGGCTTGTACGGACCTTCCACCGGGATGCCCAGGTAGTCTGCCTGCTTCTGCGTCAGCCGGGTCATCTTGACACCCAACTTCTCGAGGTGCAGACGCGCGACCTCTTCATCCAGATGCTTGGGCAGAGTGTACACGCCGAGTTCGTATTTCTTCTGGAACAGTTCGATCTGCGCCAGCACCTGGTTGGTGAAGGATGCGGACATGACGAACGACGGATGGCCCGTCGCGCAACCCAGGTTCACCAGCCGACCCTCTGCGAGCAGAATGATGCAGTGCCCGTCCGGGAAGGTGTACTTGTCCACCTGCGGCTTGATCTCTTCCTTCTGAATTCCCTTGTAGTTGTTCAGCTCGTCGACCTGAATTTCACAGTCGAAGTGACCGATGTTGCACACGATGGCCGTGTCCTTCATCTTCTCCATGTGATCGATGCGGATGATGTCCTCACAACCCGTGGTGGTGACGTAGATGTCCGCTTCCGGCAGAGCGTCTTCCATGGTGGTCACTTCATAACCTTCCATCGCCGCCTGCAGGGCGCAGATGGGATCGATTTCCGTGATCAGCACGCGGGCGCCATACGCGCGCATGGACTGCGCACAGCCCTTGCCGACGTCGCCGTATCCCGCGACAACCACAACCTTGCCCGCAACCATGATGTCCGTTGCGCGCTTGATGCCGTCTGCCAGAGACTCGCGACAGCCGTACAGGTTGTCGAATTTGGATTTGGTGACGGAGTCGTTGACGTTGATGGCCGGCGATTTCAGCGTGCCGTCCTTCAGCATTTTGTACAGCTTGTGAACGCCCGTCGTCGTCTCCTCAGAGATGCCCTTGATGTTCGGCAACATTTCCGGATGTTTTTCGTGGACGTAACCCGTCAGGTCGCCGCCATCATCGAGGATCATGTTGGGACCTTCCTCGAACAGCAGGGTCTGGGCGGTGCACCACCAGTATTCCTCCTCCGTCTCCCCCTTCCATGCGAAAACGGGAATGCCGGCCTTGGCGATGGCCGCGGCGGCGTGGTCCTGCGTGGAGAAAATATTACAGGAGGCCCAGCGGATCTCAGCCCCCAGCTCGACCAGCGTTTCAATAAGAACCGCCGTCTGAATGGTCATGTGCAGGGACCCTGCAATCCGAGCTCCTTTCAGGGGTTTGTCTTTGCCGTATTTTTCGCGGAGGGCCATCAATCCCGGCATTTCTTTTTCGGCGAGAATGATTTCGCGCCGACCCCAATCCGCCAGGGAGAGGTCTTTCACTTTGTATTTTTCCGCGGCAACCACTGTGGAACTCATGTATTACTCCTTGATAGTTTTTGGTTTAAATTTGAAAAGGACTTAAAATCGAAATCGTTATAAACGACGTCATGCCGTGAATACGGAGTGCACCGAAGCTCGTAAAAAGCTGATTTGTAGGTATTTAGAAGAAAAGCGGTGCGTCAATAGGTGCCATATTGTAACAAATCGACCCTGCGAGATCAAATCGCCACAGGAAAAATCCGATGACCATCACCAAAACGACTATTTACCCATTTGAACCGGGCGCACCGTACAAGGATTTGAAAGCCTACGCGGAGGTGACGCTGGAGGGGGTGCTGACCATAAAGGGGATTCAGGTTTACAGGAGATCGAACGGCGCGATGTACATCCGCCTGCCCAGCCAGCTGGGGAAAAACGGCGAGTATAAGGACCTCGTCGTGGCCGAAACTCCCGACTTCCAAAAGCACCTCCGCGACACCATCGTCGTCGCGTATAAGGCGGAGATGGGGGAGGGGTGAATGGGTGCAATTCCAACCCCCATGATGTAAATTACGTTATGTTCAGTCCACTGTGTGGGACGCTACGCCGCAGGCTATTTACACTCCGCAGTTGTCGTTAAGCTCGCGTATATAAAAATGAACGAATACTCAAAATATTTAATTCTTAAGTCTTCGATTGAAAATTTATTCGGTAGTGATGCTTGGTACGCACTCAAAGAAAGCAACCATCTCAAAACCTGGCGCAAATATGCGGAAAAAACTTTGAAAGCGATTGAGCTTTCTATCAAGGACACTGTGGAAATCTATGACGAAGAATGGATGCAAGAAATTGAAAAAAATATTCAAAGAGGAATAGAGGGAATTAAGCTACGAAAGTCAATTGATGAAATTATTGCAGTTTTATGTGGCACACTAATTAATATTTCATTCCTTCAAATTGGTCAGATTCCCGGGAAGAAGGGAAGTTCGCATAAATATCCGTTAAAAAAGGGTAAATGGAGACTTAACTCATACCGACAAGTTATTTATCTTCAGACAAAAGCACAGAAAGAAGACCTTTTTATGGATAATCAAAGAAGTGAAATTGGATCCGAGAGGCAGATGCAATTGTTAAATGAATACTATTTAAGTAAAAGCAAACTTAAATACTCTGAGTGGTGTAATGAGAATGGGAAAGTCTGACTGTATCACGCAGGCTGTGGCACAGGTCCCAGTCGCTTTAATTAAAACCTAGATTCTTCGCTTTGTTCAGAATGACAATTCAGGTCCAGTCGGGTATCTGTGTTTATCGGTATGCATCGGTGGTTAAAATTTCTTTCCCTCAATTTGTGGAAATCTTCACCGTCTTATAAAGAAAGTTTTTGAAGCTCATGAACTTTTTGCTTTCCTCCGAGTCGGTGCGGAAGCGGGCGGTGCACACGCCCAGCTTCACTGCCAGCCCCGGCAGGTTGGTCTGATATTTCGTCTTCGCCGCCTCGATCACCGTCTTCACCGTGTCCCGCGTCATCTGCTTGGTTTTGAACGGTTCGTAGATGTGCGTCCAGAAGTTGCCGCGCTCCGCCTCGATCTCCTCCAGAAGGTTCGTCACCTGTCCCACCGGTGCGGCATCGAACGTTGCCGTTTCCACCATGTTCTCCTGATCGCCCGCCGCCAGATGATCGCGGGTGATGACGCCGCTCTTATTGAACATGAGGGCGCGCAGTAAAATGTTCTTCAACTCGCGCACGTTGCCGCGGTAACTGCGGTGCTTCAAATATTCCATGGCGTCTGCCGTAAGCACAGGCGGCGGACCGGTTTGGTCGCCTCCCTTGTACGTCGTGTACAACCGGCCGAGGAAATGCGTCGCCAGGTCTGGAATGTCCTCCCGCCGGTCATTGAGCGATGGAATCCGGAAGCTGAGCGCGTTCAAGCGGTGAAACAAATCCTCGCGGAAACGCCCCGCCTCGATTTCCCTCAACAGGTTTTTGTTGGTGGCGGCGATGAGGAAGATGCGCGAATAGCACGGCTGGTTCTCGCCGAGGCGCACGAACACGCCGGTGTCGAGGAAGCGCAGTAACTGTACCTGCGTTTTGGGATCGATGTCGCCGATCTCGTCCAGAAACACGATGCCGCCGTTGGCTTCTTCCAGAATGCCCTGCCGGTTGGAGTCGGCGCTGGTGAACGCGCCTTTCTTGTGACCGAACAGTTCGCTGTAGGTCAGCTCGCCACTGTAGGCGGCGATGTTGGTTTTGCGGAGCGGCAGTTCGAAGTCGGGACGCTTCTTCTTCCGGAAGGTCTCCGACACGCGCGAATAAATATTGTTGAAGAAAAATTCCTTGCCCGCGCCCGTCTCACCCGTAATTAAAAGCGATGGCAGACCCATGAACGCTTCCGTCTGCGGCGAGCGGCCCCAGTTCAGCATGCGGTTGCAGATGGAGTCCACCACCACGTCGATCTGCTTGACGAGCGTGTGGATCTTCTTACTGCGGCCGATGACGTTGCCGAGGTAATACGACGACACGTTCGGATCGCGGTATTCGATCTCGCGTTTGAGTACGGTCATGTCCTTGCGCAGGGCCTCCATCTGTTGCAGGTGGTTCACTTTCTGGCTGATGAGGCTGGCGATGATCTGCAGAATCTTTTTGTGCTCGTCGGTGAAATAGTTGAGCCGGAAACTGTCCTGGTTGAGCACACCCAGCACCTGGTTCTGATAGATGATGGGCACTGCCAGTTCCGAGCGGATGTCCGGCGACAGGTTTTTGTAGAATCCCTGTGTGTGCTTGTGGTTGTTCACGTCATTGACCAGCACCGGACGCGCCGTGTGCGCGCAATACCCGTTCATCGATTTCTGGTCGCTGGGCAGATCGTTGCCGCCGACGGGAAGCGGCAGGATTTTATTTTTCTTCCAGCCGCGCGACTTCGCGCCGATCAGGTTGCCCTCTTCATCTTCCACCAGCAACCACGGTTTGCCGTCGACCACCTGCAGGATGGCGATGGTGCCGCAGTCCGCGCCGATCAACTCCGACGTCTTGGCGAGGATGCTGTCGAGGAATCCCTGCAATGACGTGTTGGTGTCCGACAACAACTCCTCGATCTCGCTCAGCACCTGGATTTCGATGTGCGTCGGACTTTCTTCGAGGATGATGGTCTCCACCATCGACGCGTGTTCCTGCAGAAGGTTTTTCTCGAACGGGGTGAACTCGTAGGGCTCGCCGGTGTAATAGTTGACGGCACAGATGAAGCGCCCCGTCTTCTTATCGTATTTCGGCACCTGGTACAGCGACACGAGATTGATCTCGCTCACGATCTCCTTGCGCGGGAACTGTTCCTCCATCACGTTGGCGTGGTACACCGATCCCTGGTTGGGATCGTTCATCACCAGCCCCTTCTTTTCTTTGTATTTCACGATGCGGTTGATGAGGTGGCGTCCTTCCAGCACGTGGATCTGGTCGCGGGTGTTGTAGATGTCTGCGTGCTCGATGTTCTTGGAATAGACCGCAAGGATTTCCACAATGTCCGCCGTCTTCGCACCGCGCATTTGGGAATTCTGTTCCGTCGCGGGCACCAGCACGGAGGCGAGCGTGAGCTTCTCGATCAGGTTGACGGCGGAGCGCATCATCATCCACGCACTTTCTTTCTTGCGTGCGGTGTCGAGATACTTTGAGAACGAGATGTTCTGGTGAAACCGCTTGGCGCGCTCCACCCCGGCGCTGTTGTCGGAGATGAAGGCGCTGATCTGCTCGATCTGCGCCTGCGTTAAAAACTCGCCTTCCTTGTTCCAATCGAGATTGATGGTGCCGATGGGCCGCATCTGGTAAGTGATGGGGAACACCGCCGTCGCCTGGATGCCGGAAAGCGTTTCATAGGGATTGCGGAAGTTCGCCACCCCGCCCGGGTGCGACCAGGAGGTGACGACGGCATTTTCATAAAACGATTTGGAAGTGATCGATTCCTTGGGGGAAATGTATTTGGTGATGCGGTGACGGTCCGGATGGCTTTCGTTGGAAACGTAATGGCAGATCAGCATGCCTTCGTACAGGTCTTCCAGGTACACGCGGACCGAGTCGCATTGAAATGCGGTTTTCAGGCCTCCGGCCATGACGTGGAGGATGTCGGACAGGTTTTCCTTCTGGAATCCCTTGAGCCGGGTGGTGAGGTCGTTCAAATTCTGGGACATAAATAGACGTTCCAAATGAGTAATAAATCTACACACATTATACATAATGCTGGGGGTGGCTGAAACGTCAGGATTTTCAACACTCCCGGCAATAATTTCCGTCAAAGCGCCAAAATTCCCGGTATTTTTCAGCGGCGCGGAATGCGGCGCGGCGTGCCCTGCTTATAACTCATTTAAATATAATAGGTTTTGCTTTTGGTTTTGGTGGCACCGGTTTTGCTTATAAATGGCAAAGGAGTGTGATTTATGCTGATCGACCGCTTATTGTTTTCAGACCATGTGCCGCTATTGATGAGTAAGTCGCTGGATTTTCAGTCCCAGCGCCAATTGCTCGTGTCCAGCAACATCAGCAACATGGATACCCCCGGTTACAAGGCCAAGGACATTGATTTCAAAAGCGCGTTGCAGGATGCGCTGGGTTCCGGCGGATTGCAGTTGAAGAAGACGCAATCCGGCCATATGGGGCCAGATCTCGACACCCTGCGCCGGCTTCAGCCGCAGGTGCACGAGGAGCCGGACGCCGCCCGGTCCAACGGCAACAATGTCAACGTGGACAAGGAAATGACCAAGCTGGCCCAGACCCAGATCGCGTACTCCGCCACGGTGCAATTGATGAGCAAACGCGGCTCCATCATCCGCTCCGCCATCCGTGAGAACACACAGGCGTGACGGCGCGGGGCAGGGGAATAAGGATTGACAATCCAGCAGGATAAGCCTAACTTGGTGAAAGGAGTTCGGGAGTTTCGAGATGGATGACAACACCCTCAAAGCCAATCTGAAGACGGTTCTTGGTCCGGGGCTCAACCCGGCGCAGGGCAAAGGTGCGCCGCAGAAAGTTGATCCCAACGCGCCGTCTTTTAAAGAGACGCTGTCCGAATCCATCAAGCAGGTGGACAACCTGCAGAAGGAAGCCGACCAGGCGATCGAAAAACTTGTGACCGGCGAATCGCAGAACGTGCATGGAGCCATGGTGGCAGTCAGCAAGGCCGACCTCGCATTCCAGATGACGATGCAGGTGCGTAACAAAATCGTCGAAGCCTACCAGGAAGTGATGCGCATGCAGGTCTGACGGCCTCCTTAATTTGAGTGTATCTTTTCAATCCCTCCGGGTTTCCGGCGGGATTTTTTTTGCCTGAGGCTTGGCAGGTTTGTGCGTTGACAAGGGTGGGCGATTGGGGGATATTTAGGAGATCAATGGGCAAAACACAGCAGGCCCGGGTGTTTTGCGATCATGAGCGAATCCTTTAGGGGGTCAGTATGAAGCGCCTCGTTAATAAGATGCTTTCCATTTTCGTGGGAGCGGCGGTTTTGGGGATGTTCACCGTTTCGCCTGTCTGGGCGCAATCGGGAGGCCACGCCAGTGTCGGCCTGGGACATGGCGAAGAAGGCTACCTGCACCTGCAGGAGATGATCAAGCACCTCGAGTTCAGTCTGAAGATGGACGATGCATCCCAGCAAGTGAAAACGCATGCGCCGGAAGCCATCAAACACGCGCAGGAAGCCCTGCGGCATTACAACGAGGCGTTGGTCCACGCGTCGGAAGCGTTGGGACGCCCGGCCCGCAATCCCATGATGGGCGGAGGTTCCCAGCACGAGCAGGAAGGCTCCGACCATTCGCATGAAGAGGGATCGCAAATGGGGCCGCCGATGGGCAATCCGTACAGCGGACCCCCCATGGGCTACCCGGAAGGCTCCATGCCCGAAGGCTCTCACTGATCGGTTGATAAAGAACACGGCGCTCCCTCCGGGAGCGTCAGGATTCCACCGGCAGTTGGGAATTGCGGCTCCAGTCCCACCACGAGCCATCGTAGTTGCGCACGTTGTAGCCCAGATGGCGGAACACGAAGTACGCCATGCCGGAGCGCACGCCACCCGTGCAGTACACCACCACTTCCTTGTCTTTGGTGATGTTCCATCTCGCCAGCAGGGATTCCAGAACCGGCTTCGCTTTCAAGCGTCCTTGTCCGTCGAAAAACTCCCGCCAGTCGATATGAATCGCTCCCGGAATGTGCCCACCGCGGGAAGACCCGTAAGGCGTCGCTCCATTGTACTCATGACGCTCGCGGTTGTCGATCAGCGCCAGCTCCGGCGTGTTGAGGCGGTCGGCGATCCAATGCTGATCCGCGTACACATTCCAATTGAATTGAATGTCCTCGGGCTTGAGTTGAGAGGCAGGCGGCGGTGAAGCCGTTCCGCGTTCCACCGGCAACCCCTGTTTTTCCCATGCGTCCAGTCCCCCTTCCAGCAGGGCGGTTTTGGTGAACCCGTAGAACTCCAGCATCCAGAAAAAACGTCCGTCGGTGCGCCATTTGTCAGCGGGATCGCCGTACAGGACGAGCGTTTTGCCCCGGTCCACCCCCAGAGCTTTCAATTTGCGGGCGATGGCGGAGCGGTTCTGGTCGATCAGGCCCGGTACCCCGTCTTTTTGCACGGAATAATCCTGCCAGTTGCCGGTGGGCTGGGCGCCCGGGATGTGGCCCAGCAGGTAGCGCCAGGCGGAACGGGTGTCGAGGAGGACGACCTCATTTTGGGGCAGGGCGCGGAACTCATTTATGGTCAAAAGAGGCGCGAATTCCTCCGCCGCCCAGGTGGTCGCCGAGGCCCCGCAAATCAGGCAGATAGCCAGCCCTACGCAGGTGGCAAGAGCCTTTATTTTCCTTGACAAAAAGTCTTTTAGACTTGTAATATCATGCTTCATTTTTTGTGCAACAGCCTTTCATGCTCCGGAAAAGCAAGCGTTAACAATCGCCAGCCCCTTCATCATTGTATCTATTTATGTTTCGGAACGGCAATCGTTTTGTGGGTTGAGAAGGGACTGTCCGGGGCGGTCGATCCAATTAGATGACCCCCAGAATACCGGACCTGCCGGCTGGATGCGACTGAGGGATAATAAAATAGAAAAGTTCAATTAAGACCGTTATTTTGGAGGATCAATGGCCACGAATGATCAGGATAGCAACCGGGATAACCCGTCCGGTGGGCAGAGCCCCGAGGATCGTCTTGAAAAGATAAAGCAGGAAGAAAAGGAAGACGCGAGCTCTTTTTACGCCCAGGGAGATAAGGAAGACGAGGGCAACGTGGAGGATGATTTCGAAAAACCCGTGGCCCCGGTCGATCCCGAAAAAGAAGAGATGAGCCTCCTCAAGGCCGTGGCTTTTCTGGGTTTTGGTATGGCCGCGCTGGCCATCATCTTCATCCTGTTCTTCATTCGCGACCTGGGCAACAAGGTGGGCGATGTGGATGCCGCCGTTAACACCCTTGAGCAGAAATTCGGCCCCCTGCGGCAGGAAGTGGACGAGCAGCTCTCCAAGGTCAATGCAGATGTCACCGACCTCAAAAACCGCTTCGGCACCTATGAGCGGCAGGTGGTGGTTACCGAACTCAAGCGCGCGCTGGTTTCCATCCAGGGCATCACCGGCAATGCGCCGGCAGACGTGCAGAACAAATCCGGACAGGTGGTTGCAAGCATCGAAAGCCTTCTGCAGGAACTGGAAGGCACCGCCACCGGCACCCCGATGCCGCCTGTGACCACTCCGGCTCCGCAGATGGAAACCGCTCCCGCCCCGGCGGTGGAGGAATCCACTGAAAGCGGGGTGGCTGAAGAAACCGTTGCGGCCTCGGAAGAAACTTCCACCGAAGCCCCGGTTGGCCAGATTGAGCTCGAATCCGAAGCTTCTTCTGAAGAGTCCACCGACGATTCCGCTGAAGAACCCGCGGATGAAGGCGGAGATGACATGGAAGAAGAAGGGGATGAGTTCGCTGACGAATAGTAGTATTCTATAATTCAAGCACGGCTTGGGGTCCGCCGGGCCCCAAGCCGTTTTTAATTTCCTTTCCTCTTATACGGTATGCCTGCGATCAAGATAGTCATTTTTGTTTTGCTGGCGTTGGTCATTTCCATTTTCGCTGTCAAAAATCTCGATCTGGTGGAAGTGAGCTTTTACGACTTCGGGCTCAACTCCGTTAATGTCAAAGTTCCCCTTTTGATCGTCATCCTCGCTTCACTGGGATTGGGCTTTCTCCTCGCCTGGGTGGAAGGCTTCTTTTCTAAAATGAAGCTCAAGGCCACCATTCACAGCAAACAAAAGACCATCGATTCCCTGAACAGGGAAGTTGCGGAACTGAAATCGAAGGCCCTTCCGGAACTCACCGAAAAAAACAATCTCTAGAACATGAGCGAGGTAGCATGGGCAAGGTACTGACTCCGCAACAGATTGCGGATTTTGAACGGGATGGATACGTGTCTCTTGCCAATCCCTTTTCGGAGGCGATACTCGACCGTCTGCTGGACTGGGCGAGCGAGGTGCAAAGCTGGCCGGAAACTCCCGGACGCCACATGATGTATTTCGAGTCCAGCCTCAAATCCCCGGGCCAACGGATTCTCCAGCGCGTCGAAAACCTTTACCCCTATCATGAAGGCTTCCGCGAGTTGTTCGACAGCGATGCGTTGAAAGGTGCGGTCAGCGACTTGTTTGGCGAGCCTGCCATCCTGTTCAAGGACAAGATCAATTTCAAACTGCCCGGAGGCGACGGATTCAAATGGCATCAGGATCAACAGGCGGGATGGTGGAATTATGCTGATATTTTCATCACCGCACTGGTTTGCATCGATCCCATGACCCCGGAGAATGGTCCACTGCAGATCTCCGCCGGCCATCATCGAAGTGGATTGATCGGCAATCAATGGGAACCCTTGACGGACGGGCAGATGCAGGGCATGGCGTTTGAAACCCTGCCGCTCCAGCCCGGAGACATGGTGTTCTTTGATTCCTTTGCGCCGCACGGATCCGGTCCCAATCTCACCGACTTCCCCCGCCGCGTTCTTTATGTGACCTACAACAAGATTTCGGCGGGTGATCAGCGCGAGCCGTATTACGCCGATAAACGCAAAAGCTTTCCTCCCGACTGCGAGCGCGATCCCAACAAGGAATACAAGTTTCGGGTTTAGGTTTTTGCGGAGGGTTGCTGCTGGGTGACGCAATGAATCGCGCCCAGTCCCAGCACGAACTCATTGCAGAGAATCGGCACCACCTTCCGGTCCGGAAACAAATCGTTCAGTATTCCTTCCGCCTTTTTGTCACTCGCCCCGCCGAACACCGGCAACAGCACGCATTGGTTTCCGATGTAAAAATTGGCGTGGCTGGCGGGCAGACGGTCGCCTGCAAACTCCACGCGGGCCGGCATGGGGAGGGCAATGGCTTCCAGTTTGTTTCCGTTTTGATCGGTTGCCGATTTTAAAGTTTCCCGGTTGGCTTGCAGGCAGGCGTGATTGGGATCTTCGGCATTGTCGTCATACGCATAGACCACGGTGCCGTCGTTGACGAAGCGCACCAGGTTGTCGATATGGCCGTCGGTGTCATCGCCTTCCAGATCCCCCTCGAACCAGAGGACGTGCGACGCGCCGAGGTATTTCTCCAAACAATTTTCCATTCTTTCCTGCGTCATGCCGGAGTTGCGGTTTTCGTCCAGCAGGCACCGGCGGGTGGTGAGGCAGGTGCCGCGACCGTTGACCTCGATGGCGCCTCCCTCCAATACCAGTCCGGGTTCGAAAATGGGTATGCCGAGACGGCGGGTGATGTCCACCCCGGCACGAGCATCGAGTGCCCATTCGTACTTGCCGCCCCAGGAGTTGAACCGCCATACGTTCGCGGCGACATCGCGCAGGGAACCGTTTTCCCGCACCAGAAAATTGGGCCCGTAGTCGCGAATCCATGAATCGTTGGTGGGCAGGCAATGGACCTGCACATCCTTACCGAGTACGTGGTGTTCCTTCATGCGCTTTTCTATGTACACGCGGCTTTCGGGGTCCTTGGCGAGAACGTGCACGGTTTCGCCTTCGATCAGGGCGGCGATCATTTGCAGGTACACGTCTTCGATGGGGCGCAGGTCGAGCCCGGGCCAGGTTTCAGGGTTGTGCGGCCAGGTCAGCCAGGTGGCGGCGTGGGGTTCCCACTCCGCGGGCATGCGAAAGCCGGACTGCGCCGGCGTGGAATCAGCGGTCATTTGAATCGAGGTAAAGTCGGGTCAGGTTCTGGTAAGCGTCCACCCGCCGATCGCGCAGAAATGGCCAGCCCCGGCGGGTTTCTTCGATGAGTGACAGGTCGCAGTCTACCACCAGCACTTCAGGGCATTCGTCGGACGCCTGGGCCAGCACCTCGCCCAGCGGATCGCACACGAACGAGCGGCCCCAGAACTGGATGTTGTTTTCCTTGCCAATGCGGTTGACCGCAACCGTGAACACACCGTTGGCGATGGAGTGTGATTTCTGGATGGTCTCCCACGCGTTGGCCTGTTTGGAGGCGACCTCGGCGTCGAAGTCCTGAAAGCCGATGGCGGTGGGGTAGAACAGGAACTGTGCCCCGGCCAGTGCAGTCAGCCGCGCGCCTTCGGGGAACCACTGGTCCCAGCAGATGAGCACGCCGATTTTGCCGTAGCGGGTGTCGATGGCCCGAAAGCCATTGTCTCCCGGCGCGAAGTAAAACTTTTCGTAGAAACCGGGGTCGTCCGGAATGTGCATTTTGCGGTAGTGACCGGCAATCGACCCGTCGGCGTCGAACACGATGGCGCTGTTGTGGTACAGTCCGGCGGACCGTTTTTCAAACAGCGGCACGATGAGCACAATCGACAGCTCTTTGGCCAGCGGCCCGAGCGCCTCGGTGGAGGGCCCGGGAATGGGTTCCGCCAGCCGAAACCGGTCGGCGTCCTCCACCTGGCAGAAGTATTGTGAGCGGTAGAGTTCCTGCAGGCAGACAATCTGCGCGCCTTTTTCCGCCGCCTGCCGGATGCCCCGGATGGCTTCCTTCAGGTTTTCATCCGGGTTTTGGCCGCAAGCCATCTGCACGAGGCCGACCTTCACGATTTCTGTCTTGGTATTTGTGCTCATAATTGATTAAAATTAAACTGGTTTCTCGCTTTGCTTCCTTCAAGGGAGTATAAGAAATGTTTCGCCCTACGGCAATGACTTTTGATCAACCCCATCAACCACCAGAATCTGAATCATGTGGGTCAAAAAGGCTTTTCGCGACTACTACAAACCCAAGCTGAAACGGGAACTCAAACGGGACCCCACCCCTGAAGAATGCGACCAGCGGTTCGAAGAGATTTACCAGCAGATCAACCTCACCCTGCTTGTGGGCGTCTATGAAGGGGTCTCGATTTATTTTTACGAGATCGCCAAATTCACCCTCGAAGAATTCAACGGCTTTCGCGACAACTGCGAGGAATATCTTTTCGAACGGTTCGGCGGCGGTAATTACAAATTGAATTTTTATGAAGGCACGTCCTTCATCGTCACCGTGAATTTCAAGATCAAGGGAGAGTCAAAGTGGGAACACCTTCTCCCCGAAAATGCGAAGTCCTGATCCTCTTGCAGTCAATCCTTTCATGAACGGTTCCGCCAATACGTTGAATGCAGTCGTGCCCACAGCCCAGAGTGGGTGGGATGGATATTTCCGTTCGCTGGAAGAGGGCGTGGGTGCGTCCACGGTCGAGGGCTTGACGGGGGCCTCGCGTGCGTGGTTCCTGGTGCGATTATGGAAAACCCTGCGCCGCCCGCTGGTCATCGTGACCGCCGACCAGAACAGCGGCGAAGCCTTGCTGGGCGATCTGCGGTTTTTCCTCAAGTATGAAAACCTGCGGCCGGTGCCGCAATTCTTTCCCACCTGGGAACTGCTTCCCTACGAACCGCTATCTCCTTTGAGCGAAGTGTCGGGCGAGCGGTTGGACGTGCTCGACAAACTGAGCGGGAACCAATGTCCGATTCTCGTCGTTCCTCTGGAAGCGGCGATGCAGTACGTCATGCCGCGGCAGGTGTTGAGCAACCTCACGTATCCGGTGAAGCGGGGCGAGTCGGTGGACCGCGAACTGCTGGAGCTGTGCCTCGTGGACAACGGCTTCCGCCGCACCAAAATGGTGGAGGAACCTGGCGAGTTCAGCTCGCGCGGCGATATCCTCGACCTCTACCTGCCATCGTCGGTAAATCCCATCCGTGTCGAGTTCTTTGGCGACGAGGTGGAATCGATCCGTTACTTCGACGTCACTTCCCAGATTTCGGTGGAGGAGATCGACGCGTTCAAGGTGCTTCCGGTGCGCGAGATCTGTCTCACGCAAAAGGAATGCGAGGAGGGCATTGGGCGCATCCTCGACCACGCCCGTGAGCAGTCGGTGGACCGCGCCAAGCTGAACGAGTTGCTTGAAAAACTGCGTCACCTGCAAACTTTTTCCGGTATTGAGTTTCTGTCGCCGTTTTTTTACGATCAGACGGAGAGCCTGTTTGATCACCTGTCCGCCGATGCCCTGCTGGTGCTGGATGAAAAGGATGCGCTTGAGGAAAAGGCAGATCGTTATGAGGCGTTGATCCACGATGAATACGCGCGTTGCCAGGAACGGGAAGAAGTCGCGCCGCCGCCGCACAAGCTGTACCTGAGTAAGGAAGGTTTGTTTCAAGCCATGCGGTCGCGTCGTCACGTTGTGCTGAACGCGCTCAAGGTTTCCGGCGACGCCGCGCAGGCGTTCGAGGTCAGATCCATTCCCGGGTTTCAGGGACGCTTCGACGGATTCGCCGATGCGGCGCGCGACTGGCAACGCGAGGGGATGGAGATCACCGTCGTTGCCCCGACGAAGGGACACGTCCGCCGCGTCAATGAACTTCTTCTGGAGAAAGAGTTGAGTTTGGCGGTGATGACGGGGCAGGTCAGCAGTGGATTCCAACTTCCCGAAAGCGCTCATGTGTTCGTCGCCGAACATGAAATCTTCGGTCGCACGCACAAGCACCGTTACCGCCGCAAACCCAAATCGGCCAGTTTCCAGCGCGGTTTCAAGGACCTCAAGGCGGGCGACCTTTTGGTGCACGTCGATTACGGCATCGGTAAATACCTGGGCACGCGCGAACTGAAAACCAGCATCGGCGGCGGCGAGTTCATGGAAATCCTTTACGCTAACGATCAGAAACTGTATCTGCCGATGGACGGCCTCGCATATGTGCAGAAGTACCAGGGCGCGGGCGAGGACAACCCGACGCTCAGTCAACTGGGTGGGGCGCAGTGGAAGCGGCAGAAAAAGAAAGTGAAGGATTCCCTGCGCGAGATGGCAGGCGACCTTTTGAAAATCTATGCCGCCCGCGAGATGGCCGAGGGCAACGCTTACGCCACCGATCCCGTCCTGATGCAGGAGTTCTCCGACAGCTTCGAATATGTCGAAACCGACGACCAGTTGAAGGCTATTGAAGAAATCCACGAGGACATGGAGAAGTCGAAACCGATGGACCGCCTCATCTGCGGTGACGTCGGTTACGGCAAGACGGAAGTCGCCATGCGCGCTGCGTTCCGTGCGGTGCTCGACAAAAAACAGGTGGCGGTGCTGGTGCCGACCACCATCCTGGCGCAACAGCACCTCAACACGTTTCGCGAACGGTTCCATATGTATCCGGTGAGCATCGACATGGTCAGCCGCTTCCGCACCGCGAGAGAGCAGAAGGAAGTGTTGCGCCGTTTAAAAGATGGAAAGCTGGATATCATCATCGGCACGCACCGCCTGCTGTCGAAGGACGTGCAGTTCCACAACCTGGGCCTGATGATCATCGACGAGGAACAGCGGTTTGGCGTGAAGCACAAGGAGCAGTTGAAGAAACTGCGCGCGTCGCTGGACATCCTCACGCTTTCCGCCACGCCCATTCCACGCACCCTGCATTTTTCGCTGATGGGGGTGCGCGACCTGAGTGTGATTGAGACGCCGCCCAGCGATCGGCTGGCGATCAAAACCTACATCCGCAAGTTTGACGACAAAACCATCCGCGACGCCATCATGCGCGAGATGGACCGCGGCGGACAGATTTACTTTGTGCACAACAAGGTGCACAGCATCCATTCCGTGGCGGCGCTCATCAAGAAGATCGTGCCGGAGGTGCGCATCGGCATCGCCCACGGCCAGTTGCAGGAGCGCATGCTGGAGAAGGTGATGAAGCAGTTCATCGACAAGGAAATCGATCTTTTGTTGTGCACCTCCATCGTCGAATCCGGTCTCGACATCCCGTCCGCGAACACGATTATCATCAATCGCGCCGACCAGTTTGGTCTCGCCCAGTTGTACCAGTTGCGCGGGCGAGTGGGGCGGTACAAGCACCAGGCCTACGCCTACATGCTGATCCCCGGCACCATGGTGGTGTCCGAAGACGCACGCAAACGCCTGATGGCTTTGGAAGAGATGAGCGACCTCGGCGCGGGGTTTCAGTTGGCCGCGCGCGATATGGAAATCCGCGGCACCGGCAACATGCTCGGCAAAAACCAGTCGGGGCACATCTCCACCGTCGGTTTCGACCTGTACTGCAAACTGCTGGAGGAAACCATTCGCGAATCGCAGGGTGAGAAGGTTGAGGAAAAGGTCGAGACCGAAATAGACTTTCAGGTGCGGGGCTACATACCGAAGGATTACATTGCCGATCTGAATCAGCGTCTGGAAGCTTACCAGCGTTTGCAGTTGGTAGGGGATCTCGAAGGCCTGGAGGCCTTTCGCAAGGAGTTGAACGACCGCTTCGGCGCGATTCCCTCGGAAACCGAAAAACTGCTGGCGCTGATGGAAGCCAAAATCCTGTGTCAGCGCCTGCACATCACCAAAGCCCAACGGTCCGGGGAATTCGTCTATCTGAAAATCGCGCCGACCACGCCGGTGAAGACGGAGGCCCTGACCGCGCTTCTGGATTTGCGGCTGAGCCTGGTTTCCGAGTATGAGATCCGCGTCAAGGTGGACAATGCCGGGTGGAAAAAGGATATCGAGAGAGTGGTTGGGTACTTGAGACAATTGGCGGAGTCGTTGGATGAAGATTGAATCGAATCCCATTTATATTCATCCGTGCGCAGGCTTTGTGCTCCTGCTGCTGGCGTTTTTGTTGACCGGCTGTGGCGAGGACAAGGAAACTCCGAAGTTTGAGAACTCCGATATGATTGCCCGCGTGAACGGCGAAACGCTGGATCGCAAGGCGTTGACCAAGGAAGTCAGCCGCAACAAGAAAAAATATCGAGTTGAGGAAGAGGGGGAGTCCCTGTCCAAGGAAAAGTTGATCTGGCTTCGCATGGACGCGCTCAATCAGATGATCCAGGAGAAAATTCTTCTGCAGGAGGCAAAAAAGCAGGGGGTGGAACTGGAACCGGACGCGCTGGAGATCGAGTACCACAACATCCGCCAGGGGTATGAAAAGGAAGCATTTCAAAAAATTCTCGATTTCCAGGAAAATACCGAAAAGGAATGGAAGGAGAAGTTGAAAAGGCGGCTCCTTATAAAAAAACTGATTCAGGAAACCGTCAACAGCCGGGTTTCAGTACAAGAAGAAGAATTGAAGCGGTATTTCGACGAGCATCAGGATGAATTCCAGAAAGGCGAACAGTTGCGCGCCCTGCACATCATGGTGGAAAATGAAGATTCGGCCCGTGACATCCTGAAGCTCCTGCGCAAGGGTAAAAAATTCGAAGACCTGGCGCGGGAGCATTCTCTGGGACTGGAAAGCGAAAGCGGCGGCGACATGGGGTACTTCGAGGCGGGGCAGATGCCGGAAGAATTCGACGAAATTTTCGATCTTAAAGTGAATAAGGTCAGTGACATCATTCACACCCCGTATGGCTACCACGTGTTCAAAGTGGTCGATAAAAAGCCCGAGCGGAAAATGAGTTTTGAAGAATCGAAGGATGCGATTCACAAGAAGCTGTTGCGTGAGGCCCAGGAAACCGCCTTTCAGGCCTGGCTTCTCAACCTGAAGAATCAGGCAAAAATCGAAATCAATTATGACGCACTGGAAACCATTCATTAGACCGATACTGTTTGCCGCTCTGTTCCTGTTTGCGGGAGCGGGGGGAGTGCAGGCCAAAATGCTGGACCGTGTCGTGGCCAAGGTCAACAACGAGATCATCACCTTGAGCGCACTGGAGGAGCGGGCGCGGGTGGATATGGCCCGCTATTCCGGCATGGGCGTGGAGAGCCTGCCTCCTTACGAGGAGGTGCGTCTGCAAACTCTCGATCAGATGATCGATGAAATTCTGCTGATCGGCGTGGCCGAGCGCTTGAACATGATCGTGGAAGAAAGCCAGATGCAGAGCGCTCTGGATGATATCCGCGCCCGTGGCAACCTGACGCAGGAACAACTGGTCGAAATGCTCAAGCAGGAAGGCCGTACAATAGAAGAATATAAGAAGCGTATCCGCGAGCAGATTCTGTTGAGCCGCGTCATCAATCTGGAGATCCGTTCGCGGATCAAGGTCACAAAAGAAGATATTGCGGAGTACTACGATGCGCACCGGAAAGAGTTCTGGTCCACACCCAAAGTGCGCGCGCGGCACATCCTGTTCATTCTGGACAATACCCTGACGCAGGATGAGGTGGAGTTGAAAAAAAACAAAGCGCAAATGGCTCTGGAGCAGATTCAGAGCGGCCGTGACTTTGTGGAGGTGGCGAAGGAGTTTTCGGAGGACGTGACTGCATCGAATGGCGGTGATCTGGGCATGCTTGAAAAGGGCAAGATGATCGCCGAATTCGAGGACGCCGCGTTTTCGCTTGAGTCGGGGCAGGTCAGCGGTATCGTGCGTTCTCCTTATGGACTGCACATCATCAAGGTGGAGGAAGTCCTGCACGGCGCTCCCATTCCCATGGAAGAGGTGGAAGACCGCATCACCGCTCAATTGAAGCACCAGCGTTTCGAGTCGGTATTCAAAGAATACATTGAGGACCTGCGGGCCCAGTCGTTCATCGAGAAAAAGCTGGGAGCGCTCAAACCTTCGGGCGATCAAACCAAAACGCCTGTTGCGGGGAACAAAGTGCCGGCCCCGTCGGTCAAAGAAGTGAACTCGACCCAGGCGAAGGAACAAGTTCAGCGGCAGGTGGAAGTGCTGCCACCCCTGGAAATCGGCAAAAAGGGAATCGTTCAAAAGCAGACTCCGGTTTCCCAGGAGTTCCGACCGCTGGAGAAAAAACTGAAGTATTACAAAAATCTGAGAGACATGGGCCTGATCACCGAGCAGGAATACAACCACCGTAAGAAATCCCTGCTGGACAACTTGTGATTCCCGCGGCATTCCCGCGCCTGCGTTCCTGCCTTTTTGTCCCGGTCTCTTATCCCCCTCAGGGGCGGCATGCTTTCTTTTCCTGAAAAAATTCAGCGCACCCTCGTGGTCCACAAAATGGTGAAGCCAGGAGACCACCTGGTCGTCGCCGTTTCCGGTGGTCCGGATTCCATGGCGCTTTTGCACGCTCTGGTGCGGTTGCGCTCCAGTCTGGATTTGCGCCTGACCGTGGCGCACCTGGATCACGGAACCCGCGGGGGGGCATCGGCGGCAGACGCCGAATTCGTCCGCCAAACCGCGGCCGGACTGGGGATTCCTGTCGTGATCGAACGGCGCGATGTGCCCGGCGAGCGGGAGAAGATCGGGATGTCCTTTCAGGAAGCGGCACGCACCGTCCGGCTTCGATTTCTGGAATCGGTGCGGGAACGGGTGTCGGCCGACACAGTGGCGTTGGCCCACACCGTGGACGACCAGGCGGAGACGGTGCTCATCAACCTGCTGCGCGGCGGCGGGCCGCGCGGGCTGAGCGGCATGCGTCCGGTGCGCGACAATCTCATCCGTCCCTTGATCAATTGCACGCGCTCGGAGGCAGTGAATTTTCTCCAGGAAGAGGGGATCGAGTACCGGCAAGATGAAACCAACCGCGACCCCCGGTACCTGCGTAACCGCATCCGGATGGAGTTGATTCCGCACCTGGAGCAGGAATACAATCCGCAGGCCCGTCAGGCCCTGCACCAGACCGCGCGCATTCTTCAGTGGGAAGAAGACCATTTGAATCGTGAAACCGAGGACTGGTTCGAGCGGCTGGGCCGGGTGGAGCCCCTGAGTCACCACGTTGTTCTGGAATGCGAAGCCCTGAAAGCGTTGTCGCCGGCCTTGCAAGCCAGGCTGGTGCGGCTGGCATTGGAACGCGGATGCGGCACCCTGCGCCGGTTCACCTTCGGCCACATCCTGAATGTGCTGGAATTGCTGGAAGAGGGCAAAAGTGGCAAGGTGGTCTCCCTGCCTGGGCACTGGGCGGCCGAGCGCGAGGTCAATTCCCTCAAGATATATAAAATCCCGGAGCCCAAATCCGGCATCATAAATGGTGACAACCCTTTGTCAGGAGAGGGGCTGGCGCTTCAGGTTCCCGGCGTGACCGCCGTGGACGCTTTGGGGGTCCGAATCTCGATCGAGGTGGAGCAGGGCGTTCATCAGGGCGCGGCGAAACCCAATCAGGCGCTTCTGGACTTCGATAAAACCGGGGCTTCCCTGCGAATCCGATACTGGCGGCCGGGCGACCGGTTTCAGCCACTTGGTATGCAGGGAACCAAAAAGCTGAAGGACTACTTTAAGGACCAGAAAATCCCACGCGCGGAAAGAAAACGGATGACCGTGTTGACAACCGCGCAGGATCATATTATCTGGGTTGTTGAGGGGCGCATTTCGGAGCTGTACCGCATTTCGGATCAAACCCGCAAAACATTGAATATCAGGGTTTTGGAATGAAAGAGGGGCGCCAACACGATGGGCAAGAAACCCGCCAACACGGGATAAATTGTGCTACCATGGGAAAACAGGACGGCAATTGCCCAGATACGATATAGAAGGAGACGGCCTTGAATCAATTTTATAAAAATCTCGCGTTGTGGCTGGTTATCGGCATCATCCTGATAGCCCTGTTCAATATCTTCAACCAACCCATAACCCCTCAGTCGGAGATCGTCTTCAGTGAGTTCATGAACAAGGTGGAGAGCGGTGAGGTGGCGGAAGTGGTCATGCAGGGCGACCACATCACCGGCAAATACACCGATGGCCAGACGTTCCAGACTTACGCTCCGTCCAAGGACCCGGATCTCATCAAATCCCTGCGGGACAAAGACGTCCGCATGGTGGTGAAGCCACCGGAGCAGACCAGTTGGTACATGAATGTGCTCATTTCGTGGTTCCCGATGATCCTGCTTCTCGGTATCTGGATTTTCTTCATGCGCCAGATGCAGTCCGGAGGCGGCAAGGCGCTGTCCTTCGGGAAAAGCAAGGCGCGCCTCATGAACGAGGGCAAAACCAAGACCACCTTCAAGGATGTCTCCGGTTGTGACGAGGCCAAGGAAGAGCTCCACGAAATCATCGAGTTTTTGAAGGAGCCGCAGAAGTTCAGCAAGCTGGGCGGCAAGATCCCGAAGGGTGTCCTGCTG
The DNA here is from genome assembly GCF_021845525.1 of Nitrospina gracilis Nb-211. Taxonomy (NCBI): domain Bacteria; kingdom Pseudomonadati; phylum Nitrospinota; class Nitrospinia; order Nitrospinales; family Nitrospinaceae; genus Nitrospina; species Nitrospina gracilis. The sequence goes on along the minus strand of NZ_JAKJKD010000001.1, from coordinate 1,704,760 downwards.
GTTGGCCCTCCGGGTACGGGGAAAACCCTGCTGGCCCGCGCCATTGCCGGCGAGGCCAACGTCCCGTTCTTCAGCATCAGCGGCTCGGACTTCGTCGAGATGTTCGTCGGCGTGGGCGCCTCGCGTGTGCGCGACCTGTTCGAGCAGGGCAAGAAGAACAGCCCGTGCATTATCTTCATCGACGAAATCGACGCTGTGGGACGCCACCGCGGTGCGGGTCTCGGCGGTGGTCATGATGAACGCGAGCAGACGCTCAACCAACTACTGGTCGAGATGGATGGCTTTGAGAACAATGAAGGCGTTATCCTGATCGCGGCGACCAACCGTCCCGACGTTCTCGATCCGGCGCTGTTGCGCCCGGGCCGGTTTGACCGCCAGGTGGTGGTCGGCCGTCCGGACATTAAGGGCCGCGAGGGCATCCTGAAAGTGCACACGGCCAAAGTGCCTCTGTCCGATGACGTGGACCTGAAAGTGGTGGCCCGCGGCACGCCGGGCTTCACCGGTGCGGACCTCGCCAACCTGGTCAACGAAGCCGCACTCCTTGCCGCGCGCGAGGAGAAGAAGGTCGTGACCATGGTGGATTTCGAGAACGCCAAGGACAAGGTCATGATGGGCGTCGAGCGCCGCAGTATGGTGATCACGGAGAAAGAAAAGAAAACCACCGCTTATCACGAAGCCGGGCATGCGCTGGTGGCGTACCTCTTGCCGGGGACCGATCCCCTGCACAAGGTCACCATCATTCCGCGTGGCCGGGCTCTGGGTGTGACCATGCAGTTGCCGGAGGACGAGAAGCACACGTATCCGAAGGAATACCTCATTCACCGTCTCGCCATCATGATGGGTGGGCGCGTGGCCGAGGAGGTCTGCCTGGGTGAGATCACCACCGGTGCGGGCAACGACATCGAAGTCGCCACCGAAACCGCGCGCAAGATGGTTTGTGAGTGGGGCATGAGCGAAAAGATGGGTCCGTTGACCTACGGCACCAAGGAAGAGCAGGTGTTCCTGGGTAAGGATTTCTCCGCGCAAAAGAATTTCAGCGACGAAACCGCCAAGCTGATCGACCTTGAGGTCAAGGCGCTGGTCATGGGTGGTTACAATCGCGCCATGGAGTTGCTGACCGAACACCGCGACGCATTGGAGCGGTTGGCGGTTGCACTTTTGGAGCGGGAGACCCTGGACTTGGAGGAAATCAAAGCCATCATCGAAAACCGCCCGCTGGACTCGGACTCGGATTCCGGCACGGCCGAACCGGCCGCCGAGTTGAAGGCGGAGGATGCCAAGAAAGGCAAGAAAGCCAAAGGCCTCGATGAAGGCCTGATGGGCGGAGGTGGCGTACCCGATCCCACCCCTGCCTGAGGCGGTCCGTGGTTTGAGAACCGTTTGAACAATCAAAGCTCCATTCCGGCTATGGCCTGTTTGGAGCTTTTTTTGTTTCCTTATTTGAACGAGAAAGGAGGAGAGTGGTTGTATGAACGATGATTTCTTTTCCGGCAGAACGCGGATCATGGGGATCATCAATCTGTCGCCCAATTCTTTTTTTCGCTCCAGCTATTCTTCCAGCGAAAAGGACGCGCTGAAAACCGCCGAACGTCTGATCGAAGACGGCGCGGACATGCTGGACATCGGTGCGGAATCGACGCACCCAGGCTCGGAGCCCATCCCGGACGAACAGGAATGGAAACTGCTGGAGCCGGTGGTGAAAACCCTGGTGCGGGAGATACCCGTCCCCATTTCCGTGGACACGTACAAGCCTTATGTCGCGCGCCGGGTGCTGGATCTCGGCGTGCACTGGATCAATGACATCTATGGACTGCGCTTTCCGGAAATGGCGGAGATCGTATCGCGTTACCCGGCGGGGGTGATCATCATGCACATGCAGGGAACGCCGAAGACCATGCAGATCGATCCGCAGTACGTCGATTGCGTGGAGGAGGTTTACCAGTTTCTCGACCGGCGTATCACCGAAGCGGAATTCGCAGGCATTCCCGCGGATCAAATCATGATCGATCCCGGCATCGGTTTCGGCAAAACGCTCAAGCACAACCTGGAGCTGGTATCGAATCTCGACCGCTTGGCCGCGCTGGGAAAACCCATGCTTTTGGGTGTGTCCCGCAAGGCGTTTATTGGTAAAATCCTGGACCTGCCCATCGAGGAAAGGATGGAGGGGTCGCTGGCCGCGGCCGTGGTCGGCGTGTTGAAGGGCGCCCGTGTCCTGCGCGTTCACGATGTGCTGGCGACGGCGCGCGCCATCAAGATTGTGGATGAACTCCGCAAGTACCGGAAGGAATGAAATGATACGTTTGTTTGTCAACGTGGACCACGTCGCCACCCTGCGGGAAGCGAGGAAGACGGTGGAACCGGACCCGCTGAAAGCGGCGCGTCTGGCGGAGCAGGCCGGGGCCGATGGCATCACCGTGCATCTGCGCGAGGACCGGAGGCACATTCAGGACCAGGACGTGCACCGCATTCAGCAGGGCATCCGCACGCCGCTCAACCTGGAGATGGCAGCGGTGGAGGAGATGGTCCAGCTTGCCATTAACGTCAAACCCTACCAGGTGTCGCTCGTTCCCGAGAAACGGCAGGAGATCACCACCGAGGGCGGGCTGGACGTGATTTCAAAAAAACAATCTCTTGGGCAAATCCGTCAGCGCCTCGCGCCATTCCACATCCGGTTCAGCCTGTTCGTGGACCCGGACCTGGAGCAACTCGACGCCGCAAAGGAAATCGGAGCGGACAGCATCGAGATCAACACCGGATTGTATACCGAGCTCACCGACCCGGAGCAGGTCGAACGGGAGCTCAAAAAGATCCAGGCCGCCGCGCGCCACGCGAAAGGACTGGGCCTGCGCGTGTTCGCCGGGCACGGGTTGAACAACGAGAACGTGGTCTCCATCGCCGCCATCCCGGAGATCGAGGAACTCAACATCGGCCACAACCTGGTGGCGCGGTCGGTGTACTGTGGCATGGAGCAGGCCGTCCGCGACATGATCCGATGCATCGAAAAAGGTGTGGCGCAGAGAACAGTTTCCGCATGAAACCGGTTTCGTCTTATTGACCCCGCAAGCAATTTGCACCATAATCGTAATCCCGCATTGCCCTGTTAACGTCCCGCCACATTGGCGTTGAACAAACCACGGAAGCAAGCGAAAATAAACCACGCACCCGCCCCCGCCCTTGGGGCCGGGCCAACGTGTTGTCAGTCCAAGCAAAGCGCAAGTGATTGGAGGTATTGGTAAATGGCCACTAAAGTGGGTATCAACGGTTTCGGCCGCATCGGCCGCAACGTTTTGAAGTGCATCATGAACGACAAGGAATGCGGCGAACTGGTGGACGTTGTGGCCATCAACGACCTCACCGATGCGGCGACGCTCGCGCACCTTTATAAATATGATTCCGTGCAGGGCGTCACCAAGGGTGAGGTGAAGGCGGACGGGGACCACCTCGTCATCAACGGGAAAAAGATCAAGGTCCTGTCCGTAAAGGATCCGGCGGAGTTGCCGTGGAAAGAGCTGGGCGTCGATGTGGTGATCGAGTCCACGGGCATCTTCACCAAGCGCGATGCCGCGGCCAAGCACCTGAAGGCCGGTGCGAAAAAGGTCATCATCTCCGCCCCCGCCACCGATCCGGATGTGACGGTGGTGCTGGGCGTCAACGAGGGAAAATACGATCCCAAAAAGCACGACATCGTTTCCAATGCTTCCTGCACCACCAACTGCCTGGCGCCGATGGTGAAGGTGCTGAACGACCGGCTCAAGATCAAAAAGGGATTGATGACCACCATCCATTCCTATACCAACGACCAGCGTATTCTCGACCTGCCGCACAAGGACCTGCGGCGGGCGCGGGCGGCGAATTTGTCGATGATCCCGACCACCACGGGGGCGGCGAAAGCGGTGTGCCTCGTTTTGCCGGAGTTGGAGGGCCGCCTCGACGGCATGGCCATCCGCGTTCCCACGCCGAACGTGTCCCTGGTGGACTTCGTCGCGGATGTGGAGAAGGAGACCACCACGGAGGAAGTCAACGCCATGTTCCGGGAAGTGGCGGAAGGGGAGCTGAAAGGCATCCTGCGTCTGGAAGAACAACCTCTGGTGTCGATCGATTTCAACGGCGACGAGGACTCTTCAATCATCGACGGCCCTTCCACCAAGGTGATGGGCAAGAACATGGTCAAGGTGCTGTCCTGGTATGACAACGAGTGGGGATACTCTTCGCGCACGCGGGACATTTTGAAGTTCATAATCAAAAAAGGAATTTGAGCGCCAACTTTCCATGGGCTTTATGCGAAAGACCCTGATTGCCGGCAATTGGAAAATGAACAAAACCCTGTCCCAAACGGAAGGGTTGTTGCGGAACCTGACCCGGCGATTGGATTCCGATTGTCCGGCGGAAGTGGTGGTGGCGCCGCCGTTCACCTCGCTTGCGCTTGCGGCGTCGTTGCTGAAGGGAACGGATATCGGCTTGGCCGCTCAGAACGTGTTCGCCGAAGATGCGGGAGCCTATACGGGAGAAATTTCCGCGCCCATGCTGGTGGAGGCCGGGTGCGGCTGGGTGATTGTCGGTCACTCCGAACGCCGGCGTCAGTTTGGCGAATCGGAGGCGCTCATCAACCGAAAGGTGAAACACGCGCTCGATCACAATCTGAAAGTGATCCTCTGCGTCGGCGAAACCGATGCCGAACGCAATGCGGGACAGACCGAAAGTGTGGTGCACCTGCAATTGACCGAAGGGCTGAAGGACGTGACTTCGTCTGAGGCAGGCAATGTGGTCATTGCCTACGAACCGGTGTGGGCCATCGGCACCGGCAAGAACGCCACCCCGCAGCAGGCCGAGCAGGTGCATTGCCTGATTCGCAAGTGGATGGGCGAATTGTATGGCCCCTCCGTTGCGGAAACGACCCGGGTGCTTTATGGCGGGAGCGTGACGCCAGAGAACAGCCGCGGTATGCTGGCGGAAGATAATATCGATGGTGCGCTGGTAGGCGGCGCAAGTTTGGACGCGGATTTGTTTTGTGCTATTATTGGCTCGGCTGAGTAATTCAAGGAGGTTGGTTTGAGTACGTTTGTTACGGTTTTACACATTGTCGCCGCGGTATTTCTGATTCTTGTCGTCCTGTTGCAGTCGGGCAAAGGTGCGGCCATGGGAGCGGTGTTCGGCTCCGGGTCCAGCCAGACCATGTTCGGGAGCAGTGGGGCAGGGAACTTCCTGACCAAGCTCACCACCATCGCGGCCATTGTGTTCATGATCACGTCCCTCAGTCTGGCCACCGTGTTGTCCAGCAAGAAGCAGGATTCGGTGATCAATGAAGTCGAGGAAAGCACAACCATCCCGACCCAACCGGCCCAGAACGATTCCAAGAAATAAATTCGCATGCATGCCGATGTGGTGGAACTGGTAGACACGTGCGCTTGAGGGGCGTATGGGGCAACCCGTGGGAGTTCGAATCTCCCCATCGGCACCATCCACTTGCCTGCAGGGGCAAGTTCCTCCGAATTTGAATCATGCAGATTCAAACGCTGGGCGATCTGTTCGCCCATCCCAGCTTTCAGACCCTGTTTCTCGCCATCCTGATCGTCTTCGCCAACATCATCATCGGCGTCAGCATGTTGCCGGAAGACCGGCGCAAACGCTGGTACCGCCTACACCGTTATGTCTATGTCGCGGCGGTCGCCATGCTGGGCCTGTTCCTCTATGTCAACCACCAGCTTCAGGGCAACGACGGGTTCGTTTACTTTGTCGCCGCCTACTTCCTGACTGCCATCCCGTTCAGCCGCAAAATGAACGTCACCCTGCATGCGGTGATCTCCTCCGTCGGGCTGGTTCTGTTGATCGGCATGGCGGCGCTGAGCGTATTATGAGACAGAAAGGGCAATTGCGGCGGGTTTCCGGATTGTGTTTAAATGTTGTTAGTTCAACCGGGCATGAAGTCGGGAGAGTTTGAATGAGCCAGTTTGATCTCGCCATCCTGGGAGGCGGCACCGCCGGTCTGGCCGGCGCCCGATACGCCGCTGACATGGGCGCGCGCGTGTGCCTTGTGGAGATGGATGCGGTGGGCGGCCATTACCTTCACCGCGGGCTCCACCCCGTGCGTACCTTGCTCGCCGACCCGGAATTCGGGGCCCACCAGCCTGTCGATTGGGGCGCGGTGCGCTCACGTATCGCCTCCATTGCGCAGGCCGCTTCCGACCAGGCCCGGCGTGATCTCGAAGCCTGCGGTGTGACTTTGATCGAAGGTAAGGGCACTTTTGCCGGAAACGGCACCCTGCGTGTCGAAACCGAAAGCGGCAAGCAGGAAATTCAGGCCCGCAACGTGATGCTGACGATGGGATCGGATGCCGAATCCATTGCCACCGTTCCGTTCGACGAAGCCACTATTCTGCCTGTGGACCGGTTTCTGGAGTTGGAGAAGTTGCCCGAATCGCTTCTGATTCTGGGCGACGGAGTCGCGGCGATCGAGACGGCGCTGTTCTTCAACCGGCTGGGCACCAAGGTATTCCTCTGCAACGAACAAAAACGGCTCATCGCCGACCGCGACCCGGAGTTGGTTGACGCCCTGGAGAAAGGGCTGAAGCGGGTCAAGATCAAGTCCCTGCTCAATAAAAAGATTTTGTCCATCCTGCGGAAAGACGGTGGCATCGATGTGACCCTCGATGGCGGCATTAAGTTTTCGGCCGAAACGATTCTGGTCGGTTACCAGCGGGTGGGCCGCACCCCCGGCTCGGTGGAAGCCGGGCTGGGCATGGAGATGGGAGACCGTCACGAAATCTGGGCCGACGCCTGCATGCGGACGTCGGTGAAAAACGTGTTCGCTGCGGGCAGTGTAACAGGGCATGAACGGTCACCGGAACGGTCGGTGGAAGAAGGGCGCGCGGCGGTGCAGAACGCACTCGGTAAGGAAAGGGTTCTGGATAAAGATGCCCTTCCTTTTCGCCTGCATGCGGTGCCGCCGATTGCCGCCGTGGGATGCCGCGTCGAAGACGCGCACCACAAGGGATTTTTGAAGCCGATGGAAGGCCGTTACGACGGATTGCCTTTGAATGCGGAGGAAGTGCCGGGGCAGGGCGGTGGTTTTTGCAAACTACTGGCCGACCGCGAAAGCCGCAAGGTCATCGGCGCACAGATATTGGGGCAGGGTGCCCCGGAAATGCTCACCGTGGTGACGCTGGCCATTCAGCGGGGCATGACGGTGAAAGCCCTCGCTCAACTTTTACCCGGTTTTGGAGACGCCTCGACGGGGATTCTAGAGGCCGCGCGGGCCTGCCTGCGCGGTTTGACTCCAAGGCCATAATTCAACGGTTTGTGATGTCACGTTCTTACCTTGACTCCATTTTCTAATTATGTTAAAAACCATCCTTTGCTAGAGTGGTATGTCCATTCTTGCACGATCATCCAGGATTTTAGGATTTATATAAACATTTGAGTTAAAAGAACTTATGGCACAGCCTTCCAAAAATCCAAATGTCCCTCCAGCCAAGCCTGCAGCGAAGGACAAGGGCGGTAAGGAAAAACCCAACAATCTCTATTCCCGGCGGGACTTTTTCTCGTATGCCGGTTGGGCCGGTTTCATGGCCACGATGGGTTTGTCGTCCGTTTATTTTCTTCGTTTGCTGTTCCCGCGCGTGTTGTTCGAGCCCTCCCCCAAATTCAAAGCCGGTAAGGTGAGCGATTACACGGTGGGAGAAGTGAGCACCAAATGGGTTAAAGACCAGCGGGTTTGGATTGTTCGGGAAGAGCAGAGGTTGTATGCGATCCTGGCCCGGTGTACGCACCTCGGTTGCACCCCCTTGTGGTTGCGGTCCGAAGGCAAGTACAAGTGCCCGTGCCACGGCAGTGGTTTCACCATGGATGGAATCAATTTCGAGGGTCCGGCTCCGCGGCCGCTGGAGCGGTTGAAGGTGGGTATCGCCCCGGACGGTGAGATTGTGATCGATAAAAGCAAGGTGTTTCTTTATGAAAAAGGCGAGTGGGACGAGCCCGGTGCTTTCCTGAGAACCTGATGGTCGTGATTCCGCACCCCCTTTTTTTATTCGATTAATCAGCAGTGTTTAGGAGATTGAGTTTTGGCTAAACCCAAAATTCCGAATTTTGAAGAGATCAAAGAGTCCATCAAAAGCGGAAAGCTTTTTGAGGAAGCGGCGGAGAAGTTTACCGAATCCCAGGTGTGGACGTCCACGTTCCGTCACGGATATGCCGATACCCCGCGCAACCGGGTTCTGCAGATTGCCAGTAACGTCTGGCTGCACCTGCATCCCGTAAAAATCCATCGCCATGCGTTGCGCATCAAGTTCACCTGGTGCATGGGGGGCATCACCTTCCTGCTTTTCCTGTCCCTCGTCGTGACGGGCATCATCCTGATGTTCTACTACCGTCCGGTGGGTGAGTACGCTTATTACGACATGAAATACCTGCAATACGATGTTCCGTTCGGCATGTTGATGCGGAACATGCACCGATGGGCCGCGCACTCGATGGTCATCACCGTCTGGTTGCACATGTTCCGGGTGTTTTTAACCGGCTCCTACAAGCCGCCTCGCGAATTCAACTGGGTGATCGGCGTGTTTCTCGTTACCTTCACGCTTTTGCTCAGCTTTACCGGTTATCTCCTGCCGTGGGATCAGCTGGCCATGTGGGCGGTCACCGTAGGTACCAACATGGCACGCGCGACGCCGTTTCTCGGTCATGAGGGACCGTTTGCCGAGTATGTGGGCGTGACGGCGAGGTACGATGCCCGTTCCGTGCTGTTGGGCGGCAGTCTCGTGGGCCCGCCTGCGTTGCTTCGATTTTATGTGTTGCATTGCATTCTGATACCCTTGGTGGCCGGCGCCCTGATGATCGTCCATTTCTGGCGAATCCGTAAGGACGGGGGCATTTCCGGGCCGCTTTGATTCGTTTTACCTGTTTCGCTGATTGAAACTTTTTTGAAGGATAGGAAGTCTTTCTATGGGGACCGCAGAGAAACCACCTGCCAAGCCACCCGCCAAGCCGGCCGCCAAGGCGCCGGTTGCTAAGGCGGCTCCGAAAAAGAAAGTAGAGGATCTGCCGGAGAAGGTCCACGTCTGGCCCTATTTGGTCCGTCTGGAATTTCTCTGTGCCATCATCGTCAGCGTTCTGTTGACGGTATGGTCGATTCTCATCGACGCGCCGCTGGAAGAAGCGGCGAACCCGACCAAGACGCCCAACCCGTCGAAGGCCCCGTGGTACTTCCTCGGTCTGCAGGACATCCTGGTGTACTTCGATCCGTGGTTTGCCGGCGTGGTGGCGCCGGTTCTCATCATCGTCGGACTCATGTTGATCCCCTATCTCGATGTGAACCCCAAGGGCAATGGTTACTACACCTATGCCGAGCGCAAACTGGCGATCTGGGTTTACAGTTTCGGTTTTCTGGTTCTTTGGATTGCGCTCATCATCATGGGCGTGTTTCTGCGCGGGCCGGGCTGGAACCTGTTCATGCCCTGGCAGTATTGGGATCCCCACAAGGTTGTGGCCTTGACCAACGTCGATCTCCCCTATGCGCTCGGCGTGCGCACGTATGACATGGCCATGCTGGTCGGTGGTGTCGTGGTGCTCGGGTATTTTGCCGTCGGGACCGCCGTCTACTTTTTCATGGAGCGAAAAGCCCTCAAGACCGTTGGCTTCCTCCGTATGTTCCTTAAGGTGCAGTTGTATTTGATCATGATCGGCATCGTCATCAAGATTGCCTTGAGACTCGGGTTCAATATCAAATACATATGGGTCACCCCCTGGTTTAACGTTTAACGGGCTTTTCAGAAACATCCATGGCTGAAGAAACTAAAGATCCTCAAGAGGAAGTAAATAAGGACGACTCCGCGTTTCAGGATTCGGAGTTTGACGAGCGAACTTCATACAGCTTTTTATTCTTTCTTTGTTCCGGCGCGTTGCTGTTTGTGACCCTGTGGGCTTTCTGGGACGACGAATACATCCGGCGCGGCTACAAGGACTTTCAGGGTGTCTACAACGAAGCCCAGTATGAACGGACTCGTGCGGAATACTTGGAGGTCAACGAAAAGATTGCCGGTCGGTCTCAGGAACTCCGTGAGGCCATCGCCAAAGAAGAAGAGAAGCTGGAGAGCGATGAGGAATACCAGCAATTGGCGGATGCGGCCTGGAATGCCCAGGTGGCTTTGGATGATGCCAAGGAAGAGCTGAAATTCGAAAAAAGCCGGCTGGACGAATATTACTATTACTACAAAAAGGCTCAGCACGAGGGCAAGAACTATGAAGTCGAGCTGAACCGCGTCGAGAAAACCGAGCACCACATCGCCGAATTCGAGCCCATCATCGAGGATCTCACCCGGAAGCGCGACGAGGCGGAAGCCAAGCTTCTGGAGTTCAAGGCCCGCAAGAAAAACCTGGAAAATGAGCTGGCGGCCCTGACCAGCAAGCAGATCATCCTCGCCCAGAGGATGGATCATTACAAGCCGTTCAACCTGTTCCTGCGGCCTGCTGAAATCAAGCAGACCGTCATTCCCGGTTCCGCCAAAAATAAATTCGGCGAAATCATTTACAAGGTGGACCGCTGTCATACCTGTCACGTTTCCTACGATGATGCTTACTATAAGGATTTCGAGCAACCCCTCAAGACCCATCCCAATCGCGAAGTTTTGATTGAGCATCACGATCCCCTTGAGACGGGGTGCACCTGGTGCCACAGAGGGCAGGGCACTGCCACCGCTCCGACTGAGGACGCGCATGGTTCCCATCATGAAATGGACCAGACCCTCGGCATCAACGAACCCCTTCTGCCGGGCAATCTCATGCAGTCCAACTGCACGAACTGTCATGCGGAAGTGGTCAGCCTGGAAGGCGCTCCCGTTCTCACCAAGGGCAAAAAGCTCTTCTTGAAGCTGGGCTGTCACGGCTGCCATCTGGTTCAGGAGTTTGCGGACGAACGCAAGGTGGGCCCGAGTCTCCGTAAAATCGCCGCCAAGGTGGACCCGAGTTGGCTGTACCGCTGGGTCAAAAAGCCGAAAGATTACCTGCCGACAACCCGCATGCCGGATTTTGGTTTGAGCGACGAACATGCGCTCGCCATTTCAGCGTACCTTTGGGATAAGTCCGAAAAAGGGTACAAGCTTCCTGAAAAATTCAAGGGAGGCGATCCCAAAAAAGGGCAGGAGCTTTTTGAATCTGTCGGGTGTCAGGCTTGCCATAAGTTGAAAGACAAGGGAGAGCTGTTCGCACCGAACCTGAGTAACATCGGCGAGAAGGTGAGCGCGGATTGGATCGTGAGCTGGCTCAGCAATCCCCGCGACTACAACCATGAAAGCAAAATGCCGGACATGCGCCTGAGCGTGGAGGAGGCATCGAACATCGCCGCATATCTGATCCAGTTTGGCAAGCCGGTTGAGATCCCCGGCATCGAACGGAAATACAAAGATCCCGATACCATCGCGTTGGGCGAGAAGCTGGTGCGCACCCGCGGCTGCTTCGCCTGTCATAATGTGCCAGGCATGGAAGAGGAAGGCCGGATTGCTCCGGAGTTGTCTTCCTTCGGCAGCAAACAGGTGCGTGAACTGGAGTTTGCCGATACGCATATTCCCCACACCTGGGAAGACTGGACTTACAATAAACTCAAGAATCCCACGGTTTACCGCACGGAACGCATTCTCGACAAAATGCCGGATTTCGAGCTGGTAGAAGACGAGATTGAGGCCCTGATGGTTTTCCTGCGGGGTTTGAACGGGTTGTACATACCTGAACGTTACAAGCGGAATTATTCAAAGGATGAATTGACCATTGAGCGCGGCCGGCGCCTGATCACGCAATTCAACTGCCGGGGGTGCCATATTGTGGAAGGGTATGGCGGTGACATCCAGGAACACCTGAAATCCACCGCACAGTATCCGCCTCCGCTGGAAACCAAAACGTATCACGTAGGCGACCGGTTGAAAGGTTCCTGGCTGTACTCGTTCATGAAAAAGCCGACTCCTGTCCGCAAGTGGATCGAAGTCAAAATGCCGACATTCAATCTGACCGACGCGCAATTGCGTGACTTGACCGCCTATTTCGAACTGGTGGCGCCGGGTGAAATCAAGTACGAAGCAGGCGTTCATCTGAAGAAAGACAAGGCTTCCATTGAAAACGGCATCAAGATGATCAACTATATGGAATGCGGTAAATGTCACGACGGCGGCGACAAGGGTATTGAGTTCAAGATTGCTCAGGAACGCCTGCGTGAGGAATGGATTCCAAAGTGGTTGAAAGACACCCGCGAAATGATTCCGTGGACGCCCATGCCCAACCATTGGCCGAAAGAGGACGGGCAGTACACCATTCAGACCAAGTTCCACAAATTGAGTACGATCGAAAATGGCGACATCGACAAGCAGGCTCAGGATATCACCGACCTGCTGGTGTCTTACGACACTCCTGGGCTTGACCTCAGCCTGTCCCTCGAAGAGGAAGAACCGTTCATGGACGGTTTCTTTGATGCCGGGTTTGACGATTCCGCAGGGGCCGAAGAAAGCGGCGACTCGGAAAGCGAGAGCGAAGGCGGCGATGATGAGGACAGCGAGTTCGCCGAAGACGATTTCTGATTTTGTTAGAAAGACCGGGTTTGTTGTATAGTCCGGTGCATTTATCGTTCATTTGTTTGGAAGGTTGAAAACATGCAGCCCTCAGCTTTAGAAAACTTTCTTTTGATTGCGCTGAAACCGGACAATATGCCGATTGGCGGCATGCTGTTCATCGTGGCTTTTGTTTTCTGGGTGGCCATTCGCCAGATGATCAAGCACGACCGCTTGATAAAAGAAGGAAAGAAAGACAAAATATTTGATGAGATGATCAAATAAGTGCAAATATTTATCACGGTCATCATTGCGTTCATACTGGGCCTGATTCTCATTTTTTTCCTCAAAAACACCCAGCCGCAGGCTCCGCGCGAGACCATTCAATTCGACGAAGATAACGAAAAACCCGCCTACCTTTTAGATCCAGACGCATTCCGCTCCAAGTGCCTGGAGTTTCTTGAAAAGTTCAACCTGGAATACCGCCACTCCGTCTGGGCCAACGACTCGGAACTGGAAATCGACATGCAGGACGAAACCCCCGTGGTGGGAGGCAAGTACCTGGCGCTCTGCATTTTCAATCCCCCCTACAACATTGTCGACAGCATGAAGGTGAAAGGTTTCCTGGACTCCGTACGGGGGGAAGGCGCGGCGCGCGGCATCATCATCACCACCGGTTACTTTGCGGACGACGCCTACCGGCAAATCGAGGAAGAGCCGGTGGAACTGGTCAATGTCCACACCTTCCTGAAGTACCTCAAAAACTTCGACATTTACTGACAGCCCCGCCTCACTTCTTCCGGCCCATTTGGTCCCGAGGGCTTCCTGTGTTATACTGTCGTCCTTATGAAAATTTCCAAACTTCTTGAAACCATACGCCCTGCGTTTTCTTTTGAATTTTTTCCGCCAAAAGACGACGACGGGTTCAATCAGCTTTTCACCGCCATCGAAAACCTCAAGCCCTGCCAGCCGGTCTACGTGTCGGTTACCTACGGCGCCATGGGCAGCACCCGCACCAAAACCCTCGATCTGGTCAAGCGCATCAAGCGCGATCTGGGCCTGGAAAGCATGGCGCACCTCACCTGCGTCGGGTCCAATTCCGATGAAATCGCCGAGGTGCTGGATGCCCTGCAGGAAGCCGGAATCGAAAACGTGCTGGCCCTGCGTGGCGATCCGCCCAAAGACCAGGAATACTTTGTGAAGCCGAAAGACGGCTTTGGGTTTGCCAACGAACTGGTGGAATTCATCAAGAAACGGGGCTACGACTTCTGCATTGGTGTCGCCGGGTATCCGGAGAAGCACATCGAGTGTCCGGACATGAACACCGACCTCGACAACCTGAAGCGCAAGGTCGATGCCGGGGCCGACTTTATCGTCACGCAGTTGTTTTTCGACAACAATTTCTATTTCGATTTCGTGGACCGGGCCATCGCCCGCGGCATCAACGTGCCGATCATCCCCGGTATCATGCCGATTCAGAATCTGAACCAGATCAAGCGTTTCACAAAAATGTGCGGCTCGACGATTCCCGATCCCTTGCTGTTGCGCTTGGAAGCTCATTCCGAGGATACACACGCGATCAAGGAGATCGGAGTCGAACACGCAACCGAGCAGTGCGAGGGCCTGCTGAATGGCGGCGCACCGGGCATTCACTTCTACACGCTCAACCGTTCCCGCGCCACCCTCAATATTTTCGAGAACTTGAAGAAACTGGTGGATATCTCACCGAACTCCTGACCTCCTGCTGGTGATTGGCCGGTTCAATGAGGACCCTCACGGCACTGATGCTATGGTTTTGGGCCTGTACCACCGCCTGTTCTCCCACGCCCGGCGTTTCGCCGGACCAGACGTTCGACATCACCGAAGACATGGTGCTGATCCCGGCCGGCAAGTTCCAGCGGGGGTGCGACGCCCTCGGTCCGGAACACGGCGCGCCCGCGCACGAGGTGTACCTCAACGCCTTCATGATCGACAAGTACGAGGTCACCAACAAAAAACTGGAAGAGGTGATGCCGGACCATCTCCTGCGCCGCAGTGCCTCCTCGAGTTGCGACAACTGCCCCGTCTCCAAAATCACCTGGTACGAAGCCGCCGACTACTGCCACCTCATCGGCAAGGCCCTGCCCAGCGAGGCTCAATGGGAAAAGGCCGCCGGCGGGGCCAACGGCTGTGAATTTCCGTGGGGACCGGACTGGGACCCCGCCATGGCCTACGGTGGCAAACAGCTTGCGGACAACGCCGCCCCCGTCGGCCAGTATCCTCCCAACCAGTATGGACTTTACGACATGGCGGGCAACATGTGGGAATGGGTGGCGGACTGGTATTCTCCGCGCTTCTATTTTCTGGGTGAATTGATGTACAATCCGCGCGGACCCCGACGCGGCGTCATGAAGGTGCGACGCGGCGGCGCGTGGTCGGACAGCATCAACGGCATGCTGGTCGGCTACCGCGACTGGAGTTACCCCTTCTCGCGGAGCTTCAGCGACATCGGCTTCCGCTGTGTCATCAACCTGAAACCACCATCATGAGCGTCACACCGAAACTCGATTACATCAACCGCCTCATCCGCGAAAACCTGAGCGAAGATGGCGACCTCGAACTGAAAGGCATGTTCATCGGCGACGAAGGACTGCTCGCCTTGTGCGAAGCGGAACGGGTGGAGGAGGTCGTCAACCTCGACCTTAGCAAAAACCACCTCACGCACAAAGCCATTCCCGCCTTTGCGCAGTGTCCCCGGTTCGCCAACCTGCGGCGGCTTTACCTGGGCGAAAACCAGATCGGCGACCGCGGCGCGGTGGCGCTGATGGAGGCGGAGTTCTGCGCCAACCTCCTGCAATTGGACCTGCGCATCAACGACATCGGCGAGGAGGGCGGCATGGCGCTGGCGGAAGGACCGTTCAAGAAACTGCAGGTGCTCATCCTGCAGGACAACCCCATTGGTGACGATGCGCTCATCACCATGGCGAAGCATCCCGGCTTCGCCAACGTGCGCAAGCTGAACATCTACAGGACGAACATCAGTGACCGCGGCATCAAGACGCTGGCGCGGTCGAAAGTATTCCAGAAGGTGAAGCACCTGAATGTGGCGCGGAACGTACTGCGGGTGGATGCGGCGGTGGCGCTGGCCAACACCAAGACGTTGCAGAACATCGAGACCCTGCTGATGTTCGACACCTACATCGGCGATAAAGGCGTCGAAGCCCTCTCCCAATCCCAATGCCTGCCGAAGTTGCGGACCCTGAGGCTGACTTAAATCACCAATACCGTTCTTCCAGCCAGGGGTTGGCGTTGTTGTTGTAACCGCGCTGTTCCCAGAACCCCAGCTCGTCGTCCTCGCGAAAGATAATCTCGCCGATCCACTTGGCTCCCTTCCACGCATACAACTGCGGCGTGACCATGCGCACCGGCCCGCCGTGCTCCTTCGACAGCGGCATGCCCTCCCAGGTGTGGACCAGCAGAACGTCGTACTTCATGGCTTCCTCGATCGGCAAATTGGTGGAGTAGCCGTCGTACGCCTTGATGTACACGAAGCGCACCTCCTTCTGCACCCGGCAATGGTCCGCCAGGTCCGAGAACCGCACGCCTTTCCAGCGGTTGTCCAACCGGCTCCACGAGGTGACGCAATGGAAGTCCGACACATCCTCGACTTGCGGGAATTTGTTGAACTCCTCCCAGTTGAAGGTCGCCGGGTAATCCAAAAGCCCCGACAGCGTGAGCGACCAGTTCTCCAGCGGGATCTCCGGCTGGAAGCCGAGATCGAGCACCGGCCAGCGGTCGGTGACGCTCTGCCCCGGCGGGGTTTTGGGCATGCCGTCGCGGTTCAGCGGGCCTTCGCCCATAGGCACCTCACCGGTCCATTCCTTGCCCTCCTGCCGGGCTTTCTGGTACTGGATCATCGCCTCGCGCGTGCGGATGCGTTTGGAGTTGGGATCGGGGACGGGGTATTCCATGAAAAACCTTTGAATTCGCTTTGATTACACAAACTCCGCCGGAAATGCGGGGGAGTCGGGACAGAAACGCCATCCTTTTTTGGATGGAGCCCGGGGAAAATGGTTTCGTATAATTAAAAGTCTTTTAATTACAATAAGTTATGTTTGACTTGGGAGACTCCCCGCAAAGGCAATAAAGCCTAAAGCAATTTTTCGAATATACCGAAAAGACTTTAAAGGAATTACAGGGAAAACGGCAATTAAAATGGACCTCAAAATTCTCACCTTCAACTGGCACGAACCCTACATCTGCCTGATGGCTCACACCGGGTATGAATTCCACATCCTTGAGCCGGAAACCGGCCCCGGCCAGCGGCGGCAATGGGACCGGAACATGCGGCCGCTTCCACAAAATGGCCGCATCGTCGGCGAAACCGAAGCGTGGCGAAATCTTGAGGAGGGGAACTATGCCCTCGTGGTGGCGCACAACCTGAAAGACCTGGCCTGGGCGCGGGACTACGATATCCCCAAAATCGCCGTCTTCCATAACAAATTTTCCACCGAGGCGGGCCTGAGTGGCAACTCCGTGGATAAGGAAAAATACTTCCGCTTGGTCGAGGATTTGACCCGCGGCGTGCATCGCGTTTTCATTTCGCAGAGCAAGCGCGACGACTGGGGACTTGAGGGCGACATCATCCGCCCCGGCCTGCCTCTGGACGAGTACGGCGGCTACGACGGCACCGGCGGATTCATCCTGCGCGTCGGCAATCACCTGAAAGAACGCGATCTGATGCTGGGCTACACGGCGAGCTCGCAGATCGTTGAGGGATTCGAGTGCGTCACCCTCGGCCAGAACCCGCAGATTCCCGGCAGCCGCCTGTCCAACGGATTCGATGACTTGAAAGAACACTACCGCCGCGGCCGTGTGTTCGTCAACACCACGGTGGACGGTTACGAGGACGGCTACAATTTGTCGATGCTGGAAGCGATGGCGACGGGAATGCCGGTGGTCAGTACCTGTAACGCGACATCGCCAATCGAAAACGGAGTGAACGGTTATATCTCCGATGATATCGCCACTCTGCGTCAGGGCGTTGAAGAGTTGTTGCGTAATCCGGACAAGGCCCGCGAGATGGGAAAGAATGCGCGCGAGACGGTGGCGCGGCTGTTTCCGATCGGCCGCTTCGTCAAAAACTGGAAGCAGGCGGTGCAGACGGCGATCGACCTGTTTCTCGTCCGGCATGAAGCGGTGGAGGAGGGCGGTGCGGAAGGGTTTGCAGCACTGCCGGAAAAACTCAACATCCTGATGGACACCAACGGCAACCCGGTCACCACTGCGCATTATCTGGAACGCGCACTTCGCAGGCAGTGCCATGTCATCACCTGCGGCTCCGCATTTACCCGCGAGCAGCGTCAGAACTGGAACATGGAGGCTCTGGACTGGCCCGTCAATCAGCCGGAAATCCGGCGCGAGCCGGGGGAGACGATCCAGTCCGTCCTAGGGAAACTCCCTGCTGACTGGCGGCCGAACGTGTACCTGTATGTGGAGACGGGATTGAACGCCATCCCGGCGGACCTGCACACGCTCCAGGTTCCGAAGGTGTGCTACCTGATCGACACCCACCTGAACAAGGAACAGCATCTTAAAATCGCCAGGCATTTCGACATGGTGTTCCTGGCGCAGAGGGAATATGTCGATGAATTCCGCAGAGTGGGAATTCAGCACGTGGAATGGTTGCCGCTGGCGTGTGATCCGGAAATCCACGGCAAACAGAATTTGGAGAAAAAGTACGATGTCGGTTTCGTCGGGAGTATCCTTCCCAATCTGCCGCGCCGAGGGGAACTGCTCGACAGGCTGGCTACCCATTTCAACACGCATATCGAACGCCAGTTCATGAAGAAAATGGCTGGGGTGTTCAGTCAGTCTCGCATCGTGTTCAACAACGCCGTGCGCAACGACCTCAACATGCGCGTGTTCGAAGCGTTGTGCTCCGGCAGTCTGCTGGCCACCGACGAGGCGCCGGGAAGCGGGCTGACCGATCTGTTTGAAAACGGCAAGCACCTGGTGGTGTATGAGGACGACTCGATTGTCGATACCGTGCGCCACTATCTGGACCATCCGGATGAAGCGGAGCGCATCGCGGAAGCCGGGCGGCGGGAGGTGCTGGCGCGGCATACCTACGATCATCGTGCGGAAACCCTGGTGGATCGGGTGAAGGAGTGGGTGAAGACACGCCTTACAGAAGAGGGGGAGCCGGTATCCGGGGATAACGGGGTTTCTGATTATTACAGGAATGTTCGGCAGGATCTCCTTCATCTCGTTCCTCGCGATGCCCAATCCGTTCTGGAAGTCGGGTGCGGTGCCGGGCATACCGGGCATGCCATCAGGGAAAGACAAGGCGCGGTTGTGACGGGGATCGAGGTCAATAGCCGGGCGGCGGCAGAGGCCCGGCGTCATCTGGATATCGTTCTGGAAGGAAGTGTCGAGAATATGGACCTGCCTTTTGCAGAAAAAGAATTCGACTGCATCCTGTTTGCCGACGTGCTGGAACACCTCGTTGACCCGGCGTTGGTCTTGCGCAAAACGCTTCCTTATCTCAGTGAGCGTGGAGTCGTGGTGGCGAGCATTCCCAACATCCAGTACCACGGCATCCTGAATCAACTGGGTGAGGGCAACTGGACCTATGAGGATGAGGGAATTCTGGACCGCACTCACCTGCGGTTCTTCACCCTGAAAGAAATTCAGAAGCTGTTTGCGGAAACCGGATACGAGGTGCGGGTGGTGGAGGAGAACCTCGACCCCCAGTACGAAAAATTCGTGTCCCCCGGCCAGACCAGCATACGCACGGGAAGGGTCACCATCTCCGACTTGACTCCAGAGGAACTGAAGCGGTTCTTCGTGATCCAGTACAAACTCGTGGCCCAGCCTGCGATTCACGCTGAAGGAAGTTTCCGATCCGATTCACTTGTTCAGATGGACAACAAAATCGAAAGCCACGAATTCCATAACAAAGAGGTTTTCTCATGATCCTGTTTGAAGCAAATATGCGGTTGCTGGAGACGCAGGATCCCTGGCTTGCTACTCGGGTGCGCTCCGAACCGGTTTCCGAAGCCATCTCCATCTCCATTTCTGAAGAAGGATTGGCCGTGCCCGTGTACGGAGACCAATCCCTGCACAGCACCTATTATCCACAAAAAGAAGCCGCCTCCAGTATTCGTGAATTTTGCCCGCAACCGGATTCGGTGATTGTGGTCCTCGGCCTCGGGTTCGGTTATCACGTCCGCGCGTTGCTGGACCGGTTTCCCAATGAAATCGTGGTCATTGAGCCGAGAATGAATCTGTTCCGCGTCTTCCTGGAGCATGTGGACCTCAAGGCATTTGCCGATCGTGTTCGGTTCCGTGTGGACGAACCGGCTCCCAAAATCCTGGCGAGAAGCGACACCCGCAACTGGGATGTATTTGTGCACGCTCCGTCCACCTTTATCTCGCCCGAGTATTTCGAGGAGATGAGCCTGTGCATCCGTGTCATGGAGGTCCTGGATAAAAGCGCGCTTCGCATTCTTGTGGTGAACCCGGTTTATGGAGGATCCCTGCCTACCGCCCGGTTCTGCAAGGACGCGCTGGTTTCCATGGGGCACGAGGTGGACAGCATGGACTGTGAACGTTTCAAGGATTCGTATTTTGAAATTCAGAACGTGACCAAAATCGAAGCCAATCAGCGCTCCCTCAATCACAAGTTCATGAACCTGATGGGGGATGCGGTGGTGGCGCGCGCGGCGGAGTTCAAACCCGATCTCGTCCTGGCGCTGGCGCAGGCTCCGATGAGCCCGGAGGCGGTGTCGAAGCTGAGGGAAATGAAAATCCCGGTGGCGTTCTGGTTTGTCGAGGACTGCCATACCCTGACTTACTGGAAGGAAGTTGCCGGTCAGTACGATTATTTCTTCACCATTCAGCAGGGGGAGTTTTTTAAACGGCTGAGAGAGCAGGGTGTAAACAATTACTATTATCTGCCTCAGGCGGCGCATCCGGAGATCCATAAGCCCCTGGACATGGATGAGGATGACCGGAAACAATTCTCCACCGATCTTTCTTTCATGGGCGAGGGGTACTATAACCGGCACCGGGCCTTCACCCGCCTGCTGGATCAGAATTTCAAAATCTGGGGAACCGGCTGGAACCAGAATGCGGTGTTCTGGCCGCACATTCAGAACAACGGACAGCGGGTGGATAGCGAGGATTGCGTCAAAATCTACAATGCAGGCAAGGTGAATTTGAACCTGCATTCCTCCACCTATCACGACGGCGTCAATCCGAATGGCGACTTCGTCAATCCACGGACGTTTGAGATTGCCGCTTGCGGCGGGTTTCAACTGGTGGACGCGCGTTCGGAGTTGGGCGACTGCTTCCGCATCGGCGAGGAGATGATCACCTTCTCCAATCTGGAGGAGATGCGTTCGAAAGCTCTTTATTATCTTGAGCACGACGGAGAGCGCCGGGCTCTGGCGCATCGGGCCCGCCAGCGCGTGTTGAAGGAACACACCATGACACACCGCATGCGGGAAATGCTGTTGCATATTTACTCGGAGCGGGAAGAGGAACTGGATATTCGACTCAGAAGCCGGGAAAGTGAAATCGATCGAGCGCTCCAACAAGTGGAGGATGATACCGAGCTTCTTGAGTTTCTGGAACCGTTCCGCGGTCAAAAGGATTTTACCTTTCAGATGGTGCTGGACCGGATAAGCGAAAGCGAGGGATCGTTCAGTGATCCCGAATTGTTATTCCTGATGGTGGACCAAATCATTCCGAAAAAGGGCTGACCATGGCGAAGAACATTCTCATTCTCAACCAGACGCGCATGGGGGACCTGGTGCAATGCACGCCGCTCATCGCCGGGCTCCGCCGGAAGCACCCCGATGCCAAAATCACCCTGGCGGTGAACAAGACATTTGAGGAATTCGCGAGGAAGATTCCGCACCTGGATGAACTGATCATTCTGGACATTACCCAATACAACGACCGTGACTGGAAACGGGAAGTGATCTGGGTGACGCTTGCAAAATACATGAAGGAATGGCTCGACGAACTGCGTTCCAGAAAATTCGACATGGTGGTGAACCTCAGTCATTCGTTTCTCAGCGCGTACATGATCAAGTATCTGCGCATTCCTGAGGCGCGCGGGTTCTGTTGCAACGAAGAGGGAAACCGCAAAACCGAGCATCCGTGGTTTCAGTATTTTTTCACCGAGCCCATGAACCGCCCTTACAACACGTTCAATCTGGTGGATATTTTCGGGCGAGGAGGTGACATTGAACCGGTCACACATGGCGTACTGGTTCGACATGGTGTCGAGGACGAAGCGGCAGTGGCCGACCTCATTCGGTCGCACAGGATGGAGAAGGATGAACTGGTGATCGGCATTCAGGCCGGCTCCAGCATTGCGGACCGACGCTGGCCCGCATCCCGCTTCAGCGAACTGGTGGACCGCCTTATCGAAGCCCGCAATGCCCGCATCGTGCTGTTCGGCGTGAAGTCGGAGCGGGAGCTGGCCGAGCAGATTGTCGGGACTTCCAAGCATTCGGACCGTATAGTGAACCTGTGCGGTCAGACTTCCATCACGCAGCTCATCGGCATGCTCAAGCGGTGCCGGTATCTGGTGACCAACGACACCGGGACCATGCACATCGCCGCGGCTCTGGGCGTGCGTATTGTCGGCCTGTTCTTCGCGCATGCGCACCCTTACGAAACCGGTCCGTTTTCCGAGGGCGACCTCATTTTCCGCGCCAACATTCCCTGCGCCCCGTGCAGTTATCACGTTCATTGCAGTAATGTGATCTGCGTCGATAAAGTTCAGCCACGTCATGTGGAGGCCATGATCGGAGGTCACCTTGACTCCGGCCGCTGGCAGGTTCCGGAATTCATGCAGAACCTGCCGGAGATGGACCTTCTGGAATCGTATTTTGACGAAGAGGGATACCTGGCTTACAAACCGCTCATCCGTCACCCTATCAACATGGAAACCCTGTTCGCGCAGGCGTACCGGCGCATGTGGCGCGATTGCCTGATGGAAGTGCGGGAACGGCCAAGCAGGGACGCGCTGGAATCCATCATCCGGTTTCTGAAACAGTATTATGATATGAAAACCGACACTGCATTCTGGAACACCGTGCAGGATAAACGAAAAGTCCTGGAGGATCTCGTTCGGTTGGTTTGCGATGGCCAGGCGGTGAGCGAAAAACTGGTGCGGGTTTACAGCGAACGGGGATTCGACAAGCCCCGCATCCAGGCCCTCGGCGAACGCATCGCCAGTATCGACACCGCGATCCGGAAAACAGGCCTGACGCACCCGGAACTCAATCCGCTTTGCGATATGTTCGACCGGAGGAAAGAAAACTTCGAAGGTGAGGACCTTCTGGATCTGGCCCGCAGAACCCGGGAGTGTTACCGAAAGTTTGAAGTGGAAGCCCGGTCATTGCATGAAATCATCGGTTGCCTGACCGAAAACCTGGGTGGAAAAGAAGTGGAGCCGGTTCAGGCGGAAGTGAGTTCCAGCAATATGGCCGTTCCCGGCAGGTAGGATGGAGGAGGAGACTCTCCGCGGTCCTTGAGGTAGCCTTCCAGAAATTCCAGCGCCGCTCCACCGCCGGTGGATACGAAGAAGTTCGACGCAAAGTAGTTGCACAGGGTGTACGTGTCCACGTTGTTGAAGCCGATGGACAGCATGGATGCGTTGATGGTTTTGTTCAGTTGCTGGAGGATGCGTCCCCGCACCTGGTACTTCACACCTTCCAGATTCAGCTTATTCAGGATCGCCGCGGAATCGCCCCCACCGATGACCACCGACATGTTTTCATTGCTGATGGCGGCGGAAAACAGCAGTTCCGCCAGTTTGACCGAACCTTCGGCATATTGCTCCGTTTGCGGATGATCGTAGGCACCAAGCGGACCATTCCAGAATACGTTCTGAATTTCTCCTGACTGTCCCTCCAGGAGGATTTTGCGGGCGAAGTTTTCAATGGTCTTGGGGCCCAGGTCCAACTGGAAATCATCCTCGAAATCAGGTTCATCTTTCACCACATACTCGGTCTCGAAATAATCCTTGGTGACTTTGTAATCATCGGGAAAAACAATACTGACCTCATTCGCCTCCGCCAGCTTCATAATCTCGTCGGCGTAACGCACTTCCTTGAGCACATCCGCCTTTTCTTCCTCCGTCTTGTTGAGGAACAGCTTGGCGGGAAGGTCTTCCTGTTTGAGAGTGGGAATCACGTCGGCAAACTTTCTCGCCAGCAGGAAAGCATTCACCATACGTCCGCCAATGAAAATGAGACGGATACGGCTGTCCACAAACTGTTTCAATATGCCGATTTTATCCGAGATCTTCGCTCCGCCGGCAATCACCGCCGTCTTCTCCGGGTAATCCAACGCCTTCTGCCCAAATTTACCGAGTCGCGTTACCTCTATGTTGAGCAGGCTTCCGGACACCACGGTTTTGCCCTGCTGTCGCATTTGTTGTGGAAGCATCTGAATGCTCTTGCTGACGCGGTGACTGCATCCGAACGCGCAATTTATGAATACATCCGAAAATGTGGCGACTTCCTTCATGAATTCCTGGCGGTAGGTGTCCGGATTGTTCGGTTCCAAAAGGTAACGCAGGTTGGGTAGAAACTTGATGCCGCCGCGGGGCAGACGATGATTGGCAATGATGCTGAGTGAATCTTTCAGGTGCGAGTCGGTGATTTCCGGTGGGAAAATCGTGTACGTGTCCTCGTATAATTCGCGGATCAATGTGTCGAAATGGGAGCAGACGAACTGAATGTTGAAGACCCCGTCCCAGCCCATAAAATCCTTCTTCTTGTGCGGCCGGCCCAGGTGAGATCCGATGATGATCCGGCAATTGCCGTCGGTGAGCTCGTGAATTTTCTTGAAGGTCGTGTCCACGAAACGCCGAATGCGTGTGTCGTCGGCGACGCGGTACCCCTTGCTGGTGTTGACGAGGGGGACGTTGAAATCGACCCGGATGAAAATAGTTTTTTCGATGAGGTCCGCCGGGGTGAGGTCATCCACGCACGGCATTTTGGCGACGTTTTCCATGAGGAAAAATGATCTAAATTACTGAATTTATGTGTTATGCTGGAACAATCAGGAAGGCCGATTCCGGGCTGTCCGCCGTGGACTGGAAAGGGGCCCGCCTCCCAAAGCGAAGTTTTTGATTCCATTCATAAAATAACACAAATTACCGTTTTTGAAATAATATTCGTTTTGTTTTATCATGTCCAAGGCAGGTAGTCGGCGAGGACTTCCAAGTGCCAAATTGAAAGGCCAACAATGATATGTCCAAAAAGAAAAAACTGTTAATTAATGCGGAACACCCTGAAGAATGCCGCGCCGTAATCATCGAAGATGGGAAAATTCAAGAATACATAGTAGAACATTCCTCCCGGGAACTTCTGAAAGGAAACGTCTATCTGGGCGTCATCACCCGGGTCGAGCCTGCCATTGAGGCCTGCTTTGTTGATTTTGGTGGTAAAAAATACGGCTTTCTCCCTTTCAAAGATGTTCTGAGAGAATCGTACCTGCAGACAGGTGAAAGGAAATCGAAAACCCGAATTCAGGACGTGCTCATCCGGGGCCAGAAACTTCTGGTCCAGGTGGTGAAAGAAAGCCGTGACGCCAAAGGTCCTTCTTTGACCAATGCGGTCACCATTCCGGGGCGGTTTCTGGTGCTGATGTGCTCCAAGGAAACCAGTGGCATCTCCCGGAAAATCGAGGATGAATCCGAACGTAAGAAAATGAAGGAGGTGCTTTCGGACCTCCAATTGCCGGAAGACATGGGCGTGATCCTGCGCACCGCCGGCATGGGTCGCACCAAGCTGGAATTGCAGAAAGACCTCCAGATGTTGATGAAGATATGGGAGGGCATTCAGGAAAAACTCCAGGACCCCGAAACCAAGGCTCCGTGCCTGCTCTACAAGGTGCCGGATATGGTGGTGCGCACCGTTCGCGACCACTTCACCAACGACACTTCCGAAATCATCGTGGACAACGCGGATTCCTACAAAGCCGTGAAGGAGTTCATGCGCATGGTGATGCCGCGCATGCGCAACCGCATCAAGTATTCGCAGGAAACCAAACCCATTTTTTCCCAGTACAAAATCGAAGAACAGATCGAGAACATTTATAAAAAACGCGTCGATCTGCCTTCCGGCGGTTCGCTGGTGTTTGACGTGGGCGAGGCCATGGTGGCCATCGATGTCAACTCCGGAAAAACCACCAGTTCCAGTGATCTCGAGGACACCGCCACCCGTACCAACATGGAAGCAGCGGAGGAGATCGGCCGTCAGTTGCGCCTGCGCGACCTGGGCGGCTTGATCGTTATCGATTTCATCGACATGTTCTCCAAGAAGAATAAGAGCAATGTCGAAAAGGAAATCAAGAAAAGCTGTAAATCGGATAAAGCCCGCATCAATATTTCACGCATCTCGCGGTTCGGCCTGCTGGAAATGTCCCGTCAGCGCTTGTCCTCGCCGGTCAAGGAAGGGAACTTCGAGCAATGCAGTCTGTGTCAGGGCACCGGTTTCACCCGTACCGACAGTTCGCTTTCGTTGAATGTTCTGCGCAAGGTGCGGGAAATTCTGGCGGAAGGCAATGTCAAGGTTCTGGCTGTCGAGGTATCGACCGCGGTGGCGAGTTATCTGTTGAATCACAAGACCAAGTATCTGCAGGAATTGCAGGACAAAACCCAATGCCTCATTCAGTTCACGGCAAAAGACCGCCTAGCGTACGAGAACTTTTCCTATACGGTTCTGGAACGCAAACGCGAAGAGGAACGGCAGATGGAAAACCGCAGTCGTGGTATCGAGTTCCGGACTGCGGCGCCGGAGACGGCGGCCCGGCCCGAATCGCGTCCGGAAGGTCGCTCGGATTCCCGGCCCGAATCGCGTCCGGAAGGTCGCCCGGATTCCCGGTCCGAGGATCGGGGAGACCGTGATCGGCGTGGACGCGGGCGCCGCCCTTCCAGCCGGGGGCGTTCATCGCGGTCTGGAGGAGCGCGAGGTGGTTCCCGCAACCGTCCCAACTGGACCCCGCGTGCCGAGGCAGAGGAAGGGGAAACGGAAGCGGCGGTGGACACACCCTCTCTTGGAAACAGTAAGGACGAATCCCTCGCTCCCGGTGTGGAAACTCCGCCGGTAGTGACGGCCGGTCCGGCTTTTCCTGTTGAGGATGCGCCTCCGCCCTCAGTGGAAGCGGAGAGCGAGGCCTCGGAGTCCGGTGCCGAAAAACCGGAGGACGATAAACCGGCTACGCGTGGAAACCGGTCTGGCCGGTCCCGCGATGGGCGGCGTTATTCGAATCGCAGACGTGGGGGCAGTGGCCGGTCGCGGGCTCCCCGCAAGACCGCCGAAAGGACTGAAGGGGACGGAGAGGAATCTTCCTCCCAGCCGGTGGAAAACGTGTCCCGTCTGCATGAGGTGGTTCTGGACAATCGACCGCCCTACAAGGCGGCGGACGACCGGGACGACGAGCCGAAACCGATGCGCGACGATCTGGCTTCCGGGCTTTAGCCCGGAGTGCCGGATTCGGCCTTCGGTATCGATCGCGCACAGCGGAACCCGGTGTTCCAGGTGCGCATGGTGGGCGGGGCAACATTGCGGTACGGGATCATGGCGAACTGCTCCATGAACCCGTGCTCGCGCTTGTTGTATGCGCCGCCGCGGATCACCTTGAAGTTCTCGCCGAAATTGCTGTCCTGGTGATTCGAGTTGGGATAGGGCTGGTACCAGCTCGCCGTCCATTCCGAAACATTCCCGTTCATGTCCTGCACGCCGTACACGCTGACGTCGGTTTTCACACTGCCGACGGGTTGGGGCGTTTTACCGAAGTTGGCTTTGCTTTTATCCAGCTCGTTGCCCCAGACGAACAACCGGCCATCATCGCCGCGCGCTGCTTTTTCCCACTCGAATTCCGTCGGCAGGCGTTTCCCCAGCCACAGGCAGTAGGCATCTGCCTCATACCAGCTGATGCCACGCACGGGATGGTTCGCCCGTCCTTCGGCGTATCGGGCGGAAGGTTTGAATGCCAGAAAATCGGCGTAGGTCACTTCATTCCGGTCGATGTAAAACGCATCCAGGTGCAGGTTCTGCATAGGCTGGGCGTTGGCGCTGGAGGTGCGGTCGGACATGAACGCGGGAATGTTGTCCGAGGCGGGCATACCGAGTTGAAATTCGCCGGCCGGAATCAACACCATATCGCCGTTTTCGGCGCCGGAAGAGGGCTGGCAAGAAGGAAGCAACCAGAGAACCGCCAGAATCAGCAGTAGGGACACCTGCTTCAATGGGTGACCTGGGCCGTTTGGGGTTGCTCGATTGTGGAAGCGGGAAAGGTATTTTCGCCGTTTGGTATGTACCGGTATTCCAGTGTCAGGCAGGCCGCCTCGTCGCGCGTGCACATCATGGATTGGCAATCGGATTCCGGACGCTCGCAGTAATAGTTGATGATCTTCATCTTCACGAACCCGTCGCCGGTATCGATCAGGTACACGTCCTTTTTGGATTCCACGTTGTGTGTGCGGGTGCGGTAAATGTACCAGTCCACCAGCGCCTTGTTGACGATACTGCCACCCCAGCCGCGGTCATCCTGTTTGAAATCGGTCCGCGCCGCCGGGACCTGTTCCACTTGGTCGAAATCCACCTGGCCCAGGTTCTTCACCTGCACCGGTCCCTTGGGATTGGTCACGCCTCCGTTGGTGACGATTTTGGTGCGCTGAAACGCCAGGTCCCAGTTCAGTTTCTGCAGGGGGGCGACGTCCTTTTCCATGTCCTCCACGCGGTGAATCTGACCGGTGGAAAAGTCCAGCAAGGCCCAGGTGTCCCGCGACTGCGCATCCACCTTGATCAGCGGGTTGCCGGTTTCATACCGTTCCACTTTTTTGGGAGGTAGGGGCAGATTTTCAAAGTCCTCGATGTTGGAGGACAGGTAATAAAACATCACGTTGAAGAATACCGTTGCCCCCAGGAGGACCAGAAAGGTTTTGGCTGTACTGTTCATAGTGTCATTGTATCAAAGGGGATGTCCCCTGTAAGTGGAAAATTGACAGGGAGTTTCGCCGATTTCTCCTTCAATTTCAATGACCAAGATCAAAATCGCCTTTTTTCCTTTTGGCAGGATGGGTATAATGGCCTTTATGTCGGTATTTGTCCGGTTTCAGGTTTGAAAATGGTTGAAGACAAACATTTTGCTTTTAAAAAGCACCAGATCGAAGCCTTCCTGAAGAAGGAATACCAGAAGCATTTCGGCCGATCGGGGCGCATTTCCATCCGCAAGCGCCAGCGCTTCATGAACCGCATCACCCAGAAGGTGGCGCGCAAATTCGGCAAGGATGTTCTTTGCCTGGTGGATTTCACCCGGCACGGATTTGTGACCCTGGTCTCGCCCTCGCACAGCGAATCCACGGACAAGGGTCGGCTCTACCAATCGTTCACGCACCCGCAGGTGGCGTACACCACTCACTGCATCGACCGCTTCAGCGAGCGCACGGAGACCACCGACAACTGCATCATCATCCTCGACGGCTATCTGGAGGAAGGCCTGCTGACCTTCGGTCATCACGAGGGATACCTCGTGTGTTCCGCCGGGGTCTTTGCGTACGAAATCGAGGACGGGCGCCTGATCATCAAGACGTTCATCCATCTGGATATGCTTTCCGACACGCAGATCCGCGAGTTTTACGGCCACGATGTGCTGGCCATGATGTCCACCGGCGAGTACATTGCCGAGGACAGCATGGAAAGCGACATCATCCTGGCGGACGAGTTGCCGCCATCCACTCCCAAAAACTGAAACCCGTCCCGTTCCTCCCCGGGGCAGGCGACTTTTGTATGGTTCGGACCGTTAACGCATGATTCAACTGTACAACGTTTACAAGACCTACGAAGGCAACACTCCCGCGCTGTTCGACATTTCCATGATCATCAAGAAGGGCGCCTTCGTGTTTTTGAGCGGCCCCAGCGGCGCGGGGAAATCGACGCTCCTCAAAATCATTTTCCGCTGGGAGCGGCACGACCAGGGCCAGGTGCTGGTCAACGGCATGAACATCGGCAAATTCAGGGAAAGCATGCTGTACCTTCTGCGCCGCAACATCGGCGTGGTGTTTCAGGATTACAAACTGATCCCCGGTAAAACCATTTTCGAGAACGTGGCGTTCGCGCTGGAGATCACCAGCAACACGCCGCGGCGGGTCATCCGCTCCAAAGCGTGGGAGGCGCTCAAGAACGTGGGGCTTTCCCATCGCAAGGATGCCTATCCCCTGCAGCTGTCCGGCGGCGAACAGCAGAGGGTGGCCATCGCGCGGGCTTTGGTGACGCAACCGAAAATCCTGCTCGCCGATGAGCCCACCGGCAATCTCGACCCCGATATCTCGCAGGAAATCCTCAAACTGTTCGAACAGGCCAACCGGGCAGGGACGACCGTGGTGTTCGCCACCCACAATCAGGATATGCTGGCCAGCGGCAATCATTCGGTCATCACCTTGAACCGGGGACGCATCGTGGACACACGGGTGCTCAGGTGAGTTTTTTGATACGCAGTTTTCGCGCGGCTCTCTCCAACATCAAATCCAACAAACAGACCTGCCTCGCCTCGGTGGGGTCCATCACCGTTGCGCTGTCCATCTTCAGCCTGTTCATCTTCATCTACGTCAATCTCAACTCCCTGCTCACCTCGTGGAGCAACCAGGTGCAGTTGATCGTGTACCTCGAGGATGGCATTAGCACCGAACGCAGGGAGAAGCTGGAAAAGTTCATCAAGGCGAGTCCGGATGTGGAAGGATTCAAACATGTGTCCCGCGACGAGGCCTGGGCCAGATTCAAGGAAATGTTTTCCGATCATGCCGAGTTTCTGGGGCAGATGGACCTCAATCCGCTTCCTGCGTCCTACAACATCCAGTTCCACGCGTCGGACCGGCAGTTCTCGGCGATCAAAATGTTCGCGGAAAGAATCCGCATCAAGGAGGGAGTCGAGTCGGTCGAGTACGGTGAAAAGTGGATTGGCCGATTCGAAACGTTCATGATTTTTATGAAGGTGTTTTTGATTGCGCTGGGGACTCTGCTCAGTGTGGGGGCTCTGCTTATAATCTCGAACACCATCAAGCTGTCCGTGTTTTCCCGCCGTGATGAAATCGAACTCATGCTGTTGATCGGCGCGACACCCCGGTTCATCAAGTTTCCGTATCTGCTGGAAGGGGCCCTGCACGGGCTGTTGGGAGCGGCGTTGTCGCTGGCTCTGGTCAAGGGCCTGCAAATCTTTTTGACGCTCAACTTTCAGGGATCGCTCGAAGTCATCACACGCGGTATGGAGTTTCATTTTATATCACCGCAGTTCGTGGGAAGTATCGTTGCGTGCAGCGTTTTTCTTGGATGGATGGGCAGTTATCTTTCGGTCAACCAGTTTCTTAAAATGTTCCGCAGTCGATGATGAAAAAGTGCGTACATTGGATGGCCGGTCTTTTTGCTTTGGTCGTGCTGGTGAGCGGCCTGGCCGCCCCTTCGTTTTCCAAAGAGAAGCCCGCAAGCCAGGTGGAGAACCTGCTGGAGCAGGAAAAGGCGGAACTCGATGCACTAAGAAAAAAAATTGAGACGCAGGACCGGGAACTCTCCGAGATCGGCCGCGAAGAAACGCGTATCCTCAAAACCCTGCGCCATCTGGAAGATCGCATGAAACTGCGTGAGCGGGAATTGAAGATCTACCGCTACAACATCGAGGTGAATGAAAAGCGGGTTCAGCACGCGAAGGAGGCCATTGCCAAACATCAGGAAAGGCTGGAGCAGTACAAGCTGGTGCTCAAGGACCGCCTGCGGCAGATTTACAAAAACGGCGACATGTACCTGGTAAAAATTCTGTTTTCCTCGGATACCTTCAACCAGCTTCTCACCCGGCTCAAGTATATGGAAAACGTCATGGCCTACGACGCCGCGATTTTTCAGGATTACGTGGAGCAGATGGAAAAGCTGAAAGAAGAAACCGCAAAACTGGAAAACAGTCAGCAGTCCCTGCTTCGCTACCAGGAAGAGGCATTGGAGAAAAAGCGGCAGTTGGAAGGGGAGGCGGACAACAAGTCGCAGTTTCTAAAAAACATCAAGACTCAAAAAATTTACGCCCTGCAAACCCGCAAGGAACTCATCAAGGCCTCCGAGGGTTTGAACGACCTGATCGGACGCCTGCAGGAAAAACTGGTCCTCAAGCAGGGGCTCAGCCTGGAAGACATGAAAGGCCGGCTGCACTACCCGGTGCAGGGAAAACGGCTGAACCGTTTCGGCAAGAAATGGAACGACCGTTTCGGCACCTACATCGTGTACAACGGCATCAACCTGGGCGTGAAGGCGGGCACTCCGGTGAAAGCCATCTTCTACGGCAAGGTGCTGTACACGGGGTTTCTCGAAGGCTACGGCAACCTTGTCATTCTTGGCCACGGCAACAATTACCATTCGCTTTACGGGCACCTCGATTCCATTCAAGTAAAAAAAGGGCAGGTGATGGAGGAGGGGAAAGTGATCGGCCAGTCGGGCAACTCCGGCTCGCTGGTGGGCGACGCCCTGTACTTTGAACTGCGCCACAAAGGCAAGCCCATCAAGCCTTCCCCGTGGTTTCAGGTGGCCGGAAAGTGATAATTTGGGGATGTTTATTGCACGGGGAATTGGTTATAATCGAAGAAAAACGACTCACTTTTAGTGGAGAGGGACATTGAGTTTTCTATATGGAAGTTGGGCATCGAAATTGATGAAAGCCAGCACGGTTCTCATGCTGGTTGGGTCGCTGGCCTTAAGCGGCGGATTCCTTCTCGTCCATCCAGCCGGGGCCGCGGAAACCGAGGTCAGCGAGGAACAATTTGCCAATCCGGGAAGCTATGACAAACTCAAGGTGTTCTCGGAAATCCTGGCCCTGCTCGAATCCAATTATGTGGAAGCAGTCGATCCCCAGCAGTTGATCGAAGGCGCCATCCAGGGCATGCTGAAAACCCTGGACCCGCACACGTCTTATCTGCCTCCGGATTCTTTCAAGCAGATGAAGGTCGAGACCTCCGGCAAATTCGGCGGACTGGGCATCGAGATCACCGTGCGCAACGGCATCCTGACCGTCGTCTCTCCGATCGAGGGCACCCCGGCCGATAAAGCCGGGATCAAGGCCGGTGACAAAATCATTAAAATCGAGGACGAGCCCACGCTCGATTTGAGCCTGACCGATGCTGTCGCCCTGCTTCGCGGCGAGCGCGGTTCGGACGTCAACATCACCATTTTCCGCAAGGGCATGGAAAAACCCAAAGTGGTGACGATCACCCGCGACATCATCAAAGTGCAAAGTGTCAAGAAGCGGGTGTTCTATGAAAACATCGGCTACATCAAAATCCGCAATTTCACCAAAACCACCAGTCAGGATCTCGACCGCTTCCTCAACGACTTCGAGGAACGGCGCGTGCAGAAACTGATTCTCGATCTGCGCGGCAATCCCGGTGGATTGCTCAATCAGGCGGTGGAAGTAGCGGACCGGTTTCTCGACAAGGAAAACCTCATCGTGTACACGCAGGGCCGGAGCGAAGACCAGAACATGCGCTTCACCACGCATGAAAGCCGCAAGCATTTCCGTTATCCCATGATCATTTTGGTCAACGGCGGCAGTGCCAGCGCGTCGGAGATCGTTGCGGGCGCATTGCAGGACATGGGCCGCGCTGTCATTCTGGGAACGCAGACGTTCGGTAAGGGATCGGTGCAGACCATCATTCCGTTGAGCGACGGATCGGCGCTTCGCCTCACCACGGCCCGCTACTACACGCCCAGCGGTAAAGTGATCCAGGAAAACGGCATCACGCCGGACATTGTTATCGAAGAAGAGCCGGTGGAAAATGAGGGTTCGGCTGAAAAAACCGAGGCGGAAAAAGAAAAAGATGAAATCCGCCGGTTCCTTCGCGAGAAAGATCTCAAGCAGCACCTGAAGGGCAAGAAGAGCATCGAAGGTACCGACAGCGAGCCGACCGAAGCGGAGAAGGAAAAAGCGGAAGAACGGTTGGCGGCACTGGAAGAACTGGAAAACGACATTCAACTGCGGGAAGCGGTGTCTCTCCTCCAGGGCTGGTCGGTGATGAACAAAATCTTCAAGAGCGAAAACACCAACTGAGTTTTCTCTCTCGATCTCATATCACAAAGGCCGGATTCGGGTGCCCGTTTCCGGCCTTTGATTTTTTAATCAGAATTATGAAACCTCTTCGCGATTTTCCATGTTGACCTTGGGCATTGAAACTTCCTGCGACGAAACCGCCGCCGCCGTTCTGGAGGATGGCGTTAAATTGCGGTCGAACGTCATCGCCTCCCAGCACGACATCCATTCGAAATATGGCGGCATCGTGCCCGAGTTGGCGGGGCGCAGTCACGTCGATAAAATCCACTTCATCATCCAGGAAGCATTGGAACAGGCGGCAGTGAAACTCGATGACATCGACCTGATTGCGGTCACCCAGGGGCCGGGGCTGGTGGGGTCGTTGTTGGTCGGACTGAACGCCGCCAAGGGGCTGGCCTTCGCCACCGGCAAGCCGCTCATCGGGATCAATCATCTGGAAGGACACCTGCTCGCCATCTTCCTGCAGGAGCCGGTCGAATTTCCGTTTGTCGGATTGATCGTCTCCGGCGGCCACACGGACCTGTACCGGGTGAACGGTTTCGGCGATTACCATGTGCTGGGGCGAAGCCGCGATGACGCCGCCGGGGAATCGTTTGACAAGGTGGCGAAGATGCTGGGTTGGGGCTACCCTGGCGGTCCCATCGTCGAGAAACGGGCGCGGGAGGGCGATCCCAATGCCCACAACTTTCCCCGCGCGTGGCTGGAGAAGGGATCGCTCGATTTCAGTTTCAGCGGACTCAAAACCGCCGTCAGGACGGCCATCGCCCGGCGTGGGGATAACGGCAAGGGGTTGAGCGACGCCGACATCGCCGCCGGATTTCAATCAGCGGTGGTGGAGGTGCTGGTGGCGAAAGCCCTGTCGGCCTGCGAGCAGGAAGGTCTGGACCGCATCGTCTTGACTGGTGGCGTCGCCGCCAACGGCGCGCTCCGGCAAGCCCTGCAGGAGGCCTCCGCCGAACGCGGCATTCGGTGTTTCGTGCCGAAACCGATTTTGTGCACCGACAACGCCGCGATGATCGCCTGCGCCGGAACCTTCCGCTACCGCAACGCGCCGCCGCCTGCGGGCCAGTTGCTGGCTCTGGACGCCCACGCCAACTTCACCGTCTGACAAGCCGTCCCCATGAATATTCTGGTAACAGGAGGAAGCGGCTTTCTGGGAGGGCACATTGCCCGCCGGCTGCACGCTCTGGGTCACTCCGTCACGGCCCTTGGCCGGCGGGGCAACCCGGACCTGCCGGGGGGCATCGACTTTCTCCGCGCGGACCTCACCGACCACAAAGCGATAATCGACGCCTGCCGCGACCGGGACGCGGTGTTCCATGCCGGGGCGCTGACCGGCATCTGGGGCAACCGGGACGCTTTTTACCGTACCAACGTCGAAGGCACGCAGAACGTGATCGCCGCCTGCCTCCAGCACGGCGTGACCAAACTGATCCACACCAGCTCGCCCAGCGTGGTGTACGACGGGGCCGATATCGAAAACGGCAACGAGAGCCTGCCATACGCCCGGCGCTACCTCTGTGATTACCCGAAGACCAAGGCCCTGGCCGAACAGCGCGTGCTCGAGGCCAACGGTCAAAATGGCCTCTCCACCCTCATCCTGCGGCCGCACCTTATCTGGGGGCCGGGTGATCCACACCTGGTGCCGCGCATCATCGAACGTGCCCGTAAGGGGCGACTGGTGCGGGTGGGCGACGGCACGAACCGGGTGGACATCATTTACATCGACAATGCGGTGGAGGGACATGTCAAAGCGCTGGAGGCGCTTTTGGCAGGGAAGCCCGTGGCGGGCGGCGTTTACTTTCTGAGCGACGGTGCACCGGTACGGCTGTGGGACTGGATCAACGACCTGCTGAATGCGGTGGGTGTGCGGCCGGTGACGCGGTCGATCTCCTACCGCAACGGCAAGCGGTTGGGAGCCCTGCTGGAGTCGGTGCACCGCCTGTTCGGGTTGGAGGCGGAGCCGCGCATGACGCGTTTTCTGGCCAGCCAACTGGCGACTTCGCATTATTTCGATATCACCCGCGCGCGGCAGGACTTGAATTACGAGCCGGTGGTGAGTCCGGAAGAGGGGATGGAGCGGCTGGTCACGTGGTGGAAGGCGCGCCCATCACGTTGATGCGGTGGGCCAGGCATCCGGCGCCGAAGCCGTTGTCGATGTTCACCGCACCGACACCGGTGGAGCAACTGTTGAGCATGGTGAGAAGCGCCGCCACGCCGCCAAACGACGCGCCGTAACCGACGCTCGTCGGCACGCCGATCACCGGACAGTTCACCAGTCCGCCGACGACGCTGGGCAGAGCCCCGTCCATCCCGGCCACCACCACAATCACCCGCGCCCCGCGCAGGCGGTCCACCTTGTCGAGCAGGCGATGAATGCCCGCCACGCCCACGTCCACCAGCTTGTCCACCTTGCTTCCTAACAATTCCGCCGTAGCGATGGCTTCCTCCGCCACGGGAATGTCAGAGGTGCCCGCGGTGACAATGAGGATTTGCCCGACAGGTTTCGGCCTGGTGGCTTTGTAGATCGTCAATACGCGGCCCTCGGCGTTGTACTTGGCTTTGGCGGGCAGGTCTTTTTTCAATTTCAAATAGGTTTCCCTCGCCAGGCGCGTGGCCAGGATGTCGCACCCCGCTTCCAGTTGTTTCTGGATGATTTTGGAAATCTGCGGCGCGGTTTTGCCTTCACAATAGATCACCTCCGCCATGCCGTTGCGCAGCGGCCGGTGGTGGTCCACATGCGCGAAACCGAGGTCCTCAAAGGGCAGGGTGCGCAGTTGTTCCAGCGCGGCTTCCGGTTTTACTTTTTGGGTGTACAGGTCCTTGAGCAGTTTCTGAATCTGTTGCGGGTTCATTGCAGTCCTTTGATGCCGGAAAACTCCGAGCCGATTTCGACGTTCATCAAGTCCTGAAGGGCGGCTTGCGGAGACTTGCCCCGGTGGAGGACCTGGTAGGTTTCTTCTATGATTGCGGCCTGAATGTTCAGATTCTCCTTCAGCTTGTAGGCCGATACCACCGTGTGCACTCCTTCGGCCACCATTTTCATGCCGCCGGTGATGTTTTCCAGCGATTCCCCCTGAGCCAGTTTCAGGCCCACGGTGCGGTTGCGGCTGAGGTCCCCGGTGCAGGTGAGGACCAGGTCACCCATGCCGGACAGGCCGGAAAACGTTTCCGGGCGCGCCCCCAGGGCCGTACCGATGCGCGTCATTTCCACCAGCCCGCGATTGATCAGCGCGGCGCGAGTGTTGAGTCCCAGGCCCAGTCCGTCGGAGATGCCGGTGGCGATGGCGATCACGTTTTTCAGCGCGCCGCCCAACTCGACGCCGAGCACATCGTTGCTGGTGAATACTTTCAGGAAGGAGGACTCGAACAGCGCCTTCACGCGGCTGGCGAGTTCCTCCGTCTCTGCGGCGGCGACGATGGCCGAGGGCGTCTTACGTGCGATCTCCGCGGCGAAGGTGGGGCCCGACAGCGCCGCGAACGGATGCGGACGGTTCAGCGTTTCGTCCAGGATCTGGTGCACGAATTGCAGGCTGTCGTTTTCGATGCCCTTGCTGGCGCTGATGATCAGGCAATCGGGCTTGAGCAAGGGAGCGAAGCGGCTTACCGTTTGTCGAAGCACATGCGTCGGCACCACGAGCACGATCTCGTCTTTGTCTGCCACCACGTCTTCAAGCCGGGTGGAGGGGTGGATCGAATCGGGAAGCGGAACGCCGGGAAGGAACAATGTGTTTTCACGGCGTTCTTTAATGGCCGCGCACACTTCCGGCTCGAATGCCCACAGGTCCACCGTCCGGCCCTGCTCGGCAAGCAGGCGTGACAAGGCCGTGCCCCAGCTTCCCGCCCCGACCACTCCAATGCGTGTGGAATCCGTCATGATTTGATTCGTACCTCGTTGCAGGCCGGAAGGGAGATGCGTTTCCTCATCCGGCGAATTTTCAAATATAGCATTTTAACGCAAAATGATTGTGGAAATTGGGCTTGTGCGCAATTTTTCTTTATGCTTAAATTGGGCCTCTGCGGTTTTCATTCACCCCGCCACCTTGTGGTTTGAACGTGATTTCCTATGGCTCAGCAACACAAACTCACTAAAAAAGACCTGAAAGAACTCGATTCCCTGCAACGCTTCGGCGGCCAGATGGTCGCGTTCCTGGAGACCAACCGCGCCTTGGTTTTTGGGATTGCAGGCCTGATTTTGGCGGTTCTGGTGGGGTCCTGGCTGTGGACTGAAAGAGAGACGCAGAAATTTCAGGAGATGGAAAAGCTGTATTACGAAATGGAAAAACTCCAGAAACGTCAGCAGGACAATCCCGGAGATGACATTACAAGCCAGATGCAGACCCTGCTGGGAGAGTTTGCCCCGGGACCTCAAAAATTCCGTGCGCAATTGCTTCTGGCGGAGACTCATTTCGAAAAAGGGGAATACGACTCTTCAATCAAGGTTTATGCGGAAGTGACGGAGCAGGCCAAGCGGGGATCGTTGAATTACGTGCTTGCGCGAAAAGGCCTGGCTTATGCGTACGAAGCGAAAAAGGAGTACCAGAAGGCCGTTGAAATTTACAAATCTATTATAGACAGCTCTTCAAATTTCCCGCTATTCTATATCTACATGGGGTTGGCCCGTTGTTATGAATCGTTAAATGACCCTCAGAACGCAGTCTTGATTTTAAGAGAAATAAAGAACAAATTTCCCAGCCACCCGGAACTGGAGAAGATCAACCGGAAGCTGAGGCAACTCGAGTAATCGGCATCTTTCCACGGTCGAGGGTATGTTCCCACCGTTTTTAAAAAAGTTTTGTTTCCGCACCTTTCCCTTCGCTCTCCTTCTCCTGCTCCTGTTCTGCTTTTCATCCATCGGTACCGCAAGAGCAGTCCCTTTCATAGATAAAGAAACCGAAATCAGCATGGGGCAGAAGGCGGACCCGCAGGTGATCGCCCAGTACGGGCTTTACCAGGACAAAGAACTTCAGTTGTACGTCAATCAACTGGGGCAGAACCTGGTAAGCAATCTGTCCAACCCGGAGTTCAACCGCTACTTTTTTAAGGTCGTGGACAGTTCGGAGGTCAACGCCTTCGCTCTGCCTGGAGGATACATTTACGTCACGCGCGGCCTGCTTGCCATGATCAACAGCGAGGCCGAGCTGGTGGGCGTGCTGGGACATGAGATCGGGCACGTCACCCAGCACCATGGCGCGAAACAGATCATCCGGCAGATCGGCGCGCAGATCCTGAGCATCGGCGGTGCCATTGCCAGCCCCAAGAATGCCGGGGAATGGCTGATGATCAGCACTCAGCTGTTCAACACGATCAATCTGGGCTACGGCCGCGAAGCGGAGCTGGAGTCCGACGCACATGGTTTGATGATCGCTCAAAAGTCTGGATACGATCCCAAGGCGATGGTGGATTTTCTAAGCAACCTGCGCCAGCAGGAAATTCTGAGCGGACAGGTGTACCACAGTTTTCAGGCGACGCACCCGGATACGAAAGAGCGCATCATCCGCGCCGGAACGCTTTCCGATTCCATTCACAAACGGCATGGAGACGACCTGAAAGAAAACCGGGAATTGTACCTGCAAAAAATAAAGGGGATGAAATACGGCGGACGCTCTCACATAAACGACCGCCGGGATTACGAGAAGGAATATATCGACATATACAAAGTGAAGCCTGGAGACACGTTTCACAGCATTGCGGTCAATGAACTCGGGGATGAGAAAAAGGATTGGGATATTGCCATTCTGAACGGACGCCGTCTTGAGTCCAAGCCGGTTCTTGGGGAGTATCTGAAGCTGGTCAGGAAAGGCGAACCGGCCAAAAATAAAATTCTTAAGCTTGAACCGGAAAAGTTTTGACCTTTTAATGGAAAGTAGTATTGTACTGGAAAAAAATCACACCGTTCACCTCAAGGAAAAAGGTGAAGTCTGCAACCGCTTGAACAAGGGGACCCGGGTAAAGGTTTTGCAAGCCCGGGGGAACTGGCTACAAATCACCTGGCGAAACGGAAAGAAAAAGGGGTGGATCGAAATCCCCAGCGAGCTTTCCGGAGGCCGGGCCGCCCATGCGTAATTTTTCTTTTGGGAGTAATGTGGGGCTTTATGGGTAGTCCAAATGTAGAAGATCTGGATGATGAAGAACTGTTGCTATTGTATGAGAGTACCAAAAAGCTTCTGGAGGCTCGTGCGCAGGATGAAAACTCCAGCAACAGCAACAAGAAACGATTTCTGCAGGACAAACTTCAGAGCATTGAAGACGAGTTGCGGGTGCGGAGCCTGCTGGACGGCGACTGAACCTCTTTCTTCAATCAGGAAACAAACAAAAAACCCGGACCCCCGATGGGGGTCCGGGTTTCTTTTTTGGCCGGAAAGAGGACCAGACTTCTTAGCTGGCCGCCGCTTTCTGACTGCCTACGTAGTTCAGGGCCGAACCGGCATAGAACCATTGAATCTCCCCTTCGTTCAGGGAATGGTTCACCTTGATCTTGTCGGTCGAACCGTCTTCGTGGGTCAGCACCATGGTGACCGGCTGATACGGTTGCAGTTTGTCCAGACCTTCAAACGCGATGCTGTCCTTCTGCTGGATTTTGTTGTAATCATCCTTGTTGTCGAAGGTGAAGGGCAGGACACCCTGTTTTTTCAGATTGGCCTCAAAGATGCGGGCATAGGATTTGGCCACGATGGCGCGGCAACCCATGTGCCGCGGTTCCATGGCCGCATGCTCGCGGCTGGAGCCTTCGCCGATGTTTTCATCCGCGACGGCAACCCAGCCAATGCCTTTGTCTTTGTACTCACGGGCGATCTTGTTCAATTCGTCGATCTGACCCGATACCACATTGTGGCCTTTACCGGTCTCGTTGTGGTACGCGTTTTCCGCACCGAGGAACAGGTTGTTGCTGATGTTGTCCAGATGACCGCGGAACTTCAGCCACGGACCGGCCTGAGAGATGTGGTCGGTCGTGCATTTGCCCGCCGCCTTGAACAGCACCTTGAGGTCCTTGTAATCCGCAACCGGATCATGCTTCGGAAACGGCTCCAGAAAAGCCAGGCGCTCGCTCTTGGGATCGATGATGACCTCGCCGGAGTTGGTCGGCGCAAGATATCCGCTGTCCTTGGATGCGTAGCCCTGATCCGGGTACACTTCACCCTGTGGCGGCTCGAATTTGAAATCCTTGCCGTCCGGTGTTTTCAGCGTGTCGGTCATCGGGTTGAAGTTCAATGAACCGCCGAAAGCCATGGCGACCACGATCTCCGGAGAACTGATGAAGCTCAGCGTCTCGGCGTTGCCGTCATTCCGTTTCGCAAAGTTGCGGTTGTAAGAACTGATGATGCTGTTCTTGTCACCTTTCTGGATGTCATCCCGTTTCCATTGCCCGATGCACGGTCCGCAGGCGTTGGCCAGAACCGTGGCGCCGACGTCTTCGAAATCCTTCATGATGCCGTCGCGGGTGATGGTCTGGAAAATGCGCTCCGAACCCGGGGTGACGAGGAACTTCGATTTCACCTTGAGTCCGGCCTTTTTGGCCTGACGCGCCAGGCTGACGGACCGGGTGAGGTCTTCGTAGCTGGAGTTGGTGCAGGAACCGATCAACGCCGCCGACAACTCTCGCGGATAATCGTTCTTCTCTGCATCCGCCTTCATCTGGGAAATCGTGCGCCCGAGGTCCGGGGTGTGCGGGCCGACAATGTGCGGTTCCAGTTCCGACAGGTTGATTTCGTAAACCTCGTCGTAGTATTTCTCCGGATTATTCTCGACATCCGGATCGGAAACGAGCAGCTCCCGGTACTTCTTGCACAGGTCTGCCACGGCATCGCGCTCGGTTTTCCGCATGTACACATCCATGCTGTCGTCGTACGCGAAGATGGAGGTGGTAGCGCCGAGCTCCGCGCCCATGTTGGTGACAGTGCCTTTGCTGGTGGCGCTGAGGGAGCGTGCGCCTTCGCCGAAGTACTCAATGATTTTGTTGGTGCCGCCTTTTGCGGTCAGCATGGTGGCGACCTTCAGGATGATGTCCTTGGAAGCGGTCCAGCCGCTCAGCTTGCCGGTCAGCTTGATGCCCACAAATTTCGGCATGCGGGTCATGAAGCGCTGGCCGGTCATCACGTCCACCGCGTCCGCGCCGCCGACGCCGATGGCGATCATGCCCATGCCACCGGCATTCGGAGTGTGGGAGTCGGTTCCGATCATCAACGTTCCGGGGCAGGTGTAGTTTTCATACACCACCTGGTGGATGATGCCGGAGCCGGGCTTCCAAAAACCCATACCGTACTTCATCGCCGCGGAGCGGAGAAAGTCGTACACTTCCCTGTTGGTGTCCTCAGCGGCCTTCAGGTCCTCAGCCGATCCGGTGTGCGCCTGAATGAGATGGTCGCAGTGTACGGTCGTGGGAACCGCCACTTCCGGAATTTTGGCAGACATGAACTGAAGAATGGCCATCTGAGCCGTGGCGTCTTGCATGGCAACACGGTCAGCATCCAGGAAAATATCCGATTTGCCCCGCTCCAGCTTTGAAAAATCCGTTGCCGGGTCCATGTGCGAGTAGAGGATTTTCTCGACGATCGTCAGGTCGCGCCCCAAATTCTTCCGCGCGGCATCGAGAACCTTGCCCATGGATTCAAAGCGTTTTTCGATAGGTGCCGGATCCATTAACATTGAAAAGCTCCTTAGTTTAAAAAAACAGTTGATCGGTGTTATAGTAGGCCCCTCGCTTTGAGTTGCCAGGATTTGGCTCAGGGAGGGATTGCAGGAAACTCGTAGAGTCTCGACTGGAACGGTAGATTCTGCCATGATTGAAATAAAAATTCAACTTTCTTGAAGTCTGATTTTTCCCTGTTATCGCTGGGGTTGCAGGCTTGGCCGGGGAGGGGGGCGCCCCGTATTTTTGAAGGCACCATGACTTCTATTTTCGACACGCCACAATTCAACCAGAACCTGTTTTTTCCGCGTCCCGACCATGGGTCCCGCCCGGCCGGGGCGGAGGACCTGTTCATCCCCGTGGAGGGGGAAAACAAGGTCCACGTGCGGCGGCACCCGAACCCGAGTGCGCGCTTCAGCCTGTTGTTTTTTCACGGCAACGGGGAGATTGTCGCGGACTACGATGAGCTGGCGCAGGCCTATCACCAGTTGGGAGCCGACTTCATCGTCTGCGATTACCGGGGTTACGGCAAAAGCGATGGCTATCCCACTCTGCGGGCAGCACTTATGGATGCGCACGCTGTGTACAAGGCGTTGAAAGAAGGAGGGCACCTTCTGCCTGCGGTCTGCGTCATGGGGCGCTCGCTGGGCAGTGCCTCGGCCATCGAGCTATGCGCCTCCTATCCGGAGATCAAGGCCTGCGTCATCGAGAGCGGCTACGCTGACCCGATTCCGCTGGTGGAGCGGCGCGGGCTCAAAATCGACGGCACCACGCCGGAAGAGGACGCGGTGTTCAACAACAGCAAAAAGATTGAACGGGTGAAATGCCCGCTCCTCATCATGCACGGTGAGGACGATACATTGATCTACCCTCACGAAGCGAAGTTGAACTACGAGCAGGCGGGGTCGGAGGACAAGGCTCTGCAGATCCTGCCGGGAGTGGGGCACAACGACATCCTCATGGCTCCGGATTACGGCTATTTCCGTTGCCTGATGCGGTTTTTCGAGCAGGTGCTTTGAACGCCCGGAAGGATGGGATTGTTGTACAATGTGAGGCATCACCCATGCATTAAGGGGAACCATGACCGTCGCCAAAAAGTTTTATAACATTGAGGGAATCATCCGGAACGGCTTCAAGCTGAGCCGGGACCTGTCCACGTTGGACTTCCACTTCACCAAGCTGGGCGACTCCGGCGTGGCGGAGCTGGCGAAGTCGCGGTCGGTGCGCAACCTGCGGCGTCTCATCATCCCGAACCAGAAGTTGACCCCGGAGAGCGCACGCTACATCGCCGAGTCGGAAAACCTGAGCAACCTCCAATACCTGAAACTGTACAAGAACAAGCTGGGCGATGAGGGATGCCGCTACATCTCGCAGTCGCGCAACATGGAGCAGTTGAAATCCCTGCGGCTGGCGTGGAACGACATCGGGCCCGAAGGGGTGAAACATTTGTGCGCGTCGAACAACCTGCAAAACCTCACCAGCCTGGTGCTGTCGGAAAATCCCATCGGCGACGAGGGCGCGCGCCACCTTGCCGCCAGCCAGAACCTTCCCAGTCTGGAAATGCTGGACTTGAAAAAGTCGGAGATCACCGACGAGGGGGCGCTGGCTCTCGCCGAAAGCAAAAATTATATCAACCTTCAGCGGCTGGACCTCAGCGCCAACAAGCTGACCCAGAAAGGCAAGGACGCCATCAAGGTGTTCCTGACCCTGAACATGATCCGCAAACGCCTGAGCGAGGACGGCGAGACGCTGGACTTGAGCAAGCTCAACCTGGGCGACGTGGAAGCGAAGGTGGTCTCGGAATTCGAGGGGCTCAAGAATTTAAAGAAGCTGTACCTGGAGATCAACCACATCACCGCCGTGGGCGCGGGTTACCTGGCGGGTTCGGAGTATCTGCAGAACCTCACTTTCCTGTCGCTCGACCAAAACCACATCGATGACGAAGGGCTGGCCGCCATCGCCGCATCCGAGTACATGGCCAACCTGGAAGTGCTGATGATCGAGCACAACGGCATCACCAACGAGGGATTGAAGGCGGTCGCTGACTCCGAACACATGGCCAACCTCGTGCGCCTCTACCTCGACGACAATCCGTTCAACGAGGAAGGTCTCGACTTCCTGCGCGAATCGGAGTACATGGACAACCTGGAATACCCGGTGCTGGAAGTGGAGGAAGAAGAGGAAGAGGAAGAAGAGGAAGAAGAGGAAGAATTCGAAGACGTTGTCGCCGAGGACGAAGACGACGAGGAAGAAGACCTCGACGAGGACGAAGAGTACGCCACCTAGCTCCATTGCATGGAGGACAGGATGGGTACTGCATTGGGGGGAACGATGGTCTCCCCGCCCAATTTAAAATCGGCTTATTTTAAGGAATGCGCCCACAGCCCATCGCAGGGAAGGTAAAGCAATAGCTGGCCTGGTAACGGGCCACGCCCGTTACCAGGAGGTCATCCACAGTTCCCTGGACGACCGCATCTTGAAAATATCTCCCACCTTTTGCGCGAACTCCTGAGCCGTGAACGATTTGTTGTAGTCGTTGG
Organism: Nitrospina gracilis Nb-211; assembly: GCF_021845525.1. Taxonomy (NCBI): domain Bacteria; kingdom Pseudomonadati; phylum Nitrospinota; class Nitrospinia; order Nitrospinales; family Nitrospinaceae; genus Nitrospina; species Nitrospina gracilis. The sequence goes on along the minus strand of NZ_JAKJKD010000001.1, from coordinate 1,659,974 downwards.
CCTCGTAACGGAAGGGGTTCCACGACAGCACCAGCCGTTCGATGAACATCTCGTCCAGCGGTACCTGCTTGATCTTGCGGATGAGGCCGGTTTCGGAATCGACCAGAATGGCGGCCATGGTGACGTCGTCCTTCGCATAAAGCGCTTCGCAGAACCCGGGCGCTTCTTTTTCGTTGTCGCAGGGATTGCACGGCGCTTCCAGAATCCAGTCCTCGCTGCCGATGGCGAAAATGGGAATGGCGGGAAACTCGCTTTCGGTGATCAGCTTGGCGCGCCACTTGCCGTTCCATGCGGCGATCTGCTCTTCCGTGGGATTGGGGATGGAGCCGATCAACAGCATGTCGCCGTTGGCGGAAATCGACAACCCGCCGCCGGTGCCCGCCACCTGCACCGGACAGGGCTTGCCTTCTTCAAATCGAATGGTGTCTTGCGTCATGGTTTCCCTAGTTGAAGATGAAGGTTTTCGTTTTGGTTTCCAATTCTCCGAAATCCGCCCCCGGTCGTCAAGTTGAAACCGTCCCGCCGGGAAAGGCCTTGAGATACACCCGGCCTTCCGGTATGCTAGCCCACTTCCGAAGGTTTTCGATCACACTCGACGCGTTTTCGTACCATGAAGACAACCCTCATCGGCCATGCCTGTTTGTGGATTGAGTCCAAGGACACCACAATACTGTGCGATCCGTGCCTGTTCAGCATCCATTTCGAAGAGATCAATCACTATTATCCGCAGGTGGAGATCGACCGCGAAAAGCTGAAACGCCCGGACGTGCTGTACCTGTCGCACCGGCATCAGGACCATTTCGACATCCGCACGCTGGCGTACCTGCCGAAAGACCTCAAGGTGTTGTGTCCGCAGGACCCGCTCATGCTCGAATGCCTGAAGGAACTGGGCTACACCGATGTTACGGCGGTAGAAAGTTTTGAAGCCTACCCGGTGAAGGGGCTGAACCTGATTCCCACGCCGTCGCTGACGCAGGACTATTATCCCGAGCACGGGATCATTGTGCAGGACGGAGAGGTGAGTATCTGGAACCAGGTGGATACCATCGTTTCGCCCAAGATCATCGAATACATTCATCGTATTTGCGGCCGGGTGGATTTCGCACACGTGCGGTTCCAGCCGTTGCTGGAGCAGAACTTCACCTTCCACAAGCCCTGTGTCCTGCCGTTCGAGGAATACAGTTCGTTTCTCAAAGTGGCCAAGGCGCTGTCGCCGAAATTCGCCGTGCCCGGCTCTGCGGGCGAGCGTTTTTTCGATCGCTTCGAGTTTCTGAATCACTTTGTGTTTCCCACCACGCAGGAGCAGTTTCTGGAAGACCTCCGCGAGTTCGCACCGGAGATTCAATCGAGCGTATTCAATCCGGGCGACATCGCCGAGATCACGAAAGAGGGTGTGACCATTCACGAAAAGAAGTCGGAGGTGGCGTGTTTCGTGGAGTCCGATGAGCGTGTGACCGCGTTCAATCCGTTGATGGAAGTGCCGCGCATCCGCACCCTGACAACCGATCCGGCCCGACAGGCGGAAGAGAAACAATTTGTCGAGAACTTTCTGCAGAAAGAGTTTCCGGAGCGACTCCAGCAGTTGGAGGTGGCCTCGGCGTGGGGACACTGGAAGGTGGGCTACCGGCTGGAGCTGTTCGGTGAGAACGACTCCGACGTGTGGAGCATCGACTTCAGCAAGTCGCCCGCTATCACGAAGGGCTATCTCGGCCGGGTCAACGTGTATGAAGGCATCTCGTATTCCGAGCTGTACCGCATGATTAAAGGCGAGACCAATTGGGATTTCGTTGGTGCGTCCGGCCAGTACCGCACGTTCCACAATGTGTACCGCGTGGTGGGCGGGAACTTCGAGTGCTTCCCGCAGGAGAAAAAATTCCCTCAACCGCTCATGGAAATATTCCCGCCGGACAAGGCCATGGACCGGGAAAAATACATGAAAGACGTGCGCCGCTGGAAAGGGCAGTTTGAGGGCAACTCCTAGGGATGCAATAATATTGACAGGGTGGGGGAAAAAAACTAAACTGCTTCCCTTCAAGGATTTATCGCGATTTCAAGGCGGTGTAGCTCAGCTGGTTAGAGCATACGGCTCATATCCGTAGCGTCCGGGGTTCAAGTCCCTGCACCGCCACCAGATACGAAAAAGGCCCGGAGACCTGTCTCCGGGCCTTTCTCATTTTTCCGACCAATCACCACAACATTCCCGCTCGGGTTTAAAATTCCATCCGGTTGTAGTACTGGTTGTCGCATGCCAACGTGCAGGCCGTCCGTTCTTCCCCGCACCGGAACTGCTTGGTCGGGTCGTCGCCCGCCGAGCTCATGCAGGTTTCAAATTTGCTCTGGCATTGCTCCAGGCAGGGCATCAATCCCTGAAAGAGCAGGTGGCGTTCCCAGTTTCCGTTGTGGTTCCCTACATTCTGAAAGTGCAGAGCATCATCGATGATCTGGTTGAGCGCGGCACGGGTGACCGGAGACGTTTTCTCCTGGTCGGCCGATATGCCCGGTCCCGCGAAAGCCAGGTTGAACGTTGCCAGAAGAAATCCGATAACGATGGCTATTGCGAAACGCTGTTTCATGACAATCCTCCTTTTGGACATGAAGTGTGAGGTTTTTAAGGTCTCATTGCTTCCAATGAAACGGATGTTTTGGAAGTCAAGATGTTCCCTTGATCCGAATTCAGCCATTTTTTTACCTGTTTGGGCGGGAAAATCAGGGAAACTTACGATTGACAGAGGCCCGGCGAAATATTTAAAATGAAAATAATTCTCATTATAAGCCATTGGAATTGAGGATCTTTTATGGACTCGACCGGACCCGAGGAAGAGATAATTTGTCAATGTTTTCAGGTCTCTGACCGGGTAATCAAGACACACATCCGGGAAGAAAACCTGCAATCCATCGAGGAAATCACTGCCGCCTGCGGTGCCGGGGGAGGGTGCCAGTCCTGCCACATGCTCCTCCAATTATTCCTCGACCAGCACCACAACAAGCTCCAGCCTGCCGAAAAATCAGATCCGCCCTCCAACGGGCAGGTTCAAAAACGGGGGATTTTCAGTAAACTGTTTGCCAGATACTGATGTCAAAACGATTCCCTAACCGGTCTTTCTTTTTATGAAAACCCTTTACTTCGACTGCTACACCGGGATCAGTGGCGACATGATCCTGGGGTCGCTGGTGGACCTGGGAGCGGACCTCAAGGTGTTGCAGGAGAGCCTTAAATCGCTCGGTCTCAAAGACTACGAAATCAAATCGAGGCGGGTGAAGCGCGGGCATCTGGCGGGAACCAAGGTGGAGGTGAAGGTGGGGCATTCGCATCACCATCACCGTGGACTGGCGGACATCCGCGCCATCATCCAAAAATCCAAATTACCGGCCGTCGTGAAAGAAAAAGCGGTGGCGGTGTTCGAGCGGCTGGGCCGGGCCGAGGCGCGAGTGCACCGCATCGCACTCGACAAGGTGCACTTTCACGAAGTCGGCGCGGTGGATTCCATCATTGATATCGTCGGCGGCGTGTACGCCCTGCATCTTCTGGAAGTCGAGCAGGTGATGGCGTCCCCCATCAACACGGGCGAGGGCACGGTGGCCTGCGAGCACGGCATCCTGCCGGTTCCGGCTCCCGCCACGCTGGAGTTGCTGAAAGGCATCCCCTGTTTTTCCAGCGGCGTGCCGAAGGAATTGACCACGCCCACCGGTGCGGCGATGATCGGGTACTTTGCCGAAAAGTTCCAGGGCATGCCCCTCATGACCATCTCGAAAGTGGGCTATGGCGCGGGAACGCACCAGATCGACGATCAACCGAATTTACTGCGCGCTGTGCTGGGCGAGACGGTGGCGAAGTCCACCGACCGGGTGGTCTTGCTCGAGACCAACATCGATGACATGAACCCGGAGTTTTACGATCACGTCATGGACCGCCTGTTCGAGGCCGGGGCGCTGGACGTGTACTTCACCCCGATTTCCATGAAAAAGAACCGGCCTGCAGTCAAACTCTCGGTGTTATCCCCGCCACGAAAACGCGATTCCCTCTCGAAAATCCTGCTGGCGGAAACTTCGACTTACGGAGTGAGGTCGTGCGAGATGGAGCGCACCGTGCTGGAGCGGAAGGTGGAGTCGGTTAAAACCCGCCTGGGTACGGTGAAGGTGAAGGTGGGGTGGCTGGCTGGCGTCCCGGTGCACATCTCTCCGGAGTACGAAGACTGCCGCCGCATTGCAGCCAAGAAGAAAGTGCCGCTCAGGGAAGTGTACGAAGAAGCTTTGCGTAACGCGGAAGAGCAGTTGAAGGGGTAGGCGGGCGGTTCAAAGCCCGTGTTTCTTGAAATACTCTTCGTAATGCTTCTGGTACATGATGTCCCACTCCTCCGTCCCCTCGCGGAGTTTGCGGGTGGTGTAGGATTCGATGATGCGCCGCGCTTCGGCATCCGCCTTGTCGTCGATCTTCAACTCCTCATTGATGACCCGCGCGATTTCCAGGCGCACGTCGTTGAGGTCTTCCTTGTAGTCGATCTCCTCGCGGTTTTCGAAATCCCTTACGATGAGCTTGCTGATGTGGTTGACTTTTTCCCGGCTCAGTTTCATGGTTCCGTTTCTGTTTAAAGAATGAGGCCGCGTTCCCGCACCAGTTTGGACTTCACCATCTGGAACACGCGCCCGTAATCCATCATGTCGCGCTCGTAATCCTTGGTGCGGGATTCCAACAGCATTTTCACTTCCTCGTTCAGCCGGTCTTCCACCATCAGGTCTTCGGTGATGATCTCGTGAATGATGGCTTCCAGTTTCTCCGGCCGGTCGTCCCAAATGATGAAATTATTCTCGATCAGGGAGCGGACGGTTTTTTTGGCGATGCGGTCTATTAATTCTTTCTGAATTCTCATGAACCTGCGTGTATGGTTTTAAAATAGTAAGCGGGCGACGGGGTTCGAACCCGCGACATTCAGCTTGGGAAGCTGACACTCTACCAACTGAGCTACACCCGCCTGTTTTCAGTCTTCAACCAAAATCAAGAACAAGTTGTCGCCGGTAGTCTGGATATCCAGAATTTCCAGCCCCTTGCTACGGACTTCCCTGATGGCTTTGTCCACCATTTTCTCGATGGCCTCGGCACTTTCCTCACTGATATTGATCACTTTGACCCCAGTGATTTTTTTGATTGTCCGATCCATCGGCTCGTTGCGCCAATCTAATTTACTGATTATAAAGCTTTTTTTTCAAAGGAAACAACAGTTACCGGGTTGCCCGACAGGCTGGAGCCTGTATCTGGGTGGCATTATCCAATATTTCCGAGGTCGAAGCAAATTTTATCGCCCCAAATTCTTCAAACCAAACGGGTTTTGCAGTTGGACAAGGAGTTTGAAATCATCATTGTAATTGTTTTTTTCTTTGAGTAAGATGATGTCACGAAAGATAGATGGTGGCTGGAAACGCCAATACATTCAATCGTGTTTCCACACACCGGCATATCGCCAGAGCACAGCACCCCAGCCCTTCATTGGGCTTTGTTTGTATGGCCGGAAACCGGCGACCCTCGAAACGAAGTCGCAAACAGCGAAAAGGATAAAGCGTGGTAAATACCCTGGGTTTTACCGATAAGATTCCTGTCTCGAAGCACCTCAAGGAACTCAAAGACCGCGTGGTGCAGACCGCTATCGTGGTGGGTTTCTTTTTTGGCGTCTGTTTTTACTTTATCGAGATCCTGCTCGGCTGGCTGGAAGACCCGCTTCCCAAACAATGGGCGCATCTTACCTTCATCACACCCACGGAGCCGTTCTTCACCAACATGAAGGTGGCATTCATGGGTTCGCTGTTCATCTCCATGCCGCTCATCCTCTATCACTTCTGGATGTTCATCTCACCCGGCCTCAAGGTCAAGGAGAAGAAGATCACGTTCATGTTTGTGTTCTTCGGTACGATGTTTTTCGTCTTCGGCGGCACATTTTGTTATTTTCTCGTGGTGCCGCTGGCGCTGAAATTCCTGTTCAACTACGGCGTGCAGTACTGGCAGATGCAGGTGACCATCGGCTTTTACTTCTCCTTCATCGTGAAGCTGATCCTCGCCTTTGCCTTCGCATTTCAGACGCCGCTGATCATGGTCCTGCTCACCAAATTCGGTGTCATCAACACCATCAAGATGCGCATGTACCGCAAGTGGGCCTTCCTCGGCTGCTTTGCTTTGGCCGCCATTCTCACACCGCCTGATATTGTCACCCAGGTTCTTCTTGGCGTGCCATTGTACTGTCTGTATGAATTCGGCGTCCTCGTATCCACGTTCTTCGAGGACCCCAAACAGCGTGAGCAGGTGTTGAAACAGGTGCAACTGGACCGCGAAATGCGCAAGGCCCAAAAAGAGGCCCAGCAGGCGCAGAAGGACGCCAAAAAGAGAAAGGTCAAGGTCAAACCGCAGAAGAAAGCGGTGTGATCCTGTCGCCGGTGTTCTCCACTCAATTCTAACTTCGTTTCCCGTTACGCGGGCTTATCGAATCGCGACGGATTGGCCTCACAGCAGGAATGCCAGAAAGGTGACCACGCGCGGATAGAAGTACGCCACCATCCATCCTCCCAGCGCACACCCCACTTGAAAAGTTAAGGAAGCCCAGAGCGTGCCCGTCCCGTAGAAAAGGCCGGAGCAGATCAAGCCGATCAGAAACAGGCTGAGCTTGAGTTCAAAATGAACGAGGGCGAACACAGCGGCGGCAAGATAGACGGCCGTTACCGGTTTCACCACACGGAACAGAGCCGGGAGAAGGTATCCGGTGAAGTACGCCTGCTCGATGAAAGGCATGACGAGGACCTGTCCCACCACAATCAGCGCAAGCGTTTCGGTGGAGGGAAGGGCGGCGGCACGATTTTCCGCTCCGGCAAACAACTCCGTCTGGTCCAGTCCTGAAGCCTCGATGAAGGCATCGAACAAAGGCACCGCTCCGGCAATCAGGAGGCCGGGAATCAGGCCTATCGCCCCATCGCGCATCCACGTTTCTCTTTGGAATCCAAGCTGGCTCAATGTCAGCTTCTTCGTTGCCAGCATCGCCAACAGCACCAGCCCGAAATACGCGGACCCCACCCAGCCGGCAAAGCGGTGCGGATCGCGAAACAGCAGGTGCACCAGCGGGTACACAACGCAGACATATCCCGCCAGGCTCCAAACGGGTCCCTTCAAGTTCCATTGTGCTGTCTGTGCCTTGGGTTTCATGTTTGAAGGAAGGTGCAATTTCCTTTCATCAACATTGGAGCGTCCATGATAGTATATTCGCGATTTGTTCGAATGAGGAAATAGGAGACACTATGTCAGAAGAAAGCATGGAGGCTGGCTGGAGGTCCGCGAATTTATCCGAAGAGGACCTGCGAAAAAAACTGCAGCTGGCCAAACATGAACTGGTCGCCGCCGATCTCTCCGGCATTCAGTTGAGCAAGGCAGATCTGACCGACGCCAACCTGATGCGCACCGACATGAGCCAGGCGACGTTGACCGCCATCGATTTCCGCCGCTCGGACATGTTGGGGGTCAAGTTCATGGAAGCGGTGATGACCGATTGCAAGTTCACCGGCAGTCACCTGACGCAGGCACGGTTCGAGGACGCAAAGCTGATCCGAATCGTGCTGAACGGGCTTCAATTGGCAAATACCAGCTTTCGTGGAACGCGGTTTGAGAATTGCCAGATCAACAAGTCCATACTGACGAAATCGGACCTGAGCGGGGCGGAGATGGTCCAGTGCCAGTTCATCCAGGCCGATGCTACCCATTCCACCTTTCGTGGCATCCAGATCACCGACTCCGACCTCAGCTTCATCCGCCTTGTGCGGGTGGACTTCCGGGAATCCGAACTCAAGAATGTCAATTTCGATAGCGCCAACCTGAACCAGACCGATTTCAGCGTGGCTACCCTGGAAAACGTGAACTTCAAGAAGGCGCTTTTGGGGCAGTCCAATTTCATCAGTACGGAAATGACGAATTGCGACTTCTCGCAGGCGGACCTGGAGCGGTCCAATTTCAGCGAGACCGACATGACGGGCGCCAAACTCAAGGGGACCATTCTGCACGGAGCGAATCTGCAAAAAGCGGGGAACCTGACGGCGGAGCAAATCAACGAAGCTAAAATCGACAAACGCACGGTTTTGCCCCACTATCTGGAAGTGGAATGGACCTCCAAAACGGAGTTTGTGTGCAAAGCTCGCAACTGAGCGCCTCGCTAAATATTCTATTTAAATTCAAATAGTTATGTTTATTTTTTTAATTCAGTAGCTGAGCGGGCTTTGGTTTTGAAATTTTTGGGAAGGGGTTATTTCGCAGGCGTGCTCCCGAAACCGGGCGCAATCTGTTAAGATGGGCCGGTCAGGTTCAATGCCGGTCTTCCAGCCCGACTGGCGGAACCCCCGGTTCTCCGGCGGTCCCTTCTGGTGACTCCTTCTACTCTCGATGCGGGCGAATCGATCCTCCCGTCATGAACCCAGAAACTATCCAGCGCAACCAAGGAAGCAGATAAGGCCGTATGAACAGAGAAAACAAAATTGGAAAAATAGTGATCGCCTCCGACCATGCCGGATTCGAGCTGAAGCAGTCGCTTATTGAAGCCATGCGGGCCGATGGTGTGGAAGTGACGGATCTGGGCCCGGATTCATCCGACCAGGTGGATTACCCGGATTACGGCATCAAGGTGGCCAACATGGTGTCCGAGGACGAAAACCTGAGCGGCATTGTTATGTGCGGCACCGGCATCGGTATGTCCATTGTGGTCAACCGGTTCCCCAAAGTGCGCGGCACGTTGTGCAACGATGTGTACACGGCCAAGCTCTGCCGCCAGCATAACGACTCGAACATCCTCATCATGGGCGGGCGGGTGATCGGCAAGGGACTTGCCTACGAGATCGTTCGCACTTGGATGAGCACGCCGTTTGAAGGTGGGCGCCACGGCCGGCGGCTGGAAAAGATCAACAATATCGGAAAAATGCTCAGCAAAGGAGAACTTTAAATTGTCACTTCTATCTGAATTCGACCCGGAAATCGCACAAGCCATCAAGGGCGAGATCGACCGCGAAAATTTCACGCTGGAGATGATCGCCTCCGAAAACTTTGTAAGCCCCCAGGTGCTGGAAGCGGTGGGCTCGGTGATGACCAACAAGTATGCCGAAGGCTACCCTAATAAGCGCTATTACGGCGGGTGCAAATACGTGGACATCGCCGAACAGCTGGCGATCGACCGGGCGAAGGAGATATTTGGCGCGGAGCATGCCAACGTACAGCCGCATTCCGGTTCGCAGGCCAACATGGCGGTGTACCACGCCGTGTGCGAACCCGGCGACACCATCATGGGCATGAACCTGTCTCACGGTGGACACCTGACCCACGGTGCGCCGGTCAACTTTTCCGGCTATACCTACAAGGTCGTGCAGTACGGCGTTAATAAAGAAACCGAAGTGATCGACTACGACGAAGTGGAAAGGCTGGCCAAAGAACACCGGCCGAAGATGATCGTCGTCGGGGCCAGCGCCTATCCGCGGGTGATCGACGCCAAACGCTTCCGTGAGATCGCGGATGAAGTGGGCGCGAAGATCATGACCGACATCGCGCATCCGGCAGGACTGGTCGCGGCCAAGCTGTATCCCAGCCCGGTGCCGTATTCCGATTTCGTCACCACCACCACGCACAAAACCCTGCGCGGACCGCGCGGCGGCATGATCCTCTGCAAGGAGGAATACGCCAAAGAAGTGAACAAGAAGATTTTCCCCGGCATTCAGGGCGGGCCGCTGATGCACGTCATCGCCGCCAAGGCAGTGGCCTTCAAGGAAGCCCTGCAGCCGGATTTCGTCGAGTACCAGAAGCAGGTCATCAAGAATGCCCAGTGCCTGGCTGATTTTCTCAAGGAGCACGAGTTCAAGATCGTCAGCGGCGGCACCGACACGCACCTGATCCTGGTGGACCTCAACAACAAGGGCATCACCGGCAAGCAGGCGGAAGAGGCGCTGGACCAGGCGGGCATCACCGTCAACAAGAACACCGTGCCGTTCGAGACGCGCAGTCCCTTTGTCACCTCCGGCATCCGCATCGGCACCCCGGCGCTCACCACCCGCGGCATGAAGGAAGACGCGATGAAGCAGATCGGCAAGATGATCGTCGGCGTGCTGGAGCATGTGGACGACGCCGCCTACATCGAGAAAACCCGCAAGCAGGTGCGGGACCTCTGCGAGCAGTACCCGTTTCACATGGAGCTTTCCAACAAGTACTGAATCTCGATGAAATGCCCTAAATGCTCCAACATGGAAAACAAGGTCATTGATTCCCGCACCAACCGGGAAGGGGACATGACCCGCCGCCGGCGAGAGTGTCTGAACTGCGGTGAGCGGTTCACCACCTACGAGCGCATCGAGACCACGCCGCTGCTTGTCGTCAAGAAAGACGGGCGGCGAGAGGAATTCGACCGCCGCAAGATCATGTCCGGCATTCAGAAAGCCTGCCAGAAGCGTCCCGTCAGCATCGAGCAGATGGAAGAGATCGTGGACCGGATCGAAAAGCACTTCCAGGAATCCGGGGACAAGGAGGTCTCCGCCGTCACCGTCGGCGAGAAGGTCGTGAAGGAGCTGTACAATCTGGATGGCGTCGCCTATGTCCGTTTTGCCTCGGTGTACCGGGACTTCAAGGATGCCAACGAGTTTTTATCCGAACTCAGGAACTTCGTCAAAAACAAGGAAGATCATTAGCGGGACGGGTCTTCGGATCACCAGATCCTGCCCGGTTCAAAAGGCTTTTTCCCCCACCCGGTTTTTCTTTATAATCGAAGGGAAGCCCAACCCGAGGAACAAAGGCGGACTGTGCCCTAAACCATTGTAATTCCTTGGTTATCGTGGTACGATGCACCTTCCTTTTCCCGCGTCACCAGATATGACATGAAAGTCCTGACCTTCAATATCGCCATGATCAGTTACCTGATGGCTTCCTTGGAGTATTTCGTTTATTTGATATACCGGCGGCAGTTCGTGTCGTCGTTGGCGACGGCCACCGCCGCAGTGGGCTTGTTTTTTCATACAGTGCTCATCGGCCTGCGTTCGCAGGAGACGGGACACGGCCCTTACACCACATCCTTTGAAGTGGCAATTTTCTTTTCCTGGGTGGTGGTTGTGGTGTACTTTATTACCCATTGGAAATACAAGATCAAGGACTTGGGGTCGTTCGTCATCCCCCTGGCCTTTCTGATCCTTTTGTACGCGACGTTCCTGTCGGAAGAAGTGGTGCAGTTTCCGGAATCTCAGTTCCGGGGCCTCATGACCCTGCACCGCACGCTGTCCATCCTGGGGTTCGCGGCTTTCGCCATCGCCTTTGCGGTGGGATTGATGTACCTCATTCAGGAACGGCAGGTGAAATCGAAGAAGCTGGGCATCATGTACTTTCGCATGCCGCCTTTGGAGTCGATGGACCAACTCAATTTCAAGGTGGTGGCGATCGGGTTTCCCCTGTTCACGCTGGGTTTTTTGACCGGTGGCATTTGGACCACGCAGACGACGGAGTCGCCGTTCTTTTCGTGGGACATCGTCAAGACATGGCCGCTGGTGGTTGGATGGATCATATACGGCGTCGTATTTTTCGGACGGTTCATGACGGGACTGCGGGGCCGGAAAGCGGCATGGGGCTCCGTTTTGGGATTCATCACGGTCATGTTCAGTTACCTTCTGCACGTTTGATATGGAATACAACAATCTGGTAATCGTCGGAGTCAACCACAAGAACACCCCCGTGGAGCTGCGGGAGCGGCTGGCGTTCACCCAGGGCACGATTGAGGAATCCTCGGAAAAACTCAACCAGTTTCCGGAGATCGAGGAGAACCTCATCATCTCCACCTGCAACCGGGTGGAGATCTACGCCCGCGTGAAGGATATCAACCATGGTGTGCTGAGGCTGAAACGCTTCATCTCCGACTACCACCAGATTCCCCTCGACGTCCTCGACGAACATTTTTATTCCTACACCGAGGACAAAACCATCGAGCACCTGTTCCGCGTGTCGGCAAGCCTCGACTCCATGATCGTCGGCGAAGCACAGATTCTGGGGCAGGTGAAGGACGCATACAGCCTGGCGCGTTCGCTTCGCACCACGGGCATTTTCCTCAACCAGCTTTTCGAGAAAGCGTTCAACGTTGCCAAGCGAATCCGCGAGGAAACCGGCATCGCCGAGAGCGCGGTGTCCATCAGTTCCGCCGCGGTGGAGTTGGCGCGGAAGATTTTTGACAATCTGGAGAACCACACCGTCATGCTGGTGGGCACGGGCGAGATGGCGGAACTCGCCGCACGGCACCTCATGACGTACGGGCTCAAAACCGTGTATGTCGCCAGCCGTACATACGAGCGCGCCGCAGGCCTGGCCAAGACCCTGAACGGCAGTGCGCTCGGGTTTGACGAGTTTAAAGAAGAGTTGTACCGGGCTGACATCGTTATCAGCTCCACCGCCGCGCCCAACTTCATCATCACCAAAGAGATGGTGGAGGAGGCATTGCACAAACGCAAGAACCGCGCGATGTTCCTGATCGACATCGCCGTGCCGCGCGACATCGCCCCGGAGGTCAACGATCTCGAAAACGTGTACCTTTATGATATTGACGATTTGCAGAGCGTCGTCGATGCCAACATGAAGGAACGTGAGAAGGAGGCCGAACTGGCTATGGAGATCATTCACTCCGAGGTGGTCAAGTTCAACAGTTGGCTGGAATCGCGGGACGCAGTGCCCACCATCGTTGGCCTGCGTCAGAAAGCTGAAGACATCCGGCGGCGGGAACTGGACAAAACCCTCAAGCGTCTCGATCACCTGTCCGGTGAGGACAAGAATGCCCTCGAACAGATGACGCTCTCCATCATCAATAAAATTCTTCACAAACCCACGGTCAACCTGAAGGAGAAAACGCGCACTTCCGAAGGGCAGGCTTATCTGAAAGCCATTCGCGACCTGTTTCACCTGGACGATTAATGGACCCCTTATTTGCATCCATATACAAAATAAATCAAATTCGTATCGGCACGCGGGGCAGTCCGCTTGCACTCTGGCAGGCCAACTGGATCAAGTCCCTGCTGGAGGAGGAACACCCGGACATTGCTGTAACGCTGATCACCATCAAAACCTCCGGCGACAAGATTCAGGACGTGCCGCTGGCGAAGGTGGGAGGCAAGGGGCTGTTCACCAAGGAAATCGAGGAAAGCCTGCTGAGGAATGAAGTCGATATCGCCGTGCACAGCATGAAGGACGTGCCCATGAAACTGCCGCCCGGGCTGGGGTTGTCCATCATCACGGAACGGGAAGACCCGCGGGACGCTCTCATCTCCCGCGACGGCAAGAAGCTGGACGAACTGCCGCAGGGAGCGAAAGTCGGCACGGGCAGTTTTCGCAGGACCACTCAGTTGCTGGCGTACCGGCCGGATCTGGAGATCGTGCCCATGCGCGGCAATGTCGGCACCCGTCTCGATAAAATGGAAAAAGAAAATCTCGATGCCATCATTCTGGCCGCGGCGGGACTGAAGCGGATGGGGATGGCCGACCGCATCACCGAATGCATTCCGCCGGAGATCATGTTGCCCGGAGGCGGGCAGGGTGCGGTGGGTATCGAAACGCGCAAGGACGACCCCGGCGTGATCGACCGCCTTTTGCCGCTCGAACACGACGACACGCACACGGCGTTGGAGGCGGAACGGTCTTTTCTACACCGGCTGGAAGGCGGATGCCAGGTGCCCATCGGCGTTTATGCCACGGTGGACGGCAACCGCATTCATGTCCGCGGCATGGTGGGCAGTCTCGACGGCAAGCAGATTTTCCGAGCCGAGAGGTCCGGCATCACTCAGGACGCGGTCAAGCTGGGAGACGAATGCGCTCTGGATGTCCTCGGGCAGGGCGCGGGGAAAATCCTCGACGAAATCTACAACCGCTGAGCGGATCAACCGCTGATGCGGTTCAGCTTCTTTTGCGGGGCGGGCAGTAGGTGCTGATGTCAAACATGGAGTAGATGAAGCAATTTCCAGCCATGCCCGTGATGACAATGATCACGCCCACAAGCGCCGTGGTCCATCCCCAGAATCCGCCGGAGGTCAACCCGCTCAGCAACAGGGCCACGCCCAGCATCATTCGAATCAACCTGTCCACATGGCCGACGTTGTAGGTCATCGTATTTCCTTTCTATTTTCCGTTGAAAATCACAGCCAGTATTCTTCCGGCTTACCCAGCCGCTCTTCTGCCAGCCGGGTGGCTTCTTCACGGAAAATAATATCTTTGCTGGCGCGCTCTTTCAACCTTTTCGTGATGGTGAGGATATTGCGGCTCACCGTTTCGAAAATGAGGTTCTCCACATAGGGCCGGCCGTGGTTTCCCATGCCCAGGACCCGCTCCCGGTATGCCTCATCCTGTGTCATTTTCACCTCCACCGCGCATCCGATCACACCGCCGCAATTGACGATGAAGTCGGTGTAGGACAGGATTTTCCTCCGGTTCTCAAGGTAGTACTCGGTCATCTTGTTGCTGGGGGTGTTGGCGCCCTGAAAGATTCTCCCGCACATCAGGCGGTCGGCATTGCGTGCGGTGATGGCATCCGGACGCGCGGCGGGAATCAGGATGTCGCAGGGCGCTTCCAGCAGGCGGGACACGTTGCCATTTGAAAATCGTTTGTCCACCTGCCCACGGTACGCCGCCAGGCCTTTGGGATTGCCCCGGGCCTGGTTGAGCTCACGGACCTGAAGTCCCTTGGCATTCCACAGAGCCGTGCTGACATCGGAGGCTCCGACTATGAGCGCGCCTTCTTCGGTCAGCTTGTTGCCGATCGCGCTACCGACGTTGCCGAAACCCTGGATCACAACGCGCGCACCTTTGATCTGGAAGTTGGGATCGATGCCTTCCAGTGTCTTGATGGCGGAATAAAGGCTGTGTCCGGTGAGGCCCCATTTGTCGATGGGCACTCCGCCCTTGGCGAAGGGACGCCCCGCCGCGCCGCGTCCGTGGTAGGGGTCGCCCAGCATTTCCGTGTTGTACTGGAAGATGCGCTGGGTGTCGTTTTCATCCGTGCTCATGTCCGGAGCGGCGATGTAGCTGTCGATGGGAAAGATGGCTTCCGCGAACGCGCCGATGAGGTCCTGCTTCATCCCCTGTCCCCGGCCAAAATTATTCGGGTCGAAAGCGATGCCCGACTTGGCCCCGCCGAAGGGCAGGTTGGCGGCGCTGTTTTTCAGAGTCATGGTGCGGGCGAGCCGCATGATTTCCCACACCGAAAGGTCCGCCGCGATGCGGATGCCGCCCAGGCCCGGGCCGCGCCGGGTGCTGTCCACCACGACGTACCCCCACACGGCACCCGTTTTCGGGTCCACAATCTGGTATTTGTTTTGCGGCGGCTGGTCGTCAGAAGGGGCGAAATGGCGTGGGTTGCCCGACTCCATGGCGCAGGGTTCCGCCACCAGTTTTTCTGGAATTTTGATCTTACTCAAACCATCCTCATTTCAGTTCTGCAATTTCTGTAATCCATGGTTCAAACCGCCTCCCATAATTTAGAGTAACGGCATAACGCGGTTCCATGTCATTTTTTTTACCGACGCGGCGGTTGCGCGCATTGCTCCAATATCGGGGTTTTGAAACCAATCTCAAAAATTGATCCCGAAACAAATGAGGAACATGCAGGCTGTCCACAAGGATTTTCTGGATATAACCGTTTATAACCGCATCGTTACTCCCAACTTTTTTGTTTTTGTTGGAAGGCAAATAAGTTTTTCGTATCCGTACGATTCCCCGAACGATGAGATAACGGGAGCGGTCCGGATAACGTTGCCGAAGCTGCGAGGCGGAGGGTCCGGCATCGACGGCAAACAGGCGCGATTGCGTGACCATGCTTCGTTTCAGACTGTCGATCTGCCGGTTGAGTGATTTGATTTTTTCCGCATCCGTTTCTTTTTCGAGGTCTGCCTTGAGAGACCCATAATATGCCGCCGCACCTTGCCGCCACAGCTTCCAGGCCGGGCCTTCCATTTCCAAAACGATGAACGCGTCGCGGGGAAGCTGATGCTGGTAATAATCGTAAGCTCTCGTGTCGTTGACCGGCATGTCCACCCGGAAACCCAGTGCGGTCAGTTTGTCCGCGGTGAACCAACCCGGTTCCGGATTGTAATGCCCCGGTTTCTGAAAGCCCGGCATCTGCCAGGTAAGCCGTAGAAACAGCCCGGTGTTTTCCCGTTCCTGCCAGGCTTTGGGCAGTTCCCGCTCCGTCAGGGTGAGGGTGGCGTCCGGTTCGCCGTAACGGTTGTACACCACACCTGCGATCACCCAGACGTTGGCGATCAGAACCAGACCGATAGCCAAAGCCAGTCCGTAGCGTTTCATATCGCCTCCCGAAACCGGTTGCGCATATTACGGAATAACACCAGCAGGCCAATGGTGATGAGACTCAGCACAAAAAAGAACAGCGACTTCGGCAGGGCGTCCCACCACCAGTCAAAAAACTTTGTGTAGAAAAACAGAGTGCAAAACGTGGTGCCGATGTGTGTGATGCCGGTATAGTGAAAGCGAACGCCAAGCCATACCGTGATTCCGTAGGCCGCGAGCGTCGCCACCTGGTAGCTGACTTCGATCAGGTTCTCTTCAGCCAGCAGATAACTGCAATGGCCACAATAGGACATGATGAGCAGGGCAATGTGAATCGAAAGCAGGCCGACGAGATGATAAAACCAGACGAAATGAGGATACTGCCGGTGCTCTAGGGCGAGCGGCAGGGCCAGCAAAACCAGGCCACCGAAAATGAAGTTCTCCGGGCGTTCACCGAAATGAAGCCAGTAGATCCCGGAAAATGCGCCCACTGTGGCCGACAGATACGCCAGCAGGCAAAGCAGTCCCGCCAGCAATAACAACCGCAGGCCAAAGCGGTAGGCCAGCACGACAGCAAACGCGCCCCAGACCAGAAATGCGTTCTGCGATGGAGTGATGTTGTACAGCGACCCCATGACATTAAGGTTCAGCACGAATCCGATGAAAGCGACCAGTCCGATCAGGGAAGCATAGTAATGCGAAGGCTCGCGGTGGGCGGCAAATGTCATGGTCAACACCGCAAGGATGGGAAGTGCGATGACGGAGACGATCTGCACCGACTCCGGGATCAATCCCCATATCTGGTAAAAGAAGAAAAAGATACTGGCGCAGAGGGCCAGCCCACCGAGGAATGTGAGGATGCGCATTCCCAATGAAAGCTGTTTTTCCGCGGCGGTGGTGTCCGTATCGAATTGTCGTTTGAACCGCGCGATCAGATCGGCATGATAGCTTTCGATCAAACGCCGTGTTTCGTAGGGCAGGCGAATCAGGCCCGAACCTTCGATTTCCTGCAACTCATTCTGGAAAGCCCGGATGCGATCCACCCGTTCCTGTGCTTTCTTTTTACTGGGGAAACGGTCCATCCAACTCTCTTACCTAAACATGGCGCACAGCGGGTTTCTGTGCTAATTTAATTGGCTTTATTGGCTTGTTAATATGAGAACATGAGACCTCAACCAACACAAGAGCAAATAGATGAGTGGGTCGAGCGTTCCCTTGCTGAGGACCTGGGAGCGGGCGACATCACGACCAACACGCTGGTCGAACCCGCCGCTCTCGCTCGCGCGCAGATGGTGGCCAAGCAGGATCTGGTGGTCTGTGGCATGGAGCTCGTTCGCACTGTTTTTCGCCGTGTTGACTCGGGGGTGACGTTTTCCCTCGAACGCGAGGATGGATGTTTTCTGAAACAGGGTGAGACTCTGATTGTCATCGAAGGCAAAGCCGCCGCGCTGTTGAAAGGCGAACGCACGGCCCTCAATATTTTGCAACGGCTGAGTGGCATCGCCACCTTGACGCGGGCGTTTGTGGAGAGGGCGGGGGACATGCAAATCCTCGACACGCGAAAAACCACACCCGGCCTGCGCGTATTCGAAAAGTACGCGGTGGCCTGCGGCGGCGGCACCAATCACCGCTTCGGCCTGTTCGATGCGGTGCTGATCAAGGACAATCACATCAAGATGGTGGGGGGCATCCGCCCCGCGCTTGAACGAATGAAACTCTCGGGACACGCGGGAGCGATCGAGATCGAAACGACCAACCTGGAAGAAGTGAAAGAAGCCGTCGAAGGCGGAGCGGACATCATCCTGCTCGACAACATGACGCCGGAGACCATGACCGAGGCAGTGAAACTGATCAACGGACGCGCCCGCATCGAGGCGTCCGGCACCATGACCCTGGAGAAGGTGGAGCGGCTTGCAGGGCTGGGGCTGGACTGCGTTTCCGTCGGAGCGCTCACCCATTCCGCTCCCGCGGTGGACATCAGCATGAACTTCGAGCTTTCTGCCTGACGATCTGGCCCTTCCTTGTGCCCGGCCTCTCCATGTATAATGGAATGAGGCTTCAAAACGGAGAAGGAAGTACCATGCCCTGCAAAGACAGTTCAGCCATGATGACCGTCCGGCTCGACGCCGAAGACCGGTTGCTGGATTACACCTTTCATAAAATCACCTGCAATCGCAACATCGGCGCAGACAAAACCTACCGCGACCTGTGCGTCGGACAACCCGTTGCGGACATCCTGAAAATCCAGTTCGGCGACCTCATCGAAAAGCTGAATATCGTCGATACCGAGGAACAGTTCCTCACTTATCTGGAATGGAATGCCCTGGATTCCGCCCTGCAACAGTATGTGGGGCAGACCGAGGGAGTGGAAACGGATCGCTACCGCATCGCCTCGATTGACTACTCGGAAGCGGGAGAGGTGGAGATCAACCTCGTCATCTACCCGCCGGAAGAATTGCCGCGCATCGAGTCCTGCATGAGCCGCGCCCGGAGAGAAGGCCGGGTTTAGTCATCCGGCCACAGCCGCACCGGGCGCACATACCCCTGCGTGAAATCCTGATCGTAGTGCTGGGCATTGCCGCCCTGGAACTCGAAGTAAAATGCCGCCTGCTGATCGAACGGCAGACACCAGGACCCGATACCGCACCCCGGTTCGAATAAATCGGAAATGTGGATTTCCTTGTTCGAACGCGCATTCAAAGTGAACTCCGGATTGTAGAGTTCCATGATTTCTTCCTTCTCGGGCATGCGCCAGTCATGAAAACCCAGGTAGTCTTTCTTATTGAGTTCGTCGATGAACTGAAGCGCTTCCTGAAAATTAACCCAGTCTCCGGCTATTTGAAACGAGTCTTTTTTCGCCCAGGCCAGCCCGGTTTTGCTGTCCTGGATGGTGCCGTCGCCATTGTCCACAAATCTGGGTTGATCGCTCATAATCCGCTCCCTTTATCACTGAAAAAATTTTATGTTGATCGATTTCAATCGGACCGCCCCGGAAGATCGGGGTGGGGTGAAAGCCGTATTGATGACAGCGGCCAATTCCCTGCAGTTGCCGGGGAATATTTCGCTAGACGATGAGGCCACAATTTTATACATTATGGCGGAAATTTCAAATCACCTCTTTTGCACTTCCCGTCCCACATGAAAAATCCGACAGTCTCCCGCATCTCTTTTTCGCTCGCGTTTTCAGGCTGGGCGATGGTGTGCCTGATGTTTCCGGAAAATCTCTGGGCTGGCGCCGGAGAGGCCTGGATACAGGCGCAGTGGGCCCTCGCCCAATCTCCCACTGCCGGGCCCTGTGGGGAGTCGGTGCCTCCTCTCGAATTTTACGAGACGGTCAGCAAGTACGCCCTGTTCGCGGCGTTCGGATTCATCATCCCCGCAATTTTGTTCAACAAGAAAAGGGCCAAGCAGATTCTGGGGATTCTGGGTGGGCTGTGCCTCGGCGCGTGGAGTTACCTGGCATACGGGATCGATTACGAGGAAATCAAGAAGACCATCTTCAACTACAACCTTCAGGCCGAGCAGACCCTGTCCAACATCGCCGAAGCGCAGGATCGTTACAAGTCGGAGCACGACACTTACATCGAGGATCTCGGCAAACTGCGTTCCCACCTTTACGGCGCGCACGGCATCAAGCAGTGCGTGAAGATTCTCGAATTGAATGTGAAGTGGGACCATTGGTCGGCCAAGGCCAAGCACGTCTCCAGCCCGGACACGGTGGAGTGGGACAGCACCAGCGGAAGTTCGCTGAAAAAAGGGTAGGGCGCTGCACCCGCCACTCACTCCCGTTATTGAAAACCACGTTCCAAGACACCCGTCATACTGGGTATCACTTTCTATGACACTCGCGTCACAAAAGTGAAAGGTCGTGAGTGGGCGTTCAGCGTTCGGATAAGAAAAAACAGGCGGGGGTGATCCGCGGAAACTCGATCGGCGTTCCGCCGGAATCTGGATGCAAAAAGGGCAGGACCCGCGCGCACTGCGTACAGGGCCTGCCCGTCATAACGCCACCGCCGCATCCATGCGGGCGAAAATTCGGATCAGGCAGGAGAAGCGGGCTTTTCCGATTCGGGGGCAGGGGACCCTTCACCGCTGTCACCGGGTGCCGGGTTGGTCTCCGCCGTGTTTTCGATCGCCGCCGGTTGCTGTTGGTCTTCGCCTTCTTTTTCTTCCATGCTGTCCACTTCCTTCATGGACGACTTGAAGTTTTTGATGCTCTGGCCAAACGCACTGCCGATCTGGGGAAGTTTCCCGGCGCCGAAAATAATCATGATGATGACCAGAATGATCATCAGTTCGGGGAAGCCAATTCCCATCATAATTGCGGTCTCCAAAAAAAACTGGGATTAATCGTTCGCGGTTGAGTATAACAAAATTAACATAAAAACCAACAATTTAATAGGGTTGGATTGACTTGCGGCCACAACCTTCTAAAATGGGAAAATACGAATTTTTTCAAGGACTCCGCCGTGAATCAGGACTATGTGTTGGAACTGTTTTTCGCCATGAAGGGCGACCTCAACAAGATCAACGCCGCCATCGACGAAAAACTGCGTAAAAACCAGACGCGGAAAATCACCACGTTTGAGACCTTCATCAAATCTCGCATCTCGGCCAATCCCAAGGTCCTGCGCATGGTGAATATGGAGATCACTCCCGATGAGGCGGCTTATCTCAGCATGTACCCGGATCTCGAGGCGCTGGAGGTGCTGGACCTGCGGCAAAATCACTTGGGAGACGAGGGGCTGGAAGCGATCGTCCGGTCGCCGGTGCTGAAAAATCTCTGCGAGCTGGATTTGCGGAGCAATGGCATCACGCGGCTGGGATTGACGATGATGGCGGGGGTGCAAAACCTGGTGCACCTGAAGAAGGTCGATTTTCGCTCCAACCAGCTTGGAAAAAGATGGGAGACCAAATTGAAGGAGTCGGAATTTTACCCGGAGTTGCAGGAAGTCAAAACAGTATGATCCCCGCTCAGTTCAGCCACGGATTGCGTCCGTCGCGGATTTTCTGCACCATCTTGTCCGCCAGCTCTCGCGCACGCACCCGGTAGGTGCCCGTTTTCAATCCCGTGCGGAAAAACTCCACCACCTCGTGCCGGATTTCAGAACCTTTCCCCTTTTTTCCATTTCCCGCTTTTTTACTCATGGTCGTCGCCTCAGCATTGCATGGTGAATCAGAGCGTTTCATTGTCGTTTGAAATGAACGGTGTTGAAAATTTTGGGAGCCACTCCGTCAAGCGGTGTGCCGGCGCATCTCCTGCCGCGGACGGCGTGCCGGCGTTTCCGGATTGAGGGGATAAAAAACCACGGCCTGCAATGACGCGCGACAAGGCCTCGTCGTTTTGACCGGGGGCAGGCCAGGGGCCTGAGGGGCCAGCGCCTGGCGCTTTTCGCGGTGATTCGCGGGAACCATGTTTTCATCCTCCTTGATGTCAATGGCCTCAACTTTGCGATTTGAGCCATCTTCCCGACGGCTTACTTTATATTACGGAATCTGACAAAAATTCTTGAGAGGCATGGATCGTTTTTCCGGCATGCAAACAGGCCGGAGCCTTCTTCAATCGGTGACAAACGGGCTCCTGAGGGAATTGGATTATTGAACGAGGTGAGCCAAAAGTTTTATAATTGGAATAAGTGGAGTATTTTTTTATTCCCGAATAGGCGAAAAGTAAAGCCTTCCTCCAGTGGGAGTTTTTAAACTCATCCCGCCGCCTCCCTCCTTTGAGCACGCGAGGCGAAATCAACCTGATGGAGAGCGATCATGGCGCATGAAACATTGAGGGTGGACGGAATGACCTGCGGTCATTGTGTGGAAACGGTGAGCAAAGCGGTCAGCTCGATCCCCGGTGTCAGCAAGGTGGATGTGGATCTGCAAAAGAAATCGGTGACGGTCGATTTCGACGAAGGCGAGACGGGTCTCGCCGATATCAAGTCAAAGATCACCGATGCGGGTTACGAGGTCGTGGCGGCCTGAGTTCAGGACAGGTACTTGCCGATTTCAACTTCCAGTGTTTGCTCCAAACCATCGCGCAGGATTTTGATCTGCACGGTTTTTCCCACCTTGGTGTCGGCCACGTAGTTCTGCAGGTGTTGCGGATGGGCGATCTCTTTGCCGTCATAGGCAATGATGATGTCGCCGCGCCGCAAGCCTGCCTTGTCCGCGGGGGCGCCATCATCGATACTGTTGACCACCACTCCGCTTTGATCCCGCGAAACGCGGAACGATTCCGCCATGTCCGGAGTCATGTGCTGGATGCCGATGCCCAGCCAGCCACGCTCGACCTCTCCGTTTTCGATCAGGTCCTGCGCCACCTTCTCCACTGTCTCCATGGGGATGGCGAAGCCGACGCCGGAGCCCAGCTCCGCGATGGCGGTGTTGATGCCGATCACCTGTCCCTGCATGTCGATCAACGGACCGCCGCTGTTGCCGGGATTGATGGAGGTGTCGGTCTGCAGAAAGTTCTCAAAGGTGGCGATACCCAGGTCGATGCGTCCCTTGCCGCTGACCACACCGACGGTGATGGTGCCTCTCAGGCCGTAAGGATTGCCGATGGCCATCACCCAGTCGCCGACTTCCACCTTCGAGGAATTGCCGAATTCCGGTTTCTGGAAGTGTGACAGGGAAAACACCTTGATGACCGCGAGATCGGTTTTCGGGTCCACCCCCACCACCTGCGCTGTGTATTCCCGGTTGTCGAGGAACTTTACCAGCAGGCGGTTCGCTTTTTCCACCACGTGATAGTTGGTGACGATATACCCCGCTTCGTTGAAAATGAGCCCGGAGCCCAGGCTCTCCATCTGGTAGCGTTTGCGGAATGTGCGTTTCAGCCAGTAACGGAGGTTGTTGAACCAGGCGCCGGGGTCTCCGCCCATAAGGTCACGCTGGGAATGGGGGTCGGAAATTTCGGTGAGGTTGTTGATGCTGACCACGGCGGGCTTCACCTTGCGGGCGTTGGTGACGAACGCCTCCTGCAGGCGCACCAGGGTTTCATAGCCTTCGAGGTGGGAATAAGGATTGTTCACCGTGGAGGCAAGGGGAAGCTCAAGGGGTTTTTCCACATGCGGCGTGGGTGCGCCCACGACCCAGTACAGGGTCACGCACACCAATACTACCCACACCCCGAAAACGATGAACTTTTTCATGCCAGCCGCCTTTCCGGCGGAATCCAAAACTTATTCATCCCGAATCCCCACATATAAAGTGACGATTCCCAAAGTCATCTCCCGGTACCGAACCCGGCCAAAGCCCGCATTGCGCATCATCACCGCAAATTCCTCGCGTTCCGGGAACACACCGACCGACTCCGGCAGATACGTGTAGGCGTCCGGGTGGCCGGAGACCCAGCGCCCGATCCCGGGCAGGACCCGATCGAAATAGAGCCGGTACGACTCCCGCAACAACGGCTGGCGGGGCAGGGAGAACTCAAGGATCACCGCCCGGCATCCCGGCCGCAGAACCCGCGCCATCTCACGCAGGCCTTGTTCCCTATCGGCAAAATTGCGCACACCAAAAGCGACGCTGACGCCATCGAAACTGGCATCCGCAAACGGCAGGGCTTCCGCCGCGGCGCAAACCCGGGGCAGGGCGGATTGCCGGCCCCGATCCTTGAATTTCGTGCCGGCCCTTTGGAGCATGGCCTCGCTGAAATCCAGCGCCACCACCTGACGGGGGGATTCCGCCGGACGCTCGAAGTATTCCAGCGCCACGTCCCCCGTACCGCAGGCGATATCCAGGTACCGCCCACCGGGTTTCAGCATCAGGCGGCTCACCGCACGCTTGCGCCAGAAGCGATCCACGCCGCAACTCAGCACGCGGTTCAACAGATCGTATCGCGGAGCGATGGCGTTGAACATCGACTGAATCTGAAGCGAAAACGCCTCCCGATCGGTTTCCAGCTTAGGCATCGGCGCTCCGGCCGTAAAGGGGTTGCATACGGGTGTATTTTAGCATCGGAATTTCAGGACCACAACGGAGCAGAAAAGGACAACCTTCGTGCAAAGACTTGTTTGACAAGGTCTGGAAGGCGATTTATATTCCGAACATTGAGTGCGAAAACCTGCCTATCCGGGCTAAGGAGGAACGGCATGAAGAAAGTCATGGTGACGGTGGCGCCGGGGTTCGAGGAAATCGAAACCATTACCGTGGTGGATATCCTGAGAAGAGCGGGAGCGCGGGTGGATCTGGCTGGCACGCAACCGGAGCCCATCGAAGGATCGAGAGGAGTGCGCATTCTACCCGATGTCCTGTTGTCGGAGATCGATCATAAGGACTACGACATGGTGGTTCTGCCCGGCGGCCAGCCCGGCACCACCAACCTGCAGAATAATGAAAGCGTGATCGCCATCGTCCAGAACATGAACCGCGATCAAAAAACCGTGGCGGCGATCTGCGCGGCACCGATGGTCCTGCAAACCGCCGGGGTGCTGAAAGACCACCGTACGACGTCCCACCCGTCGGTGCAGGAGAACCTGAATGGCATCCGGTATTCGGATGACCGGGTGGTGGTCGACGGTAATCTGGTGACCAGCCGTTCGCCCGGAACGGCACTTGAATTCGCCATGAAACTGGTTGAAGTTCTATTCGGGCCGGATCGGGTCGAAACCGTAAATAAAGGGGTTATGGCGCGCATATAAGGCTTTTTATATGTGAGGTTAAGCTTGGTTTGTTAATAATTTGATTTAAGAAAAACCCGCTATTTTTGAAAATTTTTTAAAACTTTTTGACGCGTCCGACATCAAACCGGTGAAAGAGCCCAAAAGGGGGTTCTCATAAAGAAAAGGGGGGTTTGCTATGTATGTGAACATTTCGCGCAGCAAGCTTCTGGTCAACGACAGACGCTATTCGAAAAAGAAGAAGGCGGAAAAACCGGCTCCACGCTGCAACCACTGCGGTGGGCTGGTTCGTGAAAACGGGGAGATGGTGGCCTGTATCATGTGTTCCCGTGAGGAAGGCCATTATTGCTCCAATTGCGCCTACGCACACGCTTCTGAAGTATCCCAGAAGGGCAAAAAAAGTGCCTGATATTTACATATAGATTCCAAAAGCCCGGAGGCCTCGGCTTCCGGGCTTTTTTTATTTTTCAGAGAAAAAGACGGCCTTCCGCCACTGTACGGGCCTTGCCGCCGACGCGGATGGAGTGGATCTGGCCGTCCGTCAATCCTACCGAGACCTTGATCTCCGACGGCCGCTTCATCTCCAGGCCCTGTTCTAGGGTCAGGTTCGAAAGCCGGCTTTCATCAAAAAGCCGGTGCCAAGCAAGGTACGCGCCCATGGCTCCGGCCACGCTGCCCGTCGCCGGGTCTTCCGGGATGCCGATGAACGGCGCGAACCCCCGGGTGTGGGCGTGCGCCTGGGGATTCACCGTATCCAGGCAAAAGGGATAGATCATGTCCAGATCCCCGAGGACTTGGCGAAGGGAAGCAAGGTTGAGTGCGACCCGCTCCACGGCATCCAGCGATTTCAACGGAACCAGCAGGGCCGGGAAACCGGTGGACACCACCTGCGCGGGCAGATCGGGGTGCAGATCGGCTGAGGCCAGGCCCAGGGCCTGGGCGATGGCTTCGTGGCCGGTTCGCGGTTGCTGAAATTCCGGCTGAGGCTGTTCCATCATAAAAAAGGCGCCGTCGCGCGCGACGTTCACGGGTCCGACGCCCATCTCTAACCGGCAGGCATCGCGGCCGGAAGGCAGAATCCCGTGGCGGAACAAAACGTGAGCGGTTCCCAGGGTAGGATGCCCGGCGAACGGAATTTCCCTGCCGGGGGTGAAAATACGCACTTTAAAATCGCAGTCAGCCAGTTTGGAAGGAAAGAGAAACGTCGTCTCCGACAGGTTCATTTCGCGGGCGATGGCGAGCATGCGGTCGGCATCGAGTCCCTTTGCGTTGACGAATACCGCCAGCGGGTTGCCCGCTAAGGGTTGGTCCGTGAAGACATCGACCTGGTAGAAGTTTAACTCCATAAAACCATAAAAATCAGTCGATTATAGAAGGGGCCCCAAAACCCTAGGTTCCCATAATATATATTATGTCAACTTGGAGTAAGGGCCGATTCGGGCTCGTCGGGCTCCTGCTCAGGTTCTGAATAGGATGGGAATGACGGCGGACATTGCCGTCCCCTGTGGAGTGGTCAGGCCGGTTGTGCGTCGCAAAGAGCCAGTGCGGCCTTGGCGATGTGGTTGTGCGAGAGGCCGTATTTTTCATACAGCTCTTTTTGGGACCCGGTTTCCGCAAAATGGTCGCGTACGCCGATGCGCTTGACCGGAACCTGCACGCCATGATCGGCCAGAACTTCCAGCACCGCATCGCCCAGGCCCCCGATGATGTTGTGATCTTCGGCGGTCAACACGCGGCCGTGCTTTTTCGCCTGTTCCACGATCAAGTCCTGGTCGATGGGTTTGATGGTCGAAATGTTGACCAGCGTGGCTTTCAGGCCTTCCTTTTCCATCTGCTGCATGGCGGCGAGGCTTTCCTCCACCATGCCACCGCTGGCAAAGATAACGAGGTCCTTGCCTTCCTGCACCACATGGCCCTTGCCCAACTGGAACTCAAAGTCCTCGCCGTAAATGCCTTTCACCTTGGCGCGGCCGAGGCGCATGTACACCGGTCCCTCGTGGTCGATCAGAAACTTGGTCGCCGCAAACGCTTCCTGGTAGTCCGCCGGCTGGATGACCGTGAGGTTCGGCATGGCGCGGGTGTAAGCCAGGTCCACCACCATCTGTGCCGTCGGACCGTCTTCGCCCACGGCGAGGCCGGAATGCGTGCCCACGAGTTTCACATTGCTATTGGAATACGCAACGCTGACCAGCACCTGGTCCATGGTGCGGCCCAAAAGAAAACAGGCGAAGCCGGTAGCGAAGGCGACCTTGCCGGTCGTGGCGAGACCCGCCGCCGTGCACACCATGTCCCCTTCGCTGATGCCCATGTTGAAGAACCGCTCCGGGTACTTGTCGCCGAACTTCTTACTGCGTGTGCTGTCGCTCACGCCCGCATCCAGCACCACCACCTTGGGGTTGTTGCCGAATTCCACCAGCGCGGCTCCGTAACCGTCGCGTGTCGCTCCGTCGATCATTCCAGCTCCTTCATGGCTTTTTCGTAATCTTCGTCCGAAGGCGCCACGCCGTGCCAGGCGGTTTTGCCTTCCATAAAACTGACCCCTTTGCCCTTCACCGTGTCGGCGATGATCACCCGCGGCTTATCCGCATGGAGCGGCAGGTTGAGCGCCTTGTGCACTTGCGCCATATCGTGACCGTCGATGCGGTGCACATCCCAGCCGAAGGACCTCCACTTGTCCTCGATGGGTTCCAGGTCTTTCAGGTCCTTGGTGATGTTGTCCTGCGCCACCTTGTTGTAATCGACGATGGCGATGAGATTGTTGGATTTGAATTTAGCGGCGGACATGGCCGCTTCCCAGACCTGCCCTTCCTGCAGTTCGCCGTCGCCCATCAGCACGTACACCCGGTAATCCAGGTTATCGAGGCGCGCGGCCAGAGCCATACCGTGTCCGGCGCTCAGGCCCTGCCCCAGACTTCCCGTGGCGATTTCCACACCCGGCGTCTTCGGGTGCGGATGGCCGGAGAGATTGCGCTTGCTGTTGATCTTGCGGTAATCGACCAACTCCTCGTCGGCGATGTATCCCGCCCGCGCCAGGGTGGCGTAGAGCAGGCCTGTGGCGTGGCCCTTGCTCAGGATAAAGCGGTCGCGTTTCGGGTCGCGGGGATTCTTCGGGTCGTAACGCATCACGTCGAAAAACAGGGCCGCCGCGATATCCGCTCCGGACAAACTACCGCCGGGATGACCGGATCCGGCGCGGTGGATGATCTCCAGGCTCTTGCGGCGCAGTTCACGGGCAATGTCTTCCAATTCCCCTACTTTCGATTCTGCTGTCTGGGTGGTGTCATTCATAAAGGCGATATGTTCAGGTCAGAAATTGATTTTGGTCAGCATATGCCAATTTGCTTGAATTTTACAGAGGTAATTTTGCGAAAAACCGAATTCAAACGGATTTTTCGGGCTGAGCGGGAACGGCGCCGGGAAAGATTATTCGGCCACCACGTTTTCAGCGAGGATGGCATTGCACTTGTCGAGCAGGGCCTCGAGATCCACCGGTTTTTTGATGAACAGGTCCCCTCCCGCCTCCAGCACCTGTTTTTCCGTATATTGCGGGCTGGCAGAGATGACAATGATGGTCATGAAACTCGTTTTCGGGTTATTCTTGAGATTGGCACACACTTCGAGGCCGTTGAGGCCGGGGAGGTTGATGTCCAGAAGAATGATGGAAGGTAAAAAGTCGGCGGCCTTCAGACCTGCGTCCAGACCGTTGCCCGCAACTTCAACCAGGTACCCTTCCTTCTCCAGAAACTTTTTTACCAAGCTGGTGAACTTGTTCTCATCATCCACCACAAGGAGTTTTTTCGAAGACTTTTCCTCGGACTCTTTTTTCAGAATATCCTTGATCATGGCAATGGTATAGCCGCTTTTCTGCAATTCGTACACGCGCTTGCACCGGTCCTTCACCCAGGCCGGGTAGTATCCGACAATGCCCTTGCCGCCAGGATGGGCTTCCTTGATGGGATCGGGAAAAAAATTGTACTTCTTCTGCCAGAGCCACAAGGTTTTGCGGGTGATGGGAATGACTTTGAGGATGTCCGCGGCAGTGACCCGCGAAGCCGATGCGGGGTTGTTCATGGGTTTTGCCTTGGTTCAGAATTGAAAAAACAGGCGAAAATGGAAAGCCCGGATCTTGATCGTTTTAATTTTATACAGTTAATGTAAAAAGCACAAGGGAATTTTCCATTTTACAGGAGGTCCTATATGCCGCCTTTTTATTTCTATCGGCCGCCCTAAGAACGGTTGTGACCATTTAAAGGGCCTGTCCAAGAGGAGTTCGAACCATTTAAAAAGCCCGAGGCGCGGCATGGAATCCGTTTCAGTATCTGTAAATTACCGTTTTGAGAGTATTTGTAAAGTGCGGGTTTCGGGCAATTTCCCTTTAAATCCGGTAAGTTATTATATTAGAATCAGTTTTTCCCATTAACCATTGGAGAATTCAGGGGCTATGCTTATGTTGATGAGGGATACATACTCAGTCCGGGTTGCTGTTATGGCCATCCAGGTTCTGTTGCTTTTTCCTGTAATCGCGCAGGCCGAGTCCAGCCTGTTGGGGCCGGACAACCGGTTTCGATTGCAGGCGGGGCTTCAGCTTTCGGAAAGCCAGAATGTCGAAGGAACGGGGTCCGCCGAAAGCGGAAACTCCGGGGAGCCTCCCCTGTCCACCTCCGATGATGTGGGCGGGAAGAAACCGGACATTGTGCTGACGAATGTCCTTCAGCTGTCCTTGACCGAGGTCATCCAGACCACCCTCAACAACAACGTCAGCATTGCTGTACAGGAGTACAACTCCCGTATTCAGCGGCAGAATATCATCAACAACGAAGCCGCCTTTGACCCCAGTGTGAACGCCGAAGTCCGCACGCAGGACGACACGCTTCCCGTCGCCTCCGCCTTTGCCAATCCGCCCATTTCGAAAACGGATCAGCAACGCTGGAAAGTTGGCCTCAACCAGAAGCTCACTTTCGGCACGCAGTACGAATTCTTTTATGAAGGCATCCGCGACGGCACCAACTCCCTGTTTGCCGGATTGAACCCGCAGTACAGCACCCGGTTCGAAGTCAACCTCACCCAGCCCCTGCTCAAAAATTTCGGCCAGGATGTGAACAGGACCAACATCTACATTGCACAAAACAATCTCTCCATCTCGCAGTACGATTTCAAAAGCCAGGTAATCGACATCATCACCCAGGCGGAAAACGTGTACTGGGATCTCGTGTTCAGTCAGGAAGACTTAAAGGTCAAGCAACAGTCGGTGGAACGCGCGCGCGATCTGGAACAGCGCGTGAAAGCGCAGGTGGAGGTGGGCACCATGGCGCCTTTGGAAATTTTGCAGGCGCAGGCGGAGGTAGCGTCGCGCGAAGAGGCGGTCATCAATGCGGAAAAATTAATCAAGGACAATGAAGACAATCTCAAGAACATTCTCAACATTGCTTTCGATTCGGAAAAAGGCACCAAAGACATCCAGCCGCTCGATGCGCCGCAGTACGACCCGGAATCGAAGGTTAACCTGGATGATGCCATAAACCAGGCCTTGAGCCACCGCCCGGATTACCTGGCAAAGAAGAAGGAACTGGACACGCGCAATATCCAGGTGGAGTTCAACGAAAACCAGACCTACCCCACTCTGGACCTCGTGGCGAGTTACGGTCTGAACGGCATCACCGGTGATGCCCGGGCGGTGTCCCTGGGCGGTCCTCCCCGCATCAGTCAGTTCGGCGGCACATTTGGACGCGGGGTCGAGCGGGCCCTGTCCACGGACTTCGACAGTTGGACGGCGGGCGTGGTGTTCAGCTATCCGCTTGGCAACCGGGCGGCGGAAAGCCAGTTGACTGCCGCCAAGCTGGAGGTCGCCAAGCTCCTGCTCGATATCAAGGATCTGGAAAAGACCATCATCATCGAAGTACGGGAAGCCGTGCGCAAGCTGGAAACGGACATCAAGCGCGTGCAGGCGGCGCGGATTTCGCGGCGGCTCGCGGAGGAGACCCTGAACGCGGAACTGAAGAAGTTTGAAGTCGGCTTGTCCACCAGCTTCCAGGTGCTCGAGTTCCAGACCGATCTGGCCGAAGAACAAAGCAAGGAACTTCTGGCCATCATCGATTTCAATAAATCGCGGATCAATTTCCGGAAGGTCATTGCCTCCACGCTCAATCACCACCGCATTGAGCTGGCGGAAGAACAGAACCCATGAAAAAACTGCTCATTATATTGGGCGTGGTCGTCCTGGTTGCTGGCACCTTCTTTCTGGTTCAGGGAGACGGAAAAGAAAACAAGCGTCCTAAAAAACACCCTTTCCGCACAGCCAAGGTGGAGCGTGGGACCATGGTGGTGAAAATTTCCGCCACGGGGATCGTGGAGCCCAATTTCCAGGTGGAGGTCAAGTCCAAGGCCAGCGGCGAGGTGCTGAGCTTCCCTTATGAGGAAGGAGACTTCATCGAGAAAGGAAAGTTTCTTCTGCGTCTGGACAAATCCGATGAGGTCCGCAACGTCAAACGGGCGGAAGCGAATCTCGCCAGCGCCAAAGCCCAGCTCGACAAAGCCAAAACGTCTCTCAAACTCCAGGCCACCCGTTACGAAACCGATTTGCAGGCGGCGAAGTCCCAGGTGGAGGAAGCCAAGGCCAACCTGATAGAAGCGCGCGACAAGCTCCGCCGGCAGGAGGACCTGTTCCAGAAAAAGTTCACCTCCCGCGAAACCCTCGATGCCGCACAAACCACTTACAAGGTGCGCGAGGAACTGTTGGAGCAGGCCAAGACCAACCTGCGGGCCGCCGAAGACAGCGTGCACGACATCGAGGTCAAGAAACAGGATATTGAACTGGCCAAGGCCGACGTCAAACGCGCCGAGCTGGAGTTGGCGGAAACCAGGGAACGCCTGGCGGAAACGGAAATCTACGCACCCATCACCGGGGTGCTGATCGAGAAACTGGTCGAGCAGGGCCAGATCATCGCCTCCGGCATCACCACCGTCTCCGGCGGCACGCCGCTGGCCAAAATAGCGGACATGTCCAAGCTGTTCATCGTGGCCGACGTGGACGAAACCGACATCGGCAAGGTGGAGGTCGGGCAGAAAGTGAAGATCACCACCGACGCTTACCCCAGCGAAGAGTTTGATGGGACTGTGACCCGCATCGCCCCCAAGGGGCTGGTCGAGGACAGCATCACCATCTTCAAAGTCAAAATTGAAATCCAGGGCAAGGGCCGTGATATTCTGAAACCGATGATGACGGCGAACGTGGACATCATCAGCCGCGAGTTGGAAGACGTCACCTTCCTTCCCCGCGAAGCGATTCACCGCGAGGGTGGAAAAACGTTCGTCGCCGTTCTCGAAAACAATCTGCCTCAGGCCCGGCCTGTAGAACTGGGCGTGAAGAATCCGATCGAGATTCAGGTGGAGGGCATTGCCGAAAACCAGGAAGTCTTGATCGGAGACTGGGAAGAAATCAAGGAACACTTCAAAACGGATGAAGACAGCATGTCCACTATTCGGAAGATGCTGTTCATTCTCCGGCGTTGACCGTGGCTCTCATCGAAATCAACAAGCTGTCGAAAACCTACGATCTCGGCGCGGAAAAAGTGTACGCCCTGCGTGACGTCAGCTTTTCCATGGAGGCGTCGGAGTTCGCCTCCATCATGGGGCCGTCGGGCAGCGGCAAATCGACACTGATGAATCTGCTGGGGTGCCTCGACCTCCCCTCCTCCGGCACGTACCGACTGGACGGCATCGACGTGCAGAACCTGTCGGCGGACGAGTTGGCCGAAGTGCGCAACAAAAAAATCGGGTTCGTGTTCCAGAGTTTCAACCTGCTTCCCCGCGCCACGGCTCTGGAGAACGTGGAGTTGCCCCTGTTGTACGGGCGGGTGAAGAATCCTGTCCAAAAGGCGATGGACGCCTTGCAGAGGGTGGGACTTGGCCACCGTGCCAAACACAAGCCGAACGAATTATCCGGCGGTGAGAAACAGCGCGCTGCCATTGCCCGGGCCTTGGTGATCAACCCGCGCATCATCCTGGCCGATGAACCGACGGGCAACCTGGACTCCAGAACCAGTGCGGAGATCATGAAGCTGTTCACCCGGCTGAACGAGGAAGGCGTCACCATCATCCTCGTCACGCACGAGCAGGACATCGCCGCCTACTCCCGCCGCGTGTTTCAGATGCAGGACGGGAAACTGATCCATGACAGCGGATCGTCCCCGCGCGAACGGAAGGAAGAAGCCCATGCTGATTTTTGATCTGATTCGAATGGCGCTTCGCAGTCTGGTGGCCAACAAACTGCGCACGTTTTTGACGGCGCTCGGCATCATCATCGGTGTCGGTTCGGTCATCTCCATGATCTCGCTGGGTGAAGGCGCGCGCAAGCAAACGCTGGAGACCATCGCCAAGTTCGGCACCAACATCATCTCCGTCAAGCCCGGTCAAAAAAGCCGCCGCCACGTGCAGAGCGGCAAGGTGGAAACGCTGGTGCTGGACGACGCCCGCGCCATCCGTGAGCATATCGACCGCATCACCGGCGTCTCGGCGGAGGTGTACCAAAGCGCGCAGTTGAAGTTCGGCAACAAAAACCGCAACGCCACCGTGCGCGGCACCGAAGAAGATTATTACTGGATGTCCAACTTCCAGCTGGATAAGGGACGCTACTTCGCCGACACGGAAGTCCGCACCGCCCGCCGCGTGGCCGTTCTCGGTGCAACCGTCACTAAAAACCTGTTCGATAACGTCGACCCCATCGGCCAGACGCTGAAAGTGGACGGACAGAATTTTCTCGTCATCGGCACCATGGTCGCCAAGGGTGCGCTGTCGTGGTTCGATCCGGACGACCAGATTTTTATCCCCGTCACCACCGCGCAGAAACGCCTGTTCGGCGTCAATTATCTGCAATCTGTCGACGTGCAGGCCAAGCGCATCCAGGACATTGAGGTCATCAAACAGGACATCGAATCCTTGCTCAAGCGACGGCACAACATCCGTGAAGGACAGGACAACGACTTCCACGTGCAGAACTCGGCGGAATGGCTGAACAGCTGGGGCAATGCGGCCAAGACGTTTCAGTACCTGCTGGGCGGCATTGCCTTCATCTCGCTCATGGTCGGCGGCATCGGCATCATGAACATCATGCTGGTGTCGGTCACCGAACGCACGCGGGAGATCGGCATCCGTGTCGCCATTGGTGCGAAGAAGCGGGAGATCCGCCAGCAGTTTTTGATCGAGTCCATTTTCATCAGTTTTCTGGGCGGGTTCATTGGGATTCTCATGGGAACGGGCATCTCCATTGCTGTTTCCAAGCTGGGCGGCTGGGATATGATCGTCTCTCTTCCATCGATTCTGCTTGCTTTCGGATTTTCCGTCGTGGTGGGCGTGTTCTTCGGGCTGTACCCGGCCAACAAGGCGGCCAATCTGAATCCCATCGACGCCCTCCGCTACGAGTGAGCGACGCCTCTCTTCCTGCTATAATCAATCCCAACACCACACAGGATGCTTTAGGTCATGAAGGTTTTTCCCGATAAATCGCGTTTTCTCGAACTGGCCGCCACCTGCGCACGCATGCCAGTGGTGGGCGAGCGGCGTGTGCGCGAGTTCGATCCGGCCACGGCCTATCAGCGCCTGTACGGAAAGGCGGAGCGGTCTTTTCTGTTCGAGAGCGGCAAGGGACCCGACGAGACCGCGCGCTATTCCTTCTTCGGCCGCGCCAATCAAAAAGCGATTTCCATACGCAACAATCAGTTCGCTATCCACAATAATGGCGACCGGGAAACCATTCCTTTTCCCGCGCCGGACGCACTCCGGCATTTGAATTTCGAGCCGGGATTGGATGCAATCGATTATGTCGATCATTTCTGGGGCGGCTGGGTGGGATGCCTCAGCTACGAGATGGCGCACTGGTTCGAGAACATTCAACTACGGGCCAAGGACGGACTCGACCTGCCTCTCTTGTTCTTTTTCCAGGTGGATCGTCTGTGGGTGTACGACCACCGGCAGGCGATCCTGAAATACATCGTCGCGGAAGAGATGGGCGACTCTCCCGAGACAATTTACAACCGCACCGTGGAAGAATTGGAAAACGCGTGGCGGGAAATGGATCGGCTCATTGAGAAAGTTTCGGAGTCCACCCCGAACGACGCCTCCCCTACCCCTTCCCTGCAACCGGCTTCCCTGCAATCCAACATCACGCAGGCCGAGTACGAGCGCATGGTGGAGCGCGCGAAAATTTATATCGAGGAAGGCGATATCTACCAGGCCAATCTGGCACAACGGTTGTCGGTGGAGTATGCGGGCGACCCCTTCCCCCTGTACCAGCGTCTGCGCAAAGTAAACCCGTCGCCTTTTTCCGGATATTTGAAATTCGATGGACTGGTCCTCGCAAGCTCTTCACCGGAACGGTTGGTGAAGGTGGTGAAAGACCGGGTCGAGACGCGACCCATCGCCGGCACGCGTCCGCGTGGCAAAAGCGAGGAGGAAGATGCGCGCCTGTCCGCCGAGCTCCTGCTCAACGAAAAGGAAAAAGCCGAGCATCTGATGCTGGTCGATCTCGAACGCAACGATCTTGGCCGCATTTGCGAACATGGCAGTGTCCGTGTGACCGACCTCATGTTCCTGGAACAGTATTCACATGTCTGCCACATCGTCTCCAACATCGAGGGCCGACTGCGCCCCGGTGTGGAGGTGACGGATATTCTGGCCGCGGTGTTTCCCGGCGGCACCATCACCGGCTGTCCCAAGATCCGGTGCATGGAAATCATCGACGAGCTGGAGCCCTCTCTGCGCGGACCTTACAGCGGATCGTTCGGCTACATCGGATTCGACCGCCACCTCGACCTCAACATCATCATCCGCACCATTCTTGTGCAGAACGGGCGGGCACATTTCCACGTCGGGGCGGGAATTGTTGCCGACTCGGTCCCCGAAAAAGAATGGCAGGAGACGCTCGACAAGGCGGCGGCGATGATCCAGGCGCTCAGCGGGGAGCCGGTCGGATGACGCAGGTGGTGTATGTGAATGGACGCTTCGTGCCACAGGAAGACGCGCGCATTTCCGTGTTCGACCGCGGATTCCTGTACGGCGACGGCGTGTTCGAAACCCTGCGCGCGTACCAAGGACACATCTTCCGCCTCGCCAATCATCTGGACCGACTGCACCGGTCGGCGGAGCAGATTCATCTCACCGTGCCGGAAGCGCCGGACAAACTGGAAAGCCTGCTGTATGAAACGCTCAAACAAAATGAGCTTTCCGACGCCATTCTGCGTCTCACCCTGAGCCGGGGCGAGAGCTCCGGATTCGACATTGCGCCGGATGCCCCGCCAACGCTCGTCATCACTGCCCGCCCCGTGGAGTCGTTGCCGGAAGCACGTTACCGCGATGGCGTGTCGGTCCTGCTGGTTCCCGACAGCGCACCGCACCTGCCCGGCGCCGCTCAGCAGGCGAAGTCGGCAAACTTCCTGCCTTATATTCAGGCCCGGCGCATGGCGCGCGAGGCGGATCACTGGGACGCCGTCCTGCTCAACCACCGGGGCGAGGTGTGCGACGCCTCCACAAGCAATGTGTTTGTGGTGCATGACGGTACGCTCAAAACGCCGCCGCTTAATGAATACGTGCTGGCGGGCATCACGCGCAAGGCGGTGCTGGAGCTGGCGCGGCGTTTGGGCCTGGAGGTGCGGGAGGAAACGCTTCTGGCGTCCGACCTGCTACAGGCCGACGAGGTTTTCCTCACCAATACGGGAATCGAATTGCTTCCCGTCACCCGGGTGAACGACACGGCCATCGGGACGGGAAAGCCGGGTGGGGTCACAGCGCGATTGCACGCGGAATTTTTAAAATCGATTGAGTCTGAGTGAAGGTGCATTATAATTGCACGCATTTGAATTGAACCGGAATGGACACGCTATGAATGCAAAGGATTTGTACGAGGACACTCCGCGCGGAGTGATCGTCGATAAAAAAATGAATCTGGAATGGTTGCCGAAGGACGCCCGCGGCGATCTCGGCAAGTGGGTGACCTGGGACGAGGCGAACTACTATATCCAGACGATGCGTAACGTTTATGCTGGCGGACATGCCGACTGGCGCCTGCCGACCAAAGAAGAGGCCTTGAGTCTCTATGATGAGGAATTGTCGCTGGAAGACTGGGAGGGCGAGACGGTGTACATCCATCCCGCTTTCGTGAAAAAATGCGGACGCATTATCTGGACCTCGGAGGTCAACGAGGAAGGCCAGGCCTGCGCGGTGAATTTGCAGGACGGCACTGCCGAGTTCGTGGACAAGATGAATCGCGACGAATACACCGCGCGGCTGGTGCGGTCTCCCAATTCCAAAGGAAAATAAAAGTCACCTTGGCGCGGCGCTCTGCCAGAACGTGCGCGCATCCAGCGCCCCGGCCTTCGACTGCCGGTACGCTTCTCCCTGCACCGACGCTTCCTGCACGCCGTCATCGGTGGGCATCACCACTTTGGTGTCGCAATGTTTGGTGCGGGTGAAGCCGTTGAACAGCGATGCCATCGTCTCCGGCTTGAGGTTCAGCGGAAACCGCCGGGCGATACGCGTTTCTTTTTTCGGATCGTGGAGATCGATGCACAGCGCGCCGTCCTCCAGCCAGTACTCGATGTTCTGCCCTTCTTCCTGTCCCGGTACGAACACCGTGTCGTCCACCTTGATGGCGAACGCGGTGCTGACGCGTCCTTTAATCCAGACTTTTCCCGTGTCCTTGATTTCCGCCATGAATCCGAAAGTAAGTTGGGGTGGCTTTTGACTTAAAATGGCTTTTATACCATAATTTTTGTTTTCAAAAGCCTTGGGAGTGGAAAAATCCTTGGACTCGCCGCTGGAACGCCGCCTGCAAAAAGAACTGGAGCAACGCCGCAAAGACAACCTCCTGCGTACGCTGAAGGTGGCTGAATCCTGTCGCCTGAACCTGTCGAGCAACGACTACCTGCAACTGCGCACCGACCCGGACGTCGTTGCCGGAGCGCGCCAGGCGCTGGAAGAATATGGGGCCGGGAGCGGCGCATCTCCCCTGCTCTATGGCTACCTGCCCTGCCACGAGCAACTTCTCGACGCGTTACTCAAATGGAAGCGCAAACCGGCGGGGCTGGTGTTCAACACCGGCTTCATGGCCAACCAGGCGGTGCTCAAACACCTGCCGGGTCCGCAGGACCTCGTGCTCGTGGACAAACTCATCCACCACTCGGTCATCCAGGCCATCGTGCAGGGCCGGGCCGATTACAAACGCTACTCGCACCTCGATCTCAATCACCTGGAAGAATTGCTGGAGAAAAACAAGGGTACGTACGAAACGGTGTTCGTGGTCACCGAAAGCGTGTTCAGCATGGACGGCGATTACCCGGACCTCAAAGCCCTCGTGGAATTGAAACAGCGTTTTGATTTCGTGCTGGTGCTGGATGAAGCGCACGGCACTGGGGTGTTCGGTAAAACCGGCGGCGGGCTGGCTGAAGAGACGGGCGTGCTGGATCATGTGGACATCCTGGTCGGCACGCTGGGCAAGGCGCTGGCCAGCATGGGGGCGTACGTGCTGACCGCGTCGCAGACGGTGGTCGATCACCTCATCAACCATGCGGGCGAGTTCATTTACTCCACCTACCTTGCCCCGGCCTGCGCCGGAGCGGCGTCCGCGGCCATCGGCAGGGTTCGGTCAATGAACACGGAGCGGCAACGCCTGCGTAAAAACGCTGCATGGTTCCGCGACGAACTGGTCAAGGGCGGATGGACGACGAACGCGTTCGATTCGCAGATCGTGCCGGTGATCGTGGGCGATCCCGACCGCGCGCTGGCCCTGCGCGACCGCCTGTTGGGAAAAGGCATGTTGACGGGAGCGGTGCGCCCGCCGACGGTGCCGCCGAACTCGTCGCGCCTGCGTCTATCGTTTCACAGCGGCATCACGCAGGAAGATATGCATGAACTTCTGGAGATTTTGAACACATGCCGAACGGTTTGAACATCACCCTCATCAGCGGCTGGGCCATCCCGGAAGCCTGGCTGAAGGCTCTGACGCAACCGTTCTGTCCGGCGGCGACGGTGCACGGCGTGTACCCGCAAGACCCGTTCGACGCGGAGGAGGCGAAACGGATTTTGCAGACCTCTGCCCCGGATGTCGTCATCGGGTATTCGCTGGGCAGTCTGTGGCTCCTGCATCACCGCGAACATCTGCCGGAGACGGCGGTCAAAATCCTGATGGCCCCCATCCTCGCATTCAAGCAGGAGGCGGGTCTGGGTGGGAAAATTCCGTCGGGCCAGCTGGAGTTTTTTCTGCGGACGGTCGAACGCACCCAGGATCTGCCGACGGTGCTGGGCGACTTCATGGCGCTGGGCGACATCGTTCTGCCGCCGGAAGCGAAGGTCGGCATCCCGGAGCGGGACACGCTGTTGCGAGGCCTTCAGTTTCTGCGCGACGTGTCGGCAACGCCCGATGCCGTGGCCAGGTTCCATGCCGTGCTGGGCGACCGCGATCCGTTCACCGACGCCACCGCCCTGCAATCACTGGTTCCGTCGTTGAAGGTGGTCAACGATTGCGGGCACCATCCAGAATCCTTGTTGCAGACCATTTTCCAACTTCCCGCCGCCTCATCCGAGAAACGCATTTAACTCTTCTTCCCCCTGCCGTTAGAAAGTACAATCCACTGTATGAACGCAAATCACAAAACCAGCCGCGGGCGCGGCGAAGACGAGTTCGAATCGAGCCTCATCCAGAGCTTTTCCAAACACGTCCGCACCTACGACAAAAACGCGCAGTTGCAGAAGACCATGGCCGAGCGGCTGGCGGCGCTGTTGCCCCCCACCCTGCCCGAGCCGGTGCTGGAACTGGGTTGTGGCACGGGACTGTTCACCCGGCACCTGCTGACGCGCGGCGCGGAGAAATTGATCCTGAACGACATCGCCCCGGCGATGATCGAGTACCTGAAGGAACACCTCGACCTGCCTGAGGCAACGCGTTTCGTGGAAGGCAATGCGGAGCGGCTGGAGTTTCCGCCAGCCGGGTTGATCGCCGCCAACGCGGTGTTTCAATGGTTTCAACATCCACAGCACACGCTGGAGACTCTGCATCGCAGTCTGCCCCAGGGTGGGCAGATCGTGTTCAGCACGTTCGGTCCGGAAACCCTGCAGGAGTTCCGCGACTCCGGCGGGCTGGAGGGTCCCACCCACCTCCTGTCGCTGGATAAATGGAAAGCCTTGCTCACCCGGTGCGGGTTTCAGTGGCAGGCGGCCGAGCGCGAAAGCCGCGAGATCTTCTTTCCCGGCACACGTCACCTCATCCGCAACCTGCAACAGATCGGCGCCGCGCCGCTTCGCATGATGAAGACGGGAGAACTGCGCCGCCTGATCGAGACCCACGACCGCAACTTCTCCACTCCGCAGGGCGTGTACACCCACTGGGAGTTGTATTACTTCTCGGCGGTGAAAAAATAATCGGATTAAAATCCAGCAGGAGTTACTTGCGGGTGGCGACCATGACGTGCGAGCCTTCGTCCAGTTTGTGGGTCTGGAACTTGTGGAATCCGGCTCTGGTGAGCAGGTGCTCGGTTTCCGAAAACGTGTAGGTCTTGCCTGTCTCGGTGAACAACAGCATGGTGAGGGAGAACATCGCCGCTTCGTACGGCGCGGTGCGGTCCTCGTTCAAAAAGAAATCCACAATGGCCAGCCGGCCGCCGGGTTTGAGCGCCTTGTGGATTTTTTTGAGGAGCTGGCGGTTCTCGGCGGGGTTGTAGATGTGCAGGATGTTGGAGAACAGCACGGTGTCGAATCCGTTGCCATAGTCCGTGTCAAACAGGTCGCCGGGCTTCATGGTGAACCGGCTGAAAAACTTTTCTTTTCCGAACAACGCCCGCGCCACGTTGCAGGCGGCGTCGCGGTCCAGAAGTGTGGCCTCGGCTTTTTTGTCCTTACGTAGAACGGCGGCGCAGTAGGAGCCGGGGCCTCCGCCCAGGTCGAGGAATTTGCCGATGGATTTTTTCTTGGCCAGGAGCGTAGCGATTTTGGCGGCGTAAGGCTCGCTCCGCTCGTGCATGGCGTAGGAGAAGCAGTGGCGGAACTCCGGGTCGTCACCGTCCTCGAACGCTGTCAGGTCGCGCCCTTTGCGGATGGTCTGGATCAGCTGGTTCCACTCATCGTTTTTCTCCATCTTCAGATGAGCGGTGCCTTTTTTGTAATCCGGGCTGGTCCGGCAGAAGTGCTTGTACATCTCCGCCGTGTTGGCGAACTTGCCGTCCTTCGTTTTGCTGAGCGCGCCCAGCGCCACCAGTGCGTGCAGGAGTGCGGACATGCCTTCGTCCTGCGCCTCTGCCTTGCGGGCGATTTGCCGGACCGTCAACTCCTTCCTGTCGAGGATGGAAAACACATCGAACTCGAGCGCCGCCAAGAGAACCCGCGCGTCTTCCAGCGCGTCGATGGTGTTGACGAATTTTTGGTAGGTGAGCATGAGGCGCCTCCCGGTTATTCGTTCAGCAACGGCTCGATGAGGTCACTCAGATTCAAGCCTGACCCAAACAGTTTGTGCCTGAGGATACCCTGTTTGTCAATCAGGATCGTGGACGGCGTGCCGCGCAGTCCGTACCGGTCAAAAGTGCTGGCGTCGTATTCTTTTTTCTCCAGGTACTGTTTGATCTGGGTTTTGACCGCGTTCAGGGTGTGGCCCGGCATATCCCGATAGTCGGGAAAGTCGCGCGCCAGAAAGGCTTCGATTTCCTCCGGCGTCGCCCCGCCCTGGCGTTTCACCAGCCGGTCCCACGCCAGCGGAAAAGGAATGGAAAAGGTCAGCCGGCCGTTCTGCAACATGCCGCTGTTCTGCAGGTAGGCGAGCGTCTCGCCCACCACCTCTCCGGTGTGTGCCAGCTTTTTCAGATTTTCCAGATTGTTGAAGCGGTAATCCTCGAACGCCGTGGCGAGCCCCCATATCTTCAACGGCTGTCCCTGAAACTCCTGGTGCACCGCGAGGACTTCCGGAAATCCGCCGACGAAACAGCCGGGGCAGTTGACCTGAAACACCGTAACGAGGATTACGTTGCCACGTTCCCGGTCGATATTGGAGGCTTCGCCCTGCACCCACTCGGCTACATCGAGATTGGGCGCGGGTTGGTTAACTTGCGACATCGGGTTTCTTTCCCTGGGTGATGAGTATGAGGTTTTGCAGGATGGAGAGCAGTTCGCCGGTGGGTTTTTCATCCAGAGCTTTCTGCAGAATCCACAAGGCGCGGCTTTTTTGTCCGTCCAGATTGTATATCATGCCGAGCATGGCGTGGGCCACCAGCCATTTGTCGGTGGAGGGGTGTTCTTCCACGATGGGATCAAAATAGGATTTGGCCTTTTTGTAGTCCCGCAGGCGGTAGTAATTGGACCCCAGCCCGAACAGGATGTTGTCATGCAGGTTGGGCGGAAACTCGGTGGCCAGCACGCGGTTGAACACGGCGATACTTTCCGCATAGCGCGCGTCGCGGAACAGGCGGATGGCAAGCTGGTATTCATCCGGACGAAACCGCCGTTCCTCGCGCCGCTTGCGGATGGCCTCCAACTCCTCCTTCAAAAGCGCCACCGCCTCGCCGGATTTTTGCAGTTCATCCACATTGCCCTGATGGATGGCGTCAATATCGCTCAGGTCCTCCGAGAACCGCGCATTCCACTGGTGGTATTGCGGGGTCTGGAAGGCGATCAGGTTTTCCAGAATGATCTCCTCGCCCAGCGTGTGGGCATAACGCATGAACAACTTTTCCAGGTCGGAGCTCATCGCGTCCAGCACCTGCTGGCGGCGGTGTCGCGCGGCCAGTTCTTCCTCGCTGGGCGGAGTCCAGATGTGCATCTCCGCCGGGTCGATGGGTGGCGGTGGAGGGGGCACCTGGACCTCTTCTTGCGGCGGTACCGACACGGAATGCGCGCAAGCCCCGAGAAAAAAAACCGTTACCAGCATTGCTATTTTAAAAAGGCGTTTCATTACATTAATGAGTATAATATTGTCGAACGTAGTCAGTTTAGATTAGAACCACCTATAAATCAAGCACTTAGCTGATGAAAAGCTATTACAACATTCTGGGTGTGGAGCGCGGCGCTTCTCAGGACGAAATCAAAAAAGCGTATCGGAAGCTCGCCCTCAAATACCACCCCGATCGCAACAAGAACGATCCGGAGGCCGAAAACCGCTTCAAGGAAATCAGCGAGGCCTACGCCGTTCTGAGCGACAAGGACAAGCGCAAGAAATACGACGCCTACGGTGCGGAAGGATTTCGCCAGCGCTATTCGCAGGAAGACATTTTCCGCGATTTCGATCTGGACGAGATCCTGCGCAATTTCGGCTTTGGCGGATCGCCGGGGTTTGGAGGCGGTTTCGGCCAGTTCTTCGGCGGACAAGGTGGAGGGTACCCCGACCAGTTCGGCCCGGGCATGGGACGCCAGCCCCGGCGCAACAAGGGCGCGGACATGCTGAGCGACATCACCATCACCTTCGAGGAAGCCGCGCTGGGCGCGGAAAAACGGTTTTCCGTGGACCGGCCCACCGGCCGCGAGGACACCAATCTCAAAATTCCGGCGGGTATCTCCGAAGGCAAAAAACTGCGCCTGAGCGGCAAGGGGCATCCCGGAATAAATGGAGGGCCTCCCGGCGACCTGTATTTCCGTGTACACGTCCAGCCCCATCCCCTGTTCACGCGGGAAGGCGACAACATCCTCGTCGAGCAGATGATCGGCTTGACCGATGCTCTTCTCGGCACCACCATCCAAGTCCCCACGCTGGAAGGCGCCAAGCAGGTGAAGGTGCCGGCAGGCACCCAGCCCAATTCCAAATTGCGGTTGAAGGAGTTGGGTGTTCGCTCCAGCAATGGCAAGCGCGGCGATCAGTTGGTGAAAATCAAGGTGGCCCTGCCCAAGGATCTGACCGAGGAGCAAAAAAAGCTCATCCAGAAAATGAAAGAAGCAGGCTTATAATTCTTTAAAATAAATAAAATTTGCGGTTCATATCGCCGTCCGCGGTGATCCTTATTTCGCTTTAACTCATTTAATTTTCATCTGGTCACGGAGTGTTGGTATGGCAAAAGTGGTGTTTCAACCGGACAACGTCACACACGAGTGTGAGGACGGCATGTCTTTGATCGATATATGTGAAGAAGTGGAGGTTTCCCTTTCCTTTGGTTGCACCGAGGGCACCTGCGGGGTGTGCGAGTTGACGGTGGTGGAGGGACGCGAAAACCTGTCGAAGATCACGGAGGAAGAAAAGGATTATCTGTATGAAGAGGATCTGGAAGCCGGCATGCGTCTGGGGTGCCAGATGAAGGTGCGGAAAGGCGACGTGATCCTCACATGGAAGGGCAACCGCGCCAAGTAACCGGACTCATTTCCATTCGGGGGGCGTTCCCCCTCCCGGTTTCCATAGAATTTCATCATCGCCGCAGACTTTCGCCAGCCAGCGGCCCAGCACGTAAAAGGCATCGGACAGGCGGTTGATGAACGGCCCCACCTGCGGCCCGATATCCTCCTTGCGGGAGAGCGCGATGATCTCCCGCTCGGC
This sequence comes from Nitrospina gracilis Nb-211, assembly GCF_021845525.1. Classification (NCBI taxonomy): domain Bacteria; kingdom Pseudomonadati; phylum Nitrospinota; class Nitrospinia; order Nitrospinales; family Nitrospinaceae; genus Nitrospina; species Nitrospina gracilis. Next base: position 1,615,576 of record NZ_JAKJKD010000001.1, on the reverse strand, counting down.
CCTGCGGCATACGGTGCGGCACTGGTGCAAAAACGCCAGCGGCAGGCGTCCGCCCGGCAGGGTGAAGCTTTTGAGCGGTTCGAGGTCGCGGTTCATCGCATCCATCCATGACTCCATCCACGCCACCTGCTCTTCCTTGACGCCGATGCTCATCTTCCTGCCTGTATTCGGATCGGTCGCCAGTTCGCTTCCCAGATCGAACAGCCATTGCTGGATGGCGGCCAGGGTCTGGTCCACCCGTTCCCGCTCTGTTTCCACAGGGATCTGATCCAGCGTGCTTCGCACCAGCCCCACCAGGCTGTTGAGTTCGTCCACCGTCCCGTAGGCCTGCACGCGGGGATGATCCTTCGGCACGCGCACCCCGCCGACGAGCGAGGTTTCGCCCTTGTCCCCCTGCTTGGTATAAACTTTAGTGATGCGGACCAAATTGCCACCCTTTCCTTTAAAGCACCCAAAGCAAATCCGCTTGACTTGCTTCCGGACAGTGGATATATTCAGACAACGTATAGACCTCTTTAAGACAGTCCTGTGAGATTGTCAAGGGATCCGGAATGATAGAACAAATACCTTCACATACGATGATTCCTCCAAGGGTGTATGCACCCGTGGGGGATTTTTTTTGCCCGCGGCCGGCAAAGGCGGACCAATGACATCCACGGTCCTCAATGCCGACGACATCCAGCGCGCCATCACCCGCATCGCCCACGAAATTCTGGAAAAGAACAAAGGCATCGACAAGCTTGCCCTGGTGGGCATCCGCACCCGGGGTGTGACTTTCGCCGAGCGCCTGCGGGCCAAAATCCAGGAAATTGAAAAGGCCCAGGTGGATCTGGGCATTCTCGATATCACGCTTTATCGGGATGACATCGGCGCCGCCAAACAGAAACCGGAACTGAAAAAGACGGCCATCGACTTTCCATTGGAAGGCCGCAAGATTGTGCTGTGCGACGATGTGCTGTTTACCGGCCGCACCATCCGCGCCGCCATCGACGCCATCATGGACTTTGGCCGCCCGGCGCTGGTGCAACTGGCGGTGTTGGTCGACCGCGGCCACCGCGAACTGCCCTTCCGCCCCGATTATGTCGGCAAGAACATCCCCACCTCGCGTGAAATGCGGGTGCAGGTGGAACTGAAGGAAATCGACGGGAAAGACCGCGTCGTGGTGCAAAACAAGGAATGATGAAATGACGGGTTTGAGTTGCAGAGACATTCTGGGAACCGAATCGCTGACGCCGGAGGACATTCAACTGATCCTCGATACGGCGGAATCGTTCCGCGAAGTCTCGACGCGTCCGATCAAAAAGGTGCCCACCCTGCGCGGACGCACCGTCATCAACCTGTTTTTCGAGCCCAGCACACGCACCCGCACATCGTTTGAGATCGCGGGCAAGCGCATGAGCGCCGACGTCATCAACATTTCGGGCTCCACCAGCAGTACGGTGAAAGGCGAGAGCCTGCTCGACACGGCATACAATCTGGAAGCGATGAGCCCGGACCTTCTGGTGGTGCGTCATTCGGAATCGGGCGTGCCGCACATGATCGCGTCGCACATCAAGACACCGGTCATCAACGCCGGTGACGGTCAGCACGAGCACCCGTCGCAGGCACTGCTGGACCTGCTCACCATCCGCCAGCGGGTGAAAAAGCTGGACGGCCTGAACGTGCTCATCGTCGGCGATATCGCCCACAGCCGCGTGGCGCGGTCCAACATCCACGCCATGAAAAAATGCGGCATGAACGTAACTCTGGTGGGCCCGCCCACCATGATTCCGGTGGGCATTGAGAAGCTGGGCGTACGGGTGTCGTACAACCTCGCCGATGCGGTGGAGGACGCCGACGTCATCATGATGCTCCGCATCCAGATGGAGCGGCAAAAACAGCACCTGTTCTCCAGCATCCGCGAATATGCGAACCTGTTCTGCCTGACACAGGACAAACTGAAAAAAGCCAGAAAGGATGTATTGATCATGCACCCCGGTCCCGTCAACCGCGGCGTGGAAATCGCCCTCGACGTCATGGAAAGCCGCCATTCAGTCATCCTTCACCAGGTCAACAACGGCGTCGCCGTGCGCATGGCCCTCATGTTTCTTCTTCTGGGAGGCGGCGATGAAACTGCTCATTAAAAACGGACGGGTGATCGACCCCGCCAACGGCCGCGACGGACAGTTCGACGTGCTGGTGGAAAAAGGCCGCATCCAGAAAGTCGCCCCGCAGGGCAAGCTCCCAAAAGCCGAGACCGACGGCGCGAAGGAAATCGACGCGAAAGGGTGTGTGGTCACGCCGGGTTTCCTCGACATGCACGTGCATTTCCGCGAGCCGGGTTTTGAGTACAAGGAAACGATCCAGACGGGATGCGAGTCCGCCGCCGCCGGGGGGTTCACCACCGTCGCCATGATGCCCAATACGAATCCGGTGAACGACACGCGGTCGGTCACCGAGTTCATGCTGGCTCAGGCGCGGGCGCATGGCATCATCAACGCCCTGCCCATCGGCGCCATCACCCGGGGGCTCAAAGGGGAAGAGTTGACGGACATGAAGGACTTGAAAGACGCCGGTGCCTTGGCCTTGTCCGACGACGGCCGGCCGGTGATGAGCAACCAGCTCATGCGCCGCGCGTTTGAATACAGCCGCATGTGCGACCTGCTCCTCATCCAGCACAGCGAAATCCTCGACCTCACCAAAGGCGGGTGCATGCATGAAGGTTCAGTTTCCACTGAACTGGGGCTGGGCGGCATGCCGCACGAGGCGGAGGACATCATGGTCTATCGCGATATCGCCCTGCTGGAGAAAACCGGAGGTCGACTCCACGTCGCCCACATCAGCAGTGGCAACTCCGTGGAGCTGGTGCGGCGGGCGAAGAAACAGGGATTGCCTGTAACCACGGAGGTCGCGCCGCATCATTTCATGCTGACCGACGCCGCCGTGCGCGGCTACGACACGAATACCAAGATGAGCCCACCGTTGCGGTCCGACGGCGATATCGAACGCATCAAGGAAGGCCTGGCCGACGGCACCATCGACATGATCGCCACCGACCACGCCCCGCACGACGTGGTGGATAAACAGGTGGAGTACGCGCATGCGTGTTTCGGCGTGGTGGGGTTGGAAACCGCCCTGCCCCTGAGCCTCAAGCTGGTCGAAGAAAAAGTGATCACTCTGCCGCAGATGGTGGAGAAGCTGACGTCGCGCCCGGCGGAGGTGTTCCGCCTCGACAAGGGCACGTTGACCGAGGGCCGGGACGCGGACATCACCATCTTCGATCCCGAAGCGGAGTACACGGTGGATGTGATGAAGTTCAAATCGAAAAGCAAAAACTCGCCGTTTCACGGATGGCAGGTGAAAGGCAAAGTTACGCACACAATCTACCGGGGCAAGGTGGTTTACACAAACCCATCTTGACCGCATAAAGGTTTCTCAAAATGGAAGCGATTCTGGCATTGGAAGACGGACGGATTTTCCGCGGACGCATGTTCGGCGCGGAAAAGGAAGTCGCCGCCGAAGTGGTGTTCAACACCAGCATGGCGGGATATCAGGAGGTGTTGACCGACCCCTCCTATTGCGGCCAGATGGTGGTGATGACCTATCCGCTCATCGGCAACTACGGCATCAATCCCGAAGACTACGAGTCCGAACGCCCATATCTCTCCGCCTTCATCATTAAAGAATTGAGCGGCATTCCCAGCAACTGGCGCTCGACGGAAACACTGGACGCGTTTTTGAAGCGGCACGGGGTGGTGGGCTTGCAGGGACTCGACACCCGCGCCCTCACCCGGCACATCCGGGAAAAGGGTGCGCAGAGAGCGGTGATCTCCAACGATGTATCGAATCCGCAGGCGCTGGTGGAAAAAGCGAAGCAGGCGCCGGAGATGGTCGGACGCGACCTCGTAAAAGAAGTGACTTGTGAACAGCCCTATCTCTGGGAAGAGGGAGACTGGGATCTGCACAAAGGGTATACCCGCTTCGAACGCAAGGCCGGAACAAAACCCTATTTTGTGGTGGCGCTGGACCTCGGCATCAAGTACAACATCCTGCGGCGCCTCACGCAGACCGGATGCCGTGTGACGGTTGTGCCCGCCACCACCAAGGCGGAGGAGATTTTGAAACTTCAGCCTGACGGCGTGTTTTTGAGCAACGGACCTGGCGACCCTTCGGCGGTGACATATGCCATCGACACCGTGCGCGCGCTCATCGGCAGGGTGCCGATCTTCGGCATCTGCCTGGGGCATCAGATCCTGAACCTCGCTCTCGGTGGCAGTACGTACAAACTGCGCTTCGGGCATCACGGCGGCAACCAGCCGATCATGGACTCGGAAACGAGGAAGGTGGAGATCACCTCGCAGAACCACGGCTTCGCCGTGGATGCGGCTACCACGCAATCCGATGTCGAAATCATTTCCCTCAACCTGAACGATCAGACCGTCGAAGGCATTCGCCACAAAACCCTGCCGGTGTTTTCGGTTCAGTATCATCCCGAAGCCGCACCGGGACCGCAGGACTCCTCATACCTTTTCGAACGGTTTGTTCAAATGATGAAGCAGGCTTCATGATCCGGGAAAAACTCAATAAATTGATCGAGGACATCAGCCAGTCCCACTCGATGGATGACATTTATCAGGCCAAGAAGGACTATCAGGCTGTGTCGGGTGAGATCTTCGAGGATGACAAATCGTACGAAGCACGTATGGGTTTGTTCCTGGAATGGTTTGCGTTCGACCGCCCCATTAACGGAAGCGAAACTCCTTTGGACCAGTTTCTGCAGAATCATTCGGAATCGGTTTCCGAGGAGGACCGGGAGTTGTGTGAGGGGCTGAAGCAAAGCCGTCACAGTTTGTTTCTGATGAAAAAGTCGGGCAGCGGTCAGGTGGTGGTGAACGATCTGTTTGAAGACGAAAAACTGGTGGTGAAAGAAGACGAAGGAAAATTGTTTTTCAACAAGGACGATGTGTTTGAAGCGCGTCTTCTCCCCTTCCGCAAGCAGTATTTTTTTACCGAAAACTTCTGCCATCATCCTCGGGCAACGTACAAATATATCCTGTCCAAAGTGAAACCGATCATCGCGGAGGAAAGACAGGATCACAAAAGCCTGAAGAAAATGAACAAGGACTGGGCTTCGCTCAAAAAGGAAATCGACGGGCTCGCTCGTGATATCGAAAAGCTGTCTCTCAAGCGCGACGGCACCGACTCTGAAAAGAAGAAAGAAAAGCTGAGCCAGAAACTGGAAGCTCTCAATGCGGAGAAGCTCCAGTTGGAGATCCGCTTTTACGAGCTTCAAAACAGGATGGAAGACCTGGAAACCAACAAGATCCGCATTGGCCATCGCGCCCGGCGGTTTTCACTCATGAAACAACTTGCCTACATGAGCCTCAAGTGGGAACGCTACCACAACGTGGACGTTAGGGATATTTACCGCGACTGATGCCAAAACGAACCGACCTGAAACGAATCATGATCATCGGGGCCGGGCCCATCATCATCGGGCAGGCCTGCGAATTTGACTACTCCGGAACGCAGGCCTGCAAAGCACTCAAGGAGGAAGGCTACGAAGTCATCCTGCTCAACAGCAACCCGGCCACCATCATGACCGACCGCGAATTCGCACACCGTACGTACATCGAGCCGGTGACGCCGGACGTGGTGGAGCGCATCATCGCGAAGGAACGTCCGGACGCCCTGCTTCCCACCATGGGCGGGCAGACCGGACTCAATACCGCACTGGCGGCGGCGGAACGCGGCGTCCTGGATCGGTATGAAGTGGAGATGATCGGCGCCAACGTGCAGACCATCAACAAGGCGGAGGATCGCAACCTGTTCAAGCAGGCAATGGAAAAGATCGGCCTGCAATCCGCGCCCAGCGGCTTTGCCACATCCATTCAGGAAGCCTGGGACATCGTGAAAGGCACCGGGTTTCCCGCCATCATCCGTCCATCGTTCACGCTCGGTGGTTCCGGTGGCGGCGTGGCCGAAACGGAAGCGGAGTTCGAGGCGCTGGTGAAACGCGGCCTGTACGCCAGCCCCACGCACACGGTACTCATCGAGAAGTCGCTCATCGGCTGGAAGGAATACGAACTCGAGGTCATGCGCGACATCCGCGACAACGTGGTGATCGTCTGCTCCATTGAAAACTTCGATCCCATGGGCATCCATACCGGGGACAGCATCACCGTCGCCCCGGCGCAGACCTTGACGGACAAGGAATACCAGATCATGCGCAATGCCGCCATCGATATCATCCGCGAGATTGGCGTCGAGACGGGTGGCTCCAACATCCAGTTTGCCACCGACCCAAAGACGGGCGAGATGATCGTGATCGAGATGAACCCGCGCGTGTCGCGCAGTTCCGCCCTGGCATCCAAAGCAACGGGATTTCCCATCGCCAAGATCGCGGCGAAGCTGGCTGTCGGGTACACGCTGGATGAAATCCAGAACGACATCACCCGGGAAACGCCGGCGTCGTTCGAACCGACCCTGGATTACTGCGTGGTGAAGATTCCCCGTTTCACGTTCGAGAAATTTTTCAAGACCCCTCCCCTCTTGACCACGCAGATGAAATCGGTGGGCGAGGCCATGTCGATTGGCCGCACGTTCAAGGAAGCTCTGCAAAAAGCCCTGCGCTCACTGGAAATCGGAATTTGCGGGCTGGAGGAAAACTTTGAATCGAAGCAGGAGGTCCAGCACCAGCCCATTGAAGACCACGGAGAGTTGAAAAAGATGCTGGTCCTGCCGCACTGGGACCGGTTGTGGCATGTGGCGGCGGCGCTTCGTCGCGGCATTTCCATTGATGAGGTTTATGGGTTGACGGGCATCGACCCGTGGTTTCTTTACAACCTGCAGGAGATCATCCATTTTGAACAAGCTCTGGAAGGCCTGAAGAGTTGCGGCGCTCTGGACGAGCCGGCATTGCGGCAGGCCAAGCAGTACGGATTTTCCGACTTGTATCTGGCAAAGCTGTTGAATTGCAAGGAAGCGGACATCGCCGCCCGGCGTGCGGAGTTCAATCTTTATCCCGTATACAAACGCGTCGATACCTGCGGTGCCGAGTTTGAGGCGCACACGCCATACCTTTATTCCACTTACGAGGAAGAGTGCGAGGCCGCTCCTACGGACCGGAAAAAGATCATGATCCTGGGCGGCGGCCCCAACCGCATCGGCCAGGGTATCGAGTTCGACTACTGCTGTGTGCATGCCGCATTCGCGTTGAAGGAAGACGGATACGAGACCATTATGGTCAACTGCAATCCGGAGACGGTGAGCACCGATTACGACACCTCCGACCGTCTGTACTTCGAGCCGCTGACCTTCGAAGATGTCATAAACATCGTGCGCGTGGAAAAACCGGACGGCGTCATCGTCCAATTCGGCGGACAGACGCCGTTGAAACTCGCCGTGTCGCTGGCCAAGGCGGGTGTGCCGATCATTGGCACCAGCCCGGACAACATCGACCGCGCGGAAGACCGCGAGCGCTTCAAGGCCGTGCTCGACAAGCTGGGGCTCAAGCAACCCAACAACGGAATCGCAACTTCTTTCGCACAGGCCAAGAAGATTGCCGACGACATCGGTTATCCCGTGGTGGTGCGGCCGTCTTACGTGCTGGGCGGGCGCGCCATGGAGATCGTGTACACGCAGGAATCGCTGGACCGCTACATGAAGCACGCGGTGAAAGCCTCGCCGGAACATCCCATTCTCATCGACGATTTCCTGGAGAATGCCACCGAGGTGGATGTCGATGCCATCTCCGACGGAACCGACGTGGTGATCGGCGGCGTGATGGAACACATCGAGGAAGCCGGGATCCATTCCGGCGACAGCGCCTGCTCCCTGCCGCCGTTTTCTATCGATGCCGAGATCATTGACGAGATCAAGCGCCAGACCAAAGCACTCGCGCGGGAACTGCAGGTGGTGGGCCTCATCAACATCCAGTTCGCCATCAAGGACAAGGACATTTATGTGCTGGAAGTGAACCCGCGCGCCTCCCGCACCGTACCTTTTGTCAGCAAGGCCATCGGCATCCCACTGGCCAAGCTCGCCGCCCGCGTGATGGCCGGCAAGACGCTGAAGGCGCTCAATTTCACTGAAGAAGCCGTGGTGCCTCACATTGCCGTGAAGGAATCGGTGTTTCCCTTCATCAAGTTTCAGGAAGTGGATGTGCTGCTGGGGCCGGAGATGAAATCGACCGGCGAGGTGATGGGCCTCGACTCCAGCTTCGGCAAGGCATTCGCCAAGTCGCAGATCGCCACCGGCACGCCACTGCCCACGGAGGGTACGGTATTCGTCAGCGTGAAAGATGCCGACAAGCCTGCAACGGTGGAGGTGGTCAAGCGGCTTGCCGAGCAGGGTTACCACATGCTGGCCACGCGGGGCACGGCGAAATACTTGCAGGACCGCGGATTCGAGGTGACCGCCATCAACAAGGTGAAAGAAGGGTCGCCGCATATCGTGGATGCCATCCAGAACGGCGAGGTCGATTTCGTCATCAACACCACCTTCGGCGAACAGGAGGTGAAGGATTCCTTTTCCCTGCGCCGCGCCTCGCTGGCCAAGAACCTGCCCTACTTCACCACCATCTCCGGTGCGTACGCGCTGGTCGGCGCATTGAAAGCCATCCGTGAGTCCTCGTTGGATGTGTGTTCTTTACAGGAATACTGGCAGGACCAGGAACAACGCCGTCAGTAGGAAAAAGTCCACTGGACGAGGTCGAACAGGTTGAAGTGCGCCATCCGGTTTTGAAAACGCGGCACTTCCAGGACAGGTGATGTGAAGGGTGCTTTTTCTTTTTCGGCGGCCTTCAGTTGATCCATTTCCGCGTGGGTCACCGCTTTTATCTTGTTTTGCTTTTTCCAGTCCGGCAGGGGGGCCAGCTTCGAGGCCCGCACAATGTACCCCTGCTTGAAATTTTCACCGGCCCGCATGAGGCCAATGGCGAAGCCCGGTTGCACCTCGGCAATGCGGATGGCCCCCACTTTTTTATACCGGTGGCCCAAGTCTTCCTGGTTCAAGGGGTCCCGATACTCAGAAGAAACCTGGAAAACCTGAAAGGTATCGCCCACCTCCACGCCGTTGTGTTGGCCGAGGTTCACAAACACCTGTTGCTCATCCTCTTCCTGTTGAAGAAACACGACCTGCCCTTCCAGGAACCGCTCGTTGGCAAACGTGAAAACCTGCTCCAGCGCATGGCTTGTGATGTGGTCGAGCACCTGCCCCATGGCGGTGCGGTAGAAATCCCCGTGAAAAGGATCGAGCGACGACGGCGTTTCACCGATTGCGAGGTCTCCGTTGACGGAACGAAAAGTGTAGCTTTCTTTCCCAAAAGTCCTTCCGGTGAACCCATTGACGATCTCAAATTCGATTTCCGCCAGGGCGGTGAGTTTTTCTTCCTTCGCGGGACCCGTGGTCTCCTCGAATGAAAGACGGGGCCGGGGCGGTGGCCGCTCTCCGGGTTCGAAGCGCAGAATGCGCGTTTGCAGGATAAGCTGAGACGATCCTTTGGCGAATTTCTTATCCCCTCCGATGGCCGCCCCCATTTCCGTTGTCGGCTTCCCGCTGGCAGGGGAAACGATCAATAACCGGGATTTTTCAATTTTCCTGACGAGGATTTCCGTAATCAAAGCACTCGGGTCGAAGGCACGGGCCCAGCCGGATTCATTTTTCGCAGGCGCAACGGTGATTTTCTTGAGATAATACGCCTCCGCCCGGCTGGAGAAAGCCAGGCAGATCGCCACAACGGCAAGCCCGGTCAGAAAACATGGTTTGGGTAAACGCATCACCCCTCCTGCGGCCGGGCTTCATCCTGTGCGGATTCCCGGAAACTTGAGATGACATTAAATTCAGATATTTCCACAGCTTGACAACTCTCGAACCCAAAGTACAATACAGCGCATGAAAAAGCTCTCTATACTTATCGTTCTGTTTTTCACTTTCTTTATATTTCCAAGTCCCGTTCTTGCTGAAAATCCCCCGGAAGGCATGGTGAAAATCCCCACGGGATGTTTCATGATGGGGACAAACAACGTGTATGAGTACGAAGTGGGGCGCAAAAACGACCGCGAGCGGCCCGTACACCAGGTTTGCATCGATTCGTTTTATCTGGATAAATACGAGGCCACGCAGAAGGAATACGTGGAGGTCATGGGCAAAAATCCGTCTTATTTCCCCGACGACAACCTGCCCGTCGAGCATGTGAAGTTCAAGGACGCGCAGGAATACTGCTCCCTGCGGGGCAAGCGCCTGCCCACTGAAGCGGAATGGGAATACGCGGCCCGGGCGGGAGGCAACGACGATTACCCCTGGGGGCCGGAGATCGACGGCGACTATGTCTGGTACGACCTCAACTCGACCCGCAAGCCGCATCCCGTCGGTACCCGCAAACCAAATGCTTTCGGCGTGCACGACATGCTGGGAAGCGTGTGGGAATGGGTGAGCGACTGGTATTCTGACCACTATTACGAAGTCAGCCCGCGAGACAATCCGCAGGGCCCGCGTGAACGCCAAAGCTGGCGTGTGGTCCGTGGCGGTTCCTGGGTGGACGATCCCAGCAATATCCGCGTCACCGTCCGCTATCGGGGAGATTCCGATGGCACCTATCATTTCCTGGTGGGTGTGCGCTGTGCCCGGGACCTCAAGCCTGCCCCCTGAAAACATACTGGGACCGGCGATCATTCCATGAAATGAGGCCGCAACCTTCTTCCTTTTCTTGAACCTTGGACCGCAAAACCGCCAGCAGATTGTTTCAGAAGTTGAGCCGCCGCTTTCCCGAAGCGAAATCGGAGTTGCAGTACGAGACGCGTTTTCAGCTTCTGGTGGCGGTGATTCTGAGCGCGCAGGCGACGGACATCTCCGTGAACGCCGCCACGCGCACTCTGTTCCCCAAATACCCCACACCGGATGCCATGCTGAAGGCCGGGGAAAAGGGTCTGCTTCAGCACATCCGCCGTATCGGCCTGGCTCCCACCAAGGCAAAAAACATCATCAAAACCTGTAAGATTCTGCTCGAAAATCACGACGGAGAAGTACCTGAGGATCGCGAAGCGCTGGAGAGCCTGCCGGGAGTCGGACGCAAAACGGCAAACGTGGTGCTGAACGAAGGCTTCGATCACCCCACCATCGCCGTGGACACGCATGTGTTCCGTCTGTCCAATCGCACCGGCCTTGCGCCCAGCAAAAACACCGTGGAAACGGAAAGGAAGCTTCTGGAAATCGTTCCCGACAAATGGAAGCCGAACGCTCACCGGTACCTCATCATGCAGGGGCGTTACGTGTGCAAGGCCAAAAACTACAACTGCTCCGAGTGTGTCATCGTTAAGGAATGTGAGTTTCCCGATAAACGGTTTTTACCGAAGGAATCGGGTAAGTTAAAATGACAGCATGAAGCCCAACCTCATCAAATCTCACCAGCAGATTTTAAACCGCGTCCAAGCCGCCGCCCCCGCGGACTCCATCCTGAACACGCTGGGCACCCTGGAGATCGGTAATTCCCGGTATCCCCTGGTGCACCTCACCATCGGCGCCGGTGCGCCTAAAAAGGTTTTGATCTCCGGAGGCATTCACGGTGACGAACCTGCGGGAGTGGAAGCGGTCTGTGCTTTTCTCGAAAAAAAATTCTACGAACCCTACCTGGGGGAATGGGAGTTTCAGATCCTGCCCTGCATCAACCCCACAGGCTTTGAGGCGGGAACGCGGGAAAACCACGCGGGCGAAGATTTGAACCGCACGTTTCATTGGGACCGTCCCAGCCTGGAGGTGGTGTGCGTGAAAACCGTATTCGACAATGGTCCCTTCGACCTCGATCTCGAACTGCACGAAGATGTGGACAGTGCCGGGTATTACTTGTACCAGAAGGACCAGAGCGATTCCGTATCCGGACTGGGACGGCGGATTCTGGACGCGGTCGAAACGGTGATGCCGCTGGACGAGAATGAGAAGATTGAAGAATCCCGCGCCGACCGGGGTTTGTTGGCGCGGCTCAAGGGTCCGGAAGAAATGGAATTCTGGCCCATGGCCATTTACGCATACGTGCAGGGTTGCCGCCACATGTTCACCATGGAAACGGCAGGCCGTTTCCCCATGCAACAACGCATAGAAGCGCACCTCAAGGGTATGGAGACAGCCCTCCGGGAATTCTCTCAGGGTTCCTGACGGGGATTGACGGGGTTCAGGCCTTGATTTCGGCGATGAGAGGAATCTTGATGTCCTCGCCGATGTGGAGGGAGTTGAGGTCCTTGCCGGGATTGTAATACCCCAACAGCCAGAGCGGGATCACATATTCGTTATTGCACAGTTCCCACAACGTGTCGCCTTTTTTCAGCGTGCGGACGAGCACCTTTTCCACCTTGTAGCTGGTGTAAAAATCTTCCTGAATGGCCTTGTGGTATTCCTGCCGTTTGGTTTCGAATTCCTCCGGTGTGACACGGCGGAACGGAACCTTGATGGTCTGGTTGATATGAATCTGGCTACGCCACCGCAGGTTGTTGAGGCGGCGCAGTTCGCGAACGGAAATGCGGGCCCAGTCGGCAAAGTGGCTCAGCGTTTCATCGAAATCCACCTTGGCGATACCGATGGGATATTCCCCCTCCATGCGGGGAATGAAGCGCATGGGGCGAAACGCCGGACGATCGGTATTGAATTCCTGGACGCCGGCGCTGGCCAGAATGGTTTCACCCTCGTTTTCTTTCTTCTCAGGGGGAGTTTCCGGTTTGACCGCCACCTGTTTGACCGTCACTTCCAGTTTTTCTTCTTCCGCCGGGGCCGTTTTTGGGGCGACCAGTTTGGCCTCGATCGTATTCGGGTCTTTCGGCACCTTCACCATTTGGCCCACGCGCAACGCATGTGGGTTGGTCAGGTTGTTGATCTGGGCCAGCACGCCGACATGCACACCGTGCTTTTTCGCAATGCGGGTTAGCGTGTCCCGGCGCTTCACCCGGTACTGAAAAGTTTCTCCCACCTGAAAGTCATACTGACTCCAGTCGGTTTTGACTTTGGTGATTTTGACCTTCTCGTCATTCCAACCTGGTATTTCCAAAACCTGTCCGCGGTAAATCCGGTTGCGGTGGCCGATGACATTCAGCTCCTTCAACTTGGATACCGTGGTGCCGAGTCGATTGGCAATGCTGATGAGGGTGTCGCCCCACTGCACTTTGTACCAGCGCGACCGCACCTGCTGGTTGTGCTTCATGGCCGCCGGGATTTCTTCGTACAGGCTGGCAAGGTTTGGATACCGGTCAGCGGGAGCTTTCAAAACATAATGCTTGGGAACGTGCTTCTTGCCGGTGATCACGGGACGGCGGAGGGCCGGGTTGTAGAACGCGATCTCTTCCCGGTCCATGCCCAGGTATTTTTCCAGGGTGGAAATGCTCACATAATCACGCAGTTGCACTGTGCTGTAGGTGACTGGCTTTTCTTTTACATGGTTGGGGAAATACAGGTCTGGACTGGTGCTGACTTCCAGAGCGGCCAGAAATTCCGCGAAGAAGTTGCGGGAGGCAAATCCAAATATACGGCTTCGGTAGTTTTGCACGATCTTGACGATGTCGTCGCCGTGTTTTTCCTTGGCGCGCATCATGCCGCGCAGGCCATGGTTGTACGCGGTGATGGCCAACGGCCAGCTACCGACCGACTCGTAATTGTACTTGAGCAGTTTCGCCGCGGCATACGCGGCCAGAATGGGATCCTTGCGCTCGTCCACCTCGTAATTGATGGTCATGAAACGCCGACCGGTGCTCCGCGTAAACTGCCACACTCCCGCCGCTCCGGCGCTGGAATAGGCGTGGACCTGGAATGAGGACTCGACGTGCGGCAGAGCCGACAGTTGCTCCGGAACGCCGACCTCCTTGAAGATCCTCTTGATCTCCGGCATGTAACGCCCGGCGCGGCGAATGCCGTCTTCAAACCGGTCGGCTTGCCCCAATTGATCGCGGATGCGCCGCGCCGCCTGGTAAAAATCTTTTTTCACCATGCGTGCTACGCGGTCTTCCTCGTAGGTGAGGTGGGCGAGTTTGTCGAGTTTGGCCAGCTTGTGCAGAATGGCTTTGTATTTGTTGATGGCCTTGCGGACTTCCCGGCGGCGGTGCCGGTTGGACGTGTTGTCCCCCAGATCAACCACGGTGTAAATGATGCTCAGGTCTTCGTCGTCGTGAATGACAACCTGGCGGGTGGTGTACTTGCTGTAGATCGCTTTCCAGAAATCAACCTGCGTTTCCAGTCCCACGGGTACGGTGAAACTGTATTCCTTTTGCTCGCGGAACTCTCCCGGGAAGGTCGCCCAAACAGGCGAAGCCATCAGGCTGGCGAGACACAGCACGCACGCAATCAGGAGTCGTTTCAAACGCACGGAACCGAACCTTTCCCCTCAAAAAAGTCCGAAGGATCAAGTAGCAGGAATTGTAACCGGAAAGTAAATCAGAAGCCCCTCCCGGATTTTTCAAGAACGCGTAGGCCGAATCAGCCTAAATGCTTGTTTTTTAAAGATAACAAAAACCTGTCGGGGGGTCAAGCGCGTTTCCACACAAAAACAAAGGGTTTGCTGGCTTATCAAGGGAATCGGGAAGGCTCTTTGAGGGGGTACAAACGGGGTCAGGTGGAGGGGGGCTTGTATTCCTGGTTCATTTTGTAAATGAAGGCCAGCAGCTCCGCCACCACCTGATAGATAGCGGGCGGGATTTCCTGGTTCAGGTTCACCTGGGAGAGGACCTGAACGAGGTCCGGGTCTTCTTTGATGGGGATGTTGTTTGCCCGCGCCAGCTCTATAATCCGTTCTGCTATAAGGCCCTGGCCCTTTGCCGTCACCACAGGCGCGGCATCCCGCCCGGCATCATAGCGAAGCGAAACGGCGCTTTTCGGTTTTTTTGAAGATTCCTGGCTCATGTCTCAATATCCACCAGTCGGGTGGGTTCCTGGATCACCCACTGGGTTAAAAGATCGGGCAGGTCCCGGTCCACCTTTTCCTTGAGGATGGCGGCAATGCTTGCTGGAAACCCCATCTCTTGCATGTGCGTTTCCATGTCCGGGATGTGGGCCTGCAGGAACGCCACCACCGCCTGGTTTTCCGCTTCTATGGAAACAGACAGCCCCTGCGGCTGCACCCGCGCATCCACCCGCAACGGGCCGAGAGCGGTCATGTCGAGAAGGAACACCAGGTTGAAGGTCTCACGTTTTTTGTCCGGGCCTCCGGATTCCCCCTCCTCTTCGCGGCGCACATAAATCTTTACTTGTGACCCGTCGTCGAACCACGACTGCGGAAGGGGCAACAGGTGGGGGAGCTGTTCCTGTTTCGAAAACTGGTGCGACAATTGATGAAACTCGATATTCTGCACGGAACGGTGAACCGTCTGCAGGATCTCCTGCAACGGCCTGGAAAACGCTCCGGGCTTTTGCGCCGCTTCTTCCAGCCGCGACGCGAACTCCATCAACTGACCCTTCAGGTCGTATTGCAGGCGGTGGGATCGATCTCCCTTCCCTTCCTGTAACAGCAGGTTACTCACCTTGGATTCGTACTGGACTCCGGAGCGGTCCACCATCTCCTGCATGCGCGGTGCTTCCACAGTCTTTTCCGCCGAAGGCGAAAGCAGGCGCAGGGTGTCGTGCAGTTTGCTCACCAGTTCCGGATCGATTTTCAATTCCTGCAATACCGGAGGATGACGCACCGCCTGTTTGAGGGCGGCCACCATTTCATCCATAGGTTGACGCGCCGTCATGAGCGGTTTGAGAAGCGAGGGTGTGACGGGCCGGATCACCTGATCCATGGGACGGGCCTCCAGCACGAACCCGTTTTCGACGGGACGTGGGGTGATCACCACCGGATCTCCGGAACGGAACAACAGCGCGTGCGGCATTTTCACCGCCAACTCCCCTTCCCCGGCTTTCACAATCAGGGTTCCGGCAGAGTGTGGGCGCACGGCCGGGAGCACGGTGCGTCCCTTAAGCTCGACCTGCAACCGTTGCAGATCCTGGCGGGTGAAAACAGGTTCGGCGGGCGCGCGCTTTTCTCCTTGCGCGGAAAGCCTGGTGACGGACGCCCCGGCGGCGTCCGGTGGAGTGGGCGCCCTTCCCTCCGGGGATGCGGCTGTGTTGCTTTTTAAAGTGGGAGGGGGTTCCGCAGTTTTGGACCGGACAGTGGAAGGAGGCAGACTGGGATTTTCTGAAACCCGCACTCCTTCTCTCACCGTCGATTTCGGGCCCTCTTTCTCCGTTCCTTCCTGCATTGCCGGTGGCGGAACCGGTTGTCCGGCGTTGCTTCGATGCACCGCCTGGCGTGACAACGTAGTCGTCACATCCGGAGGCCTGTCCGGTTTTCCGGGAGGCGTCGCGGAAGTCATCTCGGTGCGTGTGCGCAAACCAGAGGAAGCGGCGGGCGCAGGGTCGATCAATTTTAAAATGGGCGTGGGGGTGGTCTGCTCCACCCGAGCGGTCAACACCTGGCCGGGGCGCAGGGTTTGGCTCAATTCGAGCAGTACCGGCTTGCCCTGAAACTGCACCACCGCGCGGCCACCCTGCAGAACCTGCGTCACCTTGCCCTGTAGAGTGTCACCTGCACTGAATGCCTGCGCAAAGGCTTCCAGTTTGATTGCTTCCAGCTTTAAGGACAGCGCTTGCGGCGAGAGGATTCGAGCGAAATTTGAAGGGAAGTTTCCGGAGACCATGGTCGAGAGGCATCCCTCGTTCAGGCCACCACGTCGAGATGGACTCCTTGATTTTTTTCAGGCATGCCTGCAGACGGAGTGGCGGTGGAAGACGGGGTCGTTTCCTTCGTATCGGCCGGTTTCTGCTTTTTCTTGATACGCAAACGGCGGCGACGATTGCCCCCTTCATCGGGATTCGTCGGGTCGGTGGGGTTGGAATTTTCCGGATCCTGCACTTCCACCCGTTTGGCTTCATTCTGGCGCGCCTGCTCCTCTTCCGCAAGCTGGTCCAAGGCCAGGTGGAGGGCCTGCTGAACCTGCACTTTCTCCACGGCGGAACTCATTTGCAGAACGTGTTGATGGTTGGCCGGAAACGTGATGGGCATTCTCTAAACCCTTAAAAATAAATCTTTATCTTCTTTCAAGATACCCCTTGCGCGGAAATTGTCAAGTTACTGCCGCCTCAGGAAGCGGTGACCACGAACTCGTTGAACAGCACATCGGTGATGACCCCCGACCCCCGCACCAGAAACGAATTCGACATGGCCAGAATCTCCTGTTTCAGACGGGTTCTGATCGGCTTTTTGGAATTCTGAAAATCTTTGAGGGTTTTCCGTGAAAGTTGGCGGTAGATACCGGATCGCAGGTTCGGCAGGGCCTTTTCCAGCTCCTGGTCGAGTTTGTTGTTGCTGAGCAGGAGACTGATCTGAACCCTCAGAAACTGCCCGGTCTCGGTGCCGTCTTCCGCCGTGATAGGCATGAAGAACGGTTTCAGTGTGTAAACGTGAGGTTTTTCAAAAGGCAGGGCTTCTTCTTCCTGAGGCTGGCTGGCAAAATCCGTCTCCACCACGGGAATGTTGAAAATCAAAAACAGGTAATACGAAAGGCCCAACACCAGCCCGGAGCCCAGGGTGATGGCGCCGTATTTTAGAACCTGCTCCCGGTTGCTTTCCAGCCAGATAACGGTCTTGCGGAGGAAGGACGCTTTTTCAAACTCATCTTGCAGTCTTTTCTCTTCTTCCGCAATGAGGTGTTCGAGGTCGTCGTGCTCGTCCAGACTGATGCCGAGATCCTCATCCCTGATTTCTTCTGTACTTTCTTCTTCTTGGGCCATGGCTATTTATTGAGCGCCTTCAATTCTTCAAATATGCTGCGAACGTTTTGCTCCAGTTCAGAAAGGTCACCGTTGTTCCAGATAATGTAATCCGCATAGGCCAGCTTGTCTTCCTGCTTCATTTGATTGTCGATGCGGCTTTCGATTTCCTCCCGGCTCAAGAATCCTTTCTTGAGGGAGTTTTCAATCTGGGTGTGGCGGTCGCACGCGACCACGACGACCTTATCTACTTTACGGTAATTTCCGGATTCAATTAAGAGCGCCGCATCGATAAAAACCAGTGCTCCCGGGTCGTTGCGAACGATGCCGGCAAACCGCCTTTCCTCTTCTTCAAAAACGCGTGGGTGCAGAATGGACTCCAGCACCCGTTTCTCGCCGGAGTCGTGGAATACGATTTTCCCCAATTGGGCGCGGTTCAGGGTGCGGTCCGGGTTGAGGATTCCATCGCCGAAATGCTCCACGATCTCGCGCCACGCCGCCTCCTCCGGTTGCACCAGCTCACGGCACAGAAGGTCGGCATCGATCACATACCCGCCCAATTCCTGCAACATCCGGGCGACGGTCGTCTTTCCGGAACCGATCCCCCCGGTCAGTCCAATCAACAGCGCCACGCCGCCTCCCCCGGTTGAAAACCATTCATTGCAAAATCCGCTTCAGATAATCGTCGTACAACCGCATCAGTTTTTTGGTGGTCGGTCCCGGCTTGCCGTCACCGATGGGCCGGCCGTTCAGCCATGTAACGGGCATGACCTTCTTCACCGTACCGGTGATGAACGCTTCTTCCGCCTGCTCCAGTGCTTCCGGCGGCCACTCGCCTTCTTCCACCAGGAACCCGTTTTCGCGGGCCAGCCACAGGATTTTCTCCCGGGTGATGCCTTCCAGAATACCGCAGTCCAGGGAAGGAGTGAAAATACGTCCGTCCTTAACGAAAAAAATGTTGCTGGTGGTGCATTCCGTCAAATAGCCGGACGCGTTGAGCATCAATGCATCGGCCGCACCGGTGCGGTTGGCTTCCATTTTGGCCAGCACGTTGTTGAGGTAGTTGCCGGTTTTAAGACCGGGGTTCAACGACTCTTTCAGGTTTCGCTTCACGCTGACCAGGGCAAGATGAATTCCCTTGTCATAATTTTCCTGCGGATACACCACCGCTTCCTTCACCATTATGATCACGTTCGGAGATGTGCAGGAGGTAGGATCCAGATCCAGCTCCCCCACTCCCCGCGTGACGATCATGCGAATGTATGACTCCGAATTATTGGCGGAGTTCAGAGTCCTCCCGATCTCTTCTGCAAACTTTTCGTCGCTGTAAGGGATTCCAAGGTTCAGTGCCGCGGCGGAACGCCGAAGGCGGCGCATGTGCTCGGCGAGAAACACAGGGCGCCCCTGAATGGTGGATACGACTTCGTACACGCTGTCGCCGAATAAAAATCCGTGATCGAGTACGGAGATGTAGGCGTTGTCACTTATGGTTCCGTTCAGATTAATATGGATGCTCATGCTTTGGTCCGAATTGAGTTCATGGCTTATTTTTCTTCATCACTCATGGTGTCCAGCAGTTTATTGAGTTTTTCCTTGTCCTCTCTGGTAAACACTTCCTGAATCTTGTCTTTCATTTCGACGGCTTCGCCCATCTTCTCTTTTCCGTTTTCAATCGTCTCCTCAATGCCGTCCTTCAATTCCCGAACTTCGTCCACCGTCTCCCGCATGGTGCTTTTGAGATCGGTTTCGTTCAGTTTCTCGATGTATTCTTTCGGCACATCCACGTTGTCCCCAAGCACTTCCACCAGTTCTTCCAACTGGGGATGGAACATGGAGTCGTTCGTTATGTCCGCGTAGGTTTCCGGCAGGTATTGCAATGGAAACAAGGCCACCACGATGATAAAAACACCCTTCACTGCGCCCACCACCCCGCCCCAGATTCGGTCCATGCGGGAGATGGATTCCGATTTTTCCACGTATTTCTTGAGCACCTTGCCCAGGAAATAAACGACCAGATACGTGCCGGTGAACAACAGGAAAAACGCCAGCACATGGGCGATGGTCGGACTGTCCAGCGTGTCGAGCAAAGCTTCCGCCATCTCGTCCTGAAAGTTCAAAGCCACCACGTATCCGAGAACAAGCCCGGCAAGCGTGAACAGTTCGCGCACCAGGCCGCGGTAAGCGGAGTACGCCAGGCTGATCAACACGACAGTGAGAACGGCGATATCAAAAAAAGTCATGACTCAGTGCCCCGGTGCTTCCGATCCCAGGCGGATGGAAAGGATCTGTTCCCAACTGGTGAAATTCCGTTTTTCATACAGGTTTTTGTAAATGACATAGTTTCTAAGAACTTTCTTTACGTAGTTGCGGGTTTCGTTGTAAGGAATGCTTTCGATGAACTCCACATCCAGAAGCGACGAACGAATTTCTTTCCATTGCTTCACCTTGTTCGGCCCGGCGTTGTAAGCGGCCAGCGCATACACCGGATTGTCGCCGAACATCTCCAGAAGGTGGTTGAGGTACTTCACACCCAGCTTGATGTTCAATGACGGGTTTTTCAAATCATCCGATTCCGGGGTGGGTTCCCCCAGGGAGTGAGCGACGCGCTTGGCCGTTTGCGGGATCAACTGCATCAGCCCCATTGCATCGGCGGACGAGTGGGCATTGGGATTGAACGCGCTTTCCTGACGCATCAACGCCAGCACCAGGTACGGGTCCAGGCGATACGGTTCGGCCTCGTTTTTGGCTTTCTCCAGATACGCTTCGGGAAAAAGGGTTTCGATCAGGCTCTGCGGCAAGGAATCATGATTGTTTCGCTGTGACAGGGTCCACGACAAAGCGATGGTTTTCTGATAACCGCCGGCCTTCAAAAACAATTGTATCAAATGATGCAGGAAGGCGGCGGACTCGCGACCGTGTGTCACCTGCGCCAGTTCATCGAGTCCTTTCTCCAAGAGCCCGATGGCGATCAGCTTTTCAGCGCGCTTCAGGTATTTCCGGCCCATTTCCCCGAGCCCGGGTTGCCGTGCCTCGCTTTCCGGTGAAGGCATTCCGGCTTTGACGAAACTCAATGAATCCATATTCAGCTCAACCCGCGCCAGCATGGCGTAAAAATTCAGCGGATGCAGTTCCACCAACTGACGCAGGGTGATTTTGCTTTCCTCAACTTTGTTGAGAGCCGACTGCGTCTGCGCCAACCAGTAATAGGATGCCGCAACAAAATTGTATGCGCTCAGCAGGTCGGATTCGTACTCTGGAGCGCGCGGGTCGAATTTATCCAGAAACCTCTGGAACTCCTGTTCCGCCTGCTCCAACTGCCCCTGCAGGCGATGTATCCATGGAATCTTGAACTCCGCGGACTGCACGTAATCGCCATAGTCATATTTCTCAAGCAACTGTCGGTAATGATCGAGCGCCTGGTCGTTCCGTCCCAGATCCTCATAAATACGGCCCATAAAGTACAGCGCCATGTGGCTGGATTCCACTTCCGTCGGATGTTCTTCCAGAATCACCGCATACACGCGTGCGGCCTGCTCCGAATACTGATTACGCCACAGCAGAAACGCGAGCCGCCGCAACTCCATGGGGGGATACAGGTGGATGATGCGGTCGATGCTTTCCTCCCACGCGTTTCCCTTTTGAATGAAATCGAACACCTTTTGATTGGTTTTGGAAATCACCCCGCGCGCTTCCAAAAGGCCGGGGTATTCGGACAGAATACGATACGCGTTATTAAAAATAGCGGGAAAGTCATCCTGCTTCACCGCCGCGTAGAAGTCCTGCACATGAATGTTCTGGTAGCCGTTTTCCGGCGCCTTGCGCGCGGTCTGTTTTGTTATCGAATTGGACCGGCTCTGCAGGGGGTCCAACCGCAATTCCAGCGCCTGCACCGGCAGTTTGCGATTGATCATGTCCTGCCGGCGCGCATTCAGGAAAGTCCGCGCCGCGCTTTCCACTTGTGCGTCGTCGTAAGAGTCCAGCAAAAACGTATAAATATCCAACGCTTCTTCGAGATTCTTTTCTGTGTCGTAAGTTTTTGCGAGGGCCAGGTGGGTTTCCATCTGGTGCGTTTCGTTCCCGACGTATTCCCGCATGAGGGCTTTTCTGTAATACTGCCAGGCCATACGGATTTGTTTCGTTTCAAAATAGAGATCGCCCAGCCGCTTTTCCGTTTCTGCCATCAGGCGCGGAAGCTCTCCCTGATACGGACTGGCGGGATACGCCCGGTGCAGGTCCAGATAGATTTTGAGCGATGTTTCGAGATGGCCGATGGCGGTGGCAATGTCGCCGGCGGTCGCCGCCTGCTTTGCCAATTCGCTCCGCGCCTGCGACTCAAACACCATGCGGTAATCATTCAAAATGAAGTTGCCGCGAATCTGCTTGTCCAGATAGTCCAGTGCCGGCACCGCCTCCCCTTTCACCAGATGCAGGTAGCCGAGGACCAGATAGAGCAGGTTTTTCTCTTCCAGAGTTTTGAGACCCGCTTCGGCTTCCTTCAATTGTTTTAAGACGGGGTCGATGTGGTTCACCTCCAGCCGCTCGACGTTGGGAATTTGTTCTGGAAACAAAAAATGAACGGAAAATGGCCGGGTGCTTTTGAATATGTCCAGTTGCACCGCGGTGGCGGGGCCGGGTTCCTTCCAAAGCCCCAACAGAACAACCAGCGACATGAAGAAAATTCGAGTTTTCATCCGGTAGGACATGGCCAACGCATAGAATTCATGAAGCCGGAAAGGCACGATGAAATGCCGCCGGAGGCCGGAACGCAAGAGGACCTTAACCCGCCTTCATCCAGTTTCAGGCGAGCCAGGCTGTGTTCCGCAGACTTTCATTATCCGCAGAATGCAATATAAACTCAAGTAAATTCAATAGCTTAGATCAAGCCTGAGAATGGTTTTCCAGATACTTACGGAAAAGGAGTTGAAAGCTGGAGGTGAAGGCGGCCGGGCTTTCCGACAGGGCCTGTTGAATATCCGCAAGCGCCCAGAAGCGGCCCTCGTCAATCTCAACGGGATTGATGCGAATGCGGGTGCGGGTGACACAGGTGTAGCATTCGACATGCTCCCAGAAAGTTTCGGGCGAAGCCGGCAAACGCAAAAACGGGGTGAGGGTTTCGCGGATTCCCAGTTCCTCTTCCAATTCCCGGTGGGCGGTGACCCAGTAATCGTCGCCCGCACTCACGTGCCCGGCGGCGGAAGTGTCCCAGAAGCCGGGGTTTTCATCCTTGGTCTCGGCCCGCTTTTGCAGGAACAGCTCACCGGCCTCATTGAACACCAGAATATGCACGGAGCGATGCAGGAGTCCTTTGGAGTGGACTTCCCGTCGCGTGGCCTGGCCGATCACCCGGTCTTCGGCGTCCACCACGTCGAACAATTCAGAACCATCGTCCATTCCATTGACCTCGAATTGAATAGAAGGGAATCAGAGCACACGCCGCATTTCAGCGGGTGGATTTTTGCAGATCCCGCAGGTAGCTCAGGGAATCGGGGATGCTTTTTTCTTCGCAATAATTGTGCTCAGACAGAATGCGGATGTCGTCCAGCGCCCGCTGGTCGCCTTCGAACACCACCGAGCGGTAGCCCTTGTCAGCGATGGCGCCGCCCGCCTGCAGGAGGCTCATCACGGATTTGGCGTTGTATTTTTCACCGTCCACGATCAAAAACACGTCGGAGTCGTGTTTGCGCACGATGAGTGAAATGTAAGTGGACGGCCGCGCATGAAATCCAAGCGGTTCGGGAATCGCCAATTCATAGCGCACCGTCTTGACGAAGCTTTTGAGGATCTCGCGGCTCAGCTTGTGACCTTCGTAAATGTAAAACAGGCACCGGTCGAAAACGTAGTTGACGATGTGGCTCAGCAGTTCGGTTTTATCAACCAGGCTGGAGATGGTGCGTTTGCACTCGCTGTGGCGGATTTCATCCTCGTGCCGTTCAAAGAAATGGCACAGCCACACCGTGACTTCCAAAAGGTGCAATGGCATGGAAATATACCCGCGGAAATCTTTCAGGTTCTTGTGCCGCTGTTCCATGGACGTGTTTTTGATGTACGTATCAAACTCCGACTGGATGCTGTGCACGAGGTTCATCAGGTAGCGGGCTTTTTTCTCATCGAGCACGTTCGGCACGATTTTCCGCAGTTTTTCCGGGTCGTGTGTCGTTTGAAAATTCATGTCGTCGATGAGCTGGGAAACATTCCCCACCTTTTCGAACAAATCGATCACCCGTTCCTCATCCTCCTTAATCAGGTCGTCCACCACGTTTTTGGGCAACTGCCTGTTGACCTCAATCTCCTGAAATTCGTCCGGATTGATCGCCGCGGTCGTCACCTTCAGGCCGTTGGCCGTTGCCGCCCGGATGGCCTCCTCATAGAGGTTGAGGATGGAACGATTGAGAAAATTCAGGAAACTCCTTCCCCCCGAGAAAAACAGTTCCTGTTCTTCCTCCTCGTCACGGAGACGATAATAAGGATAACGGTCAAGGAGATGCTTGCTGTAAAACCCGGAGATGACCAGGTTGCGGATGCTGGCGATATACTCGGTAAAGGAGGACCAGGTGCGGTTCTCCCGTGCGCCGTATTCGTCCAGAAAACTTTCCAGAAAGTCGGACTGTTGAATGAGGTTCGAATAACACTTGCGCGTCGGTTCCGTTTCATTGACCAGAACACGGTACGCGTTGAAGTTGCGGAAGAAGGACATGCTGGCATCCTGAACCAGGGGCAGGAATTCCTCCTCGGTAATGATTTGGTTGAGTGATTTGGGTTCCAAGATTCAGGCTATCCAGCGCTACGCCGCGAAGTGCATCTCGACGCGCTCAATTGAAGGCGGGTCCCCGCACCGCCGCCTTGGGAAGGTATTTCTTCCAGCTTTCGATGTGAGAGGGAGGTCCTTCTGGAATAATAAAGGAATGAAAGCTGAACTCAGGGCGCATCGGTTTAGTGATCAGTTTCATGTTGGCTTCGAAGGCGGTTCGGTTCCCTTTTTTCAGATTGCAGGGTTTGCATGCCACCACCACGTTGGTCCAGGTGGTTTTGCCGCCACGGGATTTCGGCAGAATGTGATCGACGGTCAAAACATGCTCCCGCTCGCCGCAATACTGACAGGTGTAATTATCGCGGCGCAGAATGTTTTTCTTGCTGAAGGCAACCTGTTTGCGGCGGTTGCGCTTGACCACCTTCAATACCCGAATCACCGTGGGTAGAGGGAACGAAAGCGAAGGCGAGCGTATGACATAGCCATCGCTTTCAATCTCCTCGGCGCGGCCGCTCAACACCATCAAAAGCCCCCGCTTGGCACAGCAGAATTGCAGAGGCTCGTAAGTGTAGTTGAGCACAAGGATTTTCAGAGAGTCGAGCATAGCAAACCTTTACCAGTAAAAGGATACAGGTCTCTACTCCAGCAAACATTTGAAAAATTGTACTCTTATAGATCGTCCGCCGTCAACCCGATTTGGCGGCGTCAACAGGGCCCGCCAGCCGGCCCGGGACTCACAAAAGATTGCCCCGGCCCAGAAGCCCCTGCGGGTCGAGCCGGTCTTTGAGAACCTTCAATTGTTCAAGGGTTTCCTTTCCAACCATTTGATGATAGTAGGCTTTTTTCAGTTTGCCCACGCCGTGCTCGGCGGAAACGGTACCGCCCCATTGCAGGATCTGATCGACCATCCGCCCATAAACCGCCCCGGCTTGTTCCATTTGATTTTTATCAGGAAGCAGATTGATGTGCAGATGGTTGTCGCCAATGTGCCCGAACATGGCGTAATCCATGCCGCTGTCTTCCAACGTTTTGCGGTAGAAACGCATCATGTCGAGAAAGTGGGCATCGCCCACTGCCATGTCGGTTCCCATTTTAACGCGACCCATTCGGCTGTTCTCTTCGTTCAAAATGAGCGGCACCTGGTGACGGAAGTCATGAAACAGCGCCACGTCCTTCGGGCCTTGCGCGAACCACGAGTCATCCAGAAGAACGTCCTTCGATTCCAGAAACCCGTACCACGCCTCCAGCGCGTTTTCAAACGCCGCTTCCGTTTCCACATCCTGTTCGAAAAACAACGCGGCCTGCGCCGTTGCTGGAACGTTTTGGAATTTTTCCTTGAGCCGCACCAGGGAATGCCGGTCGAAGTATTCCAGAGAGCAGGGATCGATAGCATCGGAGGATTCGTTCCGTATAACCTCGACGAGGTCCCAGCAGGCATCTTCGCTGTCCATGAACAGAATGCCACTTAGAAAATCGTACGGCGCACGCTTGAGTTTCAGCCGCACACCGGTAATCAGGCAAAGCGTGCCGTCGGAGCCGACAAACAGGTCGATCCAGTCCATGCCCGGCCGGTAGAAATACCCGGCGGCGTTTTTGATCTGCGGACTGCGGTATTCCAGTGAAGGCAGTTCGATGCGCGAGCCATCGTCCAGCTCCAGCGGTCGATCGATGGTATGACCGCGATACAGGCGCGCGCCCCGTCCGTCCGCAAGCAGGATATCCAATTCCTGCACATAGTCCCGGGTGACGCCGAATTTGTAACTGCGCGATCCCGAAGCATTGGTGGCGAGCGTGCCGCCGATGGAGGCAAGGGTCTCCGTCGGATTCGGCGGGTAAAACCAGCCGGAACCTTTCAGGTACGCATTCAGGTCCTCCAGAGTCACCGCCGGTTGCACGCAAATCGTTCCTTCCTCCACCGGACCGATTTGCTTGAATCGTTCCATGGAGACAATGATGCCGCCGTTCGGCACGCGGGAGGCGGTCAACCCGGTCCCCGCGCCGGAGACCGTGATCGGCTGATCGTTTTCCTTTAAAAAGGCTTTCAACTCATCCACCGTTTCGGGGAGCACCACCTCGGAAGCGGTGCCCGGCGGACAGTTGGAGGCATCTTTAAGGTAAGGCGCAATGGCCTCGGGATCGGTTTTGCGTCGCATGATTGAATTACAGGTAAAATTGGCGCCGGGCAGATGATTTCAGCGGCGGGTGGATTCCATCAGGCTGTCGGCCTGCGGCGGCAGGAATCCCTCGTATCCGTTATGACGTTCGATCAACTCGAGCACGGTGTGAACATTGCCATCCCGTTTTTCCGGCTCCGTGAACACCTGGCGCAGGTCCGAAGCGGGCCCGCCCACGATATCGCCCGCCATCTGAAACCCATCGCGTTCGAGTGCGGAGATGGCCAACTCGATATCCTCCACCAGCACTGCGATGTGATGAAAGCATTCGTCTCCGTGGGCGTTGACCCATTGAGGAATCAGGCTGGTCTTGCCGCGGTCGTCGTCGTAGGCCTGGTCAATAAAGAAGGTGGGGTAGCCGGGCTTGCGATACACCTTGGCCCACCAGCTATCGAATTCCAGAACGCCGATTTTCTTGTCTTCCTTATAACTGAGATCGAGGAACTGCCGGGCGCGCCGCTCCACGTTGTGCGTGCGAATGGTCACATGATCGAGAACCGGCATCACCCCGACGCCACAGTCGTTGAGCTTGTTGACCAGATGCCGCCCCGCCCGGTTGCTTTCGAGGAACCGTTGCAGGTAATCATCCAGGATGTTGTCCAATTCAGACATGGCATGCCTCTCATGAATTGCTTTCAGGCGGTTCCGGCGGTTTGTCTTTCGTCTGCTGTTTGTCCGCGGAATCGTCATCCGTCTGTGACGGGTAATTGTGAATGAACCGGGCGTAGCGCACCATCAGAACCAGCATGGCCAGTACGATCCCGGCCACGATGACAAGAAAAACGGAATTGCTCAAAATGAATCTCCCTGACAAACAAATTGCTCTTACTTCATTTTACCAAAAGAAGCCCGGCGCCCTCACCTTCAATCCTCGTTAAAAGTGAATTTCTCCAGCCGTTGCCGGGCAAAGTATTCCGCTTCATCCAGGCTTCCCCGTTCCAGAAAGCTTTGAATTTCAGGGTCGATCAGCAGGCTTTGTAGAAATTCCTTACGCCGCTTGGTTTCCTTCAACGTCTCCTTGGCCAGTTTGCGCATGCGCTCCTGCAGGACAACCTGAAAAAGGTCGACGCGGGTGATGGTTTGCCGCAGGATCGGTTCCAGGCGCTGACGGAAAGTTCCCGCCATCAGAGGACTCTTCCCACTGGTGGAAATGGCGACCTTCACATTGTCGTCGAGCGAAATCACTGACGGATGACTGAAGTCGCTCACTTCCGGATCGTCCACCGCATACACATAACACCCCATTTCCAACCCGGATTTCACCAGTTCCCGGTTGAGATCCCGCGAATCGGTCGCGGCCATGACCAGGATCAATCGATCGTAGTTTTTCAGAAACTCCCCATTTTCCACGATCATGAGCGTGCACTGGAGCCGGCCTTCCCGTTCCCACTTGCGAATGGAATCGGAGATGCGATCCGCGACGATGATGATTTCACAATCCTGTCCCAATAGAGCTTCCACTTTGCGCGTGGCTTCCCATCCCGCGCCGATCACGACCACCTGCTTGTTCTTCAGATTGAGATCAATCAACATGGTTCGAATTTTCCTTTCCGGAAACTTGGAAACAGTTGTCGATGCTGAAACGTTCGGCTTCCGCTTTGCCGATCTCCTTCAAAACCGCCACGCCTTCCCTGCATTGGTAGAAAGGGAATTCCAGATACAGCCGCCCTACCGTGTACTGCGCGTTCAGGTACTGGGATCGGTCGAACCCGGTCTGCAACACATAATTCCGGGCCGGGCGCAGGCGGTCCCATTGCCATTGTGCCTCGGGCGCCACCATCTCCTGCTTTGCCAGGAACCGGGCAATGCTGTCTGCCATCACCATATGGCCGTTGATGTTGGGATGCACGTGTTCGAGGAACAGGTCCCGGCCAGGCAAGCCGTTTTTCGAAACCGCTTCGACCCTGGGCACCAGATCCAGGACGGGGACTCCCTCCTCACCGCCGACATCTTTCACAATCTGGTTGAAACGAAGACAGGCACGCAGGTGCAAACGGTCGTGCTCGCGCGCCTGCTCGTAATGAAACTTCGCCTTCTCTATCTGGTTCAACCGATCGTAAGTCCGCCCCAGTTGATAGTGCGCCGCCGCGTAGTGTTCGTCCTGCTGAACGGCGGCACGGAAATGCTTCAAGGCGGCTTGATACTGTTCCTGATCCAGTGCATCCCGGCCCTGTTTCATCGAATCCTCCAAAAGCTGACGTTGACCGGGAGGAATGCCATCGGAAAACTCGGAACGGATGGGAGCAAAATCCCGCAGGTTGGACACCAGGGTGAGAAGCAGAACCTGTATGCCCCGCACCTTTGCTTTTTTCACAAGGTCTTTCAGGTTGGCTTTGTAATTGCGTTCCGCCTCCGCATGCAAGGGTTCGTCCCACACCGTGTTTTCCTCGGACAACATGGCGCGGAACAGATTCACCTGGCTTTCGCGATTGGCATCCTCCCGGTTCCGGGATTTCAGCCACAGGCCCATGCGCTCCAGCGCCAGGTACACCCGCGAGTGAAACAGGAAGGTGGCAAGACGGATCACTCCCCGGTTCTGGCCATAATTGACAGCCGAGTTGACGCCGAAGTGCCCGATGAATTCATTGTGCCCGCTGTACACCACCAGCAGGTCCGGTTCGTAATCCATCAATTGCGATGCGAGGTCGAGAATGCCGAAACTGCTGAGCGCATCGTAACCGGCGTTGACCACCTCCACCCGTTTGCCGGGAAGCACGTCATTGAGGATGCCCTGCAACAACCCGGAGTAACTGATGCGGCGGTCCGTGTAGGGAAACCCGCGGGTGGTGGAAGCCCCCACCATGAAGATGCGGTACACGCCGGGCTGTTTCTTGCGGGTGAACTCGGTATCCTCGTACCACGGCTGATTGGTGAACAGTTTGCTGATGTTGACGGGCAGATGCTGGAAATAATGAATGGCGACATACTGTGTGTTGAGCGACACCTTGCCTTCATCCTGCGGCCGGGTGCCGGAAACCACGAACTCGAACTGGTCGCCGAATCCACTCAGGCGCAGTCCCCCCTCAAGCAGAAGCAGCAGTGCCACCCCCACCCCTAATGAGACAAGGCTTTTAAATAATAAGGAATTACGAAGTCGAGACCACATGTGGATCAGTGATTGATTGCTCGTGAAAATGGGTTTTCGTGCAAACCGGAATTCCGGTAATAGAAGGACTCATAATCAACATGTCTTGACAAGATTACCCAATCAGAACTAAATTAGGTTGGAAAGGATTTCCAACTGATGAGCTTTAAATTCAAACATATCGGCTCGGTCATGGTGCTGGTTGCGATGCTTTTCCTTTGGTGCCAGTCAGCGCAGGCCATGATGATGCCGGAAGCCAACATGATGGATTGCAGTCAGACCATGATGTGTGGCGTGTGTGCGGTCGCTCTCCAGTCCGTTTCTCCCACATTGAATTCGCCGCCACCGGAAATCCGCATGGCTTTCACGATCATTCCCCAAATGCCGGAACCCCACCCGGTGCCACTGTATCATCCGCCTCGATAACACGGACGATTTCTCCATATAGAAACGCAATCATTGTAGCCCATTTGGGCTAAATTTTCCCGTGGCGAAATCATGCCCGGATCAGGAGGAGTCCATGTACCGATACTGGTTTGTTGTGGCCGCATTGTGCCTTGCGCCGTCTTTGGGGCTGGCTGAGGACAGTCCACACCCTATTTTCAAAATCACATTAAACAGTTTCATTCAGGAGGCGCTTCAAAACAACCCTGAATTGGCGGAGGTTCGTCAGAAAATCAACGTCCTGAAGGAAATCCCGCCGCAACGAGAATCTTTGGCAGACCCCATGGTGATGCTGGGCCTCATGAATCTGCCGGTGGACACCTTCTCTTTCCGGCAGGAGGCAATGACCCAGAAACAGATCGAGGTGACTCAGGCGCTCCCCTACCCCGGCAAATTGAACCTCCGTTCCAAAGAGGCCCTTCAGGATGTGCGCATCGCGGAGCAGACTCTGCACGACCTGGAACTGGCTATCATCCGGCAGGTAAAAACGTCTTTTTATGAAATCTGCTTCCTTCGGGCCGCCCTCGACACCACCCGGCAAAATAAAATCCTGCTGGAGCAATTCGTAACCATTGCCGAATCCAAGTACGCCGTGGGAAAAGGAATCCAGCAGGATGTTCTGCAGGCGCAGGTGGAATTATCAAAAATTCTTGATCGGCTGATAGAACTCCAGCAGATGAAGGATCAGGAAACCGCTCGCCTGAACACATTGATGGACCGTCTTCCCCAGGCGCCTCTGCATATTCCTCATGGCATCACGCAAACGCCGTTTCATTACACGGTGGAAGACTTGCAAATGCTGGCGGAGAAAAACCGGCCGGCACTCAAGGAAATTCAAGAAGCCATCGAAAAAATGAAAGTACGCAGGGAACTGGCGGAGAAAGAATACTACCCGGACTTCCAGGTGGGCTTCCGTTATGGCCAGCGTCAGGATTCGCCTTTCAACGATCGTCCCGATTTCGTATCGGGCTTTGTCGGAGTCAACATTCCTATCTGGCAAAAAACGAAGCAGGATAGAAAGGTGGCGGAGGAAAATTACCGGATCTCCGTTCTCAGGGAATCGTATCGCAAGGTCCGCAACAAGATTTTCATGGAAATCAAAATGCTGATGGACAAGGAAAAGAAAAACCGGGAGCTCATCCAACTGGTGAAAACAGGCATCATCCCCCAGGCCAAACAATCGCTGGAATCGGCGCTGGCGGCTTACAGCGTGGACAAGGTGGACTTTCTCACTCTGATTGACAACCAGGTCACCCTGCTCAACTGGGAGATCAAATACCATCGCGAATTGACTCACTATGAACAGAACCTGGCCACATTGGAAAGCCTGGTGGGGAAAAGCCTCATTGATTTGAATAAAACAGAACGGTGAAACCATGACCGACGAAGAAACAAACAACAAACCGCCTGAAGAAAGCAAAAAAGACGACGAAGGCGCCGCAGGCGGAAAGGCTTCGGATTCCGAATCCAAACCGGATGGAGAGGAGATCCTGTTCCCTCTTGTAAAACAGCTGGAAATCAAAGCCGAGCTTCCCCCCGAACAGAAGCGTTTCCGTTGGCTCAACCTGGTGCTATTGTTCGTTTTGGTGGCGGGTTTTTATTTTATCGGGCTTTTGACCGGACCATCGCAATGGGAAAACACCAAACGCGCTTTTTCTGAATTCATTTCATTCTCCAAGGAGCGGATCATCCCCATCAAAAACGAAGTGGCCGAATACATTGAGGAGAAAATCCAAAGGCCCGAGACCCCACAAGGCGCCAAGCGGGAAGGTTCGGGAACGGAAAAGCAGACGGCTCCCATGCCGGGGATGAAGCAGGAAAAGGAAGGCAGAAAGGTCAAATACTGGCAGGCCCCGATGGACCCCAGTTACAAACGGGACAAACCCGGGAAAAGCCCAATGGGCATGGATCTCATCCCGGTTTATGAAGACGAGACGGAAGATTCCGCAATAAAAATTAACCCGACAGTCGTGCAAAACATAGGCGTCAAAACGGAAAAAGTAAGAGTCCGGAAACTCACCCATGAAATCCGCACCACCGGCACTCTCACTTATGACGAGAGGAAGGTACATCATATCCATACCAAATTCGGTGGCTGGATTGAGAAACTGTACGTCGATTTTACCGGGCAGGAGGTGGAAAACGACGACGTGCTCATGGAAATTTACAGCCCGGATCTTGTGACCACCCAGGAGGAGTTCCTGCTCGCATTGAAATACAAGGAATCTTTAAAGAACAGCGAATTTCCGGATATCACCCGCGGTGCAAACACATTGCTTGAGACCACTCGAAAGCGCCTCAAGCTGTTTGATGTCGCGGAGCATCAGATTGAAGAGCTGGCTCAAACCCGGCAAATCAAGAAGACCATGCACATTCACTCCCCCGTCCGGGGTTTTGTGGTTAAAAAGACGGCCCAGGAAGGGATGTTTGTGGAACCCGGGAAAAGCCTTTACACCATTGCTGACCTTTCCAATATCTGGGTGATGGCCGACATTTATGAATACGAACAGCCTTGGGTGAAAATCGGCCAGGAAGCAACGATGAACCTGCCTTACTTTCCCGGAAAGCAGTTCAAGGGCAAAGTGACGTACATCGACCCGTTCCTCGATCCCAAAACCCGAACCATCAAAGTCCGCATGGAGTTTGAAAATCCCGAATGGACCCTCAAGCCGGACATGTACGCCAACGTCACCTTGAAATCTCCTCTGGCCAAGGAGGGAGTGGCGGTCCCGGAGCAGGCGGTGATCCGTTCCGGAGAAATGGATATGGTCGTGGTTCAGAACAAAGAAGGACGGTTCGAAACCAGGCAGGTGGCACTGGGGGTGGAAGCCGACGGATACTACCAGGTGCTCAAAGGATTGAAATCGGGTGAAACGGTGGTGACTTCATCCGGTTTTCTGATCGATTCCGAAAGTCGGCTGAGGGAAGCCATGGACAAACTGGACAGTACGGAAGAATCGGGGCAGAAGGAAAGCAAAAAGAAAGCCGGCAAACTCGAATTGAAACTGGATAACACGAAAACCGCTCATCAGCACTGACCGTGTGACATCCGTTACCTGGAAATCATGATGCGGAGAGAACGATGTTGAAACGAATCATAGGCGCTTCCCTCAAAAACCGGTTCCTGGTTTTGCTTGGCGCACTCGGGATTTTTGTCTGGGGTGTGTATTCCATGAAGACCATCAATCTGGACGCCATTCCGGACTTGAGCGACGTGCAGGTCATCGTTTTCACGGAGTACCCCGGCCAGGCGCCGCAGATTATCGAAGACCAGATCACCTATCCTCTCACCACCACCATGCTGGCGGTGCCCTATGCCAAGGTGGTCCGGGGCTATTCATACTTTGGCCTGTCGTTTGTGTACATCATCTTTGAAGACGGAACCGATTTGTACTGGGCGCGGAGCCGGGTTCTGGAACAACTGAATTTCATCTCCAAAAGACTGCCGCAGGGCGTCACCCCTTCGCTGGGCCCCGATGCCACCGGCGTCGGCTGGGTTTACCAGTACGCGTTGGTGGACCGCACCGGCCAGCATGACCTTTCGGAATTGAGATCCATCCAGGATTGGTTTTTGCGGTACGAACTGCAAACGGTTCCCGGTGTGTCCGAGGTGGCGAGCATCGGCGGTTATGTGAAGCAATACCAGGTGGAGGTCGATCCCAACAAACTGAAGGCTTACGATATTCCACTCACAAAAGTAAAGCATGCGATCCAGCGCAGTAATAACGATGTCGGCGGCCGGTTGCTGGAAATGTCCGAAACGGAGTACATGGTCCGCGGCCTGGGATACATCAAAAAAATCGAAGACATCGAGAACATTCCGTTGGGCGTGGATCCTCAGGGAACACCCATCCTGATGCGGGATGTTGGACGCGTGCAACTGGGACCGGAGCTGCGGCGCGGACTTGCAGAATTGAATGGCGAAGGGGAAACGGTGGGCGGAATCATCGTGCAGCGTTTCGGTGAAAACGCCATGGACGTCATCCACAAGGTCAAACACAAACTGGATCAATTGAAAAAGGGCCTGCCGGACGGTGTGGAAGTCATCGAGGTGTACGACCGGTCCAAGTTGATACAACGCGCCATCGACAACCTGAAAGAAAAGCTCATCGAAGAAAGCGTCGCCGTGGCCCTGATCAGTATTTTCTTTCTTCTGCATCTCCGGTCCTCGCTGGTGGCCATCATCACCATCCCGATGGGCGTCCTCATGGCGTTCATCGTCATGAAATACCAGGGCCTGAATGCGAATATCATGTCGTTGGGCGGGATTGCCATCGCCATCGGCGCCATGATCGACGGCGCCATCGTGATGATCGAAAACGCGCACAAGCATCTGGAACGCGATCATGGCAAGAAAAATCACTGGCAGATCATTTACGAGGCGGCGGCGGAAGTGGGACCCGCGCTGTTTTACAGCCTGCTGATCATCACGGTTTCTTTCTTACCGGTATTCACGCTGGAGGCGCAGGAGGGACGTATGTTCTCTCCCCTTGCGTTCACCAAGACATACTCCATGGCCGCCTCCGCCATTCTGGCGATCACCCTGGTTCCCGTCATCATGGGTTATTTCATACGGGGCCGCATTCTTCCGGAAAAGAAAAATCCCATCACCTGGTTGCTGGAAAACCTGTTCCGGCCCGTTCTCTGGCTCGTTCTGCGGATGAAGACGGTCATCATCCTGGTGGCG
Organism: Nitrospina gracilis Nb-211; assembly: GCF_021845525.1. NCBI lineage: Bacteria > Pseudomonadati > Nitrospinota > Nitrospinia > Nitrospinales > Nitrospinaceae > Nitrospina > Nitrospina gracilis. Next base: position 1,580,738 of record NZ_JAKJKD010000001.1, on the reverse strand, counting down.
GTATTGATCGTGCTCGCCACTCTGATTCCCCTGCAAAAACTCGGCTCGGAGTTCATGCCACCGCTGGATGAAGGCAACCTGCTGTACATGCCCACCACTTTGCCGGGCATTTCCATCACCAAAGCCCGCCAGCTTTTACAGCAAACAGACAAGATCATCCGCCAGTTTCCGGAAGTCAAAACGGTTTTCGGAAAAATAGGCCGGGCGGAGACGGCCACCGACCCTGCCCCGCTGAGCATGATCGAAACCACCATCACCCTCAAGCCCAAGTCCGCCTGGCGACCTGGAGTGACAACGGATACCTTGATCGAGGAAATGGATGCGGCTTTACAGATTCCCGGAATCACCAACGTATGGACCATGCCCATTAAAAACCGTATCTCCATGTTGTCCACGGGGATCAAAACCCCGGTCGGCATCAAACTCGCCGGGGACAATCTGAAAACCTTGCAGGAGTTGGGACAGAGAATCGAAGCCATCATCCGCAACGTTCCCGGAACCGCGAGCGTGTATTCGGAGCGCGTGGTTGGCGGAAATTACTTCGATTTTGTCATCGACCGCAAACAGGCCGCCCGCTACGGATTGACCGTAGGCGACATACAGGACACCATTCAAACCGCGATCGGCGGCATGAACATCACCACGACCATCGAGGGGCTGGAGCGCTATCCCGTCAACCTGCGTTACAGCCGGGGACTGCGCGATAACATCAGCCGCTTGGAACGGGTCCTGATTCCCACTCCGCGCGGCGAACACATCCCCATGGCACAGGTGGCCAGAATAGAAATCAAAAAAGGCCCCCCGGTCATCAAAACCGAAAACGCGCGGTTGAATGCCTGGATTTATATCGACATCAAAAATATCGACGTGGGAACGTATGTGCAAAGGGCGCAAGGCATATTGAACCAGAGGATTTCCTTGCCGGCGGGCTACAACCTGATCTGGAGCGGCCAATACGAGTACATGGAACGGGCCAAGAAACGATTGCAGTTCATCGTCCCCGTCACTCTGTTTGTCATCTTCGTTCTGCTCTATCTGAATTTTCGCAACATGACGGAAAGCCTGATCGTCATGCTCTCCATGCCCTTTGCGTTGGTAGGTGGCATCTGGTATTTGTATTTTCTCCATTACGAACTCAGTGTTGCCGTAGGAGTGGGATTCATCGCGCTGGCAGGGGTGGCGGCGGAGATCGGTGTTCTCGTTCTGGTCTATATCGACCAGACCTACAAGCTGAAACGGCAGGAAGGAAATATTCGCTCGAAAGCGGACATCCGCGATGCCGTTCTGCAAGGCACATCGGAGCGGGTGCGACCCATCCTGATGACGGTGGTGTCCACGGTGGGTGGCCTGTTGCCCATCATGCTGGGAACCGGCACCGGCTCGGATATGATGAAGCGCATCGCCGCACCCATGGTGGGCGGCATGATTTCCGCCACGCTGTTGACCCTGATTGTTTTGCCTGCACTCTATAACCTGATTCTCGAAATCCGATTCAAACGGGATTCGATATTAAATGAAGAGGTTTCTAATGAAACAAAAATGCTTCCTGATGATTCTCAGCGTGTGGATACTACTTTGCATTCCACTCATTGAGACCGGCCATGCTCATGTGATACCGGAGGACGAACTCCGCAACAAGGTGTACCTCAGCAAACTGGATGCCTTGAAAGCGGTGTTCAAAGGAGTGAACAAGATCAAACACCGAAAAAGCCATCTGACTGAATCAAAAATTCAAAAGATCGAGGCATTGACCGGACAGACTCCCTCCAATTCCCGTCTGGATTATTATTATGCCACCCGCAATGACGGGAAAAATCTCTATGCTTTCATCGCTACGGCCGAGTCCAATTCCCATCCGCCATCGAGAGCGGTGTTCATCACTCTGGTCGATGGCCAGGGTTCCGTGCAGGATGTCAAAATCATGGAGTACAAGGGACCTCAAAGGGCCGAAATCATTTCTTCTTCATTTTTAGATCAGTTTATCGGGAAAACGGCGAAATCCAGCTTTGCCACCATCTCCTCAAACCAGGGGAGATCCCTTCCCGTGCGGTCGCTGGCCCAGGCCATCCATCACATCGCGGCCAAGGTGCTGGTGCTGACGGGGAAGCATTGAACGCATCCCAGTCGCCTTGACACCCATCGATTCCAAACGTATTCTTGAATCGAAATTCAACTCGATCGAGGCTTATGAAGGACGACGTCAAAAGCACCAATATAAAGCATGAGACCGCCACCATCGGCGGCATTCACCTGACCCTGAGCCCCCACGATGACAGTGAGGTGACCTGGATAGGCCAGGAGGAAATCCTGCGCCAGATTCTCGCCTGCTGGATGGTGGTGGCGGAAAAGGATCTGCCGCTGTCGCCGCGCATCATCGGCATGCCGGGCATCGGCAAAACCACGCTCTGCATGGTGGCCGCGCATAAGCGCAGCCAGCCACTCTACATTTTTCAATGCACCAGCGACACACGTCCCGAGGATCTGCTGGTCACGCCCGTTCTGGCCGAGAACGGCCGTATCTCGTACCACGCCTCGCCTCTGGTCACGGCCATGATCCAGGGCGGCATCTGCATTCTGGACGAAGGCAACCGAATGAACGAGAAAAGTTGGGCATCGCTTGCGCCTCTTCTCGACCACCGGCGCTACGTCGAGTCCATCATTGCAGGCATCCAGATCAAGGCGCACCCGGAGTTCCGTGCCTGCGTCACCATGAATAACGACGAATCCACCTTTGAGATTCCCGACTACATTCTGTCGCGCCTGCAACCGACCTTGCAGTTGCAGATGCCGTCACAGCAAGATGAAATGGCGATTCTGAAATATCACCTGCCTTTCGCTGAAGAAGACCTGCTCGACATGACCGTGCGGTTCCTGCAAAGGTCGCATCAGTTGGACCTCGACTTCTCCCCGCGCGACGGCATTCACATCCTCCAATACGCGATCAAGCGATTGAAGCAGGACCAGGATCACCCCATCTCCAAAGACGCCATCTGGAGCGAAGCGGTGGAAAAGGTGCTGGGCGAAGAGGCGTTGAACCTCGACCGGCTGGCGGAACGCAAAAGCCGCGCCCTGGGCAACGACCGCCTGCCGATGGGGTTGGGCGATTTCTTTTTCGGCGACGACAACCCCCTGCATCCCGATATGGATCGCTGAGGAAATTTAAAAATGACCGCCCCGGCTCCTGCAACGCATGACGTGTTTGCCCTGGGTGAGCGCATCCAGGTGCTTCCGGTCGTACACGGAAGCGGCCACTTCACCCGCGAAGTGCGGCAACGCCTGCTCGCGTCCGGGTGCGACTGCCTCGCCGTGTGCCTGCCGCCGGAATACGAACCCACGGTTCTGCGCGGACTCGATCTGCTTCCCGCCATCACCATCAGTTGCGTGGAAGAGGAAGACGGCACCGTCACCTACGTTCCCATCGATCCCTCACAACCCGTCGTCATGGCGCTCCGCATCGCAAGGCAGGAAAACATTCCCTGCGAGTTCATCGACCTGAGCGTGCAAAACTACCAGCCGCGCAGCATGGATTTTCCGGACACCGGCGCGCTTCAACAGATGTCGATGGAAAAGTTCGCGGTCAGCATGCTTCTCTTCCTGCCAAAACCGGAAAAGGACAGCCAGGCCGATCTGCGTTGCCGCTGGATGGCGCATCAACTCCACCGGCTGGAGATCGAACGCAAAAAAGTTCTCTTTATCTGTTCCATCCTCGACTGGCCGTGGATCAAGCGGGCGTACGACGAACGTGCTCCCTACCCCAAACCGGAGAGGCCGCCGCAATCCCCGACGCTGTATAGTGTGCACCCGGACACCTTGTTTTTCGCCCTCAGCGAGTTTCCGTACATCACTTACCTGTATGAACACCGGCGGCAGACCATGCGCTCCGACAAAAACGTCGCCATCGACGGGGTGAAGGAAATCCTCATCCGGGCGCGCGAACGTTTTCTGCAGAAACACAAAGTGCGGTATCACAACCTGACGCAACAGAGTTTCCAGATATTTCTCCAGTACGTGCGCAACCTGACGTTAATGGAACACCGCCTGACGCCGGACCTCTACACGCTGGCGATGGCAGCCAAGCAGATCGGCGGCGATCCCTTCGCCATCGCACTGGTCGAGGCGGCGCGGGAGTATCCTTATCAGAAAGGCGCGGACGAGCTCGATTCCGTGGCCCTGGGCATCGATCAGGCCACATTCGGCGACGACGATCCGGTGACCATGAAAAACCGCCTGTCGGAGACCGCACTCGTATGGCGCACGCTGAACCTGAAACCGGAACCTGACAAGCTGAAGCAACAGGACTACCGCTACAGGTGGAACCCTTACGGCCAGTGTTCATGGCCGCCGGAAGACGAGAAAATCGAAAACCTCAACTCGCACATCCGCGAACAGACACGCCATCTTCTGGCGCACGACCTGGCACGCACGGAAAAATTCACCACCTCGGTGAAGGACGGCATCGACCTGCGCGACACCCTGCGCAACTGGCACACGGGCGATATTTACGTGAAAGAGATTCCGCCCTCGCGCGGCAACGTGGAGGTGGTGGTGATGCTGTTCGAGATGGAACCGCAGACGGACCGCTACGGCTGGCGGCAGACCTGGTACGCCGAGCACGAAAACGAATCGACGTTGTGCTTCTTCGCCACCAGCTACATGGAAAACCTGATCGGCCCCGGCATTGGTGAGGCCACCTATGGCGGATGCATGTTGATTTATCCGCCCCGGCCCATCCCCAATATTTGGGAAGATCCGCGCCTTTCAATGGGAGAGACCTTGGAGGAGAAACTGTTGGAGGCGGCGTTGTTCCATTCGCAGGAACGGCATGTGGCGGTGGTTTCGCCGGGCGCGCCGCCCGCATCGTGGCGACGCATGGCGCGTCACTATAAAAAGCGCATCATCCACATTCCATTAAAACGCCTGTCGGCGCAGACCATCGAACGCGTGCGCCGCTTCCATGTTCTAAATGGCAAACACATCCGTTCCTACGCCACGCGCTTCATTCAGGAACTGTGAAGCGACGCGGACGCCCATGTCCGCATGTGATATGCGCAATCCCAGAACATCCATTCCAACTGCGTTGACTTGATGAACGCATCCATCATCGCCTCGCGTGTGGGCGCATTCACTCCCTCGGCCACGCGGTCGGTGAGGTCGATGGCCTGATCGACCACAGCGCTGAACTCCGGGCTTGAATACATGTCGATCCAGTTCTGATAAGTATTGTCGGGCTTGGCGTTTTTATGGATGTGCAGTCCCACCTCGCGATAAATCCAGAAACAGGGAAGCAATGCGGCGATGCCGACTTCGTAACTTTCGTGCGATGCGGTGGACAGCAGAAACTTCGTGTAAGTGAAGCAACCCGGCTCGCGTTCGGCGTCGAGCTGGATCTTGAAGAAGTCGAAATAGAATTGGTGCAAGGACCGCTCAGCGACGATCGCGCCTTTGGAGAAGTCGAGAAGTAGCACGATATCGTCCGGTGTCGGCGCTTTCGAGGCGGCGATGGCCAGGGCGCGAGCAAAGTCTTCGAGGTACAGCGAGTCCTGTTTCATGTAGAACTGAAAACGTTCTTCCTTCAGCGTGCCCTCCCCCAGTTCCCTGTTGAACGGATGGTCGAGGATGTCCTGGTATATGCCGGTGATGGAAGCCCAGGCGTCTTGCGTGAATGACATGGGGTCTCCTTCAAATCAAGGTTGTGATTTCCACAAATGAAAAAAGTGGGCGACCGGCCCCTTGCCGTGACCCAGCCGGTACAGCGCGCCGTTCTCCAACGCGCCGGAGATGTATTCTTTCGCATGGCGCACGGCGTCGTCCAAGGTCTCTCCCCGGGCCAGATACGCCGCAATCGCAGATGAAAATGTGCACCCAGTGCCGTGGACGTTGTGCGTGTCCACATGTGCGTGATTCAGCCACTGAACGGCTCCCTTTGCATCCGCGTTGGAATAAAAACAGTCGTCGCCACCCGTCGTCACCGGAGGTCCCCCCTTCACCACCACCGCTTGCGGACCCATCTTCGCCAGGAGGCGGGCGGCCTGTTCCATGTCGTCATCGGTATCGATTTTGATTTCCAGCAACGCTTCCGCTTCCTTGAGGTTCGGCGTCAACACCGTAGCCAGCGGGAGCAGTTGCGATTTCAACGCCGCGACGGCCTCGTCCTGGATCAAGCGGTCGCCGCTTTTGGCGAACATGACCGGATCAAGCACCACGCGCTGAACATCGAACCGCTTGAGGCCCTGGGCGACCACATGAATGGTCTGCGGATTGTGGAGCATGCCGATCTTCACCGCATCGGCGCCGATGTCGCCCAGCACCGCCTCCAACTGCTGGCGCACGAACCCGGCGGGCACATCGTGAATGCCGGTGACGCCCTGCGTGTTCTGCGCGGTGAGAGCGGTGATAACGGACATGCCGTAACAGCCGAGCGCGGAGAACGTTTTGAGATCGGCCTGGATGCCCGCGCCGCCGCCGCTGTCCGACCCGGCGATGGTGAGCGCGCGCACATAGTTAGAAGAACCCGTATTCATAAGGACAATGAAGTTTCCTTTTTTCTTTTCAGAGGTAAAACGTCCTCCCCTGCGCAAACGCCCGCCCCCGGCCGTTCACGGGGTCCACATTGTCCTCGAAAACGCGTCCCAGCGCAATCCATTTATGACTTGAGTTTGGCCCATAAATATTTGATAATAAAAACCTTAATGGGCATTGAGGAACGTTGGACGCGTCAGCCGAAACGCTTCTCAGGCCTTCCCTCGAGATCTCGAGCCTTCCTGTACATGGATAAAAACGAAAAAATCAGCCGGGCGGCGGGCACGGTGGGCACCATGACCCTGGCTTCCCGGCTGTTCGGGTTTGTGCGCGACGTGGTCATCGGCTGGAGTTTTGGCGCGTCGGCGGCGGCAGATGCGTTCTTCGTTGCCTTTCGCATTCCCAACATCCAGCGCCGCATCCTGGGGGAAGGCGCGGTGAGCGCCGCCATGATTCCGGTTTACGGCGAGTACGTCAACACCCGAAGCAAAGAAGACACTCAGCGTTTCGCCTCCAACCTGTTCAACATCCAGACCGTGGTGTTGGTACTGGTCACGCTGGGCATCGTCGCGCTGGCGCCGTTCGTCATCACCATCTTCGCACCGGGGTTTCTCGACGAGCCCGGCAAGTTCGAACTCACCGTTTCCCTCACCCGCTGGATGGGGCCGTTTCTGATTTTCATCGGGCTCAGCGCGTTCTGCATGGGCCTGCTCAACACGCACGGCAACTTCGCCCTGCCCGCCGCCGCGCCGGTGATCCTCAACATCGGCATGATCGTGGGCGCGCTGTTCATTTCGCCGTACATGGACGAACCGATTCTTGGCCTGGCGCTGGGCGTCCTGCTGGGTGCGTTCATGCAACTGGTGGTGCAGTTGCCGAAAACGTTTCAAAGCGGACTGAAACTGTCGGCCGTCCTCGACTGGAAAGATCCTGGCATCATCAAAGTGGCCAAACTGCTCGGACCCGCCATCGTCGCCTTCGGCGTGTATGAGGTGAGCCTGCTGATCGAAACCCTGCTGGCGTCGCTGTTGCCGGGCGGTTCGATCTCCTACCTCTATTACGCCAACCGGCTGGTGCAGTTGCCGCTGGGCGTGTTCGGCGTGGCGCTGGGCATCGCCATTCTGCCAACGCTCACCGAGCAGGCGTCGAAGCAGGAGTTCATGGAGTTGCGCGGCACGCTGAACTTCGGCATCCGCTGGATCCTGTTCATCACCATCCCCGCGACGGTGGGACTCGCGGTGCTCAGTTTCCCCATCATCCAGACTCTTTGGGAGCGCGGCGAGTTCGTCCGCGCCACCACCGAGGGCACACAGTACGCACTGATCTTCTACGCCGTCGGTCTGTGCGCCTTCTGCGGTATGAAGATTCTGGTCTCCGCCTTCTACTCGTTGCAGGACACCAAAACGCCGATGCGCATCGGCATCTACACCATGATTTTGAACGTGGGGCTGGCGGTGGCGCTGATGGGTCCGTTGAAACACGGCGGGCTGGCCCTGGCAACGTCGCTTTCCTCCATCGCCAACGCGGCGGTGCTGGTGTACCTGCTCAAAAAGCGGCTGGGGCGGCTGGGCGGACGCAAAATCGTCGCGGCCATCCTGCGCTTCTCGTTTGCCTCGGCGCTGATGGGCATTGCGGTGCATTACCTGAATGCCTGGCTGTTTGTGCCTACCGACAGCCTGATCGTGCGGTTGACGGTGCTGGTCGGCGAGGTGTTCTGCGGCGCGGCGCTCTATGCGGGCATCGCCTCGGTGATGAAAATCGAGGAATGGCATTTTCTGGTTAAGCTCATCAAAACCCGCAAAGCCGTCAAAGCCCGGCCGGACACCCTGCCCGAAGAACTTCCCTGACAGCTTGTCCTTGTATTGCCCGATTCTTTCCCTATAATGTGGCCTCCACGAAACCTAGAAAGGAGTTTGCAATGCTGGCCTGCCTGGACCTGGAAGGGGTGCTGATCCCGGAAATCTGGATCGCATTTGCCGAGAAAACCGGTATCGAGAAACTGCGCCTCACCACCCGCGACATCCCCGATTACGATGAGCTGATGCGGGGGCGCCTGAAAATCCTCGATGAGAACAACCTGAAGCTGAACGACATCCAGAGCGTGATCGGCACGCTGACCCCTCTGGACGGAGCGAAAGAATTTCTGGACTGGCTGAAGTCCGAGTTCCAGGTGATCATCCTCTCCGACACCTTTTACCAGTTCGCGGGACCGCTGATGGCCCAACTGGATTACCCGACGCTGTTCTGCAACGAACTGGTGGTGGACGGCGACGGCCGCATTGCCGATTACCGCCTGCGTCAGCCCGACGGCAAGACCAAGGCGGTGGCCGCATTCAAAAGCCTCAATTTCAAGGTCATCGCCTCCGGCGATTCGTACAACGATACCGGGATGCTGAAAGAAGCACACGCTGGAATCTTTTTCAAGCCGCCGGAGAGCATCACCCACGAGTTTCCGCAGTTTCCGGTGACGCGCACCTTTGACGAATTGAAGAACGCGTTCATCGAAACCCGCGCGCGGGTGGCCGCGGGTTGTTGAGAGAGGTCACTCCACGCGGGCGGACAGCAGGCCGGTGGAAATCCACCCCACCCTGCCATTCAAATCCACCTTACTCCAATCATCATTCTTTTCGGTGACGACGATCTTCTCGCCTTTCGTCACCACGGTGATGACCTCGCTCTCGGTATTGGGCTGTTCGCGGACATTGGCGCGGTCCACGCGGACGTAATGGATGATCTTCATATCCGCATCCTGCGGGCGATCTTCCGGCGCGACCGCTTCCTCCCCGCCTTCGGGAATGTCGCTTGTCAACGACACCCCGGCCTTGATGGCGACGATGCCGCCAAACACCAGCAGGATGAGCGCGATCGCAACCACCGCTTTGGACAGGGGCAGACCCCCTTCCGGTATGGCAGGCGGCGGCTGGGGCGGTTGGCAGTTTCGGCAGAAGACCGCATTCGGCGGCAGAGGCTTCTGGCAGACCACACAGTATTCGGTAATGTTCGCCTGATTTTCTTCCATTGCTTTCAGTGGCGGGCCTGGTTGCCTTGCAGCCGGTAAATCGCCGTGTACTTCTCCTGAAGGTAGGTGATGAACGGTTCAGGGTTGAAAGGTTCTCCCGTCACCTGCGTGAGCAGGGTGTCGGTGTCATAGAGCTTGCCCTTGGAATGGATGTTGCGGTTCAGCCAGTCCTTGATGATCTGGAAATTGCCGTTACGCACATGGTCGCGAGTGTCCGGAACCTCGCGTTCCAGTGCCTTGTAAAACTGGCAGGCCATCATCGCGCCCAGCGTGTACGACGGGAAGTAGCCAAACGCGCCGCCGCTCCAGTGCACATCCTGAAGCACGCCTTCACGGTCGGTGGCAGGCCGGATGCCCAGGTACGTTTCCATCTTGTCGTTCCAGATTTGCGGCAGGTCCTTCACCGCCATCGAGCCGTCGAACAGCCCCTTTTCGATTTCGTAACGCAGGATCACATGCAAGGGGTACGTCACCTCGTCCGCCTCGACACGGATGAACGACGGCTGACTGACGTTGATGGCCTCGTACGCCGTGTGTGGATCGATGCCACTGAACGATTGCGGAAACGTCTCCGCCAACAGGCCGCAATAGCGTTCGATGAACGCCTCCTGCTGGGCGATCATGCGCTCCCAGAAAAGCGATTGCGATTCATGCACGCCGGTGGTGAGCGCCTCCGACACCGGCAGGGCCTTGTGGTCCTGCATCCGGCCCTGCTCGTACAGCGCATGGCCGGTTTCGTGGACCGCCGCGTACAGCGATTCGATGAAATTGTCCTCGCGGTAGCGGGTGGTGATGCGCACGTCGGTGCAGTCGCCGCCGCCGCAGAAGGGATGCACCGAGACATCGACGCGGCCATTGTCGAAATTGAATCCCATGTCGCTGATCACCTGCCGGCCGAGCGATTTCTGCTTTTCGACGGGGAACGTGCCCCGTAAAAACGAAGTGTCCGGTTTGTAGTCGCTGTCCTGAATGGCGGCGATGAGCGGCACCAGCTCCCCCTTCAGGCGTTCGAAAATCGGATCGATGCGCTCCATGGTGAAGCCCTGCTCGAAGACGTCGATATTCACGTCGTAAGCCGGACGGCTGGGATCGATATGCCGCGCCCATTCCTTTTTGAGTTCAACCATTTTCTCGAGTAAAGGCGCGAAATCAGCTAATTTATTATTCTCGCGGGCTTTCACCCAGACGTGGTGACCCCGCGACCCCAACTCCGTCAATTCCTGCACCAGTTGACGCGGCACCTTGACTTCGCGGTCGTACTCGCGGCGGGTTTCGCGGATATTGCAGAGCTCGATCTCGTTGAACTCCGATTTCGGCGCGGCCTCCAGTTGTTCCAGCCATTCACCGATTTCAGGGGAGGTGAACTTGTCGTGCGCGAGCCCCGCCAGCGTCGCCAACTGCTGGGCGCGGGAGTCCCCGCCTCCCACAGGCATGATGACTTCCTGATCCCAGTGCAGAATCCCCATCACGCTGTTGAGATGATGGACCTCCTTCAATCGCGCCACCAGGTCGCCATAAACCTGCCGTGCCGTTGCTGTCGTTTTCTGCGTCATAGAGCCAATACCTTAACTCATACAAAATGATTTATAATGAAATTTTGATCTCCGAATTATAACAAGGTCCAGCCTGGGAGGCCGACTTATGAATTCCGGAAACGAAACCGTTCAATCCATCCATGCCCGCCTGAAGATTTTGAAGCAATCGCTGGTCAGCGAAAAGAACTCCGTCCAATACTACCAGACCCTTCTCGATAAAACGCCGGCAGACAGCGAAGAAAGGCTGGGAGAACGCCGCATGTATGAGGATTTGAAACAGGAGGAAACCAAACACGTGCAATGGATACAAGATCAAATCCTCCATTGGGAGCGGCAATTGAAAATGCTGGAACCCTGACATGGAGCCGATTGTTCCCGGGATTCCCAAGACGGTTTCCAGAACGCGCAACAAACCCCGTTAATCCTTGTTAAATCTGGATTTACCGGCTTCTCCTAGCAATTGCCATTTCTGGTTAATTCATTGACAATTCAATAAGTTAATCATAATATTGATAATAATTCTCATTTTAATTTTTTGGATGTACGACACTCCAGAATTGTGCCAGAACCCTCTTTCTTTCCTGATTTGATGACAAAACAAATTTTGCGTCACAAAAAGAATTTTTTCTTCCTTCGTTGGATGCCGTTCGCACTGCTCCTGGCGGCGTTGACATTTCCCCCAATCGTCCAGGCACAAGGCATCGCCGCGGTGCAATCCAAAATCAAAAAAGTCATCATGATGATGAACATCGTGGACAAGGAATACACGGAAGGCATCGCCAACGGGAAGGTGATCAATGCCGCCGAGTATGAAGAGAGTCAGGTGTTTCTGGACCAGGCCTTCGAGCGATTCCAGTCTGTTTCCGGCCAGTCCTCTTCCGCCCAGGGCGCGGAGGAAATCACAAACCAGTACAAACGTCTGAAACAGGAGATACAGGATAAGAAAGATCCGGCTGAGATCAGAACCCAGATTCAGGCCATCAACGCCGGACTGGTGCGCGAGTTTAAAATTGAAATCAGCCAGACGCCTGCCGAGCCGGTCGACCTGGCGCGCGGTCAGGAAATTTACATGAGCAACTGCCGTATCTGTCACGGCGTGTCGGGAAAAGGCGATGGTCCGGTGGCGCATCAACTGGAGCCCAAACCCGCCGTGCTGGCGAACCCGGCCATCACCGGCGACAAGGAAACCGTAGCTTTTGACAATTTCCAGATCATCAACGTCGGCATCGCCAACACCGCCATGGTGGGCTGGGCGGATCAGTTTTCCGAGCAAGACATCTGGAACGTGACGTATTTCATCCGCACCTTTTCCAACGACAACGTCGCCCTGCCACTGGTGGCCGCGGGTACCGGAGCCGCCGCCGGTGGGGGTTCCGACCAGTACCTGAAGACGTTCGAATCGGTGGAGAGGATGGTCGATTCCAGTTGGAACACGTTCAAGGAAGGCGATGTCAAGTCTGCTTCCGAACAGGCATTCGACGCCTACATGACTTATGAGAAGGTCGAAGGCGCGCTGATCACCAAGGACAAGGAACTGGGCCTGCGGCTGGAATCGGCGTTCGGCCGCCTGCAGGCGGAAATGAAACGAAATGCTCCGCGCGACCTGGTTGAAAACCTGGTGAAGGATATCAAGGCCGGCCTTGCGGAAGGCAAGGCAGAGATGACGCAGGACATCGGTTTCACCGGCCTGTTCATCCAGTCCTTTTCCATCATCGTGCGGGAAGGCTTCGAGGCCATCCTCATCATTGCCGCGCTCATCACCTTCCTCGTGCGCTCGCGCAATCAGGAAAAAGTGAAAACCATTTACGTTGGGGTGATCATCGGCGTCATCGGCAGTTTTATCACCTACTACGTCTTGCACGAAATCTTGAAAATTAGCATGTCCAACCAGGAGTTGATGGAAGGCTGGATCATGCTCATTGCCGTGGTGGTGCTGTTTTACGTCAGCTACTGGCTGATCTCCAAGATCGAGGCCGCCAAGTGGCAGAAGTACATCACGCACAAAATGCAGGATGCAATGACCACGGGCAGTACGTGGACGCTGGGCGTGGTGGCGTTCCTCTCCGTGTACCGCGAAGGATTCGAGACCGTGCTTTTCTACAAAGCGCTGTACCTTTATGCCGGAGAAACCACCGGCGGCATCGTTCCGGGTTTTCTTGCCGGATGCGCGGTGCTGGCCGTGGTGTTTTTTCTGATCAACAAACTGGGCGTGCGCGTGCCGATCAAATGGTTCTTCGGCGTGACCAGCGTGTTTCTGTATTTCATGGCCTTTGTGTTCATGGGCAAGGGCCTGCACGAGTTGCAGATGGGCGGACAGCTTTCGGCCACCCCGGCAGAGTTCGCACCGGAAATTTCCACGCTTGGCATGTACCCCACCTGGGAGACGTTCATCGGCCAGATGATCCTGCTCCTCGCTTTCGCCGGGGCCATCGTGTACACCTTCATCATCAAGCAGGAGAAGGCGGCGCGCGAACTGAAGACCAGCACCAATCAACTGCAGAAAAACATCACCAGCGTGCACGACCTGGTAGAGCACATCTCACACCACGCCAAGCGGTGCGAAATTTTCCTGAAAGACACGCGCGATCAGGATTTGAAAGAGCTGTCCCAGCACCTCAAGGAAATCGATGAAAAGGTGCACGAATTGTTCGACCAGGTAAAATATTTTGAAAATCAGTTGCAGGACGAATACGACCGGATTTCCCAACCCATCGGCGCCAAGGAAAAGGGACTGCATTGAGATTCCAGTCTTTTAAAACCTCCCGCAATTTTCACAAATGGACGGGATTCGTCTGCGCCATTTTTTTCCTGATGCTGGCGGTCAGCGGCATCCTCCTCATGCACCGCGACAGCCTGGAACTCGACAAGATCGAGGTCGAAGCCAAGTACCTGCCCGACAAGTATTTCAAAATGATCGGCGAAGGCTTCGCCTTACAGGCGCTGACCCTGAATCCGAAAAATCCTTCCATCATGTTTGTCGGCACGCAGAACGGCCTGTTCCGTTCCAAGGACCGCGGAAGCACGTGGACGCAACTGCACGAAGGCATGCGCAATGAAAACGTGCGCGCCGTCGCCATCCATCCCATCATGCCGCAACTGGTTTTTGCCGCGACGGAGCGGGGGATTTACGTATCTGAGACCGGCGGCGATTTCTGGAGCGGGTGGATTGAAGAGTCGTCGGGACTGCGCAACATCGACGTGCGCGACCTGAAATTCGACCCGAACAATCCCGAAGTGCTGTACGCCGCCACCGCCGACGGCGTTTACAAATCCGACGACGAAGGCGACATCTGGCAGGCGTCGTTCAAACCGGAAAAGAAGGACGGCAGGGAAAGCGTGCGGTTCATCCGCTTCTCATCGAAAGGCAAAACCATTTACATCGCCACCGACTCCGGCATCTTCCGCAGTCAGGACGAAGGCGAGACATGGACGCGGCAATGGGATACCGCCCTGCCCTCACGCTTGAAATCGCTGGTGTCGCTGGACACGGAGCCGGAGTTTCTCTACGCCGGATTTGAAACCGGATTGTACAAATCATTCAATCACGGCATCCTCTGGGTTCCTGATGAGGAACTGAACACCGATTTCGTGCACGGGTTGTTTGTGAACCCGAAACAGACCACGGAATTGTTCGCCGCCACGAGCGAAAGCCTGTATCACTCCGCCGACGGCGGCGACCACTGGCAGGTGCAAGCCATCGGCGGTGATAATGAGATCGGACTCGATTTCATCAGCATTCAGTTCCCTGCGGACATGAAGGCGCCGATGATGCTGGCGGCAAGCCGCACGCAGGTGCTGTTGTCACTGGACGGAGGCGAGAACTGGAAGAGCACCGGCCTTGCGGAAATCCTGAGTGAGAAAACGGGAACGCACCTCACTATGGACCTGGTGAAACTGCTCACTGAAATCCATACCGGGCGCTTCTTCGGTGATCTTGTGTTCGTGCTGGTGGACGTGTCCACGGTGGGGTTGATCCTTCTCATCTTCTCCGGCATTTCGCTTACCCTGTACCGCCGCAACGTGACCAAATCGAAAAAGCTGAAGGAACGGTTGAAGGAAGAATCGCAGGAAGTGCCGGTGGACGCCATCCTCGATATTCAGGAGACGGCAGACGACCTGTCGCAGGAAAGCCACCAGATCCACGACATGATCGAGCACATCAACTCCCATCTCGCCAAGTGCCGGACCATCTACATGACGCGGGAAAAGAAAGAAATCGAGAAGATCGGCGAGCACATCGTAGCCATCGACAAGAAGATGCACCACCTCATGGAGCGCATTGAGGAGTTCGACAAGCTGTCACAGAATTGAATCCGCGCACGGGTGAATCCGAGCGGCTTCTTCAGTGGATGTAGTTCTTGTCGCGGTTGGGATCGCTCAGGTAGCTCAGGTCGCGGTGCAGGTCCATTTTCTTGAACTCGTCCCAGTTGTCCCGGAACAGATTGAACCCGACGAAGTCCAGCGCCTGCATGAGTTCGAGGTCGTGGATCTTGCGTTCACCCGCTTCGGCCTGTGCCTCCCGGATCACCTCTTCCAAGCCTTCGCAGATTTTTGCAAACAGCTCTTCGTCTTCCCAGTTCGAAGCATGTTTTAAAAAATCAAAGCTCATTGATGGCCTCCAGATACGGGTGAAATCAGTTACCTGAATTAATTTTATTCAAAAAACCAGTCACTTCAAACAAAATTTCTTTCAAATCCTTCTCGATCGCCGCGTGGTTTCCGGACTCCATTCTAGGAACCGAAAATACAGAAGCTCCCACCGCCACGGCGGACGCCCCTTTTTCTAAAAATTCGCAGGCATTGGAAGCACGGACCCCACCCACGGCCATCAGCCGGATGCCATCGAACGGACCCTTGATTTCGCGGAAATATCCCGGTCCCACGACGGAAGAGGGAAACACCTTGACCATGAAGGCACCACCTTCCCAGGCGGCTTGAATTTCCGTAGGGGTGAAGGCGCCGGGAAAATGCGGGATTCCCTGTTCCCGGCAAAAGCGGGCCACTTCCGGAGAAGCGGTGGGACTGACCAGAAACCGGGCCCCGGCGGCGGCGGCGTTTTCGGCCTCGCGCCGGGTCAATACCGTGCCCGCCCCCAGGCACAAGCGGTCCGAAAACTCCCGGTCAGCAAGTTGGAGAAGCGGTATGGCACCCGGGGTATTCAGAGTGATTTCTATAAATTCCACCCCGGAGCGCACCACCGCTTCCAACACGCCCGAAAGCTGGCTCTCCGCCATTCCCCGAATGATGCCCAACACCGGTTTTTGGGCAAACCGGTCCGCGTCAAACATCGTCCCGGGCATGGCTCACACGTTGGATTCGTTGATCAGCTTTTCGTAGAACTCAAGGAAATCATCCCGCTTTTCGGAGTTCAGCAACGCCATGGCAAAGCGCGGGTGCACATCCAGCACGCCGGTGATCATGTAAGGGATGTAGTAGCCCCACTCGATCTGCTGCCTGATCTTGATGAAGTCCGACCCGATGACGTCCAGAATGGGCCTGAGGTCGAACTTCGGGTTTTTGAGGAAACCCAGCAGCAATTCCAGCGGACAGTTGCCAGCGGCCCGGCCGATGCCGTAAATCGTCCCGTCGAGATAATTGACATTATTGATAATGGCCTCGATGGTGTTGGCGAAAGCCAATTGCTGGTTGTTGTGCGCGTGGATACCGATTTCCTTGGTCGGACACAGGCTTTTATATTTTTTGGCGAGGTACGCGATCTGCTCCGAGTACAGAGCGCCAAAGCTGTCCACCAGGTACACCACCCGTGTTGCGCATTCTTTTTCCAACTGCTCCAGGGCTTCATCCAGCTCGCGTTCGCGGGCGTGGGACACGGCCATGATGTTCACCGTAGTCTCATAGCCTTTGCCCTCAAGGTGGTTGACCAGATCGATGGCTTTGTCGATGTCCTTGACATAGCTGGCCACCCGCATCATGTCAATGTAGCTTTCTCCCTTCGACACAATGGTTTCGGGGTCCACACGGCCGATATCCACCATCACGGAAAGTTTGGCCTTTTTTTCAATGCCATCCACGACGGCCTCCAGGTCCTTTTCCGTGCAGAATTTCATGGGACCGAATTCACTGCGGTTGAACTGGTTTTCATCTGCCTTGTACCCCAGTTCGATATAATCCACCCCTGCTTCGTTGGCCGCCTGGTACACCCTGCGAACCAATTCGTTGCTGAA
Source organism: Nitrospina gracilis Nb-211 (assembly GCF_021845525.1). Classification (NCBI taxonomy): domain Bacteria; kingdom Pseudomonadati; phylum Nitrospinota; class Nitrospinia; order Nitrospinales; family Nitrospinaceae; genus Nitrospina; species Nitrospina gracilis. The sequence continues at coordinate 1,563,480 of NZ_JAKJKD010000001.1, read as the reverse complement.
CTGATGATTGTTCATCAGTCCGCCGTCACGAATGGTGCAGTCGAGAACTTTAATTTCAGGACGATACATGCCAGACTCACTCCAGTAACAAAATCGGACCCATTGGTCCGATGAATTGATGGTCGGTTTAAAACTATTTGAATTTGCTGATTATATTTTTCTACCTCGTTGCAGTCAATCAGTTTATCCAAAAAGTTCGAGGCAATCCGGAATTTTCGATTTTTCTTGAACTGGCAGACTAAATGACTGTTTAATAAAGGGCCTCGGACCAAGGGGCGGTCCGGACAGAATAACTTGTTAAAAATCAGGGGGATGTTATGAATTACTGGCTGGTCAAGCAGGAGCCTTCCGCCTACAGTTGGCAGCAGTTCGTCCAGGACGGCGGAACCTTCTGGAACGGGGTGCGTAATTACCAGGCCCGCAACAATCTGCAGGCCATGAAAAAAGGCGATCTCGTTCTCTTCTACCACAGCGTCGTTGGGAAAGAGATCATGGGTATCGCGAAGGTCGCCAAAGAAGCCTACCCGGACCCGACCTCCGACGACCCCAACTGGGTGGTGGTGGACCTCAAACCGGTCAAGGCCTTCAACAAAACTGTCACCCTGGACGAAATCAAAAATAATGCGAAGCTGAAAGACATTGCCCTCATCAAGCAGTCGCGGCTGTCGGTCATGCCGCTCAAGGCGGGGGAGTTCAAAACCCTGATTAAAATGGGAGACACCAGTCACCCCGAAGCCTGACCTCGCCCTCTTTTCCATGCGGCAAAAAGGACATTGACTTGCGCGGTCCGGTGGGATTTAATTATCTGCATTTTGGAGCTTTGTCCACCGCAGTCCGGGCAAGGTGAAGCCGCCTGCCACCATCAGGGTCACAAGCATGCTCCATTTCATTTCCAAACCCGCCATCCTGGCGGTTTGCCTGGCAATGTTCCTTCCGGGTTGGGGCCACGCTGCGGAAGACAAGGTCGCCGCCTGTCTCTCCCACGTCACCCCCCTGCAGAAGAAAAAGGAGTTTGTCATCGATCTCGGCGGCATGTGGTCCCTGTTCGAGCGGTCCCCCGCACTGAGAAAAAGCTCGAGCCAGGCGGTGCAGTTGGAATCCAAGGTCAACGAACTGATCTTTGTCAGCAATTATCTCTGCCAGACGTTGGATGGAGTGCCCCCCAACGACCTGGCGATATACGTCACAAAGAACATTGAGCAAAAAGGAAAAAAGGAATTCAGGAAAGAACTCCGGGTCTTGGGTATCAGCCACGAGGAGATTGACAAATGGTTTGAATTTGCAGATTTCTCCCTGGAGCATCTGGACCGGAAGCTCAAAGAGAAATCGGTGGAAACCTCCATTCACCGGGCTGAGGGATGCCTGCTTCGCTACAAGGAGCTTGCCATCGAGATCGAGCAGGCTCCGCGGGAAGATCACTTGAAACAGGCCGCCGAATTGAAAAAAGACATCGACAAGCTGGAAGCCGACGACGCCAACCTCTCTCTCGGATTGTGGGAGATCCATCAGGTGCCGCATTGGGATTATTATGGCAGTGTCGGCGGCTCCTGATTCTTGCAGACATAAACCAAAACCAGTTCCAATCAAAATAAAGGAGAACCATGGGAAACTATCTCGTAGTCGGGGGAACCGGCGTCATGGGGCAGGCCGCCATCGAAGCGGTGCGCGAAACGCAGGGCCAGAACGCTCGTATCATCGCCAACTGGTACGGCAAGGAGGACACGGGCATTCAGATTGAGGGTGCCGATGAAACCGTATTCGGCGACATCACCGATCCGCAGTGCCGCCAGCGCCTGAAAGAGATGGGTGACGGAAAATACGAATACCTGTTTTATGCCACCGCGCTGGGGGCCGTCGGCTTCGCCATCCGCGAAACCACGCCGGAACAGATCCAGGAATCCAACCGCGTGTCGTTCGATCCCATGGTCGCGCTGGAGCAGGAAATGGACATCGGCACGGTGGTGAGTTACTCCACCTTTTACACCACCCGGCACCAGCTTGGCAGTTACGGGGCCATGGGCTATTCCAAAGAAGCATTGGAGAAGTGGACGTTCGAACCCGGCAAATCCAAACGCGCCTGCATCCGCGCCGGGCTGTTCGAGTCGTCTTCGTCCCGCGGCATCAAACTGCTGTTGCGCAAAACGGCGAAGGACCTGAGCAAGTTGAAAGATCCGCTGATCCGTGGGTACTTTGAAGGAGTGAGCACCAAAGATGGCGTGGACAATTACCTGAACGGGATCATGCAGGAGGAGAAGGAACTGTTCGGCGACAGCCCCACCCGGCCGGAGAACCTGAAGCAGGCCCACCTGGAATTGTTCAAAGCCTCACCGCCGGTATTCGTGAATGTGTGCGGAGCCAGGGTCTGGCTCACTCACGAACCTTTGCTTTTGCAGAAATACCTGTAAACAGAAAAACCCGCGCCGTGGGCGCGGGCCTTTCCTTTCATTTCCATCGTGCCGGGAGAGCCGGCCTCATGGAGTCCAATCCGGGGTCGGTCCCCTATTTCTTTTTCGGCACGTACCACCCGGTGCGCATGTAGGAATCATTCATCTTGACGTGTTCGTCAAGGCTGTCCACTTCCTTGGACCGGGCTTCGGGGTCGTGCTCCTTGTCGAATTTTTTCAGGACGCTGTCCCGGGTTTTGTCAGACAAAAGCGTAGCCCGCTTGGTCCGCACGCGGCCGGTTTTGCGTTTGCGGATTTCTTTCAGTCTTTTTGCCTCGTCAGACGACATTCCGCCTATAACCATTTATCTTCAAAGCCTCTATGTGATTAAAGAGTGTGTTACACTGCACCTTCATGCTCAATATATTACCAAAATCCCATGCCCGTAGATAACTTAAAAGAACTTCTGCAAAATCCGGAAACCACACCGGAACAACTGCTCGAAGCGGTCAACGAAATCGACCACTTTGAAATTGCGCGGTTGTTGCATCAATTGACGGATGAAGAAAAAGTTCAAATTTTTCAGTTACTTAAAGATGATATCAAAAAGCAGGAGGTGCTCTACGAAACGGATACGGAAAGCCGCAGCGCGCTGATTGCGGAATTGGGCCATGAAAACATGGCGCAGTTTCTGGAGGCCATGCCGAAAGACGAGGCGGTGGATATCCTGCAGGAAGCGGGACTGGAGGTGCAGGAGAAAATCCTGGAACAGATGGTTCCGGATGAAGCACAAACACTCAAAAACCTGCTCAGTTACAAAGAAGAAACCGCCGGCGGCCTCATGAGCCCGCACTTCAACCAGGTGCAACCGCACGAACTGGCGGGCGACATTCTGATGAATTTTTTAAGGCACAACAAGCAGGAGTACGGCACCAACTTCTATGTGGTCAACGGCTTCCGCGAACTTGTGGGGACCTTCACACTGCGTGACCTGTTGAATGCGCCGCCCAAAGCGCTGGCCACCGATATCGTGTGGGAGCACACGCCGCACGTGCACCTGGATGATTCCTGCGAGTTGGTTGCCAATGAGATGGATCACGAACACATCAGCACCATCCCGGTGGTGGACGATCAAAACGTTCTGCACGGCATCATCAGCTTCGATGACGTTCTGCGCGGGCTGAAAAACATGGCGAGCGAAGACATCTACACCATGGTCGGCGCTTCGACCAAGATCGACGCCTTCGCCCAGACCACGCGCTCCAAACTCGCGGCGCGTGCGCCCTGGCTTCTCACCACCTTCGTCGGCGGTATGGTGAGCGCTTACATCCTGAAGCTATTCGAATTCACGCTGAGCGAATTTTCGATGGTGCTCTTCTTCATTCCCTTTGTGCTGGGACTGGCGGGGAATGTCGGTCTGCAGGGAGCGACGGTGATCGTGCGCGGCCTGGCGACGGGCGACATCCAGGATGACAACCTGAAAAGCGTCATCCGTAGCGAGGTGAAGGTGGGTGTGTGCCACGGCCTGATTTTCGGCATGGTCTGCGGATTCATCATCATGACCATTGCCAAAACGATTCTGGCATCGAACCCCATGCTGGGGCTGGCTGTGGGACTGGGCATCGTGCTGGCAGTGTCCATGGCCGCATTCATCGGTTCGCTCACGCCGTGGATGTTCAAGAAGCTCGATATCGACCCCGCCATCAGCACCGGTCCCGTGGTGACCACGGTGAACGACATCGCCGGGCTGTTCATCTACCTCATGACCACCACCCTGCTCTTCACCCTTCTGTAGCCGCGTCCGGTACGCCCCTACTCTTCTTCCTCGATTTCGATGATCGGTGTGTCCACCTCCACATATTCACCTTCACCAACGTAAATTTCCTTTATGGTTCCCGTGTACTCGGAGATGAGTGTGAAGTACCCTTCAGCGACGATTTCTGCCACGGGCATCCCTTTCTTGATCGTGTCGCCGATTTCCACCAGGAACTCATCGACCTTGCCGGAAGTCATGGTCGGGTACATCGCGGCCATGGTGATGTATGCCATTGTTCAATCCTCCTGTTTCAAGCACGCATCGATTTATTAATGCGACCGATGCGGGTATAATGAACCCGAATTCAATTCAAGCATACGGGATATGGATAAAATCAAACTGAAAGTGGGAGATCATCTGTACGAGCCGCTGTCGCGCAACAACGGCGAGATCCGGGAAATCATCAGTCACCCGGACGGCAAGCTGGTGCGCGTGCGCTGGCGGGTGGACGATTTTCCCCCGCACGATACGGAACATTTCCACAAAAAACTGCTGAAAAGCATCCGCAACGGAGAAATCCAGTACCGCTCGGTGGAAAACCCCTGATCCACTCGCCCTCTTCTTTGCGCCCCTCTTACTGCCGGTAAACGTTATGCGACGGGCGGCCGGCCAAAATGTTTTCCTTGCCCCAGTTCACCACACCGGCAAACTTGTCGCTGTTCAAAAACGCATTGTAGGCTTCCTCGGAATTCCATTCGGAAACGATGAGGTACTGCTGGGGATCGTTGACGTCCTTGTACAATCCGGTCTTGGTGTGGCCCTCCATTTCGGCCATCACCTTGAGCACGTTGTTGAACGCATTTTCGAATACTTCTTCCTTGCCGCTGATGACTTTGTAATTCATACCGACCGTTACCATGTCTTCCCCCCAAAAATTATAAGGTAATTTAAAATTAAAAAAATAACAGGATATCAGGTGGCGAGCACAATGCCCGTCAACCCGTTTTGTCCTCTTAAAACAAGATCCCGCAGGTGATAGCGGGATTTGAGATACGAAAGGTTGAATTTGCGGTGCCCAGTATAATGGGAAATCCGGTTTGGCGGAACCCGGACCGTCACCCTTTCAGGAAGCGAGGGCGCCTCGTCGAACAACGCCGTCAGTTCATCAAGGGCGATGCGGGAATCCACCAGCGATCGGAGCGCCGGGTGATGCGGACCCGCCACCAGGCCTTCCAGCAGGGACGGTTCCGGATGCAGTCCGATGCGGATCACCGGAATGTCCGCCTGCCGGAACCGCCGTACCCCCTCCGCCAGAACATCTACAGTGCGTTCCAACGTCCAAGGCACATAATCGCCTTGCTCATAGAGATCGTAAAGCCTCGTCCCGCGTAAAACCAGCGTCGGGTAAATGCGTACGAAATCCGGTTGCAGAGCGATGGTGTCATCCACCGTTTTCAGGAAAAGGGCTTCGTCGTCGCCGGGCAACCCGAGCATCAACTGAATGCCCAGTGAAAATCCCGCCTGTCTTATGCGTTTCGCCGCGCGGGGCACGCTGTCGTATGCGTTCACCCGCCCGGAACGGTTCAACACATCGGTGTCGGTGGACTGCACGCCCAATTCCACCGTCTTCACGGAATACCGGCGGAGGCGCGAGAGCTTTTCGTCGTCGATGAAATCCGCGTGCGTGGACAGGCGAATGGCCTGCACACGACCCGCATTCACTTTTTCCTGAACGCGACTCAACAACCATTCCTGCCGCACGGCGGGAAGCCCCGTGAACGTGCCGCCATAAAACGCCGCTTCGCGGTGCGGCGGCAGACAGTCGTTGGGTGCGGACAAGTACGTTGCAAACGCTTTTTCGATACGCTCCGCATCATCGCTTCGTTCCGCCCCGGAAATTTCATCCTGATTGCAGAACACACACCGGTACGGGCACCCCTGGTGCGGGATGAAGATCGGAACGATCATGCGTTGCTTACGTGCCATTGTTTTAAAAATCCGAATTGAGGCGTTCTAATGCGTTGCGGGCGGCGGCCTGTTCCGCCTCCTTTTTACTGCGCCCGGTTCCCCGGCCCTGTTCCTCGCCGTTGGTGCGCACCGCCACCTCGAACTGCTTTTCGTGGTCGGGTCCGCTTTCCTTGACCACTTTGTAAAACGGGATGCAGTTGAGCGTGTTCTGCGAAAAGTGCTGAAGCTCGCTTTTGAAGTCGCGGAACCGGCTGGTCTTCGCATATTGAGCGATTTCTTTTTTTAACTTGGGCAGGAGGATACCATAGGCGGTTTCCAGATTGCTGTCGAAGTAGATGGCTCCGGCTACGGCTTCGAAGGCGTTGGCGAGGATGGAATTCTTGTCACGGCCGCCGGTGAGGTCTTCCCCCCGTCCGAGCAAAAGGTAATCGCCCAGGTGGACTTCCCGCGCGAGTCCCGCGAGGCACGCTTCATTGACCACCGCCGCGCGGATTTTGGAGAGCAGGCCTTCCGAGAAATCCTGGAAGGTCTTCACCATGTAATGGCTGACGATCATGTCGAGCACGGAGTCGCCTAAAAACTCAAACCGCTCGTTGTTCTTGATCGCTTCTGATTTTTCGTTGACGTAGGATTTGTGGGTGAGGGCTTTGTTCAGGAGCAGGATGTCTTCAAAGGTGTACCCCAGGTTTTTCTGGAGTTGTGCCAGCTCATCGATACGTTCCTTCGACAGCATGGGAATTACCGTATTTCATCAGTCCGTCGGCTGTTTGAAAATCACCACACCATTTGTTCCACCAAACCCGAAGGAATTGGAAAGAGCCGCCCGCACCTTGGCCTGCCGGGCTTCGTTGGGAACGTAATCGAGATCGCAATCCGGATCCGGTGTTGTGTAATTGATGGTGGGTGGAATGACACCGTGATGCATGGCCAGCACGCTGAAGATGGCCTCCACCCCGCCCGCAGCGCCCAGCAAATGGCCGGTCATCGACTTGGTGGAGCTGATCTGCAACTTGCGCGCATGATCCTTGAAAACCGATTTGATGGCGGTCGTTTCCGTAAAATCCGCCCCGGTGGACGTGCCGTGAGCATTGATGTAATCAACCTCCTCCGGGTTCATCTTTGCATCGTCCAGCGCCAGTTGCATGCACCGGGCCGCGCCTTCCCCGTCCTTCGAAGGGGCCGTCATGTGGAAGGCGTCGCTGTTGAGCGCGTAACCCGCCACTTCGGCATAAATGCGTGCGCCGCGTTTTTTGGCCGACTCCATTTCCTCCAGGATCAGCACCCCGCACCCCTCGCCCATGACAAACCCGTCGCGGTCTTTATCGAAAGGACGGCTCGCGCCCTTGGGATCGTCATTGCGCGTGGACAGCGCCTTGGCCGCGGCGAATCCGCCGATGGCAAGCGGTGTGATGACAGATTCCGAACCACCGGCGATCATGGCATCGACCACCCCGTCGCGGATCATCTTATACGCATCGCCGATGGCGTGCGTGCCGCTGGCGCAGGCCGTCACCACGCAGGTATTGGGTCCCCGGGTGCCGAAGATGATGGAAATCTGGCCCGATGCCATATTGGGAATGAGCATCGGAATGAAGAATGGGGTGATTTTACGAACACCCTTGTTCTGATACACCTCGTGATACTTCTCGATGGCGGGCAAACCGCCCAGGCCGACGCCGATCAGCGTGCCCACCCGGTCCGCGTTGGCCTCGGTGATTTCGAACCCGGAGTCTTTCAGCGCAAACCGGCAACAAGCGACCGCGTAATGGATGAACGTATCCATCTTCTTGATCTCTTTCGGTTCGATGTGGTCTGCGGGATCGAAGCCCTGGACTTCCCCGGCAATGCGTACCGGAAAATCCTGAGCGTTGAAACGGGTGATGTAGTCGATGCCGGATTTTCCCTGGCATACTGCATCCCAGTTGGCATCAACGCCAATCCCCAACGGGGACAGCATTCCAAGGCCTGTGACAACAACACGACGGGTCATATCAGATAGGGGTTAGTTGGTGTGACTGTTGATATAATCGATGGCGTTTTGAACCGTGGCGATTTTCTCGGCCTCTTCGTCCGGGATTTCGATGTCGAACGCTTCCTCGAACGCCATGACCAGCTCCACAGTATCCAGCGAGTCCGCACCGAGGTCATCAATGAAAGATGCGGTTCCGTTCACCTGGTTTTCATCTACATTCAGCTGTTCTACGATAATTTCCTTTACCTTTTGTTCTACTGACATATTTTGAGACTCCTCAAAGATGTTACATTAACATCCCACCATTAACATTGATGACCTGACCGGTGATGTAACGCGCCCGATCGGATACAAGAAACGCAACACTGTCCGCAATGTCCTGCGGCTGGCCAAGACGCGCCATGGGGATCTGACCGATGAGCTGTTCGCGCACATCGTCTTTCAACTGCCGCGTCATGTCGGTATCGATGAAGCCCGGCGCAATGGCGTTGACACGGATCCCACGGCTCGCCACTTCACGGGCCGTTGTTTTGGTCAAACCGATCAGGCCCGCTTTGGATGCGGAATAGTTGGCTTGCCCCAGGTTGCCCATCACCCCGACGATGGACGAGATATTGACGATCGCCCCGTCCTTTTGCTTCATCATTTGCTTGACCGCCTGCTGAGAGCAGAGGAAAGAACCCTTGAGGTTGATGGAAAGAACCAGGTCCCAGTCTTCTTCTTTCATGCGCATCAACAAACCATCGCGGGTGATCCCGGCGTTGTTGACCAAAATATCCAACAGTTTAAATTCTTTGGAGATAGAATCAAAAACTTTTTGAACGTCCTCGACAGAAGACACATTGAGCTGAGCGGCGGAAGCGGACCCGCCGCTTTTGCAGATCGCTTCTGCGGCTTGTTCGGCACCGTCCTTATTGACGTCCGCCAGCACCACATGCGCGCCCATCTTCGCCAGCGTTTCACCCACCACCTGGCCAATGCCGCGCGCGCCGCCGGTCACCAGCGCCACTTTATCTTTAAGTTCCATATCCATTCCGTTCGACAGTTATTTCAATTCGGCTACGGTTTTGGCGAGTGATTCCTCATCACCGACCTGATAACAGCGAATGTCCTTGTTGAACCGTTTCATGAGGCCGGAAAGCACCTTGCCCGATCCCACCTCCACCACCGCTTCGATGCCCCGATCCACCATAACCTGCATGGTTTCCGCCCATCGCACGGGAGAGCACACCTGCTGAAACAAAAGCTCCCGCGCTTTAGCGCCGGAGGTGTTTGGTGCGGCCTCCACGTTGGTCACGACGGGAATGCCGGCATCCTTGAACTCGACTTTTTCCATCTCTGCCTTCAGACGGGCCGCCGCGGGTTCCATCAGCTTGCAGTGAAAGGGCGCGCTGACGGGTAGAATCACGACTTTCTTCGCCCCCTGTTCACGCGCCTGTTCCGAGACAGCCTCCACCGGTTCCTTGTGACCGGCAATGACGATTTGCTCCGGACTGTTGAGGTTTGCGGGTTGAACGATGGCATCCCCGGAGGACGCCGAAAGGCAGAGTTGCTGGACCTGGTCAGCGGGCAATCCAATGATGGCCGCCATGGCGCCAACACCGACAGGGACTGCTTCCTGCATGAATCGCCCGCGCTGACGAACGAGATGCACGGCATCCCCGAAACCAAGGGTTCCGGCACACACCAAGGCAGAGAATTCGCCCAGGCTGTGACCCGCCGCCAGCACGGAATTAATACCATGATCGCGGAGCCGTTTCAAGGCAATTATACTGTGGATCAAAAGCGCAGGCTGTGTATTTTCAGTGAGTTTCAGCTTTTCTTCAGGCCCCTGAAAGCACACCTGGCTGATGTGGTCCCCCAGGATTTCATCGGCTTCCTCAAACATCCGGCGGCATTCTGAGTCGGAGTCATAAAAATCCTGACCCATACCAACAAACTGGGAACCCTGCCCGGGAAACACGAACGCGGTTTTTACCATTTGATCACCACCGATCCCCACGTCAATCCGGCTCCCAGAACCGTGAGCAGAGTGATACTGCCCGGCGTCAAGCGACCGGCTTCCCGCGCCTCATGGAGAGCGATGGGAATGGAGGCGGAACCCGTATTGCCGTATTTGTGTATGTTGACGAAAACTTTTTCCAACGGCGCCTCGAGCTTCTCCGCCACCGCTTCGATGATGCGCCGGTTGGCCTGGTGCGGCACCACGAGATCGACATCATCGTTGGTCAAACCATTGTGCGCCAGCGCTTCGCGCGACACCTCGCTCATCCGCTTGACCGCCACCTTGAACGTGGACTGACCGGACATTTTGAGACAATACAGTTTATCGTCTATAGCCTGATACGTGAACGAAGTTTTGCCGATGCCGCCCGGCACGATCAACAGGTCCGACTGCGTGCCGTCGGAATAAATGTGCGAGGACAGGATGCCACAGGGTTCCGGCTTTTCGGTACGGCGGAGAACCGCCGCGCCCGCTCCGTCGCCGAACAGCACGCAGGTGGTGCGGTCGGTCCAGTCCATGACACGCGAGTTGACTTCGGTGCCGATGACGAGAATGTTTTCATAACGGCCGCTTTTGATGTACTGCTCAGCGATGGAAAGGCCGAAGACGAAGCCGGAGCAGACAGCGGAGATGTCGTACGCCGCCGCCTTCTTCGCACCCAACTCCTTTTGCACGAAGCAGGCGGTAGCGGGGTAAATGACGTCCGGCGTCGAGGTGCAAACAATGACCATGTCGAGGTCGCCCGCCTCCAGTCCGGCGTTTTTGAGCGCCATCATCGAGGCGGCGATGCCCATGGTGGACGCGGACTCGTCCTTGCGAGCGATGCGCCGTTCCACAATCCCGGTGCGGGTGCGGATCCATTCGTCGGAGGTGTCGAGATTTTTTTCGAGATCGAAGTTGGTGACTACGTTGTCGGGCACATACATTCCCGTCCCGGCCAACTCCGCATTAAAGGGTGATCGTACGTTCATAGATAGGAAAAAAAGGTTGGGTGCGCCGGTTACGGTTTGTCCGGCTCTTCCGTGGGTGTTTCTTCCGTCGTGGATTCAGATTCCAGATCGTCACCGGTTTCATCCAGCGCGTTTTTGGGAACGGGAGGCACCTTATTCGGAACGCCTCCGTTCTCGTCGTGCCCGGCAACTATTTCCTTAATGTGTTGCCAGAATGAACCCTTGCTGTCCAGATTGTATTCGATGTCTTCGCGAATATGCTGGTTGACCTTCTTTTCGACAAATTCGTGGGCGCGGAGGATCGCATTTTTCACTGCCTTGGCATTGGAACTGCCGTGAGCGATGATGACCACGCCGTTCACGCCGAGCAGAGGCGCACCGCCCTTCTCCGAGTAGTCCACCGATTTTTTGAATTCGCGCAGGCGGCCTTTCAACATCAGAAAACCCATCTTCGGCACGATGCCGCTGGTGAACAGGGTTTTCAGGTTGGTGCCGATCATTTCCGCCAGGCTTTCGCTGATCTTGAGCGCCACGTTGCCGGTGAAGCCGTCACAGACGATGACGTCGGCGTTGCCGCGGTACACTTCCTTCGCTTCCACGTTGCCGATGAAGCGGATGTGCGACTTGGAAAGCCAGCGGAAGGTTTCCTTCGTCACTTCATTGCCCTTGCCGTCTTCCTCACCAATGCTGAGCAGTCCCACGCCCGGCTCGTCCTTGCCGAGGATGTACTTGGCGTACACATGGCCCATGATCCCGAACTGGAACAGCTGATTGGATTTGCAATCCACGTTCGCTCCGGCATCCAGGAGGATCGACGATCCCTGCAAAGTAGGCAGTTGAATGGCGATGGCCGGACGGTCCACGCCCTTGAGCGGACGCAGGATGATGGTGGAGTACGCAAGCACCGCACCGGTATTGCCGGCGCTGATGAACGCTTCGCCCTCCCCTTCCTTGACCAGTTCCAGCCCCACTTTCATGGAGGACTTTTTTTTCGTCCGCAATGCTTTGCTCGGACTGTCGTGCATTTCCACCACCTCTTCGGCGTGGCGCACTTCGATGGGAAGGTTTTTGGCGTCTTCGTACTTGTCCAGTTCTTCCTGGATCGCGTCTGACAGGCCCACAAGGATGACGGGGAACCCGAATTCACGGGTGGCCAGAACAGCGCCCTCCACCACCGCTTGCGGGGCAAAGTCTCCTCCCATGGCATCTACGACGATTTTCATTTCAGGTCTGCACTCCTCCGGTCCTTCAAACGGCCCTCAACGTTGCGACCAGACTGATTGGGGCAGGAAGGGAGTGCCTCGACGGCACTCCTCGATCTTGGGTATGGCACGATGTCCGACAAAGCCTTTCATCCCGGAAAGCGGACGCTTCCCGTATTGCACTAAATGGCTTCGACTTCGATCACTTCTTTATCTTTGTAGTAACCGCAGTGAGGACATACGTGGTGGGGACGCTTGAACTCGTGACATTGCGGACATTCTCCGAATCCTGGAACCGTCAGGGAATCGTGCGACCGGCGCATGCCTTTGCGGGATTTGGACGTTCGTTTCTTGGGTACGGGCATGATGACTCCTGATTATTTCAACTTGTCTTTTAATTGTTTCAATACGGCCAGCCGGGGATCGACGTCTTCATCCCCATCGCATCGGCACACTTCTCGGTTGAGGGAAGCGCCGCATTTCGGGCAGATCCCTTTGCAATCGTCCCGGCACAGTTGGACCATGGGAAGACTCAACATAATCTGATCGTAAACCGGTTGAGTCAAGTCAATTTTCTGGTCCTTATAATATTCGATCTCGATATCCGAATCGACCAGTTCCTGCTCCGCTTCCAGACTGTCGGGGTCCGGGGCTGGAATGAATGTGGCGGTGATGGGTGTTTCCACATCCATCTCAAACGCCTCCAGGCAACGCGAGCAGGTCATGGCCATGACCGTTTCCACCTCACCTGCCAGATAAACATCCCGGTTGGAGCGGATCAGACTACCTTGTACCCGCACCGCTCCCTTCAAAGAACCTGCTTCCGGATCGACGGCGAATTGATCTACCGATTCCGTCAGGTCCAACTCCAGAGGTCTATCCTCTGGAATATCATCAATATCAATGATCAGACTCATGACTGTCCCGTAATGTGCGGTCTGATTGGGTCTGGAACCTGAGTGGGCGGGCAGGTAAAGGTTTCAAAATCTTAGCTTTCCAAGGTTAAATCGTCAAGAAAAATTTCCGCCCCGCGAACTCAGGCCCGGGGATGGTGCCGGTCCAGGATGTCCCGCATCCTTCCCTGTAGAATATGGGTGTAGATTTGCGTTGTTGCAATATCCGAATGACCCAGCATTTGCTGGACCGACCGCAAATCCGCCCCCCGCTCCAGCAGGTGTGTGGCGAAGGCGTGACGCAGGGTGTGAGGCGAAATGGGAGCCGCCACCCCCGCCTGCCGGGAGTACTGTTTGATCAGCTTCCAGAATCCCTGGCGCGTCATCCCAGTCCCCAGACGGGTTAAAAAAAGACAAGGTGAAGTTTTATTTTTTAGATATTTAGGACGTACATCCTGAATGTATAATTGAACCTGTTGGCGCGCCGCGTCGCCCATCGGGATCACCCTCTCCTTATCTCCCTTGCCGAAAGATCGCAGGTAACCGACTTCCAGATTCAGATTCGAGGTTTTGAGCGCGACCAGTTCCGAAACACGCAATCCAGTGGCGTACAGCACCTCCAGCATGGCGCGGTCGCGGATGCCCTGCGGCACTGCGGGGTCGGGCGCGTTCAGCAGGGCTTCAACATCCGCCAGTGATAAAATCCCCGGCAGCTTGCGCCACAGCCGGGGTGATTCCAGAATGTCCACCGGGCTGGTCTCGACCAGGTTCTCCCGCACGAGGAACCGGAAGAACGTTTTGATGGAAGACAGCGCCCGCGCGCTGGATCGGGTGGAAAGCCCCTTTTTTTGAAGCGTTAAAAAGTATTCCCGAACCCGCGCAGTGGTGATATAATACAGGGTCTCGCCGGGGAAGGCATCCAGAAACGACGCAATGTCCCGCCGGTAAGCCGCCACCGTATGCGGCGAATGCCTCTTCTCGACAGTCAGGTACTCGACAAACTGTTTCAGGCTGGGATGCATGGAATAACAGACCAGGTTGTTTTAAATCAATAAGTTACGCTATAATTACCACATAATCAAATATTAAATCGAAGCCTCCCCGGGTACCCCCACCCTCTCGGGTTCGATACAAACCAACACCACCTTCTTTTACCGCTTACAGCGAACGGAGCACATGAACACGGAACATATTCGGAATATCGGCATCATTGCACACGTGGACCACGGCAAGACCACACTCATCGACCGCCTGCTGGAGCACAGCGGCATGTTCCGCGAAGGCACGGAGCACGGCACCTGCATTATGGACAGCAACGATCTCGAGCGCGAGCGCGGCATCACCATTTTCTCCAAAAACGCGTCGATCCTTTATAAAGGACACAAGCTCAACATCGTGGACACGCCGGGCCACGCGGATTTCGGCGGCGAAGTCGAGCGCATCCTGAAAATGGTCAACGGCGTGCTCCTGCTGGTGGACGCGGCAGAGGGCCCCATGCCGCAGACCCGGTTCGTGCTGAAAAAATCGCTGGAGCTCGGCCTCAAACCCATCGTCGTCATCAACAAGATCGACCGGCCGGGAGCCAACCCGGACCGTGCGGTGGATCAGGTTTTCGATCTGTTCGTTAATTTGAACGCCACCGACGAGCAGTTGGACTTCCCCATCGTGTACACCTCGGCCAAACTGGGGTTTGCCAAACGCACGCTCGACTCCGAGCCGGGAGACATGACCCCGGTGCTCGACCTCATCGTCGAGAAGGTGCCGCCGCACGATGGCGATGCCGAAGCCCCGTTCCAGATGCAGGTGACCTCGATCGACTACAACGATTACGTCGGCCGAATCGCCATCGGCAAGATCGAGCGCGGCCGGTTTCGCGCCGATGTGCCCTGCACGCTCATCCGCCGGAACGGTTCCAAGGAAACGTTCAAGCTGATGAAAACCTATACGTATGACGGACTCACCCGTACCGAGGTGCAGTCGGCGGAAGCGGGCGACATCATCGGCATCGCGGGCATGAAGGACGTGGACATCGGCGAGACCATCACGGACAGCAAGCATCCCGAACCCCTGCCGCTCATCCGCATCGACGAGCCCACCATGTCCATTTACTTTTCGGTGAACGACTCCCCCTTCTCCGGCAAAGATGGGCAATTCCTCACCTCCGGCCACCTGCGCGAGCGGCTGATGAAGGAAGTCAAATCCAACGTCGCCCTGAAAGTCGAGGAATCCGGCGCGGGCGACAAGTTCAAGGTCTCCGGTCGCGGCGAATTGCACCTCGGCATCCTCATCGAAACCATGCGCCGCGAGGGATACGAGTTCAGCATCTCGCGTCCGCAGGTCCTCTTGAAGGAAATCGACGGCAAGACGCACGAGCCGATGGAGTTCGTTGTCATTGACGTCGAGGAAACCTATTCCGGCAAAGTGATGGAGGCGTTGGGCACGCGCAAGGGTTCGCTCAAGAACATGATTCACATGGACGACGGTCACGTGCGGCTGGAATACCACGTGCCGACGCGGTTCCTGTTCGGGTTCCAGTCCGACTTCCTGACCATGACCAAGGGCACTGGCACCCTGCAACACACGTTCGAGGCTTTTGTGCCTTTTCTGGGTGGTTCCGCCAAGCGTCTGCGCGGCGCTTTGATCGCGCTGGAAAACGGGCAGACGACGGCCTACTCCATCTTCAACCTGCAGGACCGCGGCCAGCTATTCGTCGGGCCCGCCCAGCCGGTGTACATGGGCATGATCGTCGGCGAGAACAACAAGGACAACGACCTCGTGGTCAACATCTGCAAAGAGAAAAAGCTAACCAACATGCGCGCCTCGGGGTCGGACGACACCATCATCCTGACTCCCCCGCGGATCATGAGCCTGGAGCAGGTGCTGGGTTTCCTGAACGAGGATGAACTGGCGGAGATCACACCCAAGAGCATCCGCCTGCGCAAAAGGCACCTGGACGAAAACGAGCGCAAGCGCCACTCCAAAACACAGAAGGTGGCCTGACCGGACCACGCCCGTCTTCCCGCAGAATCATTCACCAAAGCGTCGTTGAGGAAACCCGGCAAATGGGATACAATCACGCCTGTTTTTGGCGGCGGTTGTTTCTCGTCGGCTCCCTCGACACCGATAGAAATTCGAGTTTGACTTATGGATAGAACCACGCTGGTGCAGTTCATCCGGCGTCAGGAGAAAATGACTCCCGGCGCTACGGGCGAGTTCACCAACCTCATGAATGAAGTGCTGGTGGGCGCCAAGATCGTGTCCCTTCAGGTCAACAACGCCGGTTTGGGCGAAGATATTCTGGGCATGTCCGGCCGCGTCAACGTGCAGGGCGAGGAGGTGCAGAAGCTCGACGACTACGCCAACGACATCTTCATCAAGCTCGTGGGCGAGTCCGGCAACATCTGCGCCATCACCTCCGAGGAAAACGAGAAACCCGTCATCATTCCGCCGGACCGCGCGGGCAAATACATCTTCATGGTCGATCCGCTCGACGGCTCGTCGAACATCGACGTCAACGTCAACATCGGCACCATCTTCTCCGTGTACCGCAAGCAGAGCCCGGGGCCGGACGTGACCGACGACGACCTTCTGCAACCCGGTCACCAGCAGGTGGCGGCGGGCTACATCATTTACGGGCCCAGCACGCTGTTCGTGTACACCTCCGGCAACGGCGTGCACACCTTCACCCTGGACCCGGCGCTGGGCGAATTTTTCCTGTCCACGCAGGACATGAGGATTCCCAACCAGGGTTCGACTTACAGCGTCAACGAGGGCAACTCGCAGATCTGGCAGGAGCCGCAGAAAAAGCTCGTCGAGTACCTCAAGGAAAACGACAAGGCGACGAAGCGGCCCTACAAACTTCGTTATATCGGATCGCTGGTGGCCGACTTCCACCGCACCCTGCTCAAGGGCGGCATCTTCATGTATCCCGGCGACAAGAAAAGCCCCGAGGGCAAACTGCGCTACGCATTCGAAGCCGCGCCGATGGCGATGATCGTGGAGAATGCCGGCGGCAAGGCAACGGACGGCAAGCAACGCATCCTGGACATCCGGCCCACGCACATCCATCAGCGTGTCCCCCTGTACATCGGCAGTCCCGAGGACATGGACCGGGCGCATTCCCTGCTTTCATGATTGCGCCGACCATCCTCGAAACCCTGAGCAGTCTGACCATTAAATGAAAATTCAGAGCATACGCGGCGTCAAAGACATCCTTCCCGGGGAAATCGAAAAATGGCACAAGGTGGAAGCCGCCGCGCGGCGTGTGTTCGCGCCCTACGGATTCCAGGAAATCCGTCTGCCCATTTTCGAAAGCACCAGTCTGTTCAAACGCAGTATCGGCGAGACCACCGACATCGTTGAAAAGGAGATGTACACCTTCACCGACCGCGGCGGCGAGGAGATCACTTTGCGGCCGGAAGGCACGGCCTCGGTCGTGCGTTCGTACATTCAGCACAAAATGCACGGCCAGAACCGGCTGGTGAAACTGTATTACATGGGCCCGATGTTCCGTTATGAGCGGCCGCAGGCAGGCCGCTTCCGCCAGTTTTACCAGATCGGCGCGGAGGCGCTGGGCTCGGCGAGTCCTCTGGTGGACGCGGAAGTCATGACCATGCTCATCGCCCTGTTCCGCGACCTGGGCCTCGACAACGTCGAGCTGCAGATCAACTCGCTGGGTTGCCCGGAGTGCCGCCCGCCTTACCGCGAGTTGTTGAAAGACGCCATCCGCCGGCACCTCGACGAACTGTGTTCCAATTGCACTTCGCGTTACGAACGCAATCCCCTGCGCGTGCTCGACTGCAAGGTGGAACGCGACCGGGAGATCGCCCTCACCCTGCCGCGCATCTCGGATCACCTCTGCGATGCGTGCAAGGAAAATTTCACCGCCGTGCAGGCGGCGCTCACCAGCATGAACACCCCGTTCACACTGAACACGCAACTCGTGCGCGGGCTCGATTACTACACCCGCACGACGTTCGAGGTGGTGGGCACGGAAGGGCTGGGTTCGCAGAATGCCATCTGCGGCGGCGGTCGCTACGACACGCTGGTGGAGGAATTCGACGGACCACCCACGCCCTGCTTCGGATTCGCCGTCGGCGTGGAGCGCCTCATCGCCACCCTGCCTGAATCCACCTGGCAGGACATCACGACCAAACCGGATCTGTTCGCTGTGCTGATGGGAGACGAGGCCAGACAGCGCGGCCAGGAAGTGATCCAGAAACTGCGCGCCACCGGATGGCACGTGGAGCTGGATTACGAAGGCGGAAGCATGAAAAGCCAGATGCGGAAAGCCAACCGCGAGGAAAGCCGCTTCGCACTCATCATAGGCGATAACGAGATCGAAAGCGGCCAGTACGTTTTAAAAAACATGGCGGGCGGCGAGCAGATTCCGATCGAGGCCAACCACTGTGTGGAGCAAATCGAAGCACACTTGAAAACCACTCAAACCTGACCATTTTCACCCTGCTTCAGAGCGGCGGTTGACTCAGTCCACCCTTAGTGCTAGATTTCCCTTCGGGAGGCCGGTTTATGAGCAATAAAGAACAGGAAGTACTTGAAAAGTACATTTCCCAGCACAACCTGAAAATCACCAAGCAACGCCGAGCCGTGCTGGAAGCATTTCTTAATTGTGAAGATCACGTCAGCGCCGAGGAACTTTACAAGATCGTTTCCTCCAAGGAACCAAAGATCGGCCTCGCCACCGTGTACCGCACCCTTTCCCTGCTGACGGAGAGTGGACTGGCCGCCGAGCTGGATTTCGGCGACGGGCAGAAGCGGTACGAATTGAATTATGCCCACGAACACCACGACCATATGATCTGCACGGAATGCGGCAAGATCATTGAGTTCCACAACGAAGTCATCGAAAAACTACAGGAAGAAGTCGCGCAGAAAAACGGCTTCAAGATGACTTCCCACAAACTCGACCTGTTCGGAATCTGCAAGGAGTGCCAGCAGTAACGCTGGCTGAGGCTCAGGGCTGAGCCGTTTTTTCCGGCGGGTTCGGAGAGAGTTCCCCCTCCCCTTCATTCTTCACCTTGCGCACGGGTTGCGACTTGAGCCATGTATCGGCCGACACCACGCAACGGAACCCGATGTAGTTGAACTTTTCGTTCACCAGCCCGCCATAGGTGGATATCTTCGAATACACGCGGTTCTTCGGGTTCAGCCAGGTGCGGTTGGTCAGGCGCAGGGCCCCGGCCGAGGAATCGATGGAACCTCCGCGGATGACTTTATACTCGCCGGTGTTGGGGCCGGTGGGGTCGGTCAGTTTCTGCGGCGGGTACACGTTCTGCCACCAGTCCTCCGTCCATTCCCAGACGTTGCCCATCATGTCGTAAAGACCGAAGGCGTTCGGTTTCTTCTGCCCCACCGGATGCGTGACGCCTTCCGCGTTGTCCATGAACCACGCATATTCGCCGTCCATCACGTTGCCCCAGTAGTAACGGGTCTCGGCTCCCGCCCGGGCAGCGTATTCCCATTCAGCTTCGGTAGGCAGGCGGCAGGCGCCGCTGCTCTTCTTGATAAATTTCTGGATGTCGTAGTAGTTGACCTGTTCCACCGGGTTATTGGGATGGATGAACTTCGACGGATTGAATCCCATCACCCGTTCCCAGCGTTCCTGCGTCACCTCATACTTGTCCATGAAATAATCTTCGATGCACACCTCGCGCTCGAACTTTTCATCGACCTGGGCATTGTTGTTGCCCATGATGAAGCAGCCACCCTTGATGAACACCATGCCTTCGGGTGCCATGGCGGCGATTTTCCTGTCCGCCTCACTCAGCACCACCGGCTCCACGCGTTTCGGAAGCTGGGCGGCCTCCGGACCGGGCCCCGCCTCCTGCTCGATCTCGGCAACGGAGGGCGCTTCAGGGGTTTCGCTCGGGGTTTCTCCCTGCGAGCAGGACACCAGAATCAGGCACAGACCAAAGGCCAACAGAAATTTGAAAAAACGCATCATATTCGATGGGAAAATGGCAAAGGGCAAATGATAACTCAAAACCACCGGCAGGCCAATCTATTTTAACAGTGGGGCGGAAATGATTTAAATGACAATTTAATAAACATTTGCGGCTAAAATTTGACTCAATACTGCCGATAGGAAAAGGGTGATAAAACTCCATGGAATTGCTGTAATGCCGTCATTGTATCAAAAACCCGGAGCGCGTTGGGCGGGAATCGCACTGCTGTTAGGACTGCTGGGGCTGGGCGGGTGTTCCTCCCTGCCCTACGATCCCTCCACGCCCGTGCTCAAGATGCCGAAGCTCCCTATCCGCATCTTTTCGGAGAGGCCGGCCCCGGAAGCGCCGAAGGTCCTTCCCGACCACGAACGCTACCTGGAGTTCGCCATCGGCCAATACCACGCCAACCAGTTTCCGGTGGCGGAGTTTTATCTGAAACGCAGTCTCATCCTGGAGCACGACAATCCGCGGGCCCTGCGGCTTCTGCCCTGGGCCTACTTCTTCCAGAAAAAATACCGCAAGGCTCTGTTCGCCTTCGAAAAAGTGCACACCCGGTATCCGGACGACGCGCGCCCACTGATTGGGCTCGGCTGGTGCTATTTCGCCATGCAGGACTACCACCACGCCCTCGAAAAATTTGAGCAGGCACTCAAGCTGGACAAGCATTCCCTTCAGGCAAAAAAAGGAATCGGGTTCGCCCACTGGATGCTCTCTCATCCGGATACAGCCGAGTCCTGGCTCAAACAGGTGTACACCTGGCACCAGTGGGAGCGCTTGAAGTCCGACTGGGATGGATGGGATCCCAAATCGCCTGAGCGGTTGGCGGAAGTCGCCCCCTCCAACTGGCAGACTCCATCGCTGTTCACCCCGGCGGTGGAAGCGCCGCGCTTCCCTTCCATCCTGTACACGCACCCAGACCCGTCTGTCCACCCCGCCGTGGACAACGCCTGGCGGTTGTACAACAAGGAATTTTATAAAGACGCTCTAAACGCCTTCTCCGATCTGCCGGAGGACGTTGCACAGGATTTCGACGCGCGGCACGGGCTGGCGTGGAGCTTGCTCAAGACGGGCCAACTGCTGGAGGCGGAGGCCGTCTTTCTGGAATTGCGTAAAACGCATCCCGGTTTTCCCGGCGTGACCCGCGGCATTCAGGCCGTCGAGGAGGCGTTTGAGGAAAAATCCCGGTTCGCCCGCCACTACCTGGAAATCGGCAAATACCAGATCGCTGAACAGCACATCAGCGATCTCAAGCTGGCGTACCCGCAATGGTCCCTGCCTTACAGCCTGCACGGATGGGTGCAGTTGAAACGGGGCGACGAAACGCAGGCGCTGCAAACGTTCCAGACCGCCATGAAACACAACCCCGGCGATGAATTGGCTCTTGACGGCATGCGGCAGTTCGAAACGCTGGAGTTGGCCAAGGTATTCCAGGGAGACGAGGCACTGGCGGCGGGCGATTACAAACGCGCCTCTTATCTTTATTATGAATACATCCGCAAAAACGACGGGCCGCTCACCCCGATGCTGGCGCGCGCATACAGCGGCATGGGATTCAGCCAGTACCACAAAGGCCGCTACCAACTGGCTCTGTACAACTTCCGCAAACTGGGCGGGGTAGACGCGCTGGAGTTCGAACGCAACAAGGGGATGGGCCTCACCTATTATGCGCTGGGCGAGTACGACAGGGCGGTGGACCACCTCATCGTTGCCGACGCCATGAAGCCGGATCAGCCGGATCTCATTTACAAACTGGACTGGGCGGTTCTGCGCAGTTGGGACGCAAAGACGGCACACGATTACCTGCTGGCCAAGACACGGGAAAAACCGCAACGGCCGACGCCGTACATCGGACTCGGCTGGGTGTATTACAAAACCGGCCGGCCCAACCTGGGCGTGGAGTATTTCCTGAAATCGATCGAGCTCGACCCGGATATCATCCAGACCGTGGAGTTCCGCGACATGCTGGAGTCGGAGCGCTTCGGCTGGCAGGTATACAACCGGCTGGGCTGGGAATATTACCACCGGGACGAAGCGGACAAGGCACTCCAGTTGTTTGCACTGGCTCTGGACCGCCGGCCGCGCTCCTCCGAGGCCATGAAAGGCCTGGGTTACGCGTATCTCAAACTGGAACAGTATGACCGCGCCACGGCCATGCTCGCGCACTCCATCAAGCGCAACCCCAACACACACCCGGTGCGGGTGACGGTGAAGGGCATCGAGGCGGGAACGAAAGTGGACATCTGGACCAGCACCCGCACTCAGTTGGCACGGGCCCTGTACCATCAGGGACGTTATGAAGAAGCGCTCAAGTGGTTTCTGGCCGAATACGAGCGTCATCCCGGCTGGACCGAAGTGCACGACGGTTTGGGTTGGACCTACCTGAAATTGAAGCGGCTTTCCGAATCGCGGCAGGCCTTTTTAAGGTCGCTCCGCCTGGAACCCATCAATCCCCACTCCCACAAGGGGTTGAAGCAGGTGAAATTGCATATGGCCCAGCGCAGGATGTGATTCCGAGCCCACTCAGGAGGTGGTCAAAATTCGCACCCCGCCTGTGGAAAACTCCCTGCAAAAGCGCTCTAAAATCAAGGAATTCAAAAATTTCAATTGACAGAGCGAGCTCCCTGGTTTATCGTAATAAACATTCCAAGACAAGCGCTCAATACATTTGGGGAGGGAGGGGAAGCCTTTCTCTTTTCGCCGTTTGCGAAGAATCATGGAGTTGAGTCTCTCAACTCCATGATCCCATTACCGCCTCCCGGCTAACCTGCCGTTTATCAGTCCTTCGTCAATTTAAAACGACACGCCTTCAGATTTTCTGATAACTCGCCTTGAGTTGATCGACCACAGACGGATCGGCCAGAGTGGACGTGTCTCCCAATTGATCGCCCTCGTCCGCCGCGATTTTACGCAGAATGCGGCGCATGATCTTGCCCGACCGCGTTTTCGGCAGGCCCGGCGCCCAGTGGATGATATCCGGCGCCGCAATGGGGCCGATCTCCTTGCGCACGAAGTCGATGAGCACCTTCTTCAACTCGTCTTCATACTCCACCCCTTCCATCAGGGTGACGTAGGCGTAGATGCCCTGCCCTTTGATGTCGTGCGGAAAACCGACCACCGCCGCCTCGGCCACCTTCTCGTGCAGAACGAGTGCCGACTCCACCTCCGCCGTGCCGATGCGGTGACCGGAGACGTTGATGACGTCATCCACGCGGCCCGTCACCCAGTAATAGCCGTCCTTGTCGCGGCGGCATCCGTCGCCGGTGAAATAATAGCCGGGGTATATGCGGAAATAATTTTCCTCGAACCGGGAATGGTCGCCGAATACGGTGCGCATCTGCCCGGGCCACGGTTGTGCGAGCGCCAGCACGCCGCTGACGTCGTTGCCTTCCAGCACCTTGCCCGTCTCCGCTTCAATCACCACCGGCACCACGCCGAAAAACGGGAGCGTCGCCGATCCCGGTTTGCAGGGCGTCGCGCCGGGGAGCGGAGAGATGAGGATGCCGCCGGTCTCCGTTTGCCACCATGTGTCCACCACGGGACAGCGGCCGCGCCCGATGTGTTTGTGATACCAGCGCCACGCCTCCGGGTTGATGGGTTCGCCCACCGAGCCCAGCACCTTCAGCGTGGACAGGTCGTACTTGGCCGGAATCTCCTCGCCGTGCGAGATGAGGGCGCGGATGGCCGTCGGCGCGGTGTAGAACTGCGTCACCTTGTGCTTGTCCACCACCGCCCAGAAGCGGCCCGCATCCGGATACGTGGGAATGCCCTCGAACATGATCGTCGTCGCGCCGTTGGCCAGCGGTCCGTACACGATGTACGAATGGCCCGTCACCCAGCCGATGTCGGCGGTGCACCACCAGATGTCGCCATCGTGGTAATCGAAGATGTACTTGTGGGTGAGGGCGTTGAACAGCATGTAGCCGCCGACGTTGTGTTGCGCGCCTTTTGGTTTGCCAGTCGAGCCGGAGGTGTACAGGATGAACAACGGATCTTCCGCGTCCATCTGTTCCGGTTCGCATTCCGGAGAAGCGTCCTTCATCTCGTCGTGCCACCAGAAGTCGCGGCCGTCCTTCATGGCCGTCTGCAACTTGCCGCCGACACGCTGGACCACAATGCACTGCTTGATGTCGGCTCCCTGCTTCGACGCCATGTCCATTGCCTGATCGGCGTTTTCCTTGAGCGGCACCGGCTTTTTGCCGCGGAACGCGCCGTCGGTGGTGACCAGCAACGAACAGCCGGAATCGACGATGCGGTCGGCGAGTGACGTCGGCGAGAAGCCGCCGAACACGATGGAGTGAATCGCCCCGATGCGCGCGCAGGCCAGCATGGCAACGGCCAGCTCTGGAATCATGGGCATGTAGATGGAGATGCGGTCGCCCTTTTTCGCGCCGTGTTTCTTGAGCACGTTGGCAAATTTGCACACCTCCGCGTGGAGTTGCCTGTAGGTCAGCTTGCAGTCTTCATCCGGTTCATTGCCTTCCCAAATGATGGCCGTCTGGTCGCCGCGCGTCTCCAGATGGCGGTCGATGCAGTTGACGGTGATGTTGGTCTTCGCGCCGCGAAACCACTCAATGAAGATCTTTCCCTTATTGATGTTGTAATTGTAGTCCCAGACCTTGTCCCACTTCTTGTACCAGAAAAACTCCTCCGCCTGTTCGGCCCAGAAGCCTTCGGGATCGCTGATGGATCGGTCGTACATTTCCTTATATTGTTCCATGCTCTGGACCCAGGCCTGTTTGGACAGGCTTTCCGGGGGGGTGTACCATCCTTCACCACTCATCGCATGACTCCTCTCGTATTCTCAATCGCCGGGGGGAGAAACGACGCGCACCGCCCGGGCCGCTTCCGAAAGGGTCCACAATCCATCCGGATTGTCCATCGTACCCTCGCGGATGTTGAACACCCAGGTGCGCAGACGCCCGTCCACCAGCTTGATCATCATGGAAAATCCGCAACCGGCCTCGAACCGGTCGCTGATGTGCACCGTCTTGCCGAACTTGTCGGTGAGCGAACAGGCCTTGTCGTAAAGGCTTTTCGCTTCCTCCTGCGTGGGCAGCCGCCAGTCGTCGTACCCCGCGAATTTCTGCTCGCGAAGTTCGCGGACGTAATCGGCGCTCTCCTGATAATTCACCCACTTCTTGAGGTCGATCATGGTGTCGGTCTTCTTCCACATCAAACCGGTTTTCCGGTCCGTCACCGTGCCGTCCCCGTTGTCCACAAAGCGTTCTTCGTCACCCATCGGCAAGTTTGTTTCCGTTTTCAGATGGTTCCATACGTGTCCTCATTCGGACGCGGAAGTTTATCATTAATAAAATGGCTTTTCAAAATAGCTTCCCTGCAAACAAGGATTTGGAATAGAATCGGGGCAAACGCCACGAACGGGAAGTATAACAGGAAAGTTGGAAAAAAATGGAAGAGCTCCCACCCCTCAATGTGCTGTTGACGCATCTCGACTGGAACCTGAAGCGGATGGCCGAGATGGAAACGCATGAACGCACGGAATATTTCCGCAACGCCGCCCTGCAACGCTACGGCTTCACTTTCGACAGCGCCGTCCGTTGCATCCGGGCGCGGGCACGGGACAACCAGGAATCCTGCAATAGTCCGGAAGAGTGCCTGCGTCTGGCCAATGAGCGCGGCTGGTTGCCGCAGGACACGGACTGGGGTGAGATGCTGGAGTCCTACCGCAAGATGAAGCCGGATGCGCTGGACCAGCACGGAGATGCCATCTTCGACAAGCTCAAGCAGTACCACACCGTGTTTTCCACCCTCCACACCCGGCTGGCACAACAAAGCTGAACCTCAGAGCTGATCCCGCAAGGCCTCAAAGGCGCGGCGGCGGTGCGAGATGGCGTTTTTCTCGCCGACGCTCATTTCCCCAAACGTGCGGTCGTGTCCATCGGGAATGAAGATCACGTCCCAGCCGAATCCATTTTCCCCGCGCAGGCTGTGGGCGATGGTGCCCGCCACCTCCCCTTTGCCGACCACGATCTCGCGGCCGTCGTGCACCGCCACCATGCACACCGCGCGCGCCCGCCGGTTGGGAAACGGTTCCAGCATCTTCAACATGCCCTCACAGCCGACGCTCACCTCGAACCATTTGACCAGGGCGCCGGGCAGGCCGTTCCACGCCTCGAAGATGAGCCCGGAGTCCTCCACCAGCACCGGCGCGTTGAGGGTTTCCCAGGCTTCGGTCGCCTTGTGCTCGACCAGCTCCGCCACGTCCGTGGTCTGGATTTCATGCAGGTGGGCGAGGTCTCGCCGCTCCATCTCGATACCCAGGATTTCCTGCGCCTCGCGGAACTTGTTGGGGTTTCCCGTAACAAACTTCAATTGCTTCCAAAGCGGGTGATGTTTCATAATACTTTCATTAATATCCGGTTCCAGAGCCCGGTATCCTTGTTCCAACCTTCACGCTGTGTTATAAGTTTTCCCTTTCAATCACACGGAAAGCCGTCATTTTAGATGAAATCATTCCATCCTATCCGAGTCCTCTGTCTGATTCTGGTGCTGATCCTCGCGCCGGGGTGCGTCAAAATATTTGAAAACAACCACGACCTGCAGGCGCAAAAAGCCCTGAAAGACCTCATGGCCATTCAGGAGCAGTTCTACCAGAAGAATCAGCGCTACGCCAAGAACCTCGTGGAGGTCGAGGATTACAAGCTAGAGTATCACAGTGGCATCGTGTACCTGGAAATCGAGTCGGCCGGCAAGAACAAGTACCGCGCCATTGCTCTGCCCGCGGAGTCGACCACCGCGCGGGTGTTCGCCTACGATACGGAACAGGGCGGCTTCTATGAGATGGGTGAAGAAGAGGTGGCGAGTTACGTACTCGGCGCGTTGAACCACATTCGCAATGAACAACAGCAAAAGCGGGTTGTGGACATTGTCTCCGGACTGTTGATGGTGATTCTGGCGGCGATGGGGTTCAAATTGCACGCATTGTATAAGGGACCCAAGTCCGCGTGGGCGATGGTTCCCTATTTTCTCGCCATCCCGCCGCTCATCATGTCGGTGGCGGCGCTGAATCACATGAACCGCGACATCATGATGACGCCGCTTCTACAGACGCTGATTTTTGGATCGATCGGATTGTCGGTACTTGCGATGGTGATGAATGTGATGAGTTTTACCAAACTGCCGCCGGGGGACAACCGCCCTGCCCTGATAGGCGTTGCGATGTGCACACTCATGATCGCCGTGTTCAACATCGTCGTTCTTGCGAACACCTACATCAAATACTCCGAGCCGCCCGGCCGCGGCGACACCTACTTCATCCCGGCACCACCTCGACCACGATGATGTGATTGCAGTTGGATGGGTTTGCCGAGTCCGTCCGGACCTTCAGGGAAAAGGTTTGCCCGGTCACGGTGGTTTTGGGGAGGGCGTAACGGATGGGGCCTTCGTGCGTGTCCAGTATCATCACCTGTCCCATCGAAAGATCTTTCTGCGTGACCCGCACCTGGTAATAAAAATCCTCGCTTTGCTGAGCCTGCGGAGAGGTGACCTGAATGCGAAGCACCAGATCCCCGCGCTTTCGGTTCAACAGGCCGCGCTCCCCTTTTTCCGGAATGCGCATGACAATGTCTTCCGTTGTTCCGGCAGGGATGCGGATGTTGAACGTGCCGCCCGGTGTACGCACGCGCACGGTGCCGCCGTTCAGACCGGTATGAGATTCGATGTTGACGGTCTTTTCGAGATCGAGAGAGAGCACGCGGCGTTCCAGGCCTTGCAGATTGCGGTACGTGCCGTTCCACCAGCGGCCGATGCGCCGGGCAAAAGGCGAACCGGCTTCCGCCGCCTTGCGATCCTCCTCAGGCACCACCTCCGGTTCCGGAGGAGTGGAGTGGGCGTAACCTTTTCCATTGCTCCGCAGGGTGTCTTCGTCTTTCACATATCGATATGAATTCGGAGCGCGATGGCGCTGACGGCTTCCATTGGTTTTCGATTGGGATCCAAAATCCGGCTGAGGCGGGATGGCAGGTTCTTCAACAGAAGCGTTGGACTTCCATTTCAGCCGCAGACCCGGGTTGGTGCGGTAATACCGTTCCAGCACACCAAAGGCGATGGAGATTTTTTTAAAGCGATCTTCGCTTTCTAAATCGTTGGGGTTTCTGTCAGGATGGTACTGCTTGGCGAGTTGGTAGTAGGCCTTTTTGATCTCGGCCCAGGAAACACCTTCAGCTACATTGAGTGTTTGAAAGCACTCAGGCAAGTCCACATAGCGCGTCGCATTCATAACTACGAATCGCTCCTCCTCTAATATGTCACAGCCCAGCCGGGAAACCGTGCGGGCTACTCACAGTTTTTCCACAGGCCGGTCCTTCCGCATCAACTGGAATAGGTCAACAAAAACAAAGTGCCCCTCTTTTTGGCCTTTGCTCTTGTAACTTATTTGGAGTAGCCTGATAATACCTTTTTTTTATAAAACTGCAAACGGTTAATTTATGGATAATTTGATCAGTTATCCGGAACACAAGCTGAATGAAATCATGGTGGCGTGGGGAGAAAAACCTTACCGCACGCACCAGGTTTTCAACTGGGTTTATCATTATGGGACCCGGCAGTTTGGGGATATGACCAATCTTTCCAAGGCGTTAAGAAAAAAGCTGGAGGAACGGTTCTGCATCGCCCTGCCGCGCATCGTGTTGCGCACGCCATCCAAGGATGGGTCGATCAAATACCTTTTTGGCCTGGAAGACGGCCAGGAAGTGGAAGCCATCTGGATGCCGGAAGCGGACCGCAAGACGCTTTGCATCTCGACGCAGGTGGGGTGCCGGCTGGCCTGCTCCTTCTGTCTGACAGCAAGCATGGGGTTGAAACGCCACCTGACGGCGGCGGAGATCATCGGCCAGTACATGGCGGTGAACGCCGATCACACGGAAGAGAACCAGGTGTCCAACATCGTGTTCATGGGCATGGGCGAGCCTCTGGATAATTACGATGCCGTCTGCGACGCCCTGCGGTTGATGGTTTCGCCGGAAGCGCTCCGCATCTCCACCCGCAAGATCACCGTCTCCACCTCCGGGCTGGTGGACCGCATCGAGCGGTTCAAAGGGGAGAACCTGCACGTCAATCTGGCGATCTCGCTCAATGCAACCGACAACCCCACGCGCGACCGCATCATGCCCATCAATAAAAAATACCCCATCGAAGCGCTTCTTGACTGCCTGCGCACCTATCCGTTGAAACCGGCACGGCGGCTGACTTTCGAGTATGTGATGCTGAAAGGCATCAACGACACCGACGAAGACGCACAGCGTCTAGCCAAACTTCTACGCAACATTCCATCCAAGATCAACCTGATCCCATTCAACGCATTCGACAGCGCACCCTACCAGCCCCCGGACCCGCGACGGGTTCAGGCCTTTCAGGATTACCTCATCGGCAAGCATTATTCGGTATTTGTACGGAAAAACCGGGGAACCGACATTCTGGGCGCCTGCGGTCAACTGGCCGTACAAAACGCCTGACCAGGCAAGCCGGCAAAGACCCAACATGCGGAAAAACCCCTTGAAAGGGCTGTAATCGAAGTTCTTATTCCGCCTCGTTGCCAACACTATAATTTCCTTGACTTTAAAATACCCCTATGATAATTCTCTACGTCTCTTAAGGACGTATTTTAAAGGGTTTACCCTTACCTCGGAGCCACAGAGAACGTTTTCAAAGCATTTCTCACGATTCAATAAGGTTTCATGCCTTAAAACCGAACTTCAGGATTCCGGAATGGATAACACTCCAAACACAGGGAACAGGTTTTTGTCTTTAAAGCAGTTTGTCCTCTTTTTTCTGATATTTGGGTTTGGTTTTCTGAACCCGGGTCTGGGTTCGGATACATCCTCCCTCCTCCAGAATGCCCTGAGTCCCGCTTCCGCTTTCGCACAGGAAGAGGAAGCAGTCATGGACGAAGAAATGGGCGAAGAGGCAGGTGGCGAGGAATTCGCAGACGAAGGAGGCGGTGAGGAATTCGCCGATGAAGGCGGTGGCGTCGAGTTTGCGGATGAGTTCGCGGGCCCCGAAAGCTTTCTCGAGGAACGGTTTGAAGACAAGTTTGGGGAGGAAGAAGGCGGTGCAGAAGGCAGTGAAGAAGGGGGAGAAGAGGCCGCAGAAGAGGAGGATCTCTCTTACCTGACCGACATTGGCCCCGCCAAGGAAATCCAGAACGAAGGATTTAGCTTTCCGGGCATCGGCAACCGCAAAATCACCTGGTTTGCCGCTCAGCTCCACATCCTGTTTGCATCGTTCATTCTGGGATGTCCCATGTTTGTCGTCATCATGGAAGTCATGGGTTCGCGCCGCACTCAGGGCGTCCGCAAGGCGATCATCCTTTCCAACGTATTTCTGGCCGTCCTGATCGGCGTCGTTTTCGGTATCATCGGTGAGATCATTGTCGGCATCCACCATGGTGTTCTTTACGGACTGTGGGCATGTTCGTTTGGCGCGCTGGTGGTCAGTTTCCTGAATTATTTCCACCGCCTGATCAATGTCAAAGCTTCCTGCCTGGTGGGAGGCGTGGTCGGCGGCATTCTGGCATTCATACTGGTTCCCGGCGCTCATGTGGCCGTCGATAATGCCATCCTGGCATTTCTGAACGGTGTCGTCGGCGGCATGCTTTCCAATTACATCATGTTCGCCGAGGCGGACTTCAAGTTCGAGCGGCTGGCTCACGAAATCACCAAAGTCATCGGCTTCTGTTACAGCTTCACCGCGTTGAGCGGCGGACTGTTCCTGTTCGTGATGATGGTGGCGTATAAGGACTTCATCAGCTACCTCGTCAACGCCTACCCGATCCTGTTCATGATCGGTTACCCCACCCTGTTCATTCTGGAAACCATCGTCATGTACGTTTATGTGTACTCATGGGATCCGTTGAACAAGGCAAATAAAAAAGGCCGTCACATTGTAACGGGTATCATCCTGAACATCCTGGGCCTGTCCCTGCTGTGCGCCTTGGACGGTCCGGCAACCCTGATGCAGACCCCGCCCAAACCATACGATGCGCTGTTCACCACGATGACCGAATGGGATCGCATCGCCACCGCCACCTGGATGCCGCTCAACTACCACCGCCTGGTGGGCAACGGCACCTTCGGCGGGTTTATGGTGGGCATCATCGCCGCGTATATGTACCTGTGGTCGCGTGATCCGAAGGAACGCGAGTACTACGACTGGGTCGGCTACATGGGCAACGCCATCGGCGTGATGATCATGATCCCGCTTCCGGCGATGGGTTACATCTTCGTCCGCGAAATCTATCAGTACGACGCCACCATCGGCATGTATATCATGTCCGACCGCGAGTCCATGTTCATGCTGGTGCAGGGCCTGCTAATAGGCACCATGTTCAGCGCCAGTAACGTGTACATGTGGGTGAGTATGAAGCGTATTGACAACGCACACCGGTTCTTCCCCGCCATGAAGCTGGGGTTTGTGCTGATCGTCATCGCCGCCGCCATCTGGTTCACGCCGAGGCGCTTCTTCGCCACCATGCTTCCCGAGCCGGGCATGAACCCGGATATGGTTCTGCCGGACGAACTGGCGTTCCTGGCGCTCATGGTGTCGAAAAATACCGCGGCTTTCGCGCTGGTGACCGTCACCCTGATCAACTACATCTTCTATACCATCGCGACCCGCACCGGAAAGATCCATTGGGGCAAGATCAATCCCATGGGGCCCTACATTCTCATCTTCATGGGTTTCACCGACATCTGGTTGATGAGCTGGATGGGCGTCATTCGCGAGTTGTCGCGCATGAACTGGCACATCTACAAGGTTTACAAGGACGTCACTCCGGAGAAGTTTGCGCCGACGCTGGCGGAATCCGGAGTATTCGTAACGGGAATCGTCTGGACTTTCTTTATCATCATGACGGCCATCATTTGGCTGGGCCTCAAATACCCGAAATCGAAAAAAGCCAAGGCTCAACAGGCGGAAGGCGCCCTGCCCGCTCCCTCTGTTGCTGAATGATTGCAAACCCCATTGAAAGCTGACTCAAGCCTATGAATAAGCTGATTAAGTTTTTGACGCCGCCCATCGCCGCCGCCATTTTCGGTTATGGCGTAGGGTTGTTTTATGATCTGAAACCCCTGTTTCTGGCCGGATCCCTGGCTTTCGTCACCCTGCTCTATTGCATTCTTCTGGCACGCACTCCCGGCAAGCCCCAGGAAAAAGGCATCGTTAAAAACGTATTGATGAAACTGCCGATAGTGATCGTCCTTTCGGTCATCGTCTGGTTTGTGGCGGGATATTTTGGTTTTCCCATCTGGTGGCAGATCGAATTCGTGGCGTTCACGTTCGTGGGTCTGGTTTTCTTCGTGGTGCTGGACTTGAGAAGCATGGAGCCGGAAAAAGGCGCCGCGCGCATCAACGTCCGCCTCCTTGGCACATACGGGCTGGCGTCGGTGCTGTTCATCACCATCACGGCGCAACTGCCGCAGTTCAATCCGGAAGTGGAAATTGCAAAGCTGAACAAGCCTCCGGTCAAATTGAGCGGCCTGGCGGGCCCGGAAGTCATTGCCGCCGGACGGCGCGTGTTTGAAGACAACAAATGCTTCAACTGCCACAAGGTATTCTGGGAAGGCAACTCCGATCGCGGCCCCAACCTCGGTACAAAGCAGGTTGGCTTGTTTGACGAGGCCTACTTGAAAGAGCAGATCATCGATCCGCGAAAAATTCAATCGCCCGGTTTTGACGATCCCAAGTCCTATAAAGCCATGCCGACGTATTACGGTGAGGACCTGAGTGAAGACGAACTCAATGCGTTGGTTTCTTACCTCAAAACCATGCGCGACCCGACCAATATTCCGATTGAAGGCAAGCTCGGCGAGCAATGGACCTGGTATGACGATCCCAAGATCGTGGAGCAAGGCAAACTGGTCTACGAGGGTAAAGAACCGGCTGTGGAAGGTCTCAACTGCTCCGTATGTCACGGCACAGACGGCATCCCGCTCATGACGGGCGCTCTCGATTTCCGTAACGCGAACAATAAAGACAGTGACAAGTTCCCCGCAGGCGAGCGCAACGACAAAGTCTTGAAAGACTGGCCGGATGCGCTGTGGTACAAACGCGTCACGCAGGGTGTGCCGGGCACGCCGATGGCCGCTTGGGGCACCATGTTCCCACACCTCTACCTGTGGAAAGCCATCGCGTATGAACGCACGTTCCACGATCCTCTGGAACAACGTGCTTCCAAAGTGCCCATTCCACCGATTCCGACGGAAGAAGAAATCAAACGGTGGAAGGACGATGGATTGTTCATGGATCCTCTGCTTTAGTTCACTGTTTAAATCAGCATAAAAAAACCGGTATGGTCCGCGCCATACCGGTTTTTCATTTTGGAAGCCTGGAAGGCTTGTGCCATCTTATCGGGAGCTTCGCCGGGTACCGGGAAATCTGCTAAAATGCAGACACAAATGCTTCAACCAACCTCTTTGAAGGTTCAATAAAATAGCCAGGAGTCATCCATGAGCCGAATCGATGATCTGATCAAGGAAAACATCTCTGAAGACGGCAAGGTGCTCAACCTTCGCGACAAGTACATCGGCCTGCGGGGAACCATGGAACTGTTCACCAAAAAAGAGGCCCTGCAGAATCTGGTCACCCTCACCTATTCCGGAAACCAGATCGGTGACGAGGGGGCCGAGGCCATCGCCGAATGCCCGTATCTGCAAAACGTGGAGACGCTGAATCTGAACCACAACGAAATCGGCGACGAGGGTGCGGTGGCGCTGGCCAACTCGGCCAATTTTCCCAAGCTGACCAAGCTGTCCCTGTTCGGGAACGTGATCGGGGACGAGGGCGCGCGCGCGTTTGCCGCATCGCCTCAAAGCAAGAAATACATCAAGCTGGACCTGTATAAAAACCAGTTCAGCAATCAGGGGATCAAAGCGCTCACCGAGTCGGAGAACCTGAAGAACTGCGAAGAACTGGAAATCTACCGGGAGTGACCGCCCTCAAGCGGTCTTCCCGGCTTCTTCCCACTGGGAGGGAGTGAAGGTCTTGATCTGGATGGCGTGGATGCGCTTGGGCTTGCCATTGATCTGGTCATCCAGCGCGCCATACACCAGACGGCGCCGGTCCAGCGGATTCACATCTTCAAACTGTTCGGAGACCACCACCACGGCGTAATGCCCGCCTCCCCCCGCCGCTTTGTGCCCGCGGTGCAGGTAACTCTCGTTGATGATCTCCACATGCGTGGCGCCCAGCTTTTCTCTCAAGATGTCGTCAATGATCTGTGTCGTTTCATCCATGATGCTTCCTGTCTCCTTATCCTTGCAACGGCACATCGGAGCGGACTTTAACCGCCCTTCCTTCATTTCAAGTTATTGATGTCCGGCAGATTGTAAAAATCCTTGAGCTTCTGCGTGTAACGCGCATGCGCTTCGTTTTCATCCTTGTCAATCAGCGGATGCCGGCATTTGGCGCACACCGGCAGGCGGTCCTCCGAATACGATTTGATCCGGTTGCTGACCCCGCATCCCTTACAAACTATTATTAACGCGTCTCTTTCCATGCTACACTCGTAAAAAAAGCATTATAAAACATCCAACCAGCGGGGATCGATGTTTTTTTATTACAGTAATGACCCGAACCGACCCGCCATGCCACTCAGCACCAAACTGCTTCTGGGCGGCATCGTCATTCTGGCATTTGTGCTGTTGTTCGTGTTCGGTTTCACGTTTTTTCTGATCGCACTGGCGGGCGGCATCCTCACTCTTCTGGCCGACCTGTTCGGCATCCGCCGCCGACGCAACATGAGTTCACCAACGCATCCCCACACCCGGGACCCGCGATTCGGTCAATGGCCGCCGCGTTCCTCCTCGTCGTCTTCCTCATCCCGCAAGTACCGGGACGATGATGATGTGATCGACGTCTGAAGCACACCCTCAGCGTTTCTTTTTGTAGATGTGCGTCGGCGTGCCGAGAAAAATTTCCGCCGCTTCCATCAGCGTTTCGGAGAGCGTCGGGTGTGGATGGATGGAGTGCGCCAGGTCCTCCGCCGTGGCGCCCAGTTGAATCGCCAGCACGCCTTCGGAGATCAGTTCCCCGGCGTGCGCGCCAACCAGTCCCATGCCCAGAATTTTTCCCGTCTTGGGTTCCAGAATCAGCTTGGTCTGACCATCATTGCGCCCCAGCGTGGTCGCGCGTCCGGAAGCGCCCCAAGGGAACTTGCACACCTCCACCTCGCGTTCCTCGGCCTTTGCCTGCTCCTCGGTCAAGCCACACCAGGCGATTTCCGGATCGGTGAATACCACTGCCGGGATGACCGGCTCCTGCAAGTCATGTGACTCACCCAGGATCGCTTCGACAACACGCTTTCCCTCGTACGACGCCTTGTGCGCCAGCATGGCGCCGCCGATGACATCACCGATGGCGTAGATCGATCCTTCCGCCGTGCGGCCGCTCTGGTCCACCGTCACAAAGCCGCGCTTGTCGAGCTCGATGCGTGTCCGCTCCAGCCCCAGGTTTTCCGTATTCGGCTGGCGACCGATGGAGATGAGGATCTTGTCGAACACCTCTTCCCGCGACTCCGACTCTCCCTTGAGCAGAACCTTCAACCCTTCTTTCGTTTCCTGCAAAGCTTCCAGCCGCGTGTTGAGGTGGATCGCCTCAAAATCCTTGCGCAATTTCGCCTGCAAAACCCGAACGAGATCGCGGTCCACGCCGGGCAGGAGGCCGTCAGTCATCTCCACCACCGTCACCTTCGATCCCAGCGCCGCATACACCGTGCCCATTTCGAGTCCGATGTACCCGCCGCCCACCACCAGCAGGCGCTCCGGAATACCCTCCACTTCCAGCGCGCTGGTCGAGTCCAGAAGACGCGGACTGTCGATGGCGAAATCACCGGGAATGATGGGACGCGACCCGGTCGCCAGGATGGCGTGGTCGAACTCGATGGACTCCTCTCCTACTTTCACGCGATTGGCGTTCTCGAACACCGCCCGTCCGGACACATACTTCACGCCACGTTGTTTGCACAGTTGAGCGAGGCCCTGCGACATCTTGCCGATGACCTGATCCTTCCACTGGCGCAGGCGGTCCACATCAATTTTGGGGTCGCTGAATTCCAAACCCCACTCGCGCGCCTCCTTCGTTTCCGTGATCAGGCGGGCGATGTGAAGCAGGGTTTTGGAAGGAATGCATCCGCGTTGCAGGCACACGCCCCCCATGTTCTTATCTTCGTTGACCAGCGTCACGTCCATGCCGCGGTCGGCCGCGTAGAAGGCCGCGGCATAGCCGCCGGGGCCGGCTCCGATGACCAGTAATCGTTGTCCTGCCATAGTGCGGTCTCAGTTTCCCTATGAATTCACATTAACAGCCCCACGCCGTGCTTTCATTTATGACGGCGGCGGCTGATTTGTTCCCAGGATTGGGGTTTCGCCTTGCTCCGGATTTTGGCCAGCGCGGCGTTGAAAATCTTTCGCGCCTCGGCGCGCGTGGTGTGCGTGCCCACAACGCGGTCGATGAATTCCTTTTCGAGCGCGATGTAGGATCCCATCTGCCGCCCGACTTTCTTGACGATCTGCAGGTTGCTCGGATCCGCCGATCCCTTCGGCGGAATTTTCTTTTCGCGTGGGAACAAACCCTTCGAGCGCGCCGAAGGAGGCGGTTCCTCCATCCTCAAAAACTCCGGCTCCGGACGATCCGGCGGGTCGTTCAAAAAATAAACCAGCGCGAACCCCGCATCGGTGCAGGCCAGTTCGCTCACCCGCTTCTTTAAATATTTCCGGACCGCCTCTTCATCCTCGACAGGCCCATCGAAGCCGATCAGTCGCCACTCCTGCTCCGAGACCACCTCGAACAACCCCAGATCCGCGAGATACAGGCACAGCGCCTGTCTCACCCGGATTTCCACCTCCGGAGACCACACCGCCTCCTGCAACCGTGCCGCCCAACCCTCCGGGGTGAAGGTTTGTGAGTGAGACGAAGACATGATTCAGGAGGTCCCGGAGTGACCCGGCGCGGCGCGGGTTTCCAGCCTGGCCAGTACGGGCATCAGGCTTTTTTTCCAGCTCTCAGACAGAAGTGGATGGGCCAACACCCGGCGCATCGCTTCAAGATTGTTCCTGTCATAAAACATAACGCGGTTGCATTCGTCCACGGTCAACCGTTCGGCATCTTCATGAAGCGGCGCGAGGTGGTCACCCGCCTGCACCCAGCCCTGTTTGAGCACACGCAGGTAGTACCCGGTGTAACCCGTGTCGATCACCCGGTCCGCCATGGTCTTGTCGTCGAAGCGTTTGCTGATGTTGTGGCACGGCTGGCGCGGTTGCGAGCACTGCACTTCCGCTTCTCCAATGCGGAACACGTCGCCAATATGGATTTTGGTCTCCGGCAACCCCTCAATGGTGAAGTTTTCTCCGAAGAAACCCGGCGGCACATCCTGCCCGATTTCTTTTCGCCAGTAAATCAGGTGCTCATGGGAAAGCAGGCAGATCGCCTTGTCCAGGCCGCGGTGGTGCACCAGGTCGGCACTGCCGTCGCCTTCGAGTCCCATGTAATCGAGAAACACCGGGCCTTCCACCGGGTCCTTGAAGATGCCGGAGCGGAACGGCTTGCCGCCGTCGTAGGTGCCGGTTCGGGGCTGGCCGACATTGATGGAAACAATGGTGTTCATGGCAAGGCCGCCTCGCACATCAGGGAACCCACAGATACAGAAACTGCGGCTCCGGAGTTTTTGGCAGAAAGTTGAGGTCCAGGTTTATCATGTTGATCGTCGGCGCTTTCATCAACGAATACACGTTGTCCTTGTACTCCCCGGCACGGTAATAAGTGACCAATTGAAAGTCGCGCAGGGCGAGGTCCTTCTTGATAAGGTTACGCGTGTCGTCAAGATAGCCGACGTGATCGATCAGCTTCGCATCCAGCGCCTGGCGGGCGGTGAAGACGCGTCCATCGGCAAGCTGGCGCACCTGCGCCTCGTTCAGATGAGGCCGGTTCTTTGTGATCACTTCCACAAACCGGTCGTGCATGTCGTCGATCGCCGCCTGGAACAACCTGCGCTCTTCATCGGTGAGCGGACGAAACGGTGACAGGAAATCCTTTTTGTCCCCGGACTTGACCACCTCGAAATCGACGCCGACCTTCTCCATCAACCCCCTCAGGTTCATTTTGAGAGTGATGACGCCGATGCTCCCGGTGATGGACGTGGGGTGGGCGATGATGGTGTCCGCCGCCTGCGCCACGTAGTAGCCGCCCGACGCGGCGAGGTCCATCACCTGCGCGTACACTTTGACGTTGTTCTTTTCCTTGAACGACTTGATCTCGTGGTACAGGATGTCGCTGGAAGTCACCGTGCCGCCGGGGCTGTTGATGCTGAGCAGGATGGCCCGCACGTCGCGGTCTTTCTCCGCCTTGTCGAGCGCTTCCCGGATGCGCGCCACCATGCCTTCTTCTTCACGTGGAGACAGCATGCTGGAGACTTTCTGGTTGGAAATGACCCCGCTGACCTCCAACAGCAACACCTTCGTGCGCCCCTCACCGGAGAGCACTTTTTCCTTGAGCGGCGATGGCGGAGGAATGAGGTGAATCTCAAAAACCGTGCATCCGGAAACGCCAAGAGACAACACGGCGGCCAACATTGCCTGCACAACCAGATGGAGCCACCGGCGGGTTCGTTTCTCAGGCATTTTGATTTCCTTTCACAAGAGTGTATTCGTACACGGCTTTGAAATGACCGGCTTCGGTTTTCCATTCCTGCCGGCCGGTGTCAAAAAACGACTCCACTTTTCTGTACAGCTTCTGTGCCAACTCGGAGTTCAGGTCATCGCCCGGCACCAGTGCGTATTCCAGCAGGTAATTGGTGTTGATGACGAGGTCGCGCACCGCCATGGTCTCCCGCGCCACCACCATCTTGTGGCCTTTGCGGGCGCTGGCGGAATCGATGTTTTTGGGCGTTCCGCTCTGCAGGCTGTGCGTGATGCGCTTCAACGCTTCCTTCACCCCTTCAATGCGGGATTGCAGTTCCGGATCGGAGCCCGCCTCCTTCAGGCGCAGTTGGATTTTCTGCAGAGGATCGATCAGGTTGAGTTCATGCAGAAACCCTTCGCTCAGATCATACATGCGGCACAACTCCGCGATGGGCAGCTTGCCGGAGGCGGTGGTCTCCGTCTCCAGCGCTTCCATACATTTTTGCAGTTGCGTCTCCAGGTTGTCGGTGAATTTGGCCCGGGTCTTTTCCAGACGCTCCTCGAATTCCTCCTCGCCTCCCAGTTTCTTGAACTCCTGCCGGCATTCCTTTTCCAGTTTCTCAAACAGCAGGTCGGCTTCGGAGTTGATGTAGCTGAGCAGGCGGAGCTTGCGTTCCGGCACCATGGGCTGAACGAACTTCGAGCGCACCTCTTTTTCCACGCGGACGAGGTCCTTGGGCATGTTGCGAAACAGCTTGTCGAAGCTGTCGTAAAACGCACGCCAGCGCTCGATGGTGTGCTTCTTGTTGCTGGTGGTGTACTTGATATTGATGTTCTTGATGCGGACGGTGTTTTCCTGCATCAGCGAAACCAGTTTGTCACGCATCAGCGTGTCGATCTTATCATCCACATTATCCATAGGGAGTACGCACCGAATTCTCTTGCTCAGGGGTTTGGTGAAGCCGACCGGGCGCAACGACAGCCGATTCCGTAGAAATCCTTGGCGTCATCGAACCCGTACCGGCGTGACGACCGCATGTAGTCGGGAAGGCTGTTCCAGGCGCCCCCGCGGACAACATGATACGTCCCCGATTCCGGGCCGCGGGGATTGCTGTCATCGCCGGCCGAATAGTAGGATTTATCATACCAATCGTACACCCATTCGGCAATATTCCCCGCCATGTCGTGGACGCCCTCCGGAGTCCGTCCGGCTTCCAGGGTGCCCACTTCGTGCAGGACCTCGCCTTTGTGGATGAAACAGCACTTGCCGAAATTGGCCCGCTCCGGCGTGGGTGGCTCTTCACCCCACGGGTAGGTCCGCCCCTCCATCCCGGCGGCGGCGCGCTCCCATTCCGCCTCCGTCGGCAGGCGCTTGCCCCGCCAGCGGCAGAAGTTACGGCACCGCTCCCAGGTGAGGCCGATCACCGGCTTGTCCACCATGTCCGGTCGCGGGTCGCGGCCCCACCAGCCGGTGATGGTCGGGTGCTCGTCGGGATGCGCCTTGAGGTATGCCGCAAAATCGCCGCCGGTGACCTCGAACCGGTCCAGCCAGAAGGCATCGAGGTACACCTTGTGGCGCGGCATTTCATCTTCCAGCCCCTTGCCCGGTTCGCGGCCCATCCAGAACTCCCCGGCAGGAAAATGGACCATGTCGGCCGCCGCGTCCTCAGAGGCGATACTCAAGGCAGGCGCCGCCAACCAGAACAGCGCCCACGCAACCAGGAATAAAGCAATGCGGTTCATTTCCAAACCATCCATTTCCCGCTTTCCCGCGGATTGTATTAAATGATTGAGCCGATATGGCAAAGCCTTTATTATACATAACCGTACCGGTTCGCTTCCGGGAATCTGAAATCCCCTTTTCCGTAGCCGAACCGAAACCGGCATTCCACCCATTCCCAAACCGTCTGCCATGCGAACCGTACGCCAATTCGATGACATTCTCGCCCGTATCGAAACCGCCGTCCTGATCCTCCTGCTGACGGTCATGGTTCTACTCTCCTTCGGCCAGGTGATCCTGCGCAACCTGATGGGCACCGGCATCCTGTGGGGGGACATCCTGCTTCGCCAGTTGGTGCTGTGGGTGGGTTTTCTGGGGGCGTCTTTGGCGGTGCGTGAACGAAAGCACATTGCCATCGATTTTCTGCCGCATTTCCTGAACGGCTTCTGGAAGAAGGTCAACCGCATCGGCGTGGACGTCGTGACCGCCGTCATCAGTATCTTCCTCTCACTTGCGGCATGGGATTTCATGATCTTCGAGAAAGAAGGCGGCTCGACCTTGTTTCTGGATATTCCCGTATGGTTGTTCCAGACCATTCTGCCCTTCAGTTTCGCCCTCATCGCGCTTCGTTTGATTTTACGCGTGACGAGTGAAATCGCCAATTTCCGGATGCCTGCCGAATGACCCTTCTGATCGTCGCCGTCATCCTGCTATTGACCCTGCTGGGGACGCCGCTCTACGCGGTGATCGGCCTCGCCGCCCTGCTGTCGTTTCATTTCGCAGAGATCGATTCGGCCGCGGTGTTCATCGAACTCTACCGCGTGGCCAGCGCGCCCACCCTGCTCGCCATCCCGCTGTTCACGTTCGCCGGATTCATCCTGGCGGAAAGCAAGACACCGCAAAGACTGACACGGCTCACGCAGGCCCTGCTGGGGAGCGTGCCCGGGGGACTGCCCTGGGTGGTGCTGGTGGCGTGCGCGTTTTTCACTGCGTTCACCGGCGCGTCGGGGGTGACCATCATCGCACTGGGTGGTCTGTTGTACCCGCTCATGCTGAAAGAAATGTACGGCAAAAACTTTTCGCTCGGCTTGATGACCTCGTCGGGAAGCCTGGGCCTGCTGTTCCCGCCGTCTCTGCCGCTCATCCTGTATGGCCTGGTGGCGAAGGTGAACGTCGATCAGTTGTTCCTGGCGGGGGTGGTGCCGGGGATCATTATGATCGTCATCCTCGCCATGTACAGCATGGCGCAAAGCAAACGGTTTGGAATTGAGAGAACGCCCTTCAACTGGCAGGAGACGAAAAGCGCGGTGCGCGAGGCGGCGTGGGAAATCCCCCTGCCCTTCCTCGTGCTGTACGGCATCTATGGCGGCATTTTCACGGTGACGGAAGCGGCGGCGGTGACGGTGGTGTACGTGGTGGTAGTGGAATGCTTCGTGTACCGGGACATTCATCCCATCCGCGACATGCCGGAAATCATGAAAAAAAGCATGGTGCTGGTGGGCGCGATCCTCATCATTCTCGGCACGGCGATGGGCTTCACCAGCTACCTGGTGGACGAGCAGGTGCCCATGCAACTGCTGGGCTTCATGAAGGATTACATCGACGACCAACTGACCTTCCTCATCATGCTCAACCTGTTTCTGCTGGTCGTCGGCTGCATGATGGACATCTTCTCCGCCATCATCGTGGTGGTGCCGTTGATCGTGCCCATCGCGCAGAACTTCGGCGTGGACATGGTCCACCTGGGCGTCATTTTTCTGGTCAACCTGGAGATCGGCTACTCCACGCCGCCGGTGGGGCTCAACCTGTTCATCGCCAGTTCCCGCTTTGAGGAGCCCGTGGTGCGCCTGTACAAAGCCACCCTGCCGTTTCTGGGCCTCCGGCTGATGGGGCT
Organism: Nitrospina gracilis Nb-211; assembly: GCF_021845525.1. Lineage (NCBI taxonomy): Bacteria > Pseudomonadati > Nitrospinota > Nitrospinia > Nitrospinales > Nitrospinaceae > Nitrospina > Nitrospina gracilis. The sequence goes on along the minus strand of NZ_JAKJKD010000001.1, from coordinate 1,521,142 downwards.
GATGGCGGTCACGTATTTTCCCCTGCTCAGCCTGTTCCTGCCCAACCTGTTTGGAAGCTAGCGTGTTACAATGGCCTCCGTCGGCCACCTTGGCAGAAAGGACGCTCCACCATGCAACCCACTCGGAAACACCAACGCATCGAAACCGATTCCCTTGTTTACGCAACAATGGAAAGTCCCATCGGCATCCTCGGCGTCGCCGCCACCGATAAAGGCGTGTGCAACATCCGTACGGCGCAGAAGAGCGAAAGCCAGTTCCTGCGTTACCTGGAAGACGTGTACACCGCCCGGCCCATGCACGATCCCAAACGACTGAAACCCGTGATCGATGAGTTGAAAGCGTATTTTAAAGGGGAACTCACAGAGTTCGACTGCGAACTGGATCTCACCTGCGGCACGCCGTTCCAGCAGACTGTGTGGAAGCGGCTTTTGACCATTCCTTTCGGCGAGACGCGCAGTTATGGCTGGCTGGCAGAAAAACTCAAAAACCCAAACGCCAGCCGCGCCGTGGGCAACGCCAACGGTAAAAACCCGGTACCCGTCATCATCCCCTGCCACCGCGTGATCCACGCCGACGGCGGACTGGGCGGCTACACCGGCGGCCTGCACATCAAAGAATTTCTGCTAGACTTGGAAACACACGCTCATGCCCCTGTATAGAACGCAGGCCGTTGTTCTGAGAAGCATGAACCTGGGCGACGCCGACAAGATCGTTACCCTGTTCACCCGCGATTACGGCAAAGTAAAAGTCGTGGCCAAGGCGGCCCGGCGCATCAAAAGCCGCTTCGGCGCGTGTCTGGAGCCGATGACCCACCTGTCGCTCATTTATTTCGGCAAGGAGCACCAGGACCTCTATCGTCTCAACCAGTGCGACATCGTGCACTCGTTCCAGAAAGTACGCGAGCATCCGCAGAAGTTTTATACCGGCATTTATTTCGTGGAATTGTCGGAGAGCCTGGTGGCGGAGGCGCACCCGGAAACCCCAACCTTTGACCTGCTGTGCAAGGCCCTGCGCAAGGTGGAGGGCCAGACCGACCTCGAAACCCTGTGCCGACTGTACGAGATGCGCATCATGGCCCTGGCGGGCTACACGCCGCGTCTCAAGCGGTGCATTCAATGCCGGGAGGAACCGCAATCCCGCTGGGTGGGGTTCAGCTACACGCGGCATGGCATCTTATGCGCCCCCTGCCAGGAACAGACGGCACTGGAGACGCGCATCCAAAACGGCACGCTCAATTACCTGCGGAAACTGCTGACGCTGGACATCCAGCACACCGACCGCCTGAAAATTCCCAAGGGAAGCGAGGCGGAAATCGAATCCATCACCCACCGCCTCATTCTGGCGCGGCTGGGACGGGAGTTGAAATCGTATCCCTTTATCAAGAAAATGGCGGTGTGACTCCGCCCCCCTTCACCGAAAGCGAGGAACATGGAAAAGCAAGCCATCCACACCGACGACGCTCCGGCGGCCATCGGCCCATACCAGCAGGCCATCCGCGCCGGGCAGTTTGTGTTCACCTCCGGGCAGATCGCGCTGGACCCGAAGTCGGGCGAGTTTCTGGCGGGTGAAATCGAGGAGGAAACCGAGCGCACGCTTCAGAACATCGGCGCCATTCTGAAAGCCGCCGGGCTGGGATTCGAGAATGTGGTGAAGGCGACGGTCTATCTGGCGGACATGAACCACTTTGCCCGTATGAACGCGGTGTACGAAAAGTACTTCGCCGCCGGCAAACCGGCGCGAGCGTGCGTGCAGGTGGCGGCGTTGCCCAAAGGGGCGAAGGTGGAAATCGATGTCATCGCCCAGGCGGGTTGAAAGAGATTTAAATCAATGGCAAAAAAGAAAAAGCAGGAATTGAAAGGCCAGATCAACTTCTACAAGGCCATGGCGGTATTGGGCGCGATCATTGCCGGAACGTTCGTTTATATGCTTCTGGACTCGGCTCCGCGCTTGAGCGCACGGGAATTTCATGATCCCAAGGATTCCGCCACCCAGTGCCTGTCCTGCCATACCGGGCAGGCAAGCAACATTCCCATCATGCCGCACCGCAGAATGGACTCTTGCACCTTCTGCCACACGCCGGACAAAGCCGGGTGACGCTCCGGCGCCCCTCCCATTCCTGGTTCAGTCGAAGTGCTCGCGGGCGGGCTTGCCCACACCGTACACGTTGAAGCCGATATCGAACAGCGCATCGTGGTCGAGGTGGTTGCGTCCATCAAAAATGAACGCCGGCTTTTCCATGCGGTCGAAGATTTCCCGGTAATCGAGATCGCGGTACTGCTTCCACTCCGTCAACAGCGCAATGGCATGGGCGCCCTTCACGGCTTCGTAAGGATCTTCCACGTAATCGATCTCGCCGGGCAGACCTTCCAGATCCTTTTGGGCATTGAGGATGGCATGAGGATCGGAGATGCTGAGCCATGCCCGCTCCTCAAGGAGCGCGCGGCAGATGTGAATGGCCGGGGCATCGCGCGTGTCGCCGGTGTCCGGCTTGAACGCAAAACCGAAGATGGCGATTTTCTTGCCGACGACGGAATTGAACATCGCCGTGACCATGCGCTGAACGAAACGCTGCATCTGGAAATCGTTGATGTCCACCACCTTCTGCCAGAATTCCGCGACCGGATGCAGGCCATAATGCTCGCACAGATAGATGAGATTGAGCAGATCCTTGCGAAAGCAGGACCCACCGAACCCCACCCCTGCACTCAAAAACTTTGCGCCGATGCGGCTGTCCATGCCGATGGCATGGCCCACCTGCGCCACATCCGCTTCCGTCAGTTCGCACAGGGCGGAGATGCTGTTGATCGACGAGATGCGCTGGGCAAGAAAGGCATTGGCCACCAATTTTGACAGTTCACTGCTCCACAGGTTGGTGGTGAGCACACGCTCCTGTGGCACCCAGTGTCCGTAAATGCGGGTGAGTTCGTCGCGCGCCTGGCGGCCGCTCGGCGTGTCCATGGACCCGATCAGAATGCGGTCGGGTTCTTCCATGTCGCGGATGGCGGTGCCTTCGGCCATGAATTCCGGGTTGGACAGAATTTCAAAATGCACGCCGTTGTCGCCGGAGTGCAGAATGCGGCGCAGGGTTTCGGCGGCGCGCACGGGGATGGTGCTCTTTTCGACGACGATCTTGTCGGACCGGGAATTCTCCTTGATGCGGCGCGCGGTCTGTTCGATGAATTGCAGGTCCACGGCGCGTCCTGCGCCTTCACCAAATGTCTTGGTGGGGGTGTTCACGGTGACGAAGATGATATCGGCTTCGTCGATTTCCTTGTCAATCTCGGTGGAGAAAAACAGGTTGCGGCCGCGGCTTTTAGCAACACGGTCATACAGGCCGGGTTCGTAAATCGGCAACTGCTCGGAATTCCACAGCGCGATTTTCTCCCGCGAGATGTCCACCACCGTCACCCTGTAATCGGGGCAGTGATGAGCGATGACGGCCATGGTGGGCCCCCCCACGTATCCGGCCCCGATGCACACGATCTTCTTGACGAAATCCCCCATAGCAGGCTCCCACCGTTGGACATAAAAAAAGGGAGGCCGGTTCGTAGCCGAACCGGCACTCCCTCATAGTATAACGGCGAAATTCGCCAATTGGTTATTTATAGTAGATTTCGCCTTTTTTATAGTTGAAGGCCCTGCCACCTTTCAGGAAGCGCAGTTTGCCCTTATGGATCTTCCAGTTTTCAACGACGACGCCTTTTTCTTCAGACAGGCTTTTTTCCTTCGACCGGTCCTTCACCTTGCCGTCCTTCACGATGTTCTGGTCGGCGTTGTCCTCGGTGATGAACTTCGAGAAAGGATGGACGTTGGCAAGGGCCGCTTCCAAATCCGCCTTTTCACCCTTGTGCGGATTTTGTTTGTGCCCATGACACCGGTTGCACACGTTCTTGTAGTCCCAGCGCAAGCCGTATTTCTCGATGTCCCCTTTCTTGAAATCGCCCTTGGTGTTTTTCATCACCACGCGGAACTGGGAACCACCGGCAACGGAATGGCACATCTCGCAACCCACCTGCTCCAGGTTGGGCTCGGACGGATCGATCCGGGTGCTAACATCGCGGCCTTTGAATTTGGTGCCTGGCGGAATGAACCCACCACGTTGACGGTAGCCGGTGGTGTGGCAGAACAGACAGGCCGGATCGCTAGTGTAATCCTTTTCCGGATCGAGGCCGTCACGTTTCTTGGCATCGGCGGCGTTGCCTGCTTTCAACAAATCAAAGGTTTTTCCATGGGGTGACTTCTTCCATGCTTGGTAATAGGGATCGTGGCAACTGCCATCACACTTTGTGGCGCCCACGAATTTCGGTCGTTTGGGGACCTTTTTCTTGGCGGCCTCGGCCGTGTCGGAATAACCCAGAAAAAGGCATAAGGTCAGAAATAAATATCCGAACGATTTAAAAACTTTAGCCATTGTTATCACCCTGATGGTTGGCAGTTTCGGTTAGCACTCCGTTAAACGTCCGCGCAGGATATAATAAACACTGGGATGGGTCAATATGAATTTCCTGCCCCACAACCGTTAAAAATTTGATAATACAATAGATTTCATGAATATATCTGATTTCGATTTTCATCTGCCGGAAGAGTTGATCGCGCAAACACCTGCCCAAAAAAGGGATGACTCCCGCCTCCTGGTGGTGGACCGCAAAACAAGTAAAATGACGCACCGGGGCTTTTCCGACTTTACGGATTTTCTGACCGACCGCCCCCTCCTGATATTCAACAACACCCGTGTGCTTCCCGCCAAACTGACAGGGCAACGCGCCGATACGGGCAAACCCGTCGAGTGGCTGTTGGTTCGACGGGTGGAACCGGCCTGCTGGCTGGTGCTGACCCGCGGCCTTTCAAAACTGAAGCCGGGCCAGGCGTTTCAGTTTGGGAATGGATTGAGTGCGGCGTTTGAACAGGTGGCCGGGGACATGGCCCAAGTGCGGTTTTCCAGTGAAGAAGCTTTGAGGGCCGCGTTGAACCGGGAAGGGAAAATGCCCCTGCCGCATTACATCAAACGGGGTGGGGACTTGGCGGAAAAGATGGACCTATTGGATCGCGAACGCTACCAGACCGTCTTTGCGAGGGAAGAAGGAGCCATTGCGGCGCCTACCGCCGGACTGCACTTCACCCCGGAGATGATGAAGCACCTTGAATCCAAGGCGGATGTGGGGTTTCTGACTCTGCATGTGGGGCCGGGAACCTTCCAGCCCGTGCGGGTGGACAAGGTGACGGATCACCAAATGAAAGAGGAGTTTTACCGGATTCCCGCGGACACGTGGAACCGCATTCATAAGGCAAAAGTCGAAGGCAGGCCCGTACTCGCCGTCGGCACCACCAGCACACGTGTGCTGGAGTCGGTGCGCTTTGACCAGCCCGTGGAACAGGATGTGGAAGGATGGACAAACCGGTTCTTGTACCCAGGCCAACCCTTCCATACCGTGGATCGACTCCTGACCAACTTCCACCTGCCCCGCTCCACCCTGTTTCTTCTGGTTTGCGCGTTCGCAGGCAAACCGTTGATGGAAAGGGCCTACAAGGGAGCCATCGCAGAAAAGTACCGGTTTTTCAGCTACGGGGATGCCATGCTGATCCTGTGAGGCCATGGCCCCCGAAACGAATCATTCGCCTTCGCTGTTGACCGCTTGTTTGAAGTGCTTTCCGGACTTGAAACGGACCACTTTACGGGCGGAAATTTCAGCTTCTTCACCGGTTTTGGGGTTTCGGCCCATGCGCTTGGTCTTGGACTTGACCTGGAAGGTTCCAAAACGCCGCAAGATCACAGGCTCCCCCTGCCCCAACGATTCCTTGATCAGCTTGATCACGGTTTCGACCGCTTCTTCGGCTTTCGCCCGGGACAGGCTCGCTTCCTGCGATACATGGTTGATAATGTCTTGCTTGGTCATGCTCCCTCCTTCAATTCACGAAAAAGAAAGTGATATAAACCTACCTAAAAAGGCATTTTATATCCGTTTTCCGCCCCTCATGGCTTCAACTCCACAATAGACTCACAAACCCGCCGCCCGAAGCGATCCATCACATCGGGGGGCCTCGACCAAGAAACCGGCACTGCGATACAGGGTCCCTTTTGACACCTCATTCACCCCTATCGACACCGGCATCCAGACTCTTGAATCTGTTCGTTACCCAAAGTGGAATGACATTACTTTACCATTTATTTCAAAATAATCAATAGGTTATTGCACCAATTCCAGAATCATTTTGGCTCAAACTTTGCAAACAAAAAAACCGCTTCAACCCAAAAGAGCGCGATGCAATTTTTCTATTTATTTATAGCTATTTAGAATTCAATTCCAAGATTCTACAAAAGGTATGGCGTCGCGGGAATTTTTATGTAATCGGTTAGAAATCAATCAGTAAGAAAACCACTTCCGCATGAAATCAGGGAGTATCGGGGTGGGGAACAATCTGGTACACGGTTTCTCCCGGACGGACCAGATTTAATTTTTCGCGAGCCACCCGCTCCACCGCCAGCGGGTCTTTCTTGAGGGCTTCGATTTCTTCCTGCAGGGCTTTGTTTTCCCGTGTCAGGGTGACGTTGCCCTCTTTCATTTTCTCAAGTTCATCCTTGAAATTAAACACCGTCATCACACCATCATCGCTGAACACCGCCACCCCGACCATGATGGCGAACAGCAGCAGGCTGAGCGCCATCGTGGCCTGGATTTTATTGAGCGATTTCGGTTTGATTGCCATAGCGCATTACATTCCCAGGTTGTAAAACACCTCGCGGCCTTTGAACACCGCCGACGGCCCCAGCATTTCTTCAATTCGCAGGAGCTGGTTGTACTTGGCGACGCGGTCGGTGCGGCACAGCGACCCGGTCTTGATCTGTCCGGAGTTGACCCCCACCGAGATGTCGGCGATGGTGGTGTCCTCCGTTTCCCCGGAGCGATGCGAAATGACGGCGGTGTACCCGGCGCGTTTGGCCATCTCTACCGCTTCCAGCGTTTCGGTCAGCGTACCGATCTGGTTCACTTTGATCAGGATCGAGTTGCACACGCCTTCCTGAATGCCTTTCTTCAGAATTTTGGTGTTGGTGACGAACAGGTCGTCCCCCACCAACTGCGTGGTGTCACCCACTTTTTTCGTGAGCTTCTCCCAGCCCTTCCAGTCGTTCTCCGCCAGGCCGTCCTCGATGCTGACGATCGGATACTTCTTCACCAGCCCGGCCAGGTAATCAACCATCTCGTCGGAAGTGAGTTTCGATTTCTTCTCCGCCGCCAGCACGTATTTCTTGTTCTGGTACAATTCACTCGCCGCCACATCGAGCGCCAGCAAAATGTCCTTGCCTTCTTTATACCCGGCGCTCTTGATGGCCGCCAGCAGGACCTCAATCGCCTCGGCGTTGGATTTGAGATTCGGCGCAAAGCCGCCTTCATCACCCACGGCGGTGTTGTATTTTTTCTTTTTGAGCACGGCTTTCAGGTGATGAAACACCTCGGTGCCCATCTGCAGGGCCTGGTGAAAGCTGTTCGCGCCGACGGGCATGATCATGAATTCCTGGATATCGACGTTGTTGTCGGCGTGTGCGCCGCCGTTCAGCACGTTCATCATCGGAACCGGCAGTTCGCACGCGTTGCTCCCGCCGATGTAGCTGAACAGGGGGATGTCGAGATCGTTCGCCGCCGCGTGCGCCACCGCCAGAGACACGCCGAGGATGGCGTTCGCCCCCAGCTTGCCCTTGTTGGCGGTGCCGTCCATCTCGATCATGATGCGGTCGATCAGCCGTTGCTCCGTAACCTCGATGCCTACCAGTTCCGGCGCAATTTTGGTGTTGATGTTCTTCACCGCCTTCTGCACGCCCTTGCCCATGTAGGTCTTCTTGTCTCCGTCGCGCAACTCCAACGCCTCGCGCGATCCGGTGGACGCGCCGGAAGGCACCGCCGCGCGGCCCATCAATCCTTCTTCCAGAAACACATCCACTTCCACCGTCGGGTTGCCCCGCGAATCCAGAATCTGTCTTGCCTGAATGCCAACGATCTCGCTCATGATTCTCCTCTAAATTCCCCTCGCTCGAACAGCGTGACTGATGATCAACCCTTCGCCTTGTTCAGGGCGTCGCGGTTGGCTTCGATCGTGCGATCGATTTCCTCTTGCGTATGCACGGCGGACATGAATCCCGCCTCGAACTGCGAACAGGCAATGTAAATACCCGCTTCCAGCATGGCGTTGAAATAGCGTTTGAAAAACTCGAGGTCGCAGGTGGACACGGTTTCGAAATCCACCACCTCGTTATTCGTGAAAAACATGGAGAACATCGAGCCCACCCGGGTGAAGAACGCGGGCACGCCCGCCTCCTCCGCGTTCTTGCGGAACCCGTCACACAGGCGTTGGCTTTTCGTCTCCAGGTTTTCGTACACCCCGTCGCCGGAGAGCAGGTTGAGCATCTCCAGTCCCGCCGCCATGGCCAGCGGATTGCCGGAAAGCGTTCCCGCCTGATAGACCGATCCCACCGGCGCGATGTGATCCATGAACTCTTTCTTCCCGCCATAGGCGCCCACCGGCAGACCGCCGCCGATGATCTTGCCCAGCGTGGTGAGATCCGGAGTGATGCCATACAGTTTCTGCGCACCGCCCAGCCCCACGCGGAATCCGCTGATGACCTCGTCGAAGATCAGCAACGCGCCATGTTTCGTGGTAACGTCGCGGAGCGTTTGCAGAAAACCCTCTTTCGGCGGCACGACGCCCATGTTGCCGGCGATGGGCTCGACGATGAGACAGGCGATCTCGCTCCCCATCTTGTCGAACAATTCCCTCACCGCGTCGCTGTCGTTGTAAGGCAGGGTCAGCGTGTTCTTCGCCAGGTCCTCGATGACGCCGGGGCAGTCCGGAATGCCCAGAGACATCAGGCCAGAACCGGACTTGACCAGCAGGCTGTCGCCGTGGCCATGGAAGTTGCCTTCGAATTTGACGATCTTGTCGCGCTTCGTGTACCCGCGCGCCAGGCGGATGGCACTCATCGTCGCCTCCGTGCCGGAACTCACCATGCGCACCCGCTCGATCGACGGCACGCAGTCGATGACCTTCCTCGCCATCTCGATTTCGATTTCGGTCGGTGCGCCGAAGCTGGTGCCGTTCTCCGCCGCCCGCTTCACCGCATCCACAATCCGCGGATGCGCGTGGCCGAAAATGAGAGGCCCCCACGAGGCGTTGTAGTCGATGAACTCATTGCCGTCCACGTCCCACAGGCGCGAACCTTTGGCTTTCTCGATGAACAGAGGGTGGCCGCCAACGGCCTTGAAGGCCCTGACAGGGCTGTTGACGCCGCCGGGAATGACTTGTTGTGCTGCTTCAAACAGGGATTCGGATTTCTTGCGGTTCATAGCTTTCCAAACAGGGGTTCGAGGTCTCGTTTGCGTTGATCGGGAATTTTCGCGGGATCGGTGACGATGGCTTTCTTCGCCGCCTCGCCACATTCGCATTGGCGTTTGAGGATGGGAAGCGCCACCACTTCCTTCAGGATGGTCTGCGCCAGTTCGACGTTGTTGTGCATGATCTCCAGCACCTGTTCCAGCGTGACCGGCTCCTCCTCAATATGCCAGCAGTCGTAGTCCGTGGCGAGCGCAATGGTAACATAACAAATGCCCGCTTCGCGTGCCAGTTTGGCCTCGGTGACGTTGGTCATGCCGATCACCTCCACGCCCCAGCTTCGGTACACGTTCGACTCCGCCCGCGTCGAAAACTGCGGTCCCTCGATGCATACATAGGTGCCGTGTTCGTGCACCACGGCCCCTGCTTTCTGCGCGGCTTCCAGCACCTTGCCGTGCAGGTCGTCGCAGATGGGATCGGCCAGACTCACGTGCCCGACAATGCCGTCCGTGAAAAAGGTGCCGATGCGCCGGTGCGTACGGTCGATGAACTGGTCGGGCAGAACGATGTGCCCCGGCACGATCTCTTCCTTCATGCTCCCCACGGCGCTGACCGACACGATGCGCTCGACGCCGAGTTTTTTCATGGCAAAGACGTTGGCGCGGTAGTTGATCTCGGACGGAGTGATACGGTGGCCGACGCCATGGCGCGGCAGGAATGCGAGTTTCGTTCCCGCCAGTTCCCCTATCACTACGGGGTCCGAAGGAGCTCCGTAAGGCGTGTCCACGGCGACTTCCTTTTCCACCTTGAGGTCTTTCATGTTGTACAGGCCGCTGCCGCCGATCACACCGAGAATGTCTGCCGCCATCGATTGTCCTTTCTTGCTGGAATGGGAAGGTTACGGTTCCGATAAAAATGAACGTTGTAGCAGGCTGGGCGCGGAAGATAAAGAGGAAATGACCCGGACCCCCTCCCCTGTATGCCTATCAAGGGCCCGGATCATTCCTCGTGGTCCTCTTTCAAATTTTGTGAAACGCGCTCGGCCTTCTTGAGAAGGAATTTGAGCTCCGCCATACGGTCGTCCGTGGTATCGAGAAGGCCGGACTCCTGCTTCAGGGTCTCGATTTTCGCCGTGATGTCACCGGCCAGGGTGTGCAGTTCACTCAAGCGTTCTTCCATGGACTCGAAATCGCGCACGCGCTTCTCGAATGCTTCCACCTGCTCGCGGCTCTCCTGCGACATTCGGGCCAGGTCATTGACGTGCGCCAACGCATCATCCAGATTTTGCCGTGCCAGGTCAAGACGTTCGCGCTCGGCTTGAACCTCCGCGATGCGCGTCTCCAACTGCGATAGATTTTCATGCACTTCACGCACTTTCGATGCATGACCGGCCACCGCTTCCGCCCGCGTCTCCAATTCGGAAAGTTTTTCTTCTAGGTGACGCGACTGCTTCTCCGCGCGGGCCAGGTTCGCTTCTTTTTCCTCGAGCGCCGCCTGACGCCGTTGCAGGTCTTTCAGGGTGCGATCGATGGAGTCGAGTTTCTCGTCGGTGGCGGCAACGGCCTTCTGCCGTTCGTCGATGGCGGTCAGTTTGGAATCGAGATCGGACACGGCGGCATCGAGACTTGATTTCAACGCGTCCATCTTCTCCACCTGCGCCTGCGACGCATCGACTTCCTTGACCCGCTTCTGCAAATCCTTCTCCAGCGCCGTCATCGTGTAAACGAGGTGGTTGAGGCGTTTTTCCCGTTCTTCCCAGTCGGCCTTTTCCCGGCTGGCGTGCTCGATACGCGACTCGATGCCGTCGGCCAGATCCTTCAGCCGCGCCAGCCGTCCTTCCATCTCTTCAAGTTGCCCGATCTGCCGGTTGAGACTGCCGGTTTTGACGTTGGCCTCCTCGATGAAAAACTCGAGGCCGTCGATCTTTTTCTCCAGCTTTTCGATCAGCGCCTTGCGTTGCAACTGGGTCTCCAGCTTTTCCTCCATGTTGTGGATCATGGCGGAAAGAGCGTTCACCCGTTTCTCCACCTCGTTCAGCCAGTCGCGTTTTTCGAGAATGGCCTCCAGCCGTTTCGCCGCTTCGTCGCCGATTTCTTTATTTTTGTTGAACGTCGATTCAATCGACGCCGCTTCCTTCAACTCTTCGCGGAAGCGTTCGATGCGGCGTTCGGTTTCCTGCGCCGTGTCCTCGAATGATCTGAGTTGATCGGCAAAGGCATCGAGCTTGCCCGCCTCGCTTTGCAGGGTTTCGAGTTTGTTGTGGATGGTGGCGTCGAGCAGGGACTGGAGCGACCCGATCTTTTCCTCCAGTTTGTGGACTTCGGCCTTGTCCTCGTGCAGTTGCACGAGCTGGACTTTCACCTTGTCCGCCATCGACTCCAGTTCTTCCATGCGCGCCCCGACTTCGCGGATACGGTCGGCTTTTTCGCTGATGCGGTCGGCCTCAATGTGCAGGTCGCCGGTCTCTGTCAGCAGGCGGTCCACCGTCTCCTGCACGGCCTTGATCTGCTCGCGTTGTGCCAGCACCCTGTCGGTTTCGAGTTTCGCCTGGCTCAACTGCTGTTTGATGTCTCCCAGCCCGCGCAGGTAATGGTCCACCACCTCGCGGTCCTTTTTGACCGTGGCGAAGCGGTGGTCGAGGTCTTTCACCAGCGTTTTGAGGTCGCCGACACGACCGGACGATTCCTTCATCGTCGTGCGGAAGCGCGTCACCTCCTCCACCTGCCCGCCCGCTTTGTTCAGCAGGGACTCGATTTTGGCAACGCGTTTCTCCGCATCGCGCAGTTTGCCGCTGTCTTCTTTCAGCTTGTTGATCTTGCTTTCCATGTCCCACACCAGTGCGTTCAGCCGGCCGGCTTCCTCGTTGGCCTTTTCGGCGGTGCGTTTCTGCTGGCTGAGGGATTTGGTTTTCTGCTCCACCTCGTCGTGCATCGTGCGCACATTCTTGAGGTCCTGCTTGAGTTCCTTGAACTGGACTTCCAGCGTGGAGGCGGTGGACTCGAATTTGCCGATCGATCCTTCCAGCGTCTGCATCTCTTTCAGACGCTTTTGTAGGGTGTCGAGCTTTTTGATCGTGTCGGGGAGGGAGTGATTGAATTTTTCGAAATACTGTTTCGTGTCGGAGAGCTTGCCGACGTTGTTCTCGAAGTAGTCGAGCAGGAGTTGCAGGTTTTTCCGTTCCTGCGCCGCCGTCTGCAGTAGCTGCGAAAGTTCAGCGGAATCGGCCGGACGCCACTCCGAACTGCGGGGGTTTGGATCGCGCGGCGAATCTTCGGGGGAATGGTCCGGCATCGGTCAAATCTCCGAGGCGCCGGCGGGGAGCCGGCAATTCGTAAGTATATGTATTTTAATTATTTTTGGAGATTTGTAAAGACCGGGAGAGGCTCGGGAAGGGAAAAAGTGTGCCTGCCGTGGCGAAGCGCTTTCAGCGGATCAGCACTTCGGCGATCTGCACGGCGTTGAGCGCCGCCCCTTTTCGCAGGTTGTCGGCCACCACCCACAGGTTGAGGGCCTTGGGGTTGGTGAGGTCCTTGCGGATGCGCCCCACCATCACTTCGTCGCGCCCGGCGGCGTCGATGGCCAGCGGATACTCGTTCTTCTCCGGCGCATCGACCACGCTGACGCCGGGGAAGGCGGACAGCACGCGGCGCACCTCGGCGACATCGATGTCCTCATCCGTCTCGACATACACCGACTCCGAATGCGAATACACCACCGGCACCCGCACCGTGGTGGGCGTGACGCTTATGGTGTCGTCGCCCATGATCTTGCGGGTCTCATTGACCATCTTCATCTCTTCCTTGGTATAGCCGTTGTCGAGAAACGAATCGATGTGCGGCAGGCAGTTGAACGCGATCTGGTGCGGATAGACGTTCTTCACCAGCGGTTCGCAGTTGAGCGCGCTTCTGCTCTGATGCGTCAACTCGTCGATGGCCTTCTGCCCCGACCCCGAAACCGACTGGTAGGTCGAGACGATGACCCGGCGCACGCGGAAGCGGTCGTGCAGGGGTTTGAGCGCCATCACCATCTGGATGGTCGAGCAGTTGGGATTGGCAATGATGCCCGGCTTGTCACCAAGGGCATCGGGATTGACCTCCGGCACCACCAGCGGGATGCCTGGCTCCATGCGGAACGCACTGCTGTTGTCGATGACGACACACCCTGCCTCCACCGCCTTCGGCCCAAACTGTTTGGAGGTGGAACCTCCAGCGGAGAACAGCGCGATGTCGATGCCGGCGAACGAATCGTCCTTCAATTCCTGCACGGTGATGAGTTTGCCGTGGAACGGCAGTTGACTCCCCGCCGAGCGGCTGGATGCGAGCAGGCGCAGTTCCGCCACGGGGAACTTGCGTTCCTCCAGGGTGGCGATCATGGTGCGGCCCACGGCCCCCGTGGCGCCCACCACCGCAACGTTGTATGCGTCTTTCTTCTGCATTAGAGTTTCTTCTCCAGAGCCTGCACAACGAGGTCTCCCATCTCCTTGCATCCCACTTCCTTCATGCCTTTCGACATGATGTCCTTCGTACGGTATCCCGCTTCCAGAATCGATTCAACCACGTTTTCGAGCGCGGTGTTGACGTCCTCGCGGTCGAGCGAATACTTGAACATCATGCCCACCGACAGGATGGTCGCCAGCGGATTGGCCATATCTTTTCCGGCGATATCCGGAGCGCTTCCGTGGATCGGTTCGTACATCGCCGTCTCGCCGCCGAGGCTCGCCGAAGGAAGCATGCCGATCGATCCCGTGAGCATGCTGGCTTCGTCGCTCAAAATGTCGCCGAACATGTTGGTGGTGACGATGACATCGAACTGCTTCGGGTTGCGCACCAACTGCATGGCCGCATTGTCCACATACATGTGCGACAGCTCGATCTCGCCATAATCCTTTTCATGAACGCCGGTCACCACCTCGCGCCACAATCCGGTGGCTTCCAGCACGTTGGCCTTGTCCACGGAGCAAACCTTCTTATTGCGCTTGAGGGCGACGTCGAAGGCGACCTTGGCGATGCGGACGATCTCGCTTTCCGTATAGACCAGCGTGTTGGTGCCACGCCGCTCGCCGCCTTGAAGGGAGACGACCCCGCGCGGCTCGCCGAAATAAATGCCGCCGGTGAGTTCCCGCACCACGAGAATGTCGAGCCCTTCCACCACCTCCGGCTTGAGCGTCGAGGCGTCGGTGAGCGCACGGAACACCTTGGCCGGGCGCAGGTTGGCGAACAGGTTGAGTTCCGAGCGCAGACCCAGGAGCGCACGTTCGGGGCGCAAGGAAAAATCAATCGTTTCCCATTTGGGACCGCCCACCGCGCCGAGCAGGACTGCGTCCGCCTCCTTCGCCGCCTGCAAGGTATCGCCGGGCAGGGGGTGCCCCGTTGCCTCGTACCCCGCGCCGCCGACGGGCTTCTCGTTCAGATTCAACTTGAGGCCGAGGCGCGTCTCCACCACCCGGAGCACCTTCACCGCTTCGGCGGTCACTTCGGGGCCGATGCCATCGCCCGGCAGAACTGCAATCGTGTATTCCTGACTCATAACCTGTCGCCACCTTTCAAATTTGAAACGAAGTATTATACCCGAAAATCCGCGGCGGTCGAAAGTCGATCACTTTTTTTTGGAAGCGGTGCGGCGTTTTGCCTTCGGCTTGTCGTAAAACACTTCGACCAGGCAGAGTCCGCGCGCCGGAGCCGTGGGCCCGGCCTTTCTGCGGTCGCGCGCGGCGAGAATTTCCGGGATGGCGCCGGGTTCGATGCGCCCGTAACCGACTTCGATCAGCGTGCCGATGATGTTGCGCACCATGTGTTTGAGAAAACCACTGCCATCGACGGAGAACTCGATCCAGTCGCCGCGTTTTTTGACGGTGAGGTCGTAGATCTCCCGCACCGTGCTTTTGGCCTCGCACCCCGCCCCCTGAAACGACTTGAAATTGTGCTTGCCGACGAAGTGGCGGGCCGCCTTGCGCATGGCGGTGACTTTGAGCGGCTGGGCGACGTAATGCGCCTGCTTGCAACGCAGGGCCGAGGGGTGATCGCGATTGAGCAGGGTGTAACGGTAGATCTTGCGGCTCGCGGATTTGCGCGCGTGGAAATCCGAAGCCACCTCCTCCACCGCCCTCACCACGATGTCATGCGGCAGAAGGCTGTTGAGCGCTTTCAGGAACTGGTGCGGCGTCATGTTCGACGCCGTGTTGAAGTGCGCCACCTGCCCTTCCGCATGCACACCGGAATCCGTGCGCCCGGAAGCAACCACCGGGGTTTTTCTACCGGTGATGGTCTCGAGCCGCCCTTCCAGCACTTCCTGGATGGTGATCCCGTTCGGCTGGTACTGCCAGCCGTGGTACTGACTGCCTTCGTATTCGAGGAGGAGTTTGATGCGGCGCATGGGGGGATATTACATGAAAAAAATCGCGACAGTCGCGGACCGTCGCGATTTTTATTCGGATACGCTTCGAATTTTCGAAGCATCCACGTTTATACGTGGATCATGAATAGTTGGAGTTGGCTTTCTGGCGCGGTGGACTCATGGCTCCTCTCAACCCTCCCTGTGGTGGACCATTTCTCACAATACTAATATAGGCCTCCGTGACAGCCCCGCAAGAGGGGTAAGGTCTAAAATTTAAAGGGGAAACTAATCCTTTCCAATCGGGGGTAAATTCTATAAGATAGGGGCCATCGGACGTACCAGCCAGTTACTCGAAATCGATTTAAATCAAAGGAGTTTCAGGATGAAAACGTACAACGACCTGGCTTCTGACGGCGGCTCCAACATTGTGGAGCAGGTGGTCAGCCAACAGCAGAAACTGCGGGCCAGGATGGATAAAATAAAGCACAAGGTTTGCCTGATGAGCGGCAAAGGGGGCGTCGGAAAAAGCTCCATCACCGCCAACGTGGCGGCGTGTCTTGCACAACGCGGGCACAAGGTGGGTATTCTCGATGCGGATCTCAACGGCCCCAGCGTCGCCAAACTCCTGGGCGTACCCAACGACGCCAAACTGAATGTCGAGGACGAGGGCGTGCATCCCGGCGAGGGTGCCCTGGGCGTCAAGATCATGTCCATGGACATGCTGTTGCCCAGCGCCGATGCACCGGTGATGTGGACTGAGGACGAAAAGGCCAGTGCCGTATGGGTGAGCACCATGGAATCGACCGCCCTGCAGGAGCTGTTGCGAGACACCATCTGGGGCGAGTTGGATTACCTGCTGATCGACATGCCGCCGGGCAGTGACCGTATCGACAACATCCGCGACCTGATCCCGGAACTGGCGGGCGTGGTGGAGATCACCATCCCCTCCCCCATCTCCCAGCACATCGTGTCGAAATCCATCACCAAGAATTCCAAGCTCAAAGTGCCGATCATCGGGCTGGTGGAAAACATGGCCACCTACGTGTGCCCGCATTGCAACGAAGAAGGCGCCCTGTTTGAAGGGCAAAGCGTCGAGGAGTTGGCCAAGGCGAAGGGCATCCCCTTCCTGGGCCGGGTCCCCTTTGACAGCCGGGTTTCGAAGGAGTCCGGGAAGAACAAACTGTTTTTTACCGAGTACCCCGATTCGATCACCGGCAAAGCGCTCGGCGCCATCGTCGATGGCATCGAAAAATTCATTCAATCCAGATAAAACGAGTTAAGGAGAGGACCCCATGAAGTTCCTTTGCATTCCCTGCGACGAGCAGATGGAAACCCAAAAAGATGGTCTCTTGATGACCGATGACAGCAAGAACATCGCTCTCAAGTTCAAATGTAAAAAGTGCGGGCATATGATCGCCATGCTGACCAATAAATTCGAGACGGAATTCGTGAGCAAGCTCGGTGTGGAAGCGGGCGGCGCCTCGGAGTTCAGCAAAACACCGTTCGGCATGGTAGGCAGTTCGCTGGCCGGGGGCAAAGAAGAACTCAAGAAAGCCGAACCCAGCGACGAAGGCGAAGTCGAATGGACGCAGGAAGCGAAAGACCGCATTCAGAAGGTCCCCTTCTTCGTGCGCGGCATGGCCAAGAAGACGGTCATCAACTTCGCCAAGTCCAAGGGCATCAAGGTGATCGACGCGGCCCTGATGGACGAGGTGCGCGACAAGGTAGGCATGTAACGCCACGCGCCCTGCGTAGAAAAAAAATAACGGGTCGGCCTGTTTCGGGGCCGACCCGTTTTTTATTTGGAATACGTTTTAAGCCAGAGAGGACATCAAGCCTTGCACTCGCCGCATTGGCACAACCGCCGCAGGAGTTCGTAAGGATAGAGCCCGGTGCTGTGGCCGTCGTTCCAGTCGAACTGCAAAGCATAGAGACCCACCGCCTTGATCTTGAGGGGACGGATGCTGTCCGGAATCATTCCCGGCTTGATCTTCTTCTCGCCCGTCCATTCGTCGATGCAATGGGCGCACGGGCATTTTTCGCGAAGCAGTTTCACGGGGTACACCGATTCGTGCCCGTCGGGCCAGGTGATGCCCAGGGTGGATTCATCCACCTGCTTCACGTCGCTGGGAGTCATTTCCTCAACTTCCATTTTTTTCTTCGGCTCTTCGCTCATACCAATTCCGGTTTCAGGTTTTTATTCAATTCAGGAAGCAGGCGTCACGCTTTCCAGGCCAGTTCGAAGCTCGAATCGATTTTCTTTTCCGCACCGGCCTGGTTGATGCTGATCTGCGCCGCGACTTTCCCCGCCAGTTCGCGGTAAGCAATCGATGCCGGAGAGTCCGGGTTGCTGAGGGTGATGGGCGTGCCAGAGTCGCCGCCAGTGACCACATCCGGGATGAGCGGGATGTCGCCCAGGAACGGCACCTTGAAATCGTCGGCCAGCTTCTGCCCGGCGCCGGACTGGAAGATAAAGTGTTTCTTGTCGCACCCGTCGCAGACGAAGTAGCTCATGTTCTCGACCACGCCGAGCACCGGCACCTTCACCTGGCGGAACATCTTCACGCCTTTTTCCGCGTCGATGGCGCTGATCTGCTGAGGCGTGGTGACGATCACGCCGCCGGACAACGGAGCCCGCTGGGTGAGGGTCAACTGCACGTCGCCCGTGCCCGGAGGCAGGTCGATGACCAGGTAGTCCAGCTCGCCCCATTCGACATTCTGCAGAAACTGCTGGATGATGCCGCCCAGCATGGGACCGCGCAACATGAGCGGCTGGCCTTCTTCCGTCAGGAAGGCGGCGGAAATGACTTTCAGATTGTATTTCTCGTGCGGGAAAAACTTGTTGTTGTCCGCGCCTTTCGGCGGCTTGATGGGCATGCCCAGCATTTTCGGGATACTCGGGCCGTAGATGTCCGCATCCATCAGGCCCACCCTCGCGCCAGTCAGGCTGAGGGCGATGGCCAGGTTGGTGCTGACGGTGGATTTACCGACGCCGCCCTTGCCGCTGGCCACGGCGATGATATTCTTCACGCCGGTCAGAATGGGTTGCTGATGCTCGGAAGGCCGCACGTTGGAGGTCATGTTGACCGTCACGTCTTTCACGCCTTCAATGGCGCCGACCTTGCTCTGGCACTCGTTTTTCAACTCCTCTTTCACCGGACAGGCGGGGGTGGTCAACTCGACGTCGAACTTCACCTTGCCGTCTTTGGTTTCGAGGTTTTTAACAAAACCAAGGTCCACTATATTTTTATGCAAGTCGGGGTCCATGACCGTCTTTAAGGCCCCGATGACTTTTACCTGTAAATCTTGATCCGACATATATCGCTCCCGGGATGGAACACAAAAAAAGATTGGATGACGCGTGTCTTAATTCGAGATTAAACTTATAAGATTCAAGGCCGCTTTTGACAAGTCAGCCTGAGGGATGGCTTTCGTCAATTTGGAAAAGGAAAGGTCAATCTCCCACTTTTCCGTTGGTTTTAGGATGGCAAAACCCCGAAAAAAGTTTTCTATAATTACATTATTAATTACATCATTGCATGGAATTTCGGAAATTGAAAACCCAATCTCAAACCATCCGTCCCCTGCAACCCGCTGTGCGGCACCGGCTCCTCACTCGCCCTGTATTACAATATATGGTGTATATAAAAAAGTGGAGCCCACCACATGATGTATTTTGCTCTTTACAAAATTCGGGCTCTGTGTTAGTCATTTAGCTTAAGTCATTAATTTTAAAGGGTATAAAATACCCTCTAATGACGCAGACGGTCCCGGACCCTAATTTAACAATGGGCCCTGTATCCCATCCTCCTCCATCGTGGACGTAGAGATGATGGACCCCCGGACCCGCCCTCCGCAACGGAAGCCGGTCCGCTGGCAAATCACCCTGTTTTCCTTCTGTCATGGCAAACGAAAAAGAATCCGATATCACTCAGGAACTGGAAAACCGGTTCCTCACCTACGCCCTGTCCACCATTGTGTCGCGTTCCCTGCCGGACGTGCGCGACGGATTGAAGCCGATCCACCGCCGCATCCTGTACGCCATGAACGGCATGGGCGTTGGCTCTGACGCAAAACCTGTCAAATCCGCCAAAATCATCGGTGAAGTGCTGGGTAAATTCCATCCGCACGGCGACACCTCCACCTACGACTCGATGGTGCGCATGGCGCAGGACTTCGCCATGCGTTACCCGCTGGTGGACGGCAAGGGCAACTTCGGCTCAGTGGATGGCGACTCCCCGGCGGCGTACCGTTACACGGAAGGCAAGCTGACGCCCATCACCAGCTACATGCTGGCCGACATCAAGAAGAACACCGTCGAGTTCCGCGCCAACTACGACAACACCCTGCAGGAGCCGGTCATTTTGCCGTCGAAAGTGCCGAACCTGCTCATCAACGGTTCGTCCGGCATCGCCGTCGGCATGGCGTGTTCTTTTCCCAGCCACAACCTGAAAGAAGTCATGAACGCGCTCATGTCGCTCATCGACGACCGCAAGCAGACCACGACCCAGATCATGAAGCACATCAAGGGGCCGGACTTCCCCACCGGCGGCATCCTGCTCAATTCCAAAACCGAGTTGCGCAAGATGTACGAGGAGGGCTCCGGCAACCTGAAGGTGCGCGGCAAATGGACTATGGAAACCCTGGCCCGCGGCAAAACGCAGATCGTCATTACGGAGATTCCCTACGGCGTCAACAAAGCGCGGCTGATCGAAAAGATCGCCGAGATCATCATCGCCAAAAAACTGATGGCGCTCACCGACGTCCGCGACGAAAGCGACGAGAACGTGCGCGTGGTGCTGGAGATCAAATCGGGGAGCGACCCTGAAAAGATCATGGCCTACCTGTACAAGCACTCGGATCTGGAAAGCGGGTTCCAGATCAATTTCAACTGCCTGAAGCCGAACGGCGAGCCGGAGCGCTTGTCCATCGGCGAAATATGTCTGCACTTCCTTGATTTCCGCAAAGACGTGGTGACGCGCCGCATCAAGTACGACCTGGAGATCCTGGAAAAACGCCTGCACATCCTGAAAGGCTTTGCCGCCATCTTCAACGATCTCGACAAGGCGCTGAAACTCATCCGCTCCTCCAAGTCCAAGGACGAAGCGGCGACGAAGCTCAAAAAGACGTTCAAGCTGGACGACGAGCAGACCTCCGCCATTCTCGATATCCCGCTCTACCGGCTGGTGTCGATGGAGATCGACAAGATCCTGCAGGAGCAGAAGGACAAAGAGAAAGAGCAGAAGCGTCTGCAGGACATCCTGAAATCGGAGAAGAAAATCTGGCAGGAAGTCAAAACCGAACTGAAAGAAATTGCTGACAAGTACAGCGACAAACGCCGCACCCAGTTCGGTACCGACGAAGGGGTCGAATTCAACGCCGAGGATTTCATCGAGCACGAGGACGTGGTGCTGGTGGTCAGCCGAAACGGCTGGCTGCGCAAGATGAAATCGGTATCCGATCCGGCGTCCCTCAAGTACAAGGAAAACGACAGCCTGCTGGAGACCGCACGCGTCAACACGGCAGACCTCGTCGCGTTCTTCACCTCGCACGGCGTGGTGTACGTGCAGAAGGTGCACGCCCTGCCCTACACGCGCAGTGGATTCGGTGAGCCCATCCAGAACCTGTTCAAGTTCGGTGACGGCGAACGCATCGTCAAGGTCCTGCCCTTGTTGTCGCCGCAGTCGGTGGAAGCGCGGGAGGCGGCAAAGGGCGAACAGCAGAGCCTGCCTTTGGACGGCATCGGCCAGGAAGAAAATGCGGAACTGCTACTGGTGAGTTCGGCTGGCTACGGCTTCCGCTTCGCCACGGAAAATCTGGGTGAGACCACCCGCTCCGGCAAAAAGGTGATGACGCTCAAAAACGACGCGCGTCTGATCACGGTCACCCGCGTCACCGGCACCCACGCGTTCCTTTTATCGGAAGCGGGCAAAGGCATGCTGGTGAAGCTGGACCAGATCACCCAGTTGAGCGGCGCGGGCGTGGGCGTGCGTCTCATCAACGTCGGCACGAGCCGGTTCCTCGCCGCCAAGTGCGTGAAGAAACGCGACACGGTGCAACTGGTGCTGGACAGCGGCAAAACCAAGGAACTTAAATTGACGGCGGTGCCGGAATACAACCGCGGCAGTCAGGGCGTGAGCGTGGTCAAACGCGTCAAGGTCGTCCGTATTGAGGAAAATTGAAATAACCCATGAGCACGTATCAGGCAAAAGACATTCAGGTACTGGAAGGACTCGAACCGGTCCGCAAACGGCCGGGCATGTACATCGGCTCCACCTCGTCCACGGGACTGCACCATCTCGTGTGGGAAATTCTCGACAACTCCGTCGATGAAGCGCTCAACGGCCACTGCAACCACATCGAGATCACGATCCACGGAGAAGACGAGATCACCATCAAAGACAACGGTCGCGGCATTCCCGTGGACACCTTCCGCAAAACCAAAAAGAGCGCGATGGAGATTCTGTTCACCACGCTCCATTCCGGCGGCAAGTTCCAGGAAGGCAATTACAAGGTGTCCGGCGGGTTGCACGGCGTCGGCATGGCGGTGGTGTGTGCGCTGTCGAAATCGCTGACCGCCACCTCCCGTCGCGATGGCTTCGAGTGGACGCAGAATTATTCCTGCGGAAAAGCCCAGGGTAATTTGAAGAAGGGCAAGGCCACCCGCAACCGCGGCACGGAAATCACCTTCCGCCCCGACCCGAAAATCTTCCCCAAGATCGCGTGGAACGTGAAGTCCATCCTCGAACAGGCGGAATCGAAGGCGTTCCTCAACAAGGGGCTGAAGATCACCGTGCGCGAAAACCAGAACACGCACGTATTCCAGTACCCGGAAGGCATCAAGGATTTCATCCGCAAGATCACTCCGGCCAATGCGTCGCTCACCCCCGAGCCGTTGTACGTGGAGAAAGACGACGAGAAACTGCGGCTCGAGGCGGCGTTTTTGTGGACGTCTAAAACCGATACGGTGATCCATTCCTACGCCAATGCCATCAAGACCATCGACGGCGGCACGCACGAAAACGGGTTTCGCAACGGCATCACCAAGGCCATCCGCGCCTATATCGAGCGCCGCAACCTTCTGCCGAAAGGCATCTCCGGCATCACCGGCGACGACGTGAAAGAAGGTTTGGTGGCCATCATCAATGTCTATTTGCAGGGCGACGTCGAGTTCCAGGGACAGACCAAGGGGCGACTCAATTCCGACATCACCTCGCAGGTCGATTCCGTGGTGCGTCATTCCCTCGAGGATTTCCTGAACACGCACCAGACCCAGGGCGACGCGCTGGCCAGCCGCATCATCCTCGCCGCGCAGGCGCGCATCGCCTCGCGCCAGGCCAAGGATTCGGTCAACCGCAAATCAAATATTTCGCATCGGCTGAACCTGCCGGGCAAGCTCTCCGACTGTTCTTCCACCTTGCGCGACGAATCGGAATTGTTCATTTGCGAAGGTGATTCCGCCGGCGGCTCCAGCAAGCAGGCGCGCGACCGCAAGACGCAGGCCATCCTGCCCATCCGCGGCAAGATCCTGAACGTGGAGACCGCGACCAAGGACAAGATCCTCGCCAACCAGGAAATCCAGAACATCATCTCCGCCCTTGGCACCGGCATCGAGCCCAATTTCAATTATGAAAAACTACGCTATGGGAAAATCATCCTGATGACCGACGCCGACGTGGACGGGGCGCATATCTGTACCCTGCTTCTCACCTTTTTTTACCGCTTCATGCCGCGCCTGATCCACCAAAACCACCTGTACATCGCCCAGCCGCCGCTCTACCGCATCGATGCCGGCAAAAAGACCTTCTACGCCATCGACGACAAGGAAAAGGACAAAATCGTCTCCAAGCTGAACGGTGCGAAATACGAGGTCGGCCGCTTCAAAGGCCTGGGTGAGATGCCCTCTTCCGACCTCAAGACCACCACCATGGACAAGGGCAACCGCACCCTCATCCGCGTCACCATTGCCGACGACAAGAACACCGACGTCACCTTCGACCGGCTGATGGGCAAGGACGCGCAAAACCGCTTCAAATTCATAAAAGAGAAGGCCGTATTTTTTCAGGACCTCGATATTTAAAATATCCCGCCCCCGAAACAAGCGTGCCATTTCCTGCGAAATATCTGGAATTCTCGTAGTATTCGGCACTCCCATTAAAAAATAATTTTAAAATCCCTCTAAACCTTGTAAAATTAATGGGGTAGTGTCAGACTCACACTAGATGTTAATTTAAGTGGACCGTGAACCCCTTGAACGATTCGCCACCCAACCGGGACCCTCGCGCTCAGGGTAACCCCACCACAAAGCCCGCGGCACGTCAAACGGCACCTCAGGCCCAGGTCGCCGGTCGTGAACGGCGTTCTGCCGACAAACTGCGTGGTCTGGTCAACAAGATACTCTCTTCCAGCAGTATCACCCGGACCCTTTTTGAATTGATCGACGAATTCAAGGAGTTGTTCGATGCCGACAAGGTGACGGTTTTCGCCATCGACCGACCCAAACGCCAGTTATTTTCCCGGAACTTTAAAGACAACCAGGTGGAGGAGATCCGTGTGGATATCTCCCCCAAAAGCCTGGCGGGATTTGTCGCCGCCTCCGGCCGTACCCTGAACATCATCAACGCCTATGACAACAAGGAACTCAAACGGATTCATC
This sequence comes from Nitrospina gracilis Nb-211, assembly GCF_021845525.1. Classification (NCBI taxonomy): domain Bacteria; kingdom Pseudomonadati; phylum Nitrospinota; class Nitrospinia; order Nitrospinales; family Nitrospinaceae; genus Nitrospina; species Nitrospina gracilis. The sequence goes on along the minus strand of NZ_JAKJKD010000001.1, from coordinate 1,496,831 downwards.
CGGAATTGACACTGGAAAAATCGTTTGATGAAAAGCTGGGATACAAAACGAAGTCGGTGCTGGTGGTGGCCCTGCCGCACAATCGAAAAATGATGGGCGTCCTGCAGGTCATCAATAAACGGGGCAAGCCCCACTTCAGCGACCAGGATGTGCGTCTGGCCAAGGAGCTGGCCAGCACGCTGGGTCATGCCATCGTGAAGATGCAGACCGAGATCATCGATGAAAAAATCCAGGCCACTTCCCACGCCATCCACTCCGCCGGCACGCTGGATGCGATCCTGATAGAGCTGAAAATGCCGATCCTGCAATTGTTTGATTGCCGACTGGCGGTCATTTATGCGTTCGATCCGGCCAAAAAAGAATTGTATGCCAAGCTGGCCACCGGGACGGGAGAAAGCGAAATCCGCTGTGCCCTGGGCCCGGCCACCCTGCCGGGTTGCGTGGCCATGGAAAAACGTGTTCTTAACGTGAAAAACGTGCACGACCAGGTGGAGCTGGTGGAATACCACCCGGAAATGGTTTACGAAAGAAGTATTGAAAACACGCTGGGAGAGAAAGCCAAGAGCATGCTGGTGGCTCCCCTCATCCACGAAGGCAAAATGATGGGCGTGTTGCAACTGGCCAACAAGCAAAATGAAATCGCCTTCACCCCGCAGGACGAAAGAAGCATCAAGACCATCGCCAATTCCCTGGCCCTGGCCATCAAAAACAAGCAAAAGCAGAAGATGGCCAAGCCGACCAAGTTCAGCTACCTCATCAACAATGGCATCATCACGCAGAACGAATTGACCAAGGCCATTTCCAAGGCGCGCACCAGCGGCGTGGATATCGAGACCATCCTGCTTGATGAATACAAGATCAGCCGCGGTGATTTCGGAAAGTCTCTGGAAGAGTTTTACAATATTCCCTATTTCGGATACTCAGCGGATATCGTTCTCCCTCAATCCCTGTTCACCGGACTCAACACCAACTTTCTGCTCAAGAACAACTGGTTGCCCATTGCCAAAGACGAAGAGCAGAACAAGGTCACCATCCTCATAGACAATCCGGCCAACCAGGACAAGATTCAGAGCATCAAGCTGATATTCACCAAGCGGACTCTGGACTTCAAGGTGGGCCTGCGTGCTGATATCCACGATTTTCTCAACGCCACCCCGGAAGACGACAGCCCCGGAGGCCATTCGGTGGACACGGGAGACGTGGACACCCTGTTGAGCGCCCTGCAAAGTGAAAAGGACGTGGAGGTCGAGACTTCCAGTGAGGAAGACGAAGTCAGCGCCATCAGCGAAACCGACAGCACCATCGTCAAACTGGTGAACAAGGTATTGATCGACGCCTACGACAACGGCGTGTCCGACATCCACATCGAGCCGGGCCTGGGCAAGAAGGCGATGAGAATCCGCTTCCGCAAGGACGGCGCCTGCCGCGTGTATCAGGAAATCCCGCCCATGTACCGGCAGGCTTTTTTGTCGCGCATCAAGATCATGTCGAAGCTGGACATCGCCGAAAGACGACTTCCACAGAGCGGCAAGATCAAAATGAAATATGGCAAAAAGGATATCGAGTACCGCGTCGAAACCTGCCCCACGGTGGGCGGCAACGAAGACGCGGTTCTGCGTATCCTCGCCGCCAGCAAACCGATTCCGCTGGAGAACATGAATTTTTCCCAGCGCAACCTGGAATTGATCCGGGCCATGGCATCCAAACCGTATGGGCTCATCCTGTGCGTCGGCCCCACCGGTTCCGGTAAAACCACCACCCTGCATTCCACGCTGGGGTACATCAACACCCCCGAGAAAAAAATCTGGACCGCCGAAGACCCGGTGGAAATCACGCAAGACGGGCTCCGCCAGGTGCAGATGCTCAACAAGATCGGGCTCGATTTCGCCCGCGCCATGCGCTCTTTCCTGCGTGGTGACCCGGACGTCATCATGGTGGGCGAGATGCGCGATGTGGAAACGTGCGCCGTCGGCCTCGAAGCGTCGTTGACGGGTCACCTGGTTTTCAGCACCCTGCACACCAACTCCGCTCCGGAAACCATCACACGTCTTCTCGACATGGGCATGAACCCGCTCAACTTCGCCGACGCCCTTCTGCTCATCGTCGCTCAACGGCTGGTGCGCACCCTCTGCAAAAACTGCAAAAAGGAATACCATCCCACCAAGGAAGAATACAACACCTTGGTGAAAGAATACGGTGACCCCGAACTGTTCGCCAAAAATGTAAACGTTCCCTATTCCGATGACTTGATGTTGCAAGGCCCGGTTGGCTGTGAAAAATGCAACAATACCGGGTATGCAGGCCGAACCGGTTTGCATGAATGCCTGGAGGGCACCGACGAGATCAAGCGCATGGTCATGAAAAGCTCGCTGGTTGAGGAACTTCGTCGGCAGGCCATCAACGACGGCATGACCACCCTGAAGCAGGACGGCATCTGGAAAGTTTTCAAAGGCGATTGCGATCTCAAGCAGGTGCTGGCGGTCTGCATTCAGTAGGATACCGTTCCTCTCCCGAAACCATTGAAGTTATTCGGGAAAGTCTTTATACTATTTTCATCCAAATTCATCGTACGGAGTGACCAGTCCAGACCCGGGTGGGCGAAGATGTCGCGTTGCGAAGTAACCGTTCCTGTTCCTGTCACTGTTGATATTCTTTATGACGACCGATTCCGCTACCTTGGAGCAAAAGGTTCAGGAGATCAGCACTCAGATCCAGTCAGCCGAGGATATGCAGGCCCTGCTTCCGGGATTGCTCGATGAACTGAGAGCGCTGTTCCCAAGCGAAGCGGTGACACTTTATCGCTTGGACCGGGCCAACAAACAACTGGTATCGTGTCATGGATTGGGTTTGGACGAACAAGAGCACCGGGTGCCGCTTAAAAGCGATACCCTGGCGGGCCACGCCACCATAAACGGCCGGCCCATCCTGCTGCAAAACGCGGACGAGTTGGGTTCAATTCTGGCAATGAACCCGAATATGAGGACCGGTTCGACCGTGGATGAAGTGTTGAACCTGGAAACCCGGTCCCTGATGATTTTACCCCTGCCCTACAAGAAGAAAGTGGTGGGGATCGTTGAATTCGTCAATAAACCCGGAAACGGTGGATTCTCGGAACAGGACTTCAAAGTTTCCAAGGACCTTGCACCGTACTTGGGATTTTTAGTAACCAACCTGGATGGTGACGGTACCATGACTGCAAGAAATACATCCACCATGGACACACCTGCTTCCAAACCGCTCTCCTCCGCTGAATTGCAGGAACGACTTGTCAAGATCATCAATGACATCCACTCCGCAAAAAACGTGGATGAAATCCTGATCAGCCTGAAGGACCGTATCCTGGAGTTGTTCGACGCCACCCTCATCACTATCTATGCCGTCGATGCGGTCCGCAACGAAGTGTATTCCAAGGTCAAATCCGGAGACAAAATCAACGAAATCCGCGTTCCCATCGCACCCCAGAGCATCGCCGGCTGCGTGGCCATGGAACAGAGAATGGCCGTGATCAAAAATGTGTATGATGACCGCGAACTGAAAAAATTCCACCCGGAACTGACGTTCGACAGTTCCTGGGACAAGATCTCGGGTTTCCAGACCAAAAGCATGCTGGTGACGCCGCTCATGCATAAGGACAAAATGATGGGCGTCCTTCAGTTGATCAACAAAAAAAACAACCAGTCCTTCAACATCATGGACGAAAAAAGCGCCAAGGTGGTTGCCGAAACCCTGGCGCTGGCGTTTTACAACCAGTCAAAATTTGTCCAGCAAAAACCCACTAAGTTTTCCTACCTCCTGCAACAGGGGCTGTTGACCGATATCGAACTCAATAAGTCCATCAACCGCGCCCGAAAAGAACAGATCGATATTGAAAACATCCTGCTGGATGAACTCGGTATCTCCCGCAAGGAACTGGGCAAGTCGCTCGAAAACTTTTACAAGATTCCATACATGGGATACGAAGACGGAATGGTCCTGCCCGCCACCGTCTTTGAAGGATTGAATCTCAACTTCCTGTCGAAGAATTACTGGGTGCCGGTGGAGCGCGAAGACAACAAAGTGGTCATCGTCATCGATAACCCCAATAACCTAGACAAAATCCAGAACATCAAACTCATCTTCGTAAAAAAGCAGATCGAGTTTCGCGTCGGATTGAAAGCCGATATCCGCGACTTTTTGAATGCGGCCGTAGCGGAGGAGTCAGGTGGAGCGCCCTTGGAGGAAATGTCCACTCTGCTCAATGCGTTGGAGAGTGAAAAAGATACGGAACTGGCCTCGGATGAGGATGAGGATGGAAACGCCATCAGCGAAAGCGACAACACCATCGTCAAACTGGTGAACAAGATTCTGACCGACGCCTACGACAGCGGTGTGTCCGACATCCACATCGAACCGGGCATGGGCAAGGACCACATGGTGGTCCGCTTCCGCAAAGACGGCGCCTGCCGCGTGTACCAGGAAATCCCGCCCATGTACAAGTTCGCCATGATGTCGCGTCTCAAAATCATGGCGCGGCTCGACATCGCGGAAAAACGCCTGCCGCAGGACGGCAAGATCAAGCTCAAATACGGCGGCAAGGAAGTCGAATACCGCCTTGCCACCTGCCCCACGGTGGGCGGCAACGAGGATGCGGTTCTGCGTATCCTCGCCGCCAGCAAGCCGATTCCGCTGGAGAAAATGAATTTCTCGGACCACAACCTGAAACTGATTCAGGAAATGGCGGCCAAGCCCTACGGCCTCATCCTGGTTGTGGGCCCCACCGGTTCCGGTAAAACCACCACCCTGCATTCCACGCTGGGGTACATCAACACCCCCGAGAAAAAAATCTGGACCGCCGAAGACCCGGTGGAAATCACGCAGAAGGGATTGCGTCAGGTGCAGATGCTCAACAAGATCGGGCTCGATTTCGCCCGTGCCATGCGCTCTTTCCTGCGCGGTGACCCGGACGTCATCATGGTGGGTGAGATGCGCGACGCGGAAACCTGCGCTATCGGCCTTGAAGCGTCGCTGACGGGTCACCTGGTGTTCAGCACCCTGCACACCAACTCCGCACCGGAAACCATCACGCGCCTTCTCGACATGGGCATGAACCCGCTCAACTTCGCCGACGCCCTTCTGCTCATTGTCGCCCAACGCCTGGTGCGCACGCTCTGCAAGAACTGTAAAGAGGAATACCACCCGACCAAAGAGGAATACGACACTCTGGTCCATCAATACGGCGACCCCGAACTGTTCGCCAAAAATATCAACATCCCCTACACGGACGATTTGAAGCTGTTCGGACCCAAGGGTTGTGACAAGTGCAGTGACACGGGTTATGCAGGCCGGACGGGTCTCCACGAGGTGCTGGAGGGCACGGCGGACATCAAACGCATGATCATGAAACAGATGCTGGTCGAGGAACTGCGCGCGCAGGCCATCAAGGACGGCATGACCACCCTGAAGCAGGACGGCATCTGGAAAATCTTCAAAGGGGATTGTGACCTCAAGCAGGTGCTCGCGGTCTGTATCGTATAAAACTCAGGGAAGGTTCTTCAGCCACTCGCCCTGCAGGGCGAGGGCGCGCTCGATGATTTTAGCGTTACGCACTTTCTTGTCCCGGATTTTGAACTCCTCCCCGGAAAACAATCCAAAGTTCACATTCATCGGCTGGTAATTGCCCTTGGGCGGGCCTTCCGTCACGTAGTGCAGTAGCGCGCCGATAGCGGTCTCTTTCGGGGGCCGCGTGAAGGGGGCATTTCGAACACGGTGCAACGCGCTGAGTCCGGCAACCAGGCCCATCGCGCAGGACTCCACGTACCCTTCCACACCGGTGATCTGCCCGGCGAACCACACGTTCGGGTTTTTCTTCAGACTCAAGTCGGCGGACAGCAGTTCCGGCGAGTTGATGAATGTGTTGCGGTGAATGGCCCCGTACCGGAAAAATTCCGCGCTCTCCAATCCAGGAATCATGCGGAAGATGCGACGCTGTTCGGGGTACGTCAGTTTGGTCTGGAACCCCACCAGGTTGTACGCCGTGCCCTCCTTGTTTTCACGGCGCAACTGCACCACCGCGTGAAACCTCTCGCCGGTCTCCGGATGATTCAAGCCAACCGGTTTGAGCGGGCCGAAGGCAAGGGTTTTGGGTCCACGCAACGCCAACTCTTCCACCGGCATGCATCCTTCAAAGTACACCGGCTTCTCGAATTCCTTGAGCGGCACCTTCTCCGCCTTGCACAACCCGTCCACCAACTGGTCGTACTGTTCCCTGTTCATGGGACAGTTCAAGTAATCGGCATCGCCCTTGTCGTAACGCGAAGCAAAAAACGCTTTGCTCATGTCGATCGAGTTGGTGTCCACGATCGGCGACAGCGCATCGTAAAAATAAAGATAGCCCTGTCCAAGAAGGGAAGAGATCCGGTCGGACAACGCGGGCGAAGTGAGCGGCCCGGTGGCGATGATGACGGGCCCGTCCAGGGGAATGTCCTTCACCTCACTGCGTTTGAGGGTGATGTTCGGATGCTGTTCCAGCGTCCTGGTGATTTCCGCGGCAAACAGATTGCGGTCCACGGCCAGGGCCGCGCCAGCGGGAACCGCATGGCGGTCTCCGGAACGAATCACCAGCGAGTTCAGTTTGCGCAGTTCCTGTTTGAGGAGAAAGGGGGCGGAGGTATCCTGGTTGGACCCGAGGGAATTGCTGCACACCAGCTCGGCGCAATGGTCGGTTTTGTGCACCGGGGTTTTGAGCTCCGGACGCATTTCGTAGAGCACCACCTTGCCGCCGCGCTCGGCGATCTGCCAGGCGGCTTCCGAGCCGGCAAGCCCGGCCCCGATGATGGTCACATGCGAATTCATGATTCCCGGTTCTCTAAAACGTTACGCCGCTTCGTCGGATGATTTTTTGAAGCCACAGCCGGGACACACGATGCTTTCACCCTCGTTCTTTTTCCACTTGGTGACCATGTAGGCGTTGTTGCATTTCGGGCAGGCTTCGTCCACCGGTTTGTCCCAGGAGGTGAACTTGCAGTTCGGATACTCACTGCATCCGTAAAACGTGCGGCCCTTTTTCGTGCGGCGCGGAGAGATATTGCCTTTGCAGTCCGGCTCCGGACACTTGATACCCAGGCTGATGGGCTTGGTGAATTTGCACTCCGGATACTCCGAGCAGGCGAGAAACTTGCCGAACCGGCCCATCTTCATCACCAGTTGCGCCCCGCACTTGTCACAGGTATCGTCCACTTTCTCGGAGACTTTCTTGCCGCTCTCGCCGTTGTCGCCACCGATCTCTTTCGTGTTCTTGCACTCCGGATACCCCGAACAGGCCATGAATTTGCCGAAGCGTCCCCACTTGATGATCATCGGGCTGTTGCACTTCTCGCAAACCTCGTCGGTTTCCTCCACCTGGCTCTTGATGTCCTTCATCTTGGCTTCCGCCTCGACCAGGTCTTTCTCGAACGGACCGTAGAACGATTTCAGCGTGTCCACCCACTCGATCTTGCCCTCCTCGATCTGGTCGAGCTGGTCTTCCATCTGAGCGGTGAACTCCTCCGTCATGATATCCGGAAAATTGTCCACCAGCAGTCCCGAGACCAGGTGACCCAGCTCCGTCGGTACCACGCGCTTATCTTCGTTGCGGATATAATCGCGGTCCTTGATCGTGCTGATGATGGCGGCGTAGGTACTGGGACGGCCGATGCCTTTCTCCTCCAGCGCCTTGACCAGCATCGCTTCCGTGAATCGTGGCGGCGGCTGGGTGAAGTGCTGTTCCGGAAGAACCTTTTTCATCATGAGCACTTCACCCTTCTTGATGTCGGGCAGGATTTTTTCGGTGGACTTCATGCCCGCACCCTCGTCGTCCGTGTCTTCCACATACACCTTCATGAAGCCGTCGAACTTGATCACCGATCCGTTGGCGCGGAACAGGTATTTGTCCGTCTTCACGTCGAACTGTGTCGTGTCCAGCACCGCAGGCACCATCTGGCAGGAAAGCGTCCGCGCCCAGATCAGTTCATATAGATTGTACAGATCCTTTTCGAGGTATTCCTTGATCGCCTTCGGTTCCAGCATGATGTTGGTCGGACGAATGGCTTCGTGCGCTTCCTGCGCGGTCTTCTTGCTCTTGTACACGTTGGGCGCTTTCGGCACGTATTCCTTGCCGTACTTGTCCTCGATGAAGCGGCGGATATCCCCCACCGCTTCGTCCGACAACCGCGTCGAATCGGTACGCATGTAGGAGATCAAGCCCACGGTACCCTCTTTGCCCAACGCAATGCCTTCATACAGGCGCTGAGCGAGCATCATGGTTTTCTTCGGCGAAAAATTCAGTTTGCGCGACGCTTCCTGCTGGAGCGTGCTGGTGATGAAGGGAGCCGAGGGGTTGCGTTTTCTTTCCTTTTTGACGATGTCTTCGAGGACGAACTCACCCTTCTCCACCGCCTTGACGATGGCCTGCGCCTGTTCCTCGTTGCCGATCTCCGCCTTTTTGCCATCGACCTTGAACAGTTTCGCCTGGAACTCCGGCTCCTTACTGCCTTCGAGGTCGATGGTGATCGTCCAGTATTCCTCGCTCTTGAAATTTTTGATTTCCTCTTCGCGGTCGCAGATCATGCGAAGCGCCACAGATTGCACCCGGCCGGCGCTGAGTCCGCGCTGAACCTTTTTCCACAGGATGGGGCTGATCTTGTAACCCACAAGGCGGTCCAGGATGCGCCGTGCCTGCTGGGCGTTCACCTTGTTCGCATTCAACTCGGTGGGATGCTTGATCGCTTCCGTGACGGCTTTCTTGGTGATTTCGTTGAACATCACCCGGTAGATCTTGCCCTTGGTGATCTTCGAGACCTCGTTGCAGATGTGGTGGGCGATCGCCTCCCCTTCCCGGTCCGGGTCAGGCGCGAGGTAAATGTTGTCCGCCTTTTTCGCGGCGGTTTTCAACGCATTGAGGATTTTTCCCTTACCACGAATGGTGATGTATTCGGGATTGAAATTATTTTCGACATCCACGCCCAGCTTTTTCTTCGGCAGGTCCTTGATGTGGCCCACCGAGGCTTTGACGACGAAATCTTTCCCGATGATCTTCTTCAGCGTTTCAACTTTCGTGGGCGACTCCACGATGAGCAAGGATTTACCCATAATACCTCAGTGCTTCAGGGGAACCGCGCCAGGTGCCACAGGCCATCCGTTTGCGCGACCCGGTCTTTCAATTCCAACTGTACAAGTGTAGCCAAAACATCCGCCGCTGGCAATTGACTGCGCTCTATCAATTCATCAACGTGATGCTGTTCGTGGCCTATTAAAGAAAGTAATAGCTTTTCGAAATCTGTCAATTCAATTTTTTCATCATCATTTTTTTTCAACGCCAGATTTTGTTGCACATCCGCGGAAAACTCTTCCAATATGGCGTCCACACCATCCACCAGTTTCGCCCCTTTTTTTATCAGATTGTGAGCACCCTGGCTTTTCGGCGAAAAAATATTGCCCGGCAGCGCGAACACTTCCCGCCCCTGCTCGAGCGCAAAATGCGCAGTGATCAACGCACCGCTCTTTTCCCCCGCTTCGATCACCAGCGTACCGTGAGCCAGCCCACTGATCACGCGATTGCGCGCGGGAAAATTGTTACGGTCCGGTTTCGTGGACATCGGAAACTCGGAGATAATGGCGCCCGCCTCGACGATCTTTTCCTTAAGTGCGCGGTTCTCAGGCGGATACGTGTGTTCCAGGCCGCATCCCATTACCGCCAGCGTGACTGCCTTTTCCTTGAGCGCCGCTTTGTGCACGATGGTGTCGACGCCGCGCGCCATGCCGCTGATCAGGCACGCACCGCGAGAAGCCAGCTCACTGCACAAACGCTCGGTGGCGATTTTCCCGTAACTCGACGCCGCGCGCGTACCCACCACGGCAAAGGGAAAAGTCACCTCATCAAAAAACCGTCCCTTGAAATAGAGAACCGGCGGCGGATCGTAAATCGCTTTCAGCAATGGCGGGTAGCGCGGATCTTCCAGCGTGAGCACACGCACCCCGGCATTGTCCATCAACCGGTATTCCCGCTCCAGGTTGCGCTCCAGATCGAAATTCTGAATCTGCGCGGCGGTTTTGGCGCCGATCCCTTCCACCTGCATCAACTGCTGACGCGTGGCGTGAAATACCTGGCGGGGCGATCCCAACGCATTGACCAGCCGGTGAAACAGCGTTTTGCCGACGCCCAGCACCATGTTCAACGCAACCCAGTAGCGCTCCGCCGCCGAAACATCGTCATCTGAAAAAAGGGTCTTCACCGAACGCCTGCGTGCCTCGCCCATCGGGGAAGAAGGAAACCGGTTTTAGCACTCGGCGCCAGACTCCTCCCTCCCAACCGTTACGTTTTAACGCTTCAAATACTCTTTTTCAAATTCCGCCACCGCTGAATCGAAGTTGTACAATGCATCGTAAAACCCGACCAGAACCCGGGTATAGATGATGAGGGTTTCAAACAGGTCTTTTTCGTCGCCGATGCCAAAATCGTAATTGGCCACTTCCGTCACCAACAGCGCCCGCGTCATTTTGCGGTTCTTGCGGGCCAGATTGAACTGCGAGCGCGCCTGGTTGACCCGCACCATGGATTTCTCCAGCGAAATACGGCGCTCCGGGGAGACCTCTCTCCACGTCTTGCCACTGCCTTCCGCCTTCTCCCGATACGCATCGAGGGTGGAGAATGGGAACTCTCGCGGCGACAGGGAATCGTCGGCCATCTCAAACCCAGGGTCGATGCGCGTATCCATCAATCCCTCCAGATCGAGCCTAGCCAGGGCAATATCGCTTTGAAACTGGGTGATGTCGTTCAGCGTTCCCGCGAGCCCCAGCTTCAACTTGGTGAGCGCCCCCTGGGTGACATCCCCTTCCCCCTCTTCAAACTTCTTTTCGGCATTGGTGACGGCTTTCTCAAAATGGCCCTGCACCTCGCGGGAAATGCCAATCTGCTCTTTGCGCACCAGAATCCGCTCGTACGCCAGCCGCACCTGGTATTCGATCTCCACCGCCTGAGAGGCTTCCAGATTTTCCGGGTTGGATTGGGCCTGAAGCGCCCGTTTGACGCACTCAGCCACCGGTGGAAGCGTTTTTAAAGGGTCTGCATGGGCTACCTGAGACAAGGCCAGGACAGCCCCCACCAGCAGAATGCAGAACAGCCTCCTGGACGCGGTATGCCAACTCCAAAAGATAGCATTTAAAATCATTAATTTAGCTCAAGTTTATTAAAGCGGAACGGGGAGGAATTCGCAAAATCCGGGCGAAAAAAAAGGGATACTGAACAAACCGGAAAGAGTTCTTGATGGCAACCAAGAAGATAGGGCTGAGTCTATCTTTCCACTCTTTTTTGGTAGAATGCTTATAAAATAAGCACTTTGTCCAGTACCCCAAAGAATACCCAGAATCTAGCATAGCGAATGTCGCCTTGTCAATAGTATTTTGCTTTTCGCAGGGTCCCTCAGGCACCCGCCACATTGACATTAACCCTTTATTTCATAGTATGTTATAGAATTTTATGAGAACATTTTCAGCGCCCTTGCGCCAACTTCAAAATCAAGACGAAAATAAATCGAAAATAGGGGCAAAAACCATGTAATCAACGGCTTATAGTCCGAACTTCGGAATTTTTCACAGCTTATTCACATCCGCTCCCGAACCCTCACCTGCTCACTGGATCATGTCGATGGGAACCGGCACAAACGTCACGATAAATATGAAAATGGACGCGTACCCTACCTTCTTATGAAACGGCGTCAACGCAACCGATTCATTCAATACCGGCGGATGCTTCACGCCTATGAAGAACACCATCGCCGCCCACACAAACCATCCCGGCCAATACATGCCAAGAGGAAACAGTGCAACGAAAAACAAACGCGCCAGCCACGGTTGTTGTTCACGAAACAGGGAATAGATAATGTGTCCGCCATCGAGTTGCCCGATGGGCAACAGGTTGAGTGCGGTGAAAAACATGCCAAACCACCCGGCCAACGCCAGAGGATGCAGATAAATGGTCAACTCCTCATTAAAGGGACTCACTCCCAGCACCAGCTCCGAGAGAAAATAAAGGATGAGGGAGTTGCCGTAATTGAGGCTCAACCCCGCCGGCGGGGCCACGTGCGACACCACGGAGAACATCAAGCCCACAGCGAGCACAAACAGCGCCACCACGAACCCGGCAATGGGACCTGACGCGCCGATCTCCATGAGCGCCCGCCGGTCCGGAATCGGCTCCTTGATGGCGATGAACGCGCCGAAGGTGCCGACGATGAACATGGGCGGCGCGGGCAGAAAGTTGGGAAGCGTGGCGTCCACGTTGTTGCGCCGGCAGGCGACATAATGCCCGAACTCGTGCACGCCCAGGATCGACAGCAGTCCCACCGCGTACCACACCCCACCCACCAGTGTGGTGGTGAACACGGTGCCCGCAAACAACAGAACAAACACCGTGATCGTGCGGAAATTGATCACAAACCGTTCGTGCGGGTACAGGTACGGCTCGGTTTGCCACGGACCGTATTCCTGCGGCCCTTCCCGGTTTTCAACATTTCTATCCATAATATACTTCCGCTTTCAGATCGCCCTGTTCCCGCAGTTCACAACGGCGTGTCGTCGGGAAGGGGGCGGTGTGTGAACGATTTTCCCCCTTCGCCGGAATACTCGCCGACGGTCTGCCCGCATCCAAACAGCTTGTATTTGTAAATCACCAGCCCCTCAAGGCCGACGGGGCCACGTGCGTGCGTCTTGTTGGTGCTGATGCCGATCTCCGCTCCGAGCCCGAAGCGGAACCCATCGGCGAAACGCGTGGAGGCGTTCCACATCACACTCGCTGAGTCCACCTCATTCATGAACTGCTCTGCCGCCTCCCGGTTTTCGGTGACGATCGTGTCCGTGTGCCCCGATCCGTGTTCATTGATATGCGCAATCGCCGTCTCCCGGTCCTCCACCACGCGGATGGCGAGCTTGAGATCGTTGTACTCCGCATCCCATTCCGTATCCGCCGCCCGGGCGAGATCGGGCAGAAGACTGCATGCCCGCAGATCGCCGACCAGATCCACTCCCTTTTCGCGGAAACGGGCGGCGAGATCGGGCAACACCTTCAGCGCGATGTTCTCATGCACGAGCAGGGTTTCCATCGCATTGCACGCCGCCGCGTATTGCAGTTTGGCATCGAGGGCAATGGCGATGGCCTTATCCACATCGGCGTGTTCGTCGATGTACACATGGCAGATGCCTTCCGAATGGCCCAGTACGGGAATCTTGGTATGATCCTGCACGTAACGGACGAACTCGTTACTCCCGCGCGGCACAATGAGGTTGATGTACCGTTCCTGTTCGAGCATCTCCGCCACCTCAGCGCGCGTTTCGATCAATTGCACCGCATCGACGGGCACACCGGGCACGCTGGCAATGGCCTGCCTCAAGAGATCGACGATGACCTTGTTTGAATTCTGCGCTTCCCGGCCGCCTTTCAGGATGACCGCATTGCCGGACTTCAGGCACAGCGACGCGATCTGCGGCACCGCGTCCGGCCGCGACTCGAAGATCGCGCCAATGACGCCGATGGGACACGATACGCGGCGCAGGACCAGTCCCTGATCCAACTCCGTCGTACCTTGAACGCGGCCGACGGGGTCTTCCAGCCGCGCCACACTGCGGATGCCTTCCGCCATCCCCTGCACCTTGTGCGCGTCCACCGCAAGCCGCGCGATGAGCGGTCCGGAGACGTTTTCCTGCTTGCTGTATTCCAGATCCTTCCGATTGGCCTCCAGAATGGCCTCGGTATGGACGACAAGTGCTTCGGCCATGGCTTCAAGCACCCGGTTCTTGGTGGCGGTGTCGAGACGCGCCAAAATCAGCGCCGCCTTTTTGGCTGACGCCGCCATTTCGGTTACGGTCATTGTCTTCCTCTTGCTATCTAATCCAGGGAGGGGTAAATGTCATTGCCCACGTTCTTCAGGGTATTGGATTCCTTGATGGCCCGCACCCCGGCATTGCCGATTTCATTACCCCACAGGTACAGGCGGGTCAGGCGGGTCAGCACGGTGGACCTGGCCAAGGTGCGGGCCCCGGTTTCCGTGATGCCGTTCCATTGCAGGTCCAATTCCTCCAGGTTTGAAAACACCTCCGAACCCGCGAGGTAATCCGTCACCCCGTCGCCAGCCCGGTTGCGCTCCAATCGGAGTTGCTTCAGTTTACGAATATACGGAGATTCCGCAAGGGCCTTCATGCCCTCCACGCCGATTTCGTTGTGAGACAGGGAAAGGATTTCCAGGTTTTCAAGATAAGGCGAGGCGGCCAGCGCGGCCAGCCCCCGGTCCCCCACCTGATTTTTGTCCAGGCGTAGAACCCGGATCTTTTTCAGTACGGGGGAGTTGGCCAGAGCCACCACCCCGGCATCGTCGATGCCGTTGCCGGACAAATCCAGATGGACCAGCTCCCGCAGGTTTTCCGATTGAGCCAGGGCCCGCGCTCCCGCGCGGCCGATATGATTGCCCCACAGGCTGAGGTGGGAAAGTTGAGGAAACCTGTCCGAAGACGCCAGCGCCGCCGCGCCCTCCGGCCCGATATTGTTGTTGAACAGATTCAGGGTTTGCAAATGCGACAGGTATTTGGAAGCCGCCAGCGCCTGGGCCCCGGCATCGCCCAAATCGTGGGTATTGAGGTCCAGCATTTCCACTTTCTTCAAAAGGCGGGACCGCGCCAGTTGACGCACCCCGTCATCGCCCAGCATGCCGCTGAAGTTGAGCTTCAGGTGCGTTCCATTCTGCTTCAGTTCTTTCAGGATGATCGCATTGATGTTGAGCGCCCACACCGTTCCCGACCACACGAGCCCGGCCAGGGCGGGTGCCGCCCACACCAGAGCCCGGGTTGTGCGGAAAGGGATCATGGGAAATTCTGGATCGTGATGCGGACTTCCAATCCGTCCTGAAGCCAGCCGAAGTTGTCGTTGCCTGCCAGGGTGGTGATGATACCGTTGGTATCCACCCGGCGGACGCGGTTGTTGTCGCGATCGGTGAAATACAGATTTCCTTCCTTATCAAACGCCATGCCGTAGGGGCTTTTCAATTGCGCTTCCGTTGCCGGGCCTCCGTCACCCGAAAAGCCCTGCACCCCCGTCCCCGCCACGGTGGTGATGATGCCGTTTTTGTCCACCTTGCGGATGCGATGCGTGTTTTCTTCAGCGATGTACAGTTCGCCGGAAGGAGAAAAGACCAGCCCGCCCGGCGAACGAATGCCTGCAAGCAAAGCCGGACCCCCATCGCCTTTGTCCTCGAAACTGCCGTCGCCCGCGTAGGTGGTGACATTGCCTTCAGTATCGACTTTGCGGATTTTACTGCTCCCGGAATCGGAGACGAACACGTCTCCCTGATCGTTCACCGCAAGACCATTGGGATGCACCTCCCCGTCCTCGATGGCGAGCCACGCTTCCTTCGCCAATGTTTGGATCCGTCCCTGCTTGTCCACCCAGCGGATATCGCGGTTGGTGTAATCGGCGAGGTACACCTTGCCGTCGGGTCCGGCGGCCACGTCCTTGATCACGCCCAGCGGCGCATTCACTGCCGGCACTCCATCTGCCGCATGGCCCAGCACGCCGCTCCCGGCGAAGCGGTCGATGACGCCGTTTTCGTCAATGCGCCGCACGTACCAGCTGTTGCCCTGCGAAGAGATTAGGTACAGGCGATCCTGGCTGTCGATCTCCAGGCTTTCCGGCATGAACAGAGCCGCGAAATGGGCGGAGTGTCCGTTGCCCTCGTTGCCCTCGCGCCCGGTTCCGGCGTAGGTATATATGTATCCTTTCTTGTCCAGGGCCCGCAGGCGGTGCGCCTGCTTGTCGGCAAAGATCACGTGCCCCTGCTTATCCACCACAATCCCCGAAGGCGCGTCCAGGGTAGCGCCGGGGCCGGGACCGTGATCGCCGCGGAACAACGCCTGCCCGTTGCCCGCCACGGTCTGCACCGTATGCTGGGTCAGGTCCATACTGCGCACGCGGTGGTGGTTGCGGTCAACGATGAGAAGGTGTTGATCCGGCGTCATCGCCAGTGCAAACGGCAGGTGCAGGGACGTTTCGGATGCGATTTCATTGTCGCCGTTGTATTCGTTCTTTCCCGTGCCCATGACGGTGGTGATGATGCCGTTCTCATCCACCTTGCGCACGCGGTTGTTGTTGCGGTCGGCGATGTACAGGTTGCCGCGAGCGTCGGTGACCACGTCCGTGGGATACGCCAGGCTGGAGCGCGTGGCCGGACCGAAGTCGCCGCTGAAAAAATGCGTCCCCTCCCCCGCCACAGTAACGATGACGCCGTCGGGCGTCACTTTGCGCACGCGATTGTTGCCACGGTCGGCGATGTACAGATTGCCGTTTTCGTCGACGTGAATGCCAAACGGATACTTGAGAAGCGCATCGATCGCCGGCCCGAAGTCCCCACCGTACCCCGCCATGCCCACCCCCGCCACGGTGACCATCTGGCCTTCCGGGTCCATTTTCAAAACGCGGTTGTTCGATCGGTCGGAGATGTACACATGGCCTTTGGAGTCGCACGCCACGTCCGAAGGAAAATGCAGTGGGATTTCTACCGCCGGGCCTTCCTCGGTGCCAAAGTCCGCCTCGCCGGTTCCGGCGACGGTGGTGATGATCCCTTCCGTATCGACCTTGCGGACGCGGTGGTTGTTGCGGTCGGCAATGTACAGGTTGCCTTCAGGATCGAGACACAATCCGGCGGGAAAATTGAGTGCGGCTTCAAGAGCCGGTCCGTCGTCTCCGTGGAACCCGGCGTTGCCGTTGCCCGCTACGGTGGTGATGATGCCGTTTTTACCAATCTTGCGGATGCGGTTTTTGGATCGGTGGGAAATGAATATGTTGCCTTCCGCATCCACCGCCACGCCATCCACCAGCGTCAAGGCCACATGGATTGCCGGTTGTCCGTCGCCAATGTCCGAATAAGGAAAGGATTTTTCGCCGGGAAACGCCGCACCGCCCAGAACAACGCTCAACACAATCAGACAGACCCACCGGAAGATGACTGCGTCTCGTCCGTGGTTCCGACCTGAAATGTTCATGCGTTCACCGTATCGTTATTTCTATCTGTCGTTGGCGTTTTGTTTTGAAGACGGCGCGTACCGTGGGTTCGCCCAACCTGTTTTGTATGAGGTCGAGCATCTCCAGATTCGGGAAATTCGGTGACTCAATAATTGCAATCGCCCCTTCATCCTGAATGTTGTTTTGTCCCAGATACAGATTTTTGAGAGAGGTCAGGTGTTTGGCCTGTGCCAGCATCCGCGCACCGTCCGGTCCGATCTCATTACGGAACAGACCGAGCGTGGTCAGCTTCGGAAACGCTTTGGTCTCGACCAGGTGCTCCATCGCGTCCGGAGTGATGAGATTGTCGTTGAGCAGGAGGGTTTCCAGCTTCTGGAAGTTGTCAGACTGCGACATCAGGCGGATGCCCGGCTCGCCGACTTCGTTTTTCCAGAGTTGCAGGGTTTGGAGATTTTTGATGTATGGCGATTCGGTCAGCGCTTTCACGCCCACATCGCCCAGCAGGTTGCCCCAGAGATCAAGGCTCTTGAGATTGGTCAGGTGAGGAGATTGGGCCAGGGCTTGCATGCCCTCGGCCTCGATGAGATTGTTCTGAAGGTTGAGGTCGGTGACGGTTTTCAGCAGTTCCATTTCCGCCAGCCGCACAGCTCCGGCAGACCGGATTTTCACCCCGCTCAAGTCGAGCTTGGTGCCGTCCTGGCTGAGCCTCTGCTTGACCAGTTCATCGATTCCCTGTGCGGCGGCTCCGGAGGAACCCAGCAAAATCAGCGCAACGAGAACCCCTGTCACCCTATTCAGAACAGAAACCATGTAAGCGTACAAAGAGGGTTAACGCTGTGATCTAATACATAGCTACGCTAGGTTAACAGATATTTGAAGATGGTGTATATGATTTTTGTCCCAGCTTTAAAAGTTCCCGAAATCGTGCCGGTGATTTTCGACACACCCACGCGCCAGCGGTAACGCACCGGCACTTCCAGGATGCGCAGTTTATTTTTCACCGCCTTGATCTGCATCTCCACCGTCCAGCCGAAGTTGGTATCCTGCATCCCGATTTTCATCAACGAAGAATACCGGATCGCCCGAAACGGTCCCAGGTCCGTATAACGGTGTCCGAAAAACAATTGAATGAGGAACACGGCGAGTTTGTTGCCATACCGCGCCTGTGGCAGAAGCGCCCTCCTGCTTTCCTTCAACAGCATCCTGCTCCCCAAAACAAAATCCTGCTCCCCGGCCTCAATGGGCTGAACGAGCAAATCGATCTCTTCGGGATAATCACTGTAGTCGGCGTCGAGGAAGACGACGATGTCGGGATGGTCCAGCGCGGCGATGCCTTTCAGGCAGGCGCTTCCGTAACCGCGGCGCGGCTCGGAAACCACCGTTGCGCCGTGTCCTCTCGCCACTTCGGCGGTGGCATCCGTGGAGCGGTTGTCCACCACGATGATCTGGTGCAGGCGGTCTTTCGGCAAATCATCCAGCACCAGCCCGATGGACTGCTCTTCGTTGAACGCGGGCAGGATGACGGAGATTCTGGAAGACATGGGAAGCCCCCTGCGGCTCAGGCTCCGTTGAGGGCGCTTTTGATGCTGGCAATGAAACGGCCGACCTTCTCCTTGCGCTCTTCGGGGCTGGCACACTGGTCGATGAGTTTCACGATGGCACTGCCGACGATCACACCATCGGACATCTGCGACGCTTCCTTTGCCTCTTCGGGTCCGGAGATGCCGAAACCGATCATCACCGGATGCGAGGTGATTTTTTTCACTTCGTCGAGGCGCGACTGCAAATTGCTGCTGAATTTGCTCTGCATGCCGGTGACGCCGGTGAGCGAAATATAGTAGATGAAACCACGGCTTCTTTCGGAAATCATGCGCACGCGGTCGGGCGTGCTGGTGGGCGCGAGCAGGTAGATGACGCGCAGACCTTTGTTGTTGGCAAAGGACTCGAACGTCGCCGCTTCCTCCGGCGGCAGGTCGGGCACAATGACGCCGTCCACGCCCGCGGCCACGGCATCGTTCACAAACGCTTCCTCGCCGTACACGAACACCGGGTTGTAGCTGGTCATGAGAACGATGGGAAGCTCGGAGGTTTTACGCAGATCGGCCACCAGCGCCAGAATCTTTTTCAGCGTGGTGCCGCTTTTGAGCGAGCGTTGCGACGCGGCCTGGATGACGGGTCCGTCGGCCAGCGGATCGGAGAAGGGCACGCCGAGCTCCACGATGTCCGCTCCGTTTTCCTCGATCACCTGAAAGATGTCTTTCGTGGCGTTGAGGCTGGGATCGCCCGCAGTGATGAACGCCACCAGGGCTTTCTGTTTTTTCGCCTTCAAATCTTCAATGCGCTGTTCGATACGGTTCACAGTTGATCCCCCAGAAATTCCGACACCTGGTTGACGTCCTTGTCGCCGCGTCCCGACAGGCAGAGCACGATGATCTCGTCCTTCTTCATCTTCGGTGCGATCTTCGCCACCTGCGCGATGGCGTGCGCGGATTCGAGAGCCGGAATGATGCCTTCGGCCCTCGACAGCAGTTTGAATCCTTCCAGCGCTTCCTCGTCGGTGATCGATACATACTCCGCCCGGCCCGTCTCGCGGTAATAACTGTGTTCGCAACCGACGCCGGGGTAGTCGAGTCCGGCCGAGATGGAATGCGCTTCGTGGATCTGCCCGTCCTCGTCGAACAACAGGTAACTCTTCATGCCGTGCAGGACACCCACCCCGCCGTGACCGAGCGATGCGCCATGCTTGCCGGTTTCAATACCGTGGCCCGCCGCCTCGACGCCCATCAGTTTTACGGACTCATCGTTGACGAAGGGATAGAACAGGCCGAGGGAATTGCTGCCGCCGCCGACGCAGGCAACGCAGATGTCCGGCAGCCGCCCTTCGACTTCCTGCAACTGCCGCTTCGCCTCCTCGCCGATGATCTTCTGGAAGTCGCGCACGATCATGGGAAACGGGTGCGGCCCCACAACGGAGCCGATGATGTAGTGCGTGGTCTCGACGGTGGTGATCCAGTTGCGGATGGCTTCGCTGGTGGCGTCCTTGAGCGTGCGCGTTCCGGAAGTGACGGGAGTGACCTTTGCTCCCAGCAGTTTCATGCGGAACACGTTGAGCGCCTGCCTGCGAATGTCCTCCTCGCCCATGAACACCTCGCATTCGAGATCGAACAAGGCCGCCGCCGTAGCCGTGGCGACGCCGTGCTGTCCCGCTCCCGTCTCGGCGATGACGCGCTTCTTGCCCATGCGCCTGGTAAGCAGGGCACTGCCGATGGTGTTGTTGATCTTGTGCGCGCCGGTGTGGTTGAGGTCTTCGCGCTTCAGGTAAACTTTGGCCCCGCCCAGTTGACGCGTCAGGTTTTCGGCGAAGTACAACGGCGACGGACGCCCCACGTACTGTTCGAGGTAGTATTTGAGTTCGCGCTGGAACTCCGGGTCCTGCTTGGTTTCGTTGTAAATTTTCTCCAGCTCGGTGAGCGCGGGCATCAACGTTTCGATGACGTACTTGCCGCCAAACTGGCCGAAGTGTCCCTTCTCATCCGGGACGCTGGTGTAATCTTTTGGTTGAGCCATGGTCACATTCCTCTTACGGCTTCGATGAATTCGCGCACTTTCTTTTTATTTTTTTTTCCCGGCTTCGACTCCACACCGGAACACACGTCCACGCCGTAGGGCCGGCACACGCGAATGCCCTCGGCGACGTTTTCCGGATCAAGCCCACCCGCGAGGATCACCGGACCGTGTTTCCGTGCCTGCTTGACGAGGTTCCAGTTGAAACGCTCGCCGGTACCGCCCCACTCGCCTTCTTTGTAGGCGTCGAGCAGAAACGCAGAGACGGCATAACGCGACAGGTCCTTGACCGATGCCGCATCCTTCACACGCACGGCTTTCACCACCTTGCCCGCAATGCGTTTGCAGAATGCGGGCGTTTCGTCGCCGTGCAACTGCACCACGTCGAGTCCGCAGGCCTTCACCGTGCGTTCGATGACCTCGGCGGTTTCGTTGACGAACACGCCGACCCGTTGCACGAACGGCGGCAGTTTGTCGGTGATGGCTTTCGCCTGTTTCACCGTCACCGCACGCGGGCTTTTTTTGTAGAAGATGAAGCCGACCGCATCCGCGCCGCACTCCACCGCATGCCTCGCGTCTTCCAGCGAGGTCATGCCGCAGACCTTGACTTTAACCGGAAACGGACGTTTTGTCATGGCCGCGCAGTTCCTGTAATTTTTCGGAGATGCAGTCCGCCTTCATCAGGCTCTCGCCGATCAAAAACGCGTGCATGCCGAGCGATTCGAATTCCTCGATGTGGGCGCGTTCGTAGATGCCGCTTTCGCACACCAGGCACAGCCCGCCCAGTCCTTTCAGTTGACCCAGCAGGCGGCGCGACACGGCGAGGTCGGTTTTCCCTGTGGTCAGGTCGCGGTTGTTGATGCCGAGCAGTTTCGCGTCGGCGTACAGCGCCTTCTCCAGATCCTTTTCGTTGTGCGTCTCGACCAGCGCCGTGAACCCAAGCTCCTGTCCCAGCGCCATCAGGTCCCTCAACTGGTTCTTGTCGAGCGAGGTGGCGATGAGCAGATAAAAATCCGCTCCGAACGCCCGCGACTCGTACACCTGGTACTCGGTGTAGATGAAATCCTTGCGCAAAAGAGGCGCACCCACTTCCTGCTTGGCCTGCTGAAGATACTCCAGACTGCCGCCAAAAAATTTATTGTCGGTCAGGATGGAAATCGCCGACGCACCGTTGTCCGCGTATTCCTTCGCGATTTTCATCGCATCGAAGTCCTGCACCAGGTCGCCCTTGAACGGCGTGCGCCGCTTGATCTCGGCGATGATGTTCGAGCCTTCGCCTTTCCTGGATAAAAGGCCCAGCACATCCTGTGCCTTCGGCACCAGGCTCAACCGCCCCTTCAACTCGGAGAGCGGCCGCTCGCGTTTCGCCGTGGCGACGTCGTCTTTCTTGTGCTCGAAGATGGTGTCGAGAATGTTTCCCATGATCGGTCCTCTACGGCACGTTGACCGGGCGCTGGTTGCTGAGGCGGCACAGGTCTTCCAGCTTCTGCCTGGCCGCTCCGGAATCGATGGACTGGCGGGCAACGTCGATGCCCGCTTTCAAATCTTCTGCCCTGCCCGCGGCGACAATGGCCGCGGCGGCATTGAGCAGGACGATGTCGCGTTTCGGACCGGGCACACCTGCCAAGACGCCGCGCACCAGTTCGGCATTGTCTTCCGCATCGCCGCCTTTCAGGTCCTCCGCCCGGCACAGCGTCAATCCCAAATCCTGCGGGTTCAGCACGTACGCGTTGACTTTGCCGTCTTTGAGTTCCGCGATTTTTGTCGGTCCGGTGAGCGTGATCTCATCCAGTCCGTCCTCACCGTGCACCACAAAGGCGTGGCGGCAACCCAGCTTGTCCAAAACGCTGGCCAAGGGTTCCGCCCATTTCGCATCGAACACCCCCACCACCTGCGCCTTGACGCCCGCCGGATTGGTCAGCGGTCCAAGCAGGTTGAAGAGGGTGCGGAATCCCAGTTCGCGGCGCACGTCGGCGGCGTGCTTCATCGCCTTGTGCATCGACGGTGCGAACAGGAACGCAATGCCCGCATCCTTCAAACATTTTTCGACGACGGATTTTTCGGCTTCGATATTGACGCCCAGGCATCGCAACACATCGGCGCTGCCCGACCGGCTGGACACCGCGCGGTTGCCGTGTTTGGCGACGGTGATGCCCGCCCCCGCCACCACGAACGCCACGGCGGTGGAGATGTTGAACGTGTTCGCCCCGTCGCCGCCGGTGCCGCAGGTGTCCACCGCGTGCTGGCCATCCACATCGAGCCGCTCCGCTTTTTCGCGCATCACTTTCGCCGCGCCGGTGATCTCCGGAACGGTCTCACCCTTCATGCGGAGTGCGGTCAGAAACGCGCCGAGGAACGACCGCTCCACCTTGCCCTCCATGACGAGCGTCATGACGCGGATCGTCTCATCTTCGGTCAGGTCACAGCCATCGACCGCTTTATGAAGAATGCTGTGTGCGTCCATCGATGTGTCCCGCCGGCAGGCCCGGCGAGTCCAGAAAATTTTTCAGAAGGTTCTTGCCGTACACCGTGAGGATCGATTCCGGGTGGAACTGCACGCCCTCGATCGGCAGTTCCTTATGGCGGATGCCCATGATCTCGCCTTCCGCCGTCCACGCCGACACCTCGAAACAGTCGGGGAGCGACTCCCGTTCCACGATCAACGAATGATACCGCGTCGCTTCGAACGGATTGGGCAGGCCCTTGAACAGGGTTTTGTTGTCGTGGTGGATCTGCGACGTCTTGCCGTGCATCAGTTTCGCGGCCTTCACTATTTTGCCGCCGAAGGCTTCCGCCACCGACTGGTGCCCCAGGCACACGCCCAGGAGCGGAATTTTTCCAGCGAAGTGCCGCACCACGTCCTTGGACACCCCGGCCTTGGCGGGGGTGCAGGGTCCGGGAGAGATCACGATCTTCTCCGGCGCGAGCCGTTCGATCTCCTCCACCGTGATCTTGTCGTTGCGGTGCACGCGGATGTCCGCCCCCAGCTCCCCCAGGTACTGCACGAGGTTGTAGGTGAACGAATCGTAATTGTCGATCATCAGGATCATAAGACCAATCCCTTTTCCGCCAGTTCCACCGCCTTGAGCATGGCCCTGCCCTTGTTCATGGTTTCCTCGAATTCCTTTTCCGGCACCGAGTCGGCAACGATGCCCGCGCCGACGCCGAGATACCCGGTCTGGTTTTTCACCACCAGCGTGCGAATGGCGATGGCCGTGTCCATGTTGCCGTTGAAGCTGATGTAGCCCACCGCCCCGGCATACAGGCCGCGCCGCGTGGGTTCCAGTTCCTCGATGATTTCCATGGCGCGGATCTTGGGCGCGCCGGACACCGTGCCCGCCGGGAACGCCGCAGACAGCACGTCGAAGCAGTCGAGACCTTCCTTCAATATACCGCGAACGTTGGAAACAATGTGCATGACGTGCGAATACCGTTCGATGGTGAACTTCTCGTTCACCTCCACACTGCGGATCTCTGACACTCGGCCGAGATCGTTGCGGCCCAGGTCCACCAGCATGATGTGCTCGGCCAGTTCCTTCTCGTCCTGCAAAAGGTCCTTTTCCAGCGCCTGGTCCTCGTCCTCGTTTTTGCCGCGCTTGCGCGTGCCAGCGATGGGCCGCACCTCGACGTCCTTCCCCTCCAGCCGCACCAGCACCTCCGGCGACGATCCCACCACCTGCATGTCGCCGAAGCTGAGGTAATACATGTACGGCGACGGGTTGATGGTGCGGAGCGCGCGGTACAGCACAAACGGGTCCTGCTTGAGCTCGAAGCGGAGCCTCTGCGCCAGCACCACCTGGATGGCGTCGCCTTCGCGGATGTAGTCCTTCACCTTGAGGACCGCTTTTTTGAAATCCTCTTCCTCGAAATTGGAATAAATTTTGGCGTGACCGCTCTGCGCCGAAGGCTGGCCGCCATTGCTGTGGTGCGACAGGTCCTTGCGGAGCAAGCGCTCCAGCGCCTGAATCTTGCCCGTCGTCTCCAGATATAACTCGTCGAGGTCGCGCCCCGGCGTGTGCGCGTTGGAAACGATCTTGATGGTCTGCGTCACGTTATCGAACACGAGAAGCGTGTCGGTGATGACGAAGTAGGAATCCGGGATATTAAGGTCGTCCTCCGTCTGATTCGGCAGGTCCTCGAAGTAGCGCACCATGTCGTAGCCGATGAATCCCACCGCTCCGCCGGAGAAACGCGGCAGGCCTTCCACCGCCACCGGCTGGTACTGCGACAGCAATTCTTTAAGCACCGACAACGGTTGTTCGCCGTTCAGTTGTTTGGTTTCGTTCTGGCCGGAGGTGTGAACGGTGACCGTGTCGCCTTTGGTCTGGATGACGGTGGAAGGGTTGCACCCGAGAAAACAGTAGCGCGCCCACTTGTCGCCACCCTCGACGCTTTCCAAAAGGAAGGCGTGCATGCCGTCGCGGATTTTCATAAACGCCGAAACGGGCGTATCCAAATCGGCGAGGATTTCCTTGTAAACCGGAATCAGGTTGCCCTGTTTCGCCTTGGCCTTGAAGTCATCGAGAGAGGGTTTGTACATTGCAAACAAAAAAAGCACAGACGCACTGTGCTACACGAAAAAGGCCTTTTAAAAAGGGTCTATTTTCAATGAGTTAGTCTAGTGACAGTACCACTGTGGAGCGGAGGGTGTCAAGCCGATTGCGCGGGCCCGCGCGGGAGCCGGAGGGGCGCTCCCAAACAGGGCGGAACGGGTCCAGCGGCGCAAGGGTGCCAGTCCCCTACTCCACTTCCTTCCAGTCCTCGCCGTCCCAGTGCAGGACGAGGCCGTTGTCGCCCACCGCGTACATGTCGTTTTCGTCCGGGCCCCAGATGGCGGTGAGGTATTCCTCGGTGTTGGACTCGATGCGCGTCCACTGGTCGCCATCGCGGTAGAGAATCAGGCCGACGTCGCCGACGGCGAACACGAGGTCTTCATTGGGACCCCACACGTCCAGGAAAAAATCCTCGACGGGTGTTGGCATCACATTGAAATCATTACCATTAAAATGAATCAGCGTGCCGAAAGAACCGGCGAAATACATGTCCCGGGGGCCGAATCCGTAGATGCTGTACAGCTCGGCGTTGGAGTTGAAGGTCATGCGCTTCCACTCGTCGCCATGCAGTTTGAGCACCAGCCCGTCGAAGCCGACGGCGTACATGTTGTCCCGGTCCGAGCCCCAGACAGCGGCGATGTCGGTCTGCGTGCCGCTGGACATGAACTTCCAGTTATGGCCGTCGTACTTGAGGATTTTGCCGATGCGGCAACAGGCGTAGATTTCGTTCTCGCTCAATCCCCAGATGCCGGACATGGGAGGCAGGCTGTCGGTGTCTTCCGCCTTCCATTCTTTGCCATTGTAGCGGATGATCTTGCCGTCGGTGCAGACGGCGTAGAGGTTGTCCGGCGCGGTGCCCCACATGCGCTTGAGGGTCCAGCGTCCGCCGGTGTCGATCTTGTTCCACTCCTTGCCGTTCCAGTGCAAACAGGTGCCTTCCGCGCCACCGATGAACACGTTGTCGGCGCCAAAGCCGTACACCGACAGCAGGTTGCTGGTCGTCAACTGGCTCATGTCCTGTCCCCGTTTGAAAATTCAGCAGTTCGATGCCGCGTGAATTGCGCGGTCACAGCGAAACGTCGTGCCATTGTTTGCCATCGTAGAAGATGACGCAACCATTTTCTCCGCATGCCCAGACCTTGTCGGGGGCGAGTCCCCGCACCTTGGCGAAGTAGGAGTCGAAAGGAATTTCCATCTGCGTCCAGACCTTGCCGTCATAGTGCAACAGGGTGGAAGCGTCGCCCACGGCGAAGATGTTGTCGTCGGAGGTCCCCCAGATGGCGAGGATGTATTCCTCGGTGCCGGTTTCCATACGGGTCCATTCGTTGCCGTCGAAATGCAGGATGGTGCCGAACGAGCCCACGGTATAGACGCTGTTGGCGCTGGCGCCCCAGATGCCGTAGAGCGAAGTCTGCTCGTCGGTCAACTCCTCGCGGCGGTGAAAGGTTTTGCCGTCATAAAAACGGTAGATGCCCTCGCCGCCGACAGCGTGGATCTGGTTGATGTCGGCGCCCCAGAAACCGAACAGATCGTGGATGGTGTTGGGTTCGCGGTACTCCCAGGACGTGCCGTTCCAGAACAGCACGCGGCCGCCGACGCCGAAGATGAACAGGTGCGATTCGTCGTAGCCGTAGAGCGAGTTCAGGGAGTCGTAGTTGCCGGTGTCGATCTGCGTCCACTCTTTACCATCGTAATGAATGACCACGCCGCCGATGCCGACCGCGTAAATGCAGTTCTCGTGCGCGGCCCAGATGCCCATGAGGGGATTGGTGTTTTCCGTACGTTCGGGCGTCCAGAACTCGCCGTCGTAGTATTGGGGGATGCCGTCCTTGCCCACAACATAGATGCTGTTTTCGCTGAACGGCCAGATGTCCATCAAATCCGGTTTTTCACCCGTAAACATGATTCGCGTCGATCCTTAGAGAAACACTGTTTGAGAAACGGTATTCGATGGCGTGAGGTCTATAGCCCTCCCCCTCCCGAAACGCGAGCCTGTAAAGAGGCCACCCAATTCCGGGGTCAATGCTCGGCGGGGGTGAGCCGGAACACCACTTTGGACAGCTTGGGCAGATTTTCCGAATTCTGGATCAGCTCCTGCACTTCCTCGCTGATATCGTTGTGCACGAGGATCAGGGTTTCCAGATTGGACAGGACTTTGGACTCCGCAATGGCGCGCGCGCCTTTGTCCGTGATCTCGGTTTCATACAGATCGAGCAGGGTCAGGTTGCGCATGCATTCGGATTTGGCGATGGCCTCCACGCCGCGGTCGCCGATGGGGTTGTACGTCATGGTCAACTGCTGGAGATTCTTGAGCGTCTCCGACTCCGCCAGGGCGACCGCCCCATCCGGCTCGATGTAATTCCAGTTGAGGTTGAGTTCGGTCAGTTTCGACAGGTTTTTGGAACGCGCAATGGCCGTGGCCCCTTCGTCGCCGACGTTGTTGCGGTACAGGGAAAGCAGGTTGAGGCGCGTCAGCGTCTCCGACTGGGCGATAGCGACCGCACCCTCGTCTTCCAGCCCGTCGCCCACCCAAAGCGAAACCAGGTTGCCCAGAATGGTGGACTTGGCAAGCGCCTTCGCGCCTTCGGCGGTGATCTTGTTGTCGCTCAGGATCAGCTCGGACAGGTTGAGCATGGTTTTGGACTTGCACATAGCGGCTAGTCCGGCGTCCGTCACCTTGTTTTTAAACAGGTTGAGGACGGTGAGGTTTTTCATTTCCTTGCAGTCGAGCAGGGCCTGAACGCCTTCGTCGCCAACCTCGTTGAACTCCAGAAATATCGCAGTCACGCCCTTGATCTGGTCGCTTTGGACGATGCTTTTCAGCTCCTCATCGCCGATTTCACGTTCACGCAGATCGAGTTCGCTGTTCTCGATATTCAGGCCTTCCTTGATGATCGATTCGGTATCTGCCATGGCTCAATTCTTTAAAAGGACTGTCACGGATTCGAAGACATGAATCGCCTATTGTAGAAAAATCAACATTTTTGTAAAGATATAATTTTACCCGGCAGGGTCCGGCCCGCGCCATCAGGAGTTGTGGCCCCATCCCGGGGTTGTTATATTGTTACGTCTTCATTTTATTCAGGATTGCACCGATGCCGCAAGACATTCAGGAGATCACCGATAAGGTCAAACAGGCCAGTCATTTCGTGCAGGCCATCGTGGAGGAGATGGAGCGCATCATGGTAGGCCAGCGCTACCTGATCGAGCGCCTCATTCTGGGCCTGCTGACCAACGAGCACATCCTGGTCGAAGGCGTGCCGGGGCTGGCCAAAACCACTGCCGTCAAGACCCTGGCGCAGACCATTGAAGCCAGCTACAAGCGTATCCAGTTCACGCCGGACCTCCTGCCTGCAGACCTCATCGGCACCCAGATCTACCAGCCGAAGACCGGCGAATTCGTCATCAAAAAAGGCCCGCTGTTCGCCAACATCATTCTGGCGGACGAGATCAACCGCGCCCCGGCCAAGGTGCAGAGCGCCCTTCTGGAGGCAATGGAGGAGCGGCAGATCACGATTGGCGGAGAAACTTTTCCCCTGGAACAACCGTTTCTGGTGATGGCGACGCAGAATCCCATCGAGCAGGAAGGCACCTACCCTCTGCCGGAGGCGCAGGTGGACCGCTTTCTGTTCAAGCTCAAGATCGGCTACCCCTCCAAGGACGAGGAAAAGCGCATCCTGCAACGCATGTCCACCACCAATCACAAAATCGAAATCAAACCGGTGATCCATCCCAAAGACATCTTGGCCGCGCGCGCGGTGTTCGACGAGATTTACATCGACGACAACCTGCAGGACTACATCGTGAATCTGGTCAACGCCACCCGTTTTCCCGGCGAATACCGGTTGGAGAACCTGGCAAGCATGATCGACTATGGAGCCTCGCCGCGGGCTTCGATCTTCCTCAACCGTGTGGCGAAGGCGTACGCTTTCATGCAGGGGCGCGGCTTCGTGGTGCCGCACGATATCAAGACCATCGGCTTCGATATCCTGCGCCACCGCATCATCCTCACCTACGAGGCGGAGGCCGAGAACATCACCTCCGACGATGTGCTGAAAAAGATCTTCGATACCGTGGAAGTTCCCTGAAGGAGGAACCGCCATGTTCGCCAACCTGTTTGAAAAAATATCGGCACCGTTCAGACCGGCACCACCCCCGACGCCGCACAGCCGCGACGCGCTGGAGATTTCCTCCGAGTTGATTCGGAAAATCCGCGACATCCAGGTGAAAACCAATCACCTCGTCAACCACATGATGGCGGGCGAATACGTATCCGCCTTCAAAGGCCACGGCATGGAGTTCAACGAAGTGCGCGAGTACCAGCCCGGCGACGACATCCGGCGCATCGACTGGAACGTGACCGCCCGGCTGGACCACCCGTTCATCAAGGAATACCGCGAGGAGCGGGAGTTGACGGTGATGCTGATGGTGGACGTGAGCGGTTCCGGCGGATTCGGCTCTCACTACGCGTTCAAAAACGAAGTGGCGGCGGAGGTGGCCTCGATCCTCGCATTCGCCGCCATCAAGAACAACGACAAGGTGGGGTTGATCGTGTTCTCCGACCAGATCGAACATTTCATCCGCCCGCAGAAGGGCCGCGCCCACATCTGGAACGTCATCCGCACCATCCTCACCTTCGAACCGGAAGGCCACCGGACGAACCTCAACCTGCCGCTCGAATACCTGTTGCGGGTGCAGAAACGGAAATCCATCGCCTTCCTCATCTCCGACTTCCAGGCAGAGGATTACATGGACCGACTGCGCCGGGCGCGGAAGAAGCACGACCTCGTCGCCATCCACATCCTCGACCCGCGCGAGGTGGAACTGCCCGACGCCGGGCTGGTGCACCTGGAAGATGCGGAGACCGGCGAGGCGGTGTGGGTGGACACCAGCGACCCCGATCTTCGCAAACGCTACGCTGGCGAAAAAGAGCGCGAAGGGCGCGAACTCCAGGCCGCCCTGCGCTCCGCCGGGGTGGACCGCATCGAGATCCGCTCCGACCGGTCGCTGGTGAACCCGATCATCCAGTTCTTTAAAATGAGAGAAAAAAAACACTGAGGCCATATGACCGATTCCACCGAACACAACTCACGCACCACCGGGGACAACCCCACCGGCCCGAAACTGCCGCCGACCCGTTCCGCGAACCCCGTGGAACCGGTAGCGGAAGAAGCGCCGGCCTCGTTCAATATCCCGACCGAAGGGGTGAGCACGAAGCTCAAGGTCTTTGTCATCGGCCTCACCGTTGTCACCTTCATCGCGTTCGGCATCTTCACCGCCATGCTGTTCAAGAAATCGACGTCGTCGTCCACCGGCGAGAGCAAACCGAAGACAACCTCTGCTCTCGCACTGTGGAACACGCAGGCACTGACCGTCGCCGACAAACTGCGCGACTCGGGTTTGTACGAACAGGCGCTCACGCAGTACGAGGCGTACCTGGAAAACCCGAACCTCGACCTGAACACGCGGTCGAACGTGGCCTACGTCGTGGGCGGCCTGTACATGGAACGGGGCAACTGCCAGGAAGCTCTGGTCTGGTTTTTTCATTCCGAGGCCGCGGCGAAAGATGCACCGTGGTCGGAAGACCGCACCAAACGCATCGACGGCTGTCTGCATCAGTTGAAAGCGAATCCGTGAGTCATGTGGCAACCTGCACACGACACAAAAAATTGGATGACCGCCCTCTGGATGGGGATCGCCCTGCTCGGGTTCGTCACAGGAACATTCGCACAAGGCGCGCCGCCCTCCCCGGTCACCGCCACCACCCGGATCGAACCGCACAGCGCCACCATTGGCGACACGGTCACCTACACGGTGGCGGTGACACACGCTCCGAATTTCAAAATCAATCCACCCAGCCCGTTCCCGCATTTCGAAAAGTTCGAGTTTCTCGACCAGGGTGAGAAAACCAAACAGCTCCCCGACGGAAACGTGACCGACGAGTTCATCTTTCAGTTCCGGGCAATGGAGGTCGGCTATTACAACATTCCGGAAGTACCGGTGCATTTCACCGCACCGCATCCGGACGATCCGTCGCGATCCATCCCCGGCGAGATCCAGGCCCCCAAGGCGGTGGTGGAGGTGCGGTCGGTGTTGTTCAAGGACGGCGACCCAAAAGACATCCGCGACATCAAACCCATCGTCGGCGCGGCCCCGCCGTGGCGGCGTTATGCGCTCTACGCGCTGGCGGGACTGGTGGGATTGATGTTCCTGTACTTCATCGGACGCAAATTTTTTGCAAAGCCCCCGCACCGGGAAAGGAAACCCACACCCGTGGTTCGTGAACCGCACGAGGTGGCGCTGGAGGAGTTGGATGCGCTGGCCGCGAAACAGTTGATCGAACAGGAGCGGTGCCGCGAACACCACTTCGAGCTTTCGGAAATCTTCCGCCGCTACCTGGGAGCACTGTATTCCGTGCCGGCCCTCGACTGGACTACCGAAGAGATCATGCAGAATCTTTTGATGCGAAAAAACTTTCCCGAGGAGCTGGGGCAACGGGCTTTGGAGATTCTGCACCGTACCGACTGGGTGAAGTTCGCCAACGAAGAAAGCGAGGCGTCCGTCTGCATGGAGAACGTGCAGGCGATCCGCAGGTTTGTGGAGGACACCGTGCCACGGCGCGACCTGAGCACCAGTCACAAATCGCCCTCCGCCGCAATGTGAGGCGCCATGACTTATTTTCAGTTTGCAAACCCGTGGCTGTTCCTGCTGTTGCTGACGATTCCGTGGATGCTGTACCAGCACCGGCGGAACCGGCCGGCGGCATTCCACTTTTCATCCCTCCACACCCTGAAACGTATCCTTCCCTCCCACGTTTCGTTCATGGCGCAGGCACCGTTGATCCTGCGATGCCTGGCGGTGATACTGATCGTCACTGCCCTCGCCCGCCCGCAGGAGGGACGCAAAAGCACGGAGATCCTGACTCACGGCGTGGACATCATGCTGGCGCTCGACACCTCGGGAAGCATGCAGGCGATGGACTTCAAGAAAAAGGACCAGCCGGTGGACCGCCTGACCATCGTCAAAGACGTGGTGAGTGAGTTCATCGACGGACGCGAGTTCGACCGCATCGGCATGGTGGTGTTCGGCAATGAAGCGTTCACACAGTGTCCGCTGACGCTCGACCACAACATCCTGCAGGAATTTTTGAAACGGCTCGATATCGGCGTGGCGGGCGACTCCACCGCCATCGGCTCCGCCATTGCCATCGCCGTCAAACGGCTCAAGGATCTGGAATCCAAATCGAAAGTCATCATCCTGCTCACTGACGGACGCAACAACGCCGGAAGCATCCCGCCCCGGCAGGCGGCGGAGATCGCCGCCACCTTCGGTATCAAAATCTACACCGTCGGCGTCGGCACACGCGGCAAAGTCCCGTTTGTGTTTGACAGTTTCCTGGGACGTCAATTGGTCATGCAGGATGTGGAGATGGATGAGGAATCGCTGAAAGAAATCTCCGCTATCACCAACGGCAAGTATTTCCGCGCCACGGACACGGATTCCTTAAAGCAGATTTACGCGCAGATCGATCAGTTGGAGAAATCCGAGGTGAAGTGGATCGACCACTCGGAACACAAGGAGCTGTTTCCTTACTTCCTGATTCCCGGACTGCTGTTGTTGATGACGGAAATCCTGTTGACGCAAACCCGGCTGAGGAGGATTCCTTAACATGCGTTTCGGTCAGCCGGAATACCTGCTGTTGCTGATGGCGCTGGCGCTCCTGATTGGTTTCTTCATGTGGTCGGGAAAACGCAAGCGCGAACAGGCGGCGCGGTTCGCCTCCCCTTCCCTGCTCAGCCGCCTGGTTTCGCCACACGTCTGGGAAAAGCAAAGGAAGAAGGCGACTTTGATTGTGCTCACCACTTTCTTCTTCATCCTGGCACTGGCCCAGCCGCGCTGGGGATACGAGTGGGAGGATCTGAAACAGGAAGGCGTGGACATCATCGTCGCCGTGGACGTGTCGCAGAGTATGCTGGCCACCGACATCCCACCCAACCGGCTGGAACGGGCGAAACACGAGGTCACCGACCTGATCGACCTGCTGGAAGGCGACCGCATCGGCCTGGTTGCGTTTGCGGGCTCCAGCTTTCTGCAATGTCCGCTGACCCTCGACTACAACGCCGCCAAAATGTTTTTGAATGCACTCGGCACGGACCTCATTCCAACACAGGGAACGGCCATCGGCCACGCCATCCGTACGGCGGTCAATGCTTTCAGCCAGGTGGAAAAAAAATCGAAAGCCATCCTCCTCATCACTGACGGCGAGGACCACGAAGGCGACGCCCTCGCTGCGGCGCAGTACGCCAACGAACAGGGCGTGAAGGTGTTCGTCATCGGCATCGGCGCGGAAGAAGGTGCACCCATTCCCGATCCCGAACGCCAGCGCGGATTCAAGCGCGACCAGAAGGGAGAAATCATCCTCACCCGCTTGAACGAAGCCGTCCTGCAACAGGTCGCTCTTTCCACCGGCGGCAGTTACGTGCGCTCGGTGCTGGGTGACATGGACCTGAACAAAATCTACCTGGAAGACATCAAACAGCGGGTCGAAAAGAAGGAACTGCGCACCACCCGGCGAAAACGCTGGCAGGAGCGGTTTCAATGGTTCGTCGCGCTGGGACTGGTATGTCTTTTGGGCGAGCGCCTGGTGCGCGAAAAATGAGATAATGGTGGGAGAAAAAACCCTGCTTGACGCGGCATGGGCCGCGTCTTATATAATATCGAATCTGCTGGTATTGGGCAGATACCATAAATAATTCAAGGAGTTTATAATGCAGCCCAATCGGACCTCATACATGAGTCAGGATGCCATTGCCGCCGAACAACAGCGGTTCATGGTCCGGGTCTATAACTGGATGACGGCGGGTCTGGCCATGACCGGTGGCGTGGCCTGGCTGGTGGCCAACACCGAGCCACTGATGAAACTCATTTTCGGGAATCCCATCGTTCCGATCGTTTTGATCATCGCCCAGATCGGCCTGGTCTTTTACCTCGCGTCCTCGGTCATGAAAATGTCCGCGAGCCAGGCAACGGGTGTATTCATCCTGTACGCCGGCCTGACGGGGCTGACCTTCTCGTCCATTTTCATCGTGTACACCGCGGCGTCGATCACCTCCACCTTTCTGGTGACGGCGGGCACTTTCGGCGCCATGAGTTTTTACGGCTACACGACGAAGAAGGACCTCACCTCGTGGGGCAGTTTCCTGTTCATGGGCCTCATCGGCATCATCATCGCCTCAGTAGTGAACATCTTTCTACAGAATGAAGCCGTTTACTGGGTGGTCACCTACGCGGGCGTGTTGATCTTTGTCGGCCTCACGGCGTACGACACGCAGATGATCAAACAGATGAACATTCTCGGAAACGAAGGCACCGACGAGGACACGAAGGAAGCCATCCAGGGTGCTCTCAAGTTGTACCTGGACTTCATCAACCTGTTCCTGATGCTTCTCCGCATCATGGGGGACCGGCGCTGAGGCCTCGGTTTCTCCACGGCGGTTTGAATATAGAAAAGGGATTCCCGGTGGGGAATCCCTTTTTTCGTTCCGCGCCCCCTCTAAGGGAGCGTGCTAAACTGGCTGGATCATGCGAAAGCTTCTTCTACATTCCATCCTCATGACGGTTTTTGCGAGCCTGTTCGGGGTGTGCGTCCTGTCCGCTTTCGCCGAAGACCTGCCGGAATCCGCGCGCGAAGGCATCGCGCATTACAACGAAGAGCATTTCGACAAGGCCGCACAGAAGTTCAACGAGGCGGAGGTGGAAGACCCGGACAATCCCACTGTGCGTTACAACGCGGGCAATGCCAAGTACCGGCTGGGCCGTTACGAGGCGGCGATCGAGGATTATGGCAAGGTGCTCTCCGGCGACAGTCCGCCGGAGATCAAGCAGAAAACATATTACAATCAGGGCAATGCCTGGTTCCGCCTGGGAGCGCTGGACCGGGCGATGGAGTCCTACAAAAAAGCGCTGGAGCTCAATCCCAAGGACGAGGACAGCAAGTTCAATTATGAATACGCCAAGCGGCAACTGGAGCAGGCCATCGCCTCCGGACAGGTTCTGCCGCGCAAGATGGATAAGGTGAAACCGCAATCCGGAACAGGACAAAAGCAGGCGCCGCCCGACGCTTCTGAACCGGAACCCACGGGGCACGGCGAGGATAACGAGCAACCCGAACCGGCAGAAGAGAATCAGACCACCGAGCCGAATCCCGAAGAAAACAAAAAGCAGGAAGAGCCGCAGGAACAGATGGCTGAAGAAACCCCGCCTGCTCCTTCTTCTCCCGAACAGAAAAAAATGAACGCATTGTTGAAAGAGGCGGCTCCCCTGTCCCGGGAAGACGCCGAGCGGTTATTGGGATCGTTGAACGAGGATCTCAAAAAATTCAAACGCCGCCAGATGCAGGGCGAGATGCAGGACCTGTTCAAGGATCAGGGAAAGGACTGGTGATGGAAACATGTGCGGGAATAACGCCACATCGCCGATGAAAACTTTATTCCCTTTTTTTCTGTTTGCATGGATCGTGCTGTTGCTCCCCGCTCCGTCCTGGGGGAAGGATATCCGCGTGAGCGCATCGGTGAACAACACCGAGATCACGCTGGAAGACGTGTTGGATGTGGAAGTGGTGGTGGAAGGCACGCAGGATGCACCGCAACCGGAGCCTCCGGCCCTGCCTGCCTTTTCGGTCCGTACCGGCGGCCGCGCCTCGTCTCTTCAAATCATCAACGGCCAACGCACCGCTTCGACGACGTTCCATTACCAGTTGATTCCGAAACAGCCCGGCGACTTCACCATTGGTCCCTTCAAATTCGAGATCGACGGCAACCCCTACATCACCGCGCCCATCCCCATCACCGTGCGTAAAGGCCCCGTCCCGGAACAGGGCGACCGCGCCGTGTTCGCGGAAGCGACTGTGCCGACGCATCAACCATACGTTAACGAACTGTTGCCCGTCACGTTGAAGGTGTACCGCAAGACAAGCGTGCGCAATGTGAAGGTCGATTTGCCTCTCGATGATTTTCGCAAGGAAGAGCTGGGACCACCCAAGCAATACAGCCGCGTGCTGAACGGCATCCGTTATGACGTGTATGAATGGAACACCGGAATTTATCCTTTGAAAGCAGGCAAGGAAATCATTCCATCGGCTTTGATCGAGCTGGATGTCGTCGAACAAACATCCTCGAACGGGCGGCGGTCGGGAGATCCTTTTTTCGACGACCCTTTTTTCCAGAGTCCGTTTTTTCACAATCAGTTTAAATTGAAACACAAGATTCTGCGCACCCAGCCCATCGAACTGGAGGTGTTGCCGCTTCCGGAGAAAAGCCGGCCGGAACCGTTTTCCAACCTGGTGGGGCAGTTCAAACTGGAAACCGAATTCAGCCGTATGCAGTTGGCCCAGGGCGACACCATGACCCTCACTATCACCGTGACGGGAGAGGGCAACCCGCAGGATGCGGTGTTTGAACTGCCTGAGACCGGTGGAGATTTCAAAGTGTACGCGGACCAGCCGGAGTTCACGCGCACCGGCGGCGGCAAAACGGTGGCAGGCAAAAAGGTGTTCAAGTATGCGCTGGTGCCGTTGAAAGCGGGAACGTTGACGTTTCCTTCGGTCACGCTGAATTTTTTCGACCCACGCGTCCACACCTACCGCACGATTGAAACCGAACCGCAAACAGTGCAGGTGACTCCGGCGGAAACCGGGTCGAATTTGAATGCCGTGGAGCCGCAGACGGAACGATCACAATCCGGCACTCTGCGGCAAAAGATAACCGAAGACATCAATCCCCTGCATACGGTGAAGGAGGATTTCACCAACCCGGTCCGCGGCCCCCTGTTCTGGATGACCGCGGCCGTGGCATTGCTCGTGCCGCCCGCGTGCTTTTTGATTTTTGTCAAGATCCGGCGCAGGAACCAGCGAATGAAATTCGACACCGCTTACAAACGGAGGTTGGACGCGTTCCGGCAGGCGGAAAAACGTTTGAACCGATTGGCCTCAGAGAAGAATGGCGACGACAGGGAGACGGTGCGGGAGTTGTCGCAGATCGTCCGTACCTACATCGGCGACCGGTTGAACCTGAACGGCACCGCCTTCACCTCGCGCGAAGTGGAAGACCAGTTGAGGCAACGGGAATTCCGCGAAGAACACATCGTCGAGACACGCGATCTGCTGGAGAAATACGAGTCCCTGCAATACGCCGCGGGACAGGCCGACACCCAGGCGCTGTTTGACGAGTCCCGCCGCCTGCTCGAAAAACTGGAGGAGGCGTGATGCGCATTCCTCAATCCGCGATCCGGTTTTTTATTCTGCTTTTTGCCATCACCTGCACACCGGGCGATGTCTTTGCCGATGAGATCCAGGAACGCATTGCATCAGCCAATCGCCTGTATGCGGAACAGAAATATGAAGAGGCCATCGATGCCTATGAGTCCGTGCTCGAATCCGGATTCGATAACGGTTACCTGCATTACAACCTGGGCAACGCCTGCCACCGCGCCGGTGAGATCGGCAAAGCCGTCCTCCATTTCCTGAAGGCGCAAAAGCGTCTGCCGCGTGAAGAAAAAGTGGAAGCCAACCTGCTTTTCGCCCTGCAAAAAACCGTGGACCAGACGGACTGGCGGTTTCCCAACGTATGGACGACACTTTTTTTCTGGTTGGAGGACGTGACTCTGGAAGAGCACATCGGGACCCTGATTGGAGTGAACCTTGTTCTGTGGCTGGCGTGGAGTGTGTTGATCCTCCATCCGTCATACGCCACGCGGCTGGCGCGCAACATGGCTCTCGGTTTATTTGGGCTGGTGCTGGTGTCCACGCTGGCCCGGTTCGCTTACGATGCCGGGAACCGGTATGGAGTGGTGCTGGCAAAGGACGTTGCCGTGCATGCGGAGAAGGGATCGGAAAAGCCCGTGCTTTTCCGGCTCCATGAAGGTGCGATCGGAAGAATTACGGAGGAAGAAAGCGGGTGGTACCGCCTGACCCTGCCAGATGAGTCCGGGGGGTGGGTCCGGGCAGAAGACGATCAGGTCGGAACCTGACACATCGACCCACCCCGGGTCGTCTCAATCCGTCTCCACTCCGGCCATAAAGCCTTTAATCTGGGCCTTCTGGGTCGGAGTGCCTCGTTCAAAGATTTTGACCAAACGGTGTACCGTGCGTTTGAAGTCGGTGTCGCTCATCAAACGAACGACTTCCTTGAACGCAGAGACATCCTTGTCCACCGCATCCTTTTCCTTGATCATGTCGCCTTCCCCGGTCAACAGCCAGCAGATGTTGACATCGGTTTTACGGCACAACCCGGTGAGGGTGGTGGCGGAAGGAAGAGACTTGTCGTTTTCCAGATCCGATAAAGATCCCTGTGAGACATTGATGGTCGCGGCCAGGTCCACCAA
Source organism: Nitrospina gracilis Nb-211 (assembly GCF_021845525.1). NCBI lineage: Bacteria > Pseudomonadati > Nitrospinota > Nitrospinia > Nitrospinales > Nitrospinaceae > Nitrospina > Nitrospina gracilis. The sequence goes on along the minus strand of NZ_JAKJKD010000001.1, from coordinate 1,458,317 downwards.
CCGGAGCGAAGACAGCTTGCGCCAGTAGCGAAGACGGCCACCCACCGTTTTGGGCTGATTGGGATCCTCGATACTCGGATTGTCCTTGCCAATTTTTTCAATCATCGGAAACCTCCATGTGTTTATCCTCAGCTCCTATTATTGAAAAAATTGGTCAAAATATGATGAAGACAATGCAACAATTATGTTACAAATCGGCCTATCAATATAGCTTTTCCAATATTTCTTAAAATCGATCCATCCCCAACCAAAAAGGTTTGCAAGGCTTTGCAAGCCTCAAGTTTTAAAGCGGTACCCCACTCCCCGAATGGTTTCAATGTACTGCCCCGCCTCCTCCAGCTTATTCCGTAAACGTTGAATGTGAGTGTCTATGGTTCGGGAAAAGACACCTTCACCACTTTCCCAGACGTGCTCCATCAGGTAGTCCCGGGTTTTTACCTGCCCCAGATTATCTAACAAGGAAGAAAGAAGTTTGAATTCGGTAAGGGTTAACTGAATGGTTTTATTTTTCACCTGCACTTCATGCTTGCCGAAGTCCACCGTCAGCACTCCATGGGTCAATGAGTCATTTCGGGCTTGCGAACCATACACCCTTTTCAGGACATTATTGACACGCAATAAAAGTTCCTGCGAATTGAACGGTTTGGTTATGTAATCGTCCGCGCCGAACTCCAAACCCAGGTTGCGATCCACCTGCTCCGTCCGGCCGGAGAGAATGATGATGGGCAGGTTTTGTGTTTCCTTGTCCCCGCGCAGACTCCGGCACACCTCCAAACCGTTCTTGCCGGGGATGTTGATGTCGAGCAGAACCAGGTCGGGGCAACGCGAGCGGATGATGGCTTCCGCGGACTCGCCATCATCGGTGGAAATGACCTTGTATTTTTCCTGATCCACCAGTTGTTTGACCAGGGTCACGATGGAAGGGTCGTCGTCCACCACGAGGATGGTGTAGCGCCGGAACCCTTTTTTCGTTTTATTGTTGTCCGCCATATCAGATCTCAATGTGGTTCCGGGGGAGCATGCGCCATTCCTGCTCCATCAAAGCCAGCACCCGGTCCCATTTCAGCGCATATTCCTTCACGGCCTCATCGGCCGGATGTTTTTCCGGCGTCAGAGCCACCAGATACCTCTGCCACTTGATCATCATCGCCTGCCTCGTTTCGGCCCCAATCGACCGGGAGCTGATGACATTGTCTTCAATATCGCACACTTTGATTTTTTTCGAATCGAGCGGCCAGTTTACAAAATCCTTCAGGTAATCGAGATGGGACACCCCGTCGGGTTTGGTCAGGTCTTTCACCAACCGTCGCACTTCCGGACCGAACCAGGATTCGATGTCCTCCAGTCCAACCCAGGTGTCTTCCACCAGGTCATGGCACAGCGCGGCCTGTGCGCCTTCCAGGGTTTTATATCGGAATCGAAGGTAAGCCTTACATACGCGGCGGGGGTGGTGGTAGAACAACTCCCTCTCGCTTCCTTTTCGGGTCTGGCCGGAATGAGCTTGCTGGATGGCAAGAAAGGCTTTTTTTATTTTCCCCAGGTTTCCCGTAACACCGGTCGCATTTCGTCCCATATTTTTACAGGCCTTCCCGGGTGAAAAATTCCAAGCAGTCGTTCACGATCCAGTCCATGTGTGACAGCAGGCCGTGATCGGAGTCCAGTTCTTTTAGTGTAACCCAAGGGCGGGATGCGGCAAACTCGCGGGACTGGGTTACCGGCACAGTATCGTCGTGCACGCCGTGGACGATCCGTATCGGCAAAGCGCGGTCCAGCGGCAGGGCATCCCAGGCACGGGCGTCTTCAAAAAGGGCTGTACTCAACTCCATTTCGCGTGCGTACCGATAATGGTATACCTGAATTGTTTTCGGTAGCCCCTCAGACTCCGGGTGGTCCCGGCCCACCCTCTCCTTCCAGCGCTTCAGAAAATGAAAGCCCGGACACATCAGGTAGAGTCCCTTAACCTCTTGTCGAGATTGAGCCACAAGCGATGCCAGATAGCCTCCCATGCTACTGCCAATGATACCCACCCGAGAACTCGAGAAAGTATCGATTACTGACCTAATTTTTTCAACCTGCCTGGAAAGGGTAATATTTCGGAAATCCCCGTCCTCGAGGTCAGGCACAATCAACTCTTTTCCCAGTTCCTGGAACCGTTGAGCAAAGGCGACGGCTTTTTTGGAACCGGGGCTGGAGGCGAATCCATGGCAGTAAATATAAACCGTGTTCATTGTTGCGCGCTTCCCCCGCTTGCCGTGTCAGCGTTCCACCCCCGTTGGGCCTCCAGCATGCGCTTCACCCAAGGGAGAAACAGATATGCCGGAAATGCGAGAAAAAAAGTCAGCGTGAAATACGGTGCGTAGCCCATTGCCTCGGCGCCGAATCCGCCGGCCCAGCCCGCCACCGACCGGCTAAACGCGAAGATCGAAGAAAGCAAAGCGTATTCCGAGGCCGACCGCTTTTTGTTGACGATCGCCATGAGAAAGGCGAGGAACGCCGCCGACCCCAACCCGCCGGTGAACGATTCCAGCACACTCGCGCTGTACATCATGGCCTTGAACTCCATCGCCATCGGCACCCCCTCCTGCGGCGGTGGCAGGACTGCGGCCACTCCCGCGTAACCGAGGTTCGACAGTGCCTGCAAAAGCCCCAGTACCCAGATGCCTTTAAAAATGCCAAAGCGGTCGGTAAACCACCCGCCCACAAGCCCACCGGCGATGGACAGCCCCAGGCCGATGTTGACCGACACCAGGCCGATCTCCGTCGCCGAAAAACCGGAGTCCACCCAGAACGGCTTCACCATGAAGCCCATGGAGGTGTCAGCCAGTTTGTAAATCAGGATGAAGACGATGACGGGAATGATGTACGGCCGCTGGATCAGCTCGAAGAAGGCACCAAACATCGGCCCCTCGTTCAACTCATCGCGCATGGAATTGTTGTTGCCCTGAGCCCGCACGCGGCCCGTCCAGTAATGACTGGCCGCCACCACCAGAAAGCCGGCCGCCATCAGGGCGGGCCACAGGTAAGGCCGCCCATCGGACACATCGAGCCTGGTGTCCACCAGGCCGAAGCCCATCAACGCCAGCACGAAAAGCAAAGCCAGCGCATACGGATAGCGGGCGATCAGGCGAAATTCGCCGAGAAGAGAGCGGTCTGACCGTGTTTTGTATGCCAGTTCGGGGGGAGCCAGCAGGCACACCGTGCCGCAGGCAAATAAAATGAGAGCGCCGGCCAGATACGTGGCGCTCCACGACAACCAGTCCGCCAGCACCAGGATGAAACCCGACGCCAGCATGCCCACCCGGTACATGCCATTGCGGATGCCGTTGGCAAGGCCCAGTTCATCCTTGTCGAGCATCTCGATGGTGTAGGCATCGATGGCCACGTCGCTGGTCGCGGAAAATATGGTGAACAACCCGATGGCCAGCCACACCCACGGGCCGAAGTCCAAAAGAACCGCAAACACCAGCATGACGCCGCCCATCAGCACGTCCATCAAAAAAATCCAGCGGCGGTGATGGCGCAGGTAATCGACCGCGGGCGCCCATAGAAATTTGAGCGTCCACGCGAGGCCCAGCAGGCTCATGAACCCGATCTGCCACAGGTCCACCCCCTGCTGGCGCAGATGAACGGGAAAGACGTCGTAAAACACACCCAGCGGAAATCCTTCCGCGAAGTACAGGATTCCGACCCAGTATAGCTTATTTTTCAATAATTTAGGTTGACTCTCCATGCCCCCTCCGCGCCGGTTTGGCGGATGCTCCGGTCGGTCCTCAGATCGATGGATGTCTCATTTCCCCTTGTGCACAGGGGACCTCCCCTTATACTTTTCTTGTGGACGGTCAAATCCCTATAATGATTTTTTTATAAGAATTTAGGGTATTCTAGCCGATAGGAAATCCGGGTAGGGAACCATGACTCAAGAAAATTCCGTTCAGCATTTAAAAGAACAGCTCAAAATCAAGAATCAGGAGCTGAGAAAGCAGGTCAGAGAAACGTCCCGGCTCTCTGACAAAATGAACAACATTACCGTCTTAAACAAAGAAAAAGTCAATGAATTATTGAGTCTCATCAAGCAAAAAGAGGAGGAAGTCAAGGAGGCGAGGGAAGCGGTGTGGGCGGCCCGCATGTCCAAGCGCACAAGCGGCCAGGGGAACGAAAAAACGGGTGACGAAACGGAAGAAGGAGAGATCGATGCCGAACTCGAAAATGAAGTCATCGACCCCAAAATCCTCAAGGAATTAGAAGATACCAAAAACAGCCTGCAAAGCCTGCGGGGCCTTTTCAAGGAAACCCGTGAGGAACTCAAAAAAGTCAGCAACGACAAGTCCCTGCTCATCAAGGAAGTCAAAAGAACCCGCAAGGAACTGGACAGGGTGAAAACCCTGAAAGACGAAGTCATCCGCCTCAAAAAAGAACTCGACCAGAAAGCGGGCCCCTCCTACCAGCAACTTGAAAAGGAAATCTCCGACAAGGAAACCAAAATTGAAAAGCTGGAGCGCATCATCAAAGATGCGACACAGGACCGGGAAGACGGAAAACTGCCGGCGGAAATCATATTTGAACTGCGCATGGAGCTCAACGAACTGCTCCACGAAAAGGAACGGCTGGTGATCGAGCTGGACCAGACCAAGGATTACAACGAGGAGCTCGAAAGCAAAGTTCAGACCCTGGAGGAAAAACAGGTCTCCAGGCAGTTGGAAGGGCAAATCGCCCACGAGCACCGCTCTTCTTTCCGTACGGCGTTTGTGTCGATGGAAGGATTTCTGGTGACGTACAGCGACATGATCACCCTGCTCCTGGCGATTTTCGTCATGCTGTTCACCATGTCCAATATCGACGAAAACAAATTCGTGGAAGCCATCTCGTCATTTCAGGAAAAAGAAGTCCGGGTCACCTCGCAGAACGTCCGCCTGTCCCATCAGGAAATCAAAATGCTGGAACGCGTGCGCGAGCTGGTGAAGGACAACGTGGATCCGGAAGAACTGGTGCGCGGTGATGTGAAGACCAAACTGATCCGGCTCAAGTCCGAAGAACTGTTCTCTCCGGGCAAGGCGACCTTGATTCCGGGGGCCGAGGAGACCATCTTTCAGGCCATCCAGGAAGACCTGAAGCAGGGAGTCAAGCAGATCCACGTGGAAGGACATACGGACGACGTTCCCATCAGCACCGAGGCGTTTCCCTCCAACTGGGAGCTTTCCACCTCGCGTGCCGCGCGGGTGGCCCGCTATATCATCGAAGAACTCAAATTTCCTTCGGAACTGATCGTCGTTTCCGGTTATGGCGAGTTTCGTCCGCTCAAACCCAACAATACCGATTCCAATCGGGCCATGAACCGGCGGGTGGAAATCAAAATCCTGAAAGACAAAGAAGTTTTGAAGGAAGAAAACGGACGCAAAAAACAAGGCAGGAACGGAGAGCCGGTACAGAAAACCTGAACGGGTTTCCACACAACGAGAGTCATTGATATTTGCCGGAATCGCCGAGCCGGGCAAAAACCCGTTCTCATTTGCGGGCACGCAATTTATAATTGAATTTTGAGCCCATTGGATCGTCAGCGATCAGGGGGGGGGACGTTTATGGCGGATAAGCCGGAAAACATCGCCGAAGAGCTTTTCAATAACCGGCAGATTTTTCTGCGGTACAACCAGAACAACATCAACCGTATCCAGCAACCCCTGTTTCACGTGGACCGGCATGTATTCACCATCATCCCCCGGCTTCTGCACATCAATCAGGAAGGACTCCCCGGTTATGTCAAAGGCGATGTGCCTTGCGGCATCCATCACTTTCAGCTCGATCACCGCATCCAGCTTGCCGCGGAAACCCTGTTTCCCGACGCTATCTTCCGCGGTAATGAGGAAGTCGAACCCTTCATCCACACGATTCTTTTGATGGGCAGTTGCGGCTCGATCGCGCAGAGCCGCAAATCCGACCTCGACTACACCCTGCTGGTCAACAAGCACAGCGTGTCACCGGAGCGGCTGGGCCTGTTCAAGCAGAAACTCAACCTCATCGAGAAGTGGGCATGGGACGAGTTCAACCTGGAAGTCCACTTTTTCATCAACGATATTCAGGAAGTCAAAAACAATATCTTCGGTGAGAGCGATACGGAAAGCACCGGATCCGCCCAGGCCAAACTGCTTAAGGAGGAAATGTACCGCACCGCCGTCGTCACCACCGGCAAGCTTCCCTTCTGGTGGATCGTTCCGCTTCAAACCGATGACGATCAGTATGAAAACTACCTGCATCTACTCCGCACCCGCCAAACCCTGCTGGACCCCGACGCGTTTGTCGATATCGGCAACGTGGACGACATTTCTCAGGGAGAGTTTTTCGGCGGTTCCATCTGGGCTCTGATCAAATCCTTCAAAGCCCCTTTCAAGACCTTGCTGAAAATGGGGCTTCTGGAGGAATACATGTTCGGCCAGACCCGGTTCAACCTGCTCTGCCATGAAATCAAGAAAAAGGTTTTCGGCGGCACGTTGTTCGACGACATCGACACCTACGTCGCCATGTACGAGCGAGTGGAACGTTTCTTCAAGGAACATAAAGATGAAAACGCGCTGGACGCCCTGAAAACCTCCTTCGTGCTCAAAGTCGGCACCAAGGTCACCGGAGAAGAGCTGGTGAAAGGCAGTCCCGATCCGCGCAAACGCACCCTCATCAACATGTACAATTCCTGGGACTGGGAACCCGCCAAGCTGGAATCGGTCAACGCCTACTTTTCCTGGCAAATGCTGGACAAGGTCGCGCTGGGAAACCGCATCAACAAAATCCTGATGGCCAGCTACAAAAACATCTCCGAAGCCAACAAGGCCTCCGGTGAAGAAAGCCTGATCTCGGAACGCGATACGCATCTCCTCGGACGCAAGTTGTTCAGTTTCTACCGCCCCAGCCAGAACAAAGTGGAAAACCTGTTTGCGCTGGTGGATGGTGAAACGGGCGAAAAGGAACTTACCTTCATGATTCACCGGGTGAATCCAAAAGACAAAGGCGAATGGTACCTGATCCGCGGAAAAACCCTGGCTTTCCTGGAGCACATTCCCAAGGAACAGATTCTGAAAAAAGCGTACTCCCTTCAGTTTCTTGTCGCCTTCACCTGTTTCAACAGCCTGTTCCGCAAAGACACCGTACTGCTTTTGCGCGCGGAACAGCAATCGATCAAGGACCAGGATCTGAAAATATTGCTTGAAGACCTGTCCTCTTTCATGTCGCAGGTTTCAGTGGCCTCGATCCCCAACGAAGACCTGTTGACCAACGCCCGGTTGCGGCAGTTGTTCATGATTGTGGATTTCGGAAACCCCATTCCCCGGGAAGTGATGATCGGCAATCTGCACGACTGCAAGACTCCCAAGGAATACGCAGGGTTCATGAACCGGAAGCTGGAGCGCATCACCAGCACCACCGCCATCTACCTCACCACCTGGGGCGAGTTGTTCTGCAAAACCTACGTGGGCGCCAATTGCATGAACCGGTGTCTCGCGGAATTGCGGCCCATGACCCCCAACCGGGAAATCGATGAAGACGAATTTTTTAAATTTTTTGTGCCGGGAAGCCGAAAAGAAAAAATAGATTTCTCATGGTTATCCCGGTACATCATAAAAACGCTGACTTTCAAAAAAGGGAATACGTCCGGAAAAGTCGAATCGCCGGATCTTAAAATCCATCCCAGCACCTCCAAAAGCACGAGTGAGGGGGCGCGGGAGATGGAAGAGGCGAAGTCGGAGTCTCCTTCTACCTGAAATGAAACGATAGATACGCACGACACATGGCCATTGCCGTAAAAGAATCCGAATCCGAATCCTTATCCGGTCTGGAGTACGGAGGCAGGTACCAGTCCGAATCCCGCATCGATGTTGGAACCATTTTTGGAACCATGATCGGCGTGGGCCTCATCGTCTGGGCCATCATTCGTGGTGGCAACCCGGAAACGTTTTTGAATCTCAATGCGGTGCTGATCGTTTTTGGCGGCACCATCGCGACCTCGTTCATCGCCTATCCATCCGGAAAAATTCTCAGCCTGATACGCGTCATCATCAACGCCTATCGCCCGGACAACCAGGGACCCGCGGCCTATATAGAACAGATCATGCAACTGGCCACCAAATACCGGACGGGGGGCATCAAGCGTCTTAAAAACGAGGAAGAAAACGTGGAGAACCGGTTCCTGAGAGCCGGCATCGGCATGATCGTGGACGGGTACAATTCGCGCGAGATTCACGAAATCCTGGACCGCGAAATGAACTCGATGATCGAGCGCCACCAGAGAAGCCAGAAAATCCTGCAATTCATGGCGGTGCAGGCACCCATTTTCGGCATGGGGGGAACGCTGATCGGGCTGGTGCAGATGCTCATGCACATCGAGAATCCGGATACCATCGGCCCGTCCCTCGCCACCGCACTCATCACCACGTTTTATGGAATCATGCTGGCCAACCTGATCATCACTCCGGTGGTGGCCAAGCTCAGTCACCGGACCGAAAGCGAAACCCTGTTGTGCAGAATCATCCGCGTTGGCATCCTGGGGATTCATGACCGCACCAACCCCCAGAAAATCCGCCGCAACATGAATGCACTGCTCTCTCCGGAACAGCAACGATAATGTCCAACATCGATGAATTACTGAAATTGACGCTCGCCAGCAAATGCCAGGACGGCGTCAACTTCAGCCAGTACGATCTCAAGGGCATCAGCCTGAACGGCATCACCTTCATCTTCGGCGTGCTCAACGAAGTCAACCTGGAAAAATCCGAACTCATCGACCTCAATTTCAACCAGGCCACCCTCAATGACACCAATTTTTACAAGGCCCGCCTCAAGAATGTCGATTTCGGAAACGCCAACCTGAATAACGCCAATTTCGAGGAAGCCACCCTCGTCGATTGCGTATTCAAAAACGCGTCCGTGGAAAACGCCAACTTCACCATGGCCAACCTCAAAGGATGCATGTTCCGCGGCAGTAATCTGAACCACAGCAATTTTTCCGCAGGCAAACTTGAGAACTGTGACTTTTCCTTCGCGCGGATGATGTACAGCTACTGCCGCTCCGCGGAACTCAATTCCTGCAAGCTGAATGGAGTGAACGCCCGTGGCTCGGACTTCGGATTCGTCAAATTCCGCGAGGCGGATCTGAGAAGCGCGGTGTTCAAGTATGCGGACTTCAGCTCCACCACGTTTCGAGATTCCAAACTGTCCTTCGCCAATTTCATCGGTGCGGAAATGAAGGACGCCGTCTGCAAGGACAATGAAATGGAAGAGGTGAATCTGGAAGGCGCCGACCTCACCTACGCCAATTTCGAAAAATCCAATATGCGCAACGCTTTCCTGCTGGAGGCCAATCTGCATGGCACCAACTTCAGCCAGACCAACCTGAAGAACGCCTACCTCGTGGATGCCAACATCTCCAAAGCCCTGATGAAAGACGCGATGCTGGAGAACACCATCCTGGAATAGCCGCCTCCTTTGCATGCGGGCACGCCACACTCTTCGTCTTCGAATATAATTGGTGCATGGCGTATTACTTTCTGATCCTGCATTTCCTGTTCATCCTGTACATGGTGGTGGGGTTCATCGTGGGCCTGATCGTCAACCACCGCGGATTCCGCCTCGTGCATGCGGGCCTTTTGGGCTTCGTCACGGTGCTCATGATCCTGGGCATCCCCTGCCCGCTCACAGTGCTGGAAGAACATTATTCCACGGCGGATTACAAAGGATCGTTTCTCGCCACATGGCTCAACCGCATCATTTACATGGAATGGTTCGATCCCGGAGCGGTGTTCGTGGCGGACATCACCTTCGCCATGATCGTCTTCACTTCATTTATCTGGCGGCCTCCGCCGCCGCCCGGAAGATGAGGGTGGGAGACTGAAAACAGCTCAGCTTTCTTCAGCAGACACGAGGAAGGGACTCACGCAACGAAAGCCGACGTTGTCGAAAAAATCGTCGGGCTTCACTTCCGACCGGTGGAACACGTAACGGTACTCGTCCAGAAAGAAATGTCCGCCTTCCTGGAATCCGTTGCCGCGCAGAACCTTCAAGTCCGTTCCGAATTTTTTGAACTCAAAGTCACTGCCCGGATAAGGCAAATACCAGTTGAGCGTCCACTCCATCACATTGCCCGCCATGTCGAACGCCTGGAAGGGGCTGACGTCTTCAGGAAAACTGCCGACAGGCATCAGCTTGCGCGGGCCGTCGAGACCAATGTTGCTGATGCCTTTTTTGTAATCGTTGCCCCAAGGGTAGAGACGGCCGTCGGTGCCGCGCGCCGCCTTTTCCCACTGCGCCTCGGTGGGCAGGGATTTGCCGGCCCACATGGCGTAAGCCAGCGCTTCCCCCCAGGTGATGTTGGTCACCGGCAGGTCGCCCTGATCCGGCATGTACATGCCATTCACCCAGTGCGCGGGAAACTCGTGGTACTGCACCGACTCAATGAACTGCTTGTACTCGCGGTTGGTGACTTCATACTTGTCGATGTAAAAGGCGTCCAAGTGAACGGTGTGGCTGGGTTGCTGATCGCGGAACAGGGGTTTGACCGCGCCGATCTTGAGATGCTTCTTTTCCGGGTCGGTCATGTCCGTGCCCATGATGAATTCCCCGGCGGGCACCAGCACCATCTCCTTGCCATCCACCTCGGAGATGAGCCTCTCAGGCAGTGGCCCTCCCGCGGACACTCCACAATCGCAGTCCGCCGCACCACAGGCGGCCAGTCCCGGCAGGAAAAGGAGGGCCAGGCAAACGAATCGGAAAAAGCGGTCAAACATGAGAAAAGAAGCCGGGAAAGGTTTTTAAAAGGGGGTCGCGTGAGATGGTCAAAATAGATCAGATTTCGTCATCGTCATCGTCATCTTCCTCCTCTTCCACGCCGCTGATGGAAGCCTGAAGCTCTTCCTCCTCCGCCTGCGTCATCAGTTCCTGGATGTCCTGAAACCCTGACGCCAGCCGCTGGATGTTGATGAGCAGGTTCACCAGCTCGCCGTCTTCCATCTCCTTGATGCCGGCCACCAGCGCGCCCCGTTCATCGTCGCCGTACTGCTCGTCAAACCGATCGAAGCAGGAGAGGATCTTGTCCTTGCAATGAATCAAGTCATAAAAGAAAGTCTGCACTTCGATTTTTGCCATGACGGTGGTTCCATCCCTTTCAATATCTACATATAACAACCCACTCGTGTGTGAGTGCATACCGGTTTTTGAATTCCTGAGGCCACAAAATAGCACAAAATCCAATAGCATCGGCAACGGATTTTGCCGCCGGCACGCCCCACGGAAAAATGCGATACCATGCCGGCGGCCGCGTCCAAACCGGAATTATTTAAAATGAGTTGCGCCATTGAAAACATTGATATTAATATATTAAGGCAAATTTCGGAACCCGCCGGACGGGTTCCTTTCCGACAACAGCCTGAAACTCAAGCAATTGGAACGAGGATCACCGTGGCAGAAGGAGAACGCTTTGTGGACAACGGTGACGGCACCGTCACCGACACCAAATACAAAATGATGTGGTTGAAAGAAGACTACTACCAGCGAAAAGGAAAGTGGTGCAGTTGGGCGGGTGCCAACAAGTACGTCAAGCTGATGAACGAAAAACAGTTTGCAGGCTACACCGACTGGCGCCTGCCCAAAAGCCAGGATTGCCGCAACCTTTACGACCACGAGTCCAAAAACTACGACTTCAACGACGACATCGTTCACATCGACTACATTTTCCCGGAAGGATGCGGCTTCACCTACTGGTGCCAGGAAGAAAGCGGACACAACGCCATGGCCTACAATTTTTACAGCGACCGGGGCTACCAGATCCGCAAAACAGCGAAGGAAGACTCCTTCATGTCCTGCCGCCCGTGCCGGCCCACCGGCAAGGCCAAAGTGGCGAAACGCGTTTCGACCACCGGCCGAACCCGAAGGGAATGATTCGACGGTCACGCACCGTTCACCTTTAACCGGAGTTCACCATTCCAAACTCACTAGACATGCCTGCGGCCAACGGACTGGGCCTGCACCGCTCCACCAGGGCGGAAATCGATCTGGATGCATTCCGCTTCAACACCCGGGCTTTGCGCAACTGCCTGAATCCCGGGGTGCGCCTGATGGCGGTGGTCAAGGCCGACGCCTACGGCCACGGGGCTCAACCCTGCGCCGAGGCGGCTCTCTCCGCCGGAGCCGACATGCTGGGCGTCGGCATCCTCGCCGAAGGCATCGAGCTTCGCCACTGCGGCATCGACGCGCCCATTCATGTGTTGATCGGTATTTTGCCCGATGAGATCGACGACCTGCTCCGCTACAACCTGTCCACCACGCTGTGCTCGGAACCGCTGGCGGAAGCCATCGCCAAAAAAGCGGCGGCGCACAACCGACGTGCCGACGTCCACATCAAAGTGGACACGGGCATGGGACGCCTCGGCATCGACTGGGAGGAGTTGCCGGCGTATCTCGAATTCCTGTACGGCCTCAAAACACTCAACGTCGCCTCCGTGTTCACCCATCTGTCTTCCGCGGATGAAGACGCGGACTACACCCAACTCCAACTGCAACGCATGCGGGAGACCATCGACCTGCTGGAACGGAAAAACCTGCCCTGCCCTCCGGTTCACTGCGCCAACAGCGCCGGCCTGCTCAACTTTGCCGATAGCCAATACAACATGGTGCGGCTGGGCATCGCGCTGTACGGAGTGGTTCCGCCCGCGCCACAGGGCCACGCACCAAGACATACTCCGGAACTGAAGCCGGTGATGCACTGGAAAACGCGGGTGCTCCGCATCAATGCCCTGCCTGCGCATTCATACCTGAGTTACGGCCGCCGTTTCATCACCCGCCGCGACAGCCGCATCGCCGTCCTGCCGGTGGGTTACGCCGACGGCCTGAACCGTGCGTTGTCGGGAAACATGGAAGTGCTCATCGGCGGCCGACGTGCGCCGCAGGTGGGGACCATCTGCATGGATACGTGCATGGTGGATGCCACCGACCTGCCGGAGGTGCGGGAAGGCGAAGAGGTGGTGCTGTTCGGGAAACAGGGGAATGAAGTCATCACGGTGGAGGAACTCTCCGCCCGCTACAACACCATTCCTTACGAAACCCTGTGCGGCGTCGGCAAGCGCGTGCCGCGCGTGTACCTGCCCTGACCCGTCACTTTTTCCAGGCGCGGCCGCGGAGCGACTCAATCCGGTCGATGCCGTGTTCGCGGCACCAGTCGGTCAACCCGTCCAGGATTTTCATGGTGGCGCGGGGATCGAAGAAGTTCGCCGTGCCCACCTGAATGGCGGAGGCCCCCGCCAGAATGTATTCGATGGCGTCTTCCGCCGTACGGATGCCGCCCAGCCCGATCACCGGAATCGTCACCGCCTGCGACGTCTGGTACACCATGTTGAGCGCAATGGGTTTGATGGCGGGACCCGACAGCCCGCCGGTGCCGTTGCCGTTTCCCAGGTAAGGCCGCGCCGTCTCCGCATCCAACACCATGCCGACGTAGGTGTTGACCAGAGACACCGCATTCGCTCCCGCCGCCTCCGCCGCCTTGGCGGTCTGGGTGATGTCGGTGACGTTGGGAGACAGCTTGACGATCAGAAACTTGTCCGTGGCACGGCGCGCGGCGCCCACCACCTTCTCCACGGTTTTGGGATCGGCGCTGAACTGCACCCCGCCCTCTTCCACGTTCGGGCACGAAATGTTCATCTCCAGCGCATCCACCCGTTCCAGTAGAGACAGGGCGTGCGCCATCTCCTCGTATTCCGCCACCGTGTCGCCAAAGAAGTTGCAGATCACGCGGCAGTTGTACATTTGCAGGTGCGGCAGTTTTTCATCGCGGAAGCGGTCGAAGCCGACGTTTTCCAGGCCGATGGAATTGAGCATGCCCGCCGCCGTTTCGACCACACGCGGTGCGGGGTTGCCGATACGCGGTTTCAGCGAGAGTCCCTTGGTACAAAATCCGCCGATGCGGTTGAGGTCCACGAACGGGGTGAACTCCAGTCCGTATCCAAACGTGCCGGATGCCCCCAGCACCGGATTGGCCAGCGAAAATGTGCCCAGATTGACAGAAAGATCGACCGCGGAACCCATAAGATGATTACTTAAAATTTGTTTAAATAAGGGGTCGCCAGAAATGAAAAAACGTGTTATTTTTCAATCAGTTTTGCTTGACAGGCCAAAAAATGCAATATATACTTTCTTTTGATTTTAAAGGGGATGTGTCTGCCGCATCCGTTTCCGGCTCCAAAGCATTTTCTACACTAGCAGATTTACCGGATGTTCGCACGGATTTACTCTTTCCCTTCACCCGGCCCCGCATCCCCATTCGTCCACGTTCATTCCATTTGGAACGGAAAGAATCATGTCCCGACCCAGTTTGTTTGCCGAACCAAAACAGACCGAAAACGCCGACAAAAAATTCCTCAAACGCATCGACGAACTCATCGATGAATCGGAAATCGAGGCCATGGCTGAAATAGATAAGCAGATCCGTTACAAGAACGCCAAGTTTGCATTGATCGCCCTGATCGCCATCGCGCTGGCGGCCCTGCTCTACCTCGGGGTGGAAAATCAGTCCCTGCCCGGCTTGCCCGGTATGGACCAGACCGCGAAGGTGGAACCGCAACCGGCCCCGGGACCGGAAACCGCCCCCATTGGGGACCCAACCGTCCCGGCGGACCAGATGAAAGAAACGCCGGCGCCCGAAACCACCGCGAAGGAAAAAACCGCACCCACGCTGAACGAAGTGGAAAACCAGGCGGTCACGGCAATCAGCGAAGCATTGAACACTCTTGATGAATCACCGTCCGCCACAGATCCAGTCAACGAAATGCCGCAGGAGAAAGCGCCGGTCAAAGAAAAGCCGGTCGTTAAACAAGCCAAAGCGGAAGTGAAATCGAACGGACTGCCGGTCAATCCCCCGGCGGGTGACTATTTCGTTCAGGTCGGCGCGTTTTCCGTCAAATCCAACGCCGACCGCATGCTGAAAAAGTTAAAGGGAGCCGGACTTCCGACCAACGTCAGCCAGATCGAGAGCATGTCCTCCATGCACACGCTGCTGATCGGCGGGTTTTCGTCCCCAGATAGCGCTCAGTTCCTCATGAAAGAACTCAAGAGCAAGGGGCATACCCCGGACTTGATCCCGGCCCAGGACGGCAACTATGCCATCATGCTGGACAAGACCCGTTCGTTGAAACAGGCGGAAGCCATAAAGGAAAAGCTGGCAGAACAGGGAATCTTCACCCAGATCGAAAAAAGGAGTGTGAGCACGCCGATCCATGTGATCCGCGTCGGCGGCTTTGCATCCAAAGACCTGGCCGCCCGTTACCAGAAGGAAATCGCAAAACTGGGTTATCCCAAAACGCTGGTGCGCAAGATCACACAATAATCCATCGCCCCTTCACCGGGGTTCCTCCGCTTGTTTGAAACCTTTCAGAAAGATTCAGTCCGCTGAATTTTTCTGAAAGGTTTTTTTATTCCCACCGACTCACCACTGAAATTAAGGCTTCCTTTCGGGAAGGCAAAAACCCTAATCTAATGCCGAAGGGAACTCTACCCCCAGGGTTCGGTTCCCGTTACCCAACCTGAATGCCTGTTATCCGGAGACATCCATGAAAAAAATCATACCCGTTCTGACGGCGGCGCTTCTGATCTGGTCCATTCCCTTTTTCGCGATTTCCCATGAAGGCGCACACGATCACGAGAAAAAGGACACGCGCAAGATGGAATCCCAACACAACATGTTTGAAGAAGGCAGTGGTTCCTCCGTATTGTCGGAGCCCGGCCCTGAGTACGGCCACGAATACAAAGATGAAAGTCGCCCCGACTCCATGAAATCCGGCCACATGGACGAAGGCAGCAGCGGCATGATGGACCACCGGACCGCGCCGCAACGCACCGACCACGAAGAAGGATCGGGCATGAAATCGACGGATCACGAGCCCCATACGGAACGGTCCGGCCACGCACACTGAGCTCTTGGGTCCCTCCCCCCGTGACCCAGAAAAGCCGGGGCTTTCCTCCTCTTAGCCCCGGCTTTTCACCACTTTCCTCATTTTTATTTTCTTTGCCCGGCGAACCTGATATCTTCGGTATTCGACTTACCGCCACGCAAAAAATAACTTCCAACCCAGCGCACACCCTTCATGTTTCTGGATATCATCTTCATACTGGGAGGCCTGCTTCTTCTGTATTACGGAGGAGAGCTGCTGATCGGCGGATGCCTGCGCATTGCCCAGCATTACCGGGTCAGCCCCTTCGTCATTGGCGCCACGGTGATGGGCTTTGGCACCTCCGCGCCGGAGTTGGCGGTCAGCCTGCTGGCGGCGCTGGAAGGTTCGCCGGAAGTGGCCATGGGCAACGTGGTCGGGAGCAATGTCGCCAACGTTGGGCTGGTACTGGGCCTCACCGCCCTGCTGGTCCCGGTTACCATCGACAAGGTTCGCTTCCGCCTGGAAACCCCGCCCCTCCTCATCGCTTCCTTTCTGCTGATTCTTTTTGTCTGGGACCAGAAACTGGTTCGATGGGAGGGATTGCTGTTTCTGCTTGGAATCGGATGGTACATCCTCCGCGCGTTGAAAGATGAAGAGGACTCGCTCCTCCAGTTTGAAGACGAGCTGAAATGGTTCCGCGGCAAACCGATCGCGTTTCAGTTTATTTTGATCGTGATGGGCCTGCTCCTGTTGGTGGCAGGGGCGCGGGGAATGGTGCTTGGCGGAGTCAACCTGGCGCGCAACTTCGGTATCAGCGAGTGGTTCATCGGCATCACCATCATCGCCGTCGGCACCAGCCTGCCGGAAATCGTTTCCTCCACCATGTCCGCATTGCGCGGCCACGGGGAAATGGCGCTGGGCAACGTGTTCGGCAGTAACATCTTCAACATCTTCATGGTGCTGGGAGCGACCGCGTCGATCGACGAACTCAAGATTCAGGAACCGATTCAGGCGGACCTCATTTTCACCACCGCCCTCACCTGCATGCTTCTCATCATGATCAACATGAAGCACCGCCTGCAAAAAGGCGGAGGGGTGCTGTTGCTGGCATGCTACGCGTTTTATGTCAGCGCCAAGGGATTGAATCTCTTTTGAACCGGCTGGCGGGGGCCGGTCATTAACCCGAAAACAACTGGCGGAAGAAATTACCGACGCCGGAGGCGGAAGGATCTTTAGGTTTGTCCTTATTGTTTGCCTTGTTACCGGCGGCGGTATCGGATGCGGGTTTTCCCGCTGGTGCGGGCTTGGCCTGGGTGCCGTTTTTCGGAGCCGCGGGTTTGGCGGTCAATTCCGGTTCCGACGTTTCCGGTTTCGGCTGGTAGGTGGGTTTTGACAGCATTTTGCAACGTCCGTCAAACACCGATCCCTCCTCCACGACCAACTGAAACGCCGAAATGTCTCCGGTCAGATGGCTTTTCTCCACCAGAACCACTTTGTTGCCAGCGGAGACATCGCCCTGAATGGTGCCCCGGTTGGTCAGGTACCCGGCTTGAACGTTGCCCAGGATGTTGCCCGATTCACCGACAATCAGATGATCGGCGGCGAACACCTCGCCTTCCACGCGGCCTTCCACCAGCACCACGCCCTTGACGTGCAAAACGCCCTTCAAAGTGACACCTTTTTGAATGAATGAATCCATTCATGCTTCCTTTCATAGGGTTCCTGCCAAACGAAATTCAGTATAACTGTTTAAAAATTAAAAGGTTAGTGATTTTTTGCGGAATGGGGACCGACAAGCCGCCTCAGCGTTGCTAAAATGCGAAATTCCTGATATTTTACCCCTTCTATTTTTTTCGGCCCATCCCCGATTCCAGCCCAACGGAGAACTACATGAAGCGAAACGACGGACGCACGCCCACCCAAATGAGACCGGTGAGCATCAAAAAGAATTTCATCAAGCACGCCGAGGGCTCCGTCCTCATCACCGTAGGTGAAACGAAAGTGATCTGCACCGCGAGTGTGGAAGAAAAAGTGCCGCCGTTTCTGCGTGACCAGGGCCAGGGCTGGATTACGGCGGAATATTCGATGCTCCCCCGCTCCACCCACACCCGCACCCAGCGCGAGGCTTCACGCGGCAAGCTGAGCGGCCGCACCATGGAAATCCAGCGGCTAATCGGGCGCTCCCTGCGCACCGTGGTGGATCTGGAAAACTTGGGCGAACGCACCATCTGGGTGGACTGTGACGTGATCCAGGCCGACGGCGGCACGCGCACGGCGTCCATCACCGGCGCCTTCGTGGCGGTCTGTCTGGCCCTCAAGCACCTGCATAAAAACAAGCAGATCGACTTCATCCCGGTCAAGGATTTTGTCGCCGCCACCAGCGTCGGCATGCTGGACGGGGACAAATTGCTGGACCTGGATTACAGTGAGGATTCCACGGCGAGCGTGGACTTCAACGTGGTCAAAACGGGCAACGGAAACTTCATCGAAATCCAGGGCACTGCCGAGCGCGACCCATTTTCCGACAAAGACATGCAGGAAATGCTGGTGCTGGCGGGCAAAGGCATCCAGGATCTCATCGACCTCCAGCAGAAAACCATCGGCAAGCTGGACTGAAGGAACCGGCTGGGGCCCGCACCCGCGATTCTCCCGGTGCCCCTGTTTCGGAAAAGATTCACAAGGCCAAACTTTACAATTATATAGAAATAACCAACCGATTTTGCTACCATATGCTCCCGATTACCCTGAACACCATACCCAAACCAACTAATTCCGAACCTGGGAATCTAATGCAACATACCATTTCAGTCCTCGTGAACAACAAGTTCGGCGTGCTCTCGCGCATTTCCGGATTGTTCAGCGGCCGCGGCTTCAACATCGAAAGCCTCAACGTGGCGGAAACCAGCGAACCGAACATCTCGCGCATGACCATCGTCACCCGCGGAGACGACAAAAAAATCGAACAGATCACCAAACAGCTCAACAAGCTGGTGGACATCATCAAGGTGGTGGATCTGACCGAGGAAAGCTTCATCGACCGGGAAATGTTGCTGATCAAGATGAACGCCGAGCCGAAGAACCGCGAAGAAATTCTGCGCATCGTGGAAATCTTCCGCGCCAAAGTGGTGGACGTGAGCCCGGCGACCTACACCATCGAGATCACCGGCGACGAAGGCAAACTGCGCGGCTTTCTGGAGCTGTTGCGTCCTTTGGGTATCAAGGAAATGGTGCGGTCCGGACGCATCGCCATGGGTCGCGGAATGCGGTCGATCAACTGAAAACAAATTCGAAGCGAATAGGAGAGAGTCTTGTCCAAGATTTATTACAACAAAGATGCTGATATCAAGAACATAAAGAACAAGACCGTCGCCATCATCGGTTACGGCAGTCAGGGGCACGCCCACGCCCGTAACCTGCACGACAGCGGCATCAAGGTGGTGGTTGGCCTGCGCAAGGAAAGCCGCTTCTGGGACCGCGCCAAAAAAGACGGACTGAAAGTAATGACCGTGCCGGAAGCCTCCAAGGCCGCGGACATCATCATGATCCTCGTGCCGGACGACAAACAGCGCGCCCTGTACGACCATGAAATCCTGCCGCACCTGAAAAAAGGCAACGCCCTCGCCTTCGGTCACGGCTTCAACATCCACTTCGGGCAGGTGGTGCCGCCAGACTTTGTCGACGTATTCATGATCGCGCCGAAAGGGCCGGGTCACCTGGTGCGCCGCACCTTCGAGCAGGGTGCCGGGGTGCCGTGTCTCATGGCCATCCAACAGGACGTCACCAAGAACGCCCGGAAGATCGCCCTCGCCTACGCCAAGGGCATCGGCGGCACCCGTGCCGGCGTACTGGAAACCAGCTTCCGTGAAGAGACGGAAACCGACCTGTTCGGCGAACAGGTGGTGCTGTGCGGCGGCGTAACGGAACTCATCCGCGCCGGATTCGACACCCTGGTCGAGGCGGGTTACAACCCGGACCTCGCCTACTTCGAATGCCTGCACGAGCTGAAACTGATCGTCGATCTGATTTATGAAGGCGGCATCGGCAACATGCGGTACTCTATCAGCACCACGGCGGCGTACGGAGACGTGACGCGCGGTCCGCGTGTCATCACCGACGAGACGCGCAAGGAGATGAAAAAGATTCTGGGCGAAATCCAGAGCGGCCAGTTCGCCAAGGAATTCATCCTCGAAAACCAGGCCAACCGCCCGGTGTACAACGCCTTGCTTAAAAAAGACGCGGACCATATGATAGAAGAAGTCGGCGGACGCCTGCGTGGCATGATGCCGTTCGTCGGCAAAAAGCTCGACTGACCGGGCGGAGACACCATGCGCATTCCTATCGTCGCGGACGGTTTCCGCTTCATCATCCCGCTGGCCTTGGTCACCGCCGTGTTCGCGGCACTGTCCATGCACTGGGGCACGTTGCTGTTCGGGCTGGCCCTGTTGTTCTGTCTCAACTTTTTCCGCGATCCGGAGCGGACCATCCCGCAGAAGGAGAACGTGGTGGTCTCTCCCGCCGACGGCAAGGTCGTGGAAATTGCGGAAGACACCGACCCGCTGTTGAAAGAACCGATGACGCGGGTCAGCATCTTTTTGAACGTGTTCAACGTACACGTCAACCGCGTGCCCGTCGCCGGGCGCGTGGAGGCGGTGCGCTACAATAAAGGACGTTTTCTGAACGCGGCCAGCCACAAGGCCTCTGCGGAGAACGAGCAGAACGCCTTGCTCATCGACACCGGCCGCGAACAGGTATTGATGAAACAGATCGCCGGATTGATCGCCCGCAGAATTGTGTGCTGGGCGAAGGAAGGCGATCATTACGAACTCGGTCAACGCATGGGGTTGATCCGGTTCGGCTCACGCACCGACCTGTTTTTGCCGAAGACCAGCAGAATCGAGGTCAAGGTCGGCGACAAAGTGAGTGGAGGCAGTTCCATCATCGGATTTCTGGACCCCGGAAACTCGTCATGATCAAACCGCCAGAAAAACTGAAAAAAGGCATTTATATCCTCCCCAGCCTGTTCACCACGGGTAATGTCTTTTGCGGGTTTTATGCCTTGATTGCCGCCTTGAGTGAGCAGTATTTCCAGGGCGCCGTGGCGATTGGCCTCGCCATCGTCTTCGACATCCTCGACGGACGTGTGGCGCGCCTCACCAAAACCACCAGTTCCTTTGGGTTCGAATACGATTCCCTGGCGGACGTGATCTCGTTCGGCATGGCTCCCGCCCTGCTGGCTTACAGTTGGGTCCTGCAACCGTTCGGGCGGCTGGGATGGATGGCGGCATTTCTGTTTCTCTTGTGCGGTGCGTTGCGGCTGGCCCGGTTCAACGTCACCGAGCCGGACCCGGCCAGCGACAATTTCATCGGGCTCGCCATTCCTGCGGCGGCGGCCATGATCGCCTCCATCATCATCGCATTTGAAGATCTGTTCGCCACGCGGCTCAATCCCATGATCATGGTCGGCGTGGTGTACCTGCTGGCGTTTCTCATGGTCAGCAACATCCGTTACCCGGCATTCAAAAAGCTGGCGTTCAAAAAACGCGTGACGTTCACGCGGTTCTTGTTTGTCGTGCTGTTCGTGTACGCAGTGGCGACGATTCCCAAGATCGCATTTTTCGTCCTGAGTTTCCTTTACGTGATGTCGGGTCCTGCGATCTGGCTCACGGGTCTGGCGCGAAAACTCGGTTCGCAGGAATCGCGGGAGATTCCTCACCACAAGGAATGACCGTACCGCCCTTTTCTTCAACCAACACTCATTGAGATACTCTGGCATTCATTATGGCCTGGTTCGATAAATTCCCCGGTGTGGGCCGCAAGCTCCCCAAGACCAAAGAAGCGTGGGTGGAGTGCCGGTCCTGCAAAGAGCAGATTTACCAGATCGACCTGATCGACAACCTGCACGTGTGTCCGAAGTGCGATTATCACTTTCGCATGACGTATGCCGACCGCATTCAGCTTCTGGTGAACCCCGGCACATTTGAAGAAAAGGACGCCAACCTCATCTCCGGCGACCCCATCCGCTTCAAGGACAAGAAGCGTTACAAGGACCGTGTCAAAAGCCTGCTCAAGGTGCGCAACAGCACGGACTCCGTGGTCTGCGGCGCCGGCCAGTTGGAAGACCATCAAGTCGAGCTGTGCGTGTTCGATTTCGAGTTTCTCGGCGGGAGCATGGGATCGGTGGTCGGCGAGAAAATCACCCGCGCCATCGAACGCGCGCGGGCGGATAAGTCGGCTCTCGTCATCGTCAGTTGTTCCGGCGGCGCGCGCATGCAGGAAGGTATTTTTTCGCTGATGCAGATGGCCAAGACGTCCTCCGCCCTCAAAACCCTTGCGGACGAGGGCGTGCCCTATATCTCGGTGTTGACCGACCCGACGATGGGCGGCGTCTCCGCCAGTTTCGCCATGCTGGGCGACGCCATTCTGGCCGAGCCGGGGGCGCTGGTGGGGTTTGCGGGACCGCGCGTTATCGAACAGACCATCAAACAGAAACTGCCGGAAGGCTTTCAGCGCGCGGAATTCCTGCTGGATCACGGCCTCATCGACCAGGTGGTGCACCGCAAGAACCTGAAACGGCGCATCTCCAACCTGCTGTCCCTGTTCAAAAACACCCCTATCGTTGCCCAGCCGAGTTGAATTATAATGATAAGTCGATTCACCTCGCCACGGATGGAAGTGAGTTCGGCTTATGATACGGTATTACAAAATACTCGGCGTCTCGTCCCGGGCCAGCCTGACGGAAATCAAAAAGGCTTATAAGGAACAGGTCAAGAAGTGGCACCCGGACCGTTTTCCCAACGCCGACGAGTCCGCCCAGAAAAAAGCCCACGACCTGTTTTCCGCCATCACCGAAGCGTACCAGAAGCTGGTGGACCTGCACACCCAGCGCCACCAGGGGTATTACGAAGAGGACCGGTTCAACGGATTCCAACGGCCGTTCAATCCTGATTTCGGCCGGGGCTCCCAGCCGCCGCCCGGCGTGCGCGCGGAAACCGACATTCCCGGATACTTCATCCAGACGTTCAACAACGGCGACCGCTACGAGGGTCAATTTTACAATGGCATGATGCACGGCATGGGCCATTACGTACGCGCCAATGGCGACGTGTACACGGGGCAGTTCCGCTTCAACAAGGCACACGGCAACGGCAAAATGACCTTCGCCAACGGCGACACGTATACCGGCGAGTTCATGGAGGACGCCATGTGCGGCAGAGGCACGTACATCTATGCCAATGGTGACCGCTACGTCGGCCGCTTCCAGGACGACATGCCGCACGGCGAGGGGGTGCTCATCTCCAACGGGCGGGCCTTCGGCGGCCAATGGGAATTCGGGCAACTGCGGGCCGAGGGGTGATCTAAAAACCGCCCGTCCTCGTTTGCACCAAATAAAAAAGCCGCTCCACATCGGAGCGGCTTTTTTTGTTGCCTGGTGAATTTATTTTGCGGATGCGGGACTCAGATACCCAGCGTTTCCACCGCATCGCGAATGGACATCGCCGTGCAGGAGAAGATGGGCGTGTCTTTTTCCGTGTAGCGGCTGCCTTCCGTCTCGCGCAGGTCCATGACCAGATCGAGGAAATCGTCCGGGTAATCCGTCTCGAACGCGACGACGAAATCGTAATCGTCGAGGCCGAAGCAGTACGTGGTGTTCAGCTTCACCGACGGATACTGGTTGCCGACGTAAATGTGTTCGTCCATGATGCCCTGCCGCGCGTACTTGGAGAGCAGGTACCATTCGCGTTTCTTGGTGAACGGATAAATGAACAGGTACTTCGCCTTGCCGGGGATAATGTGTGTCCGGTCTTCTTCGTGCTCCGGGTTGAACAGGTCCATGTACATCGACCGCTTCGTCTGCGAAAAGTACGAATACGTGGTGTCGAGGTACTTGCCCAGCTTGGTGCGCAACATGGCGGTGGTCATCCTCTGGAAGTTTTCCATCTCGTACGAAATCCGCCACAGCATGATTTCCGAATCACAGCGGACGCCCACGGTGGAATAGGCCAGCACGATCGTGCCTTCCTGCGCGTCGTAATCTTCCAGCACATTGATGAACTCTTCCTTCGCCGCGTCGATCTCTGCCTGCGGCAGACGGCGGAACGCCGAGTCGAGCTTGTAAAAAGCGAAGTTGACGTACTGGCGTCGGGCTCCGGGCTGTGCTTCCCGGGCTTTCCGCTCGGCTTCCATTTTGGCAATCGCTTCGCCTTCGCGCTCCTGCCGGGCCCGGGAAACCACTTCGTCGTCAATCAGTTCTATATCTTTATCCCGGGCGTATTGTTCGATCCCACGGACCACGCTTTTCCGTACGAAAAAGGGCACATTCAACATCCGGGCTTTGGCATCTTCGGTCCAGTTCAGGCTCGTTTCCGGCATTAATTGTTCCAGCTCTTTGTCATCGATTGCCATAGCTCAACCTCTTTCCTAGGTTGTTAAAGTTTGCCAAATTATACAATAATCAAAACAGGGATCAAGGGCCGGAACCGAATGAATCCGGAGAACCCCCGCTCGGCATGTCTGTTCTTGGTTTGGTCGGGTCCCATGATAAACTGGGACAAATTGAATTTCAACACGAAATGCGCCTAACTCTATGAAAACTCAAGATTTTATCCAGCTCGAAAACCGATACGGGGCCAGAAATTACAACCCTCTCGATGTGGTGTTGAACCGTGGCGAGGGCATCTGGGTGTGGGATGTGGAAGGCAACCGCTACATGGACTGCCTGGCCGCCTATTCCGCCGTCAATCAGGGCCACTGCCACCCGAAGATTCTCGAGGCGATGATCGACCAGGCCCGCAAGCTGACGCTCGTCTCCCGCGCTTTCCGCAACGACCAGTTGGGGCCGTTTTACGATGAAATCTGTTCGCTCACCCGCTCCCACTCCGTCCTCCCCATGAACAGCGGCGCCGAGGCGGTGGAGTCGGCCATCAAGGCCGTCCGCAAGTGGGGTTACGAGGTGAAAGGCGTGCCGGAAGGCCAGGCGGAGATCATCGTCTGCATCAACAATTTCCACGGGCGCACACTGACCATTGTCGGCTTCAGCTCAGAGGAACAGTACCGCCGGGGCTACGCCCCGTTTACACCGGGTTTCAAACTGATCCCGTTCGGCGACGCCGAGGCGCTGGAGCGGGCCATCACCCCGAACACCGTCGGGTTTCTGGTCGAGCCCATCCAGGGCGAAGGCGGCGTCATCATCCCCCCCGGCGGCTATCTGCAAGCCGCGCGCGAATTGTGCGACCGGCACAACGTCATGCTCATCCTCGATGAGATCCAGACGGGACTCGGCCGGACGGGCAAATTGTTCGCCGAGGAGCACGAAGGCATCGAGGCCGACCTCACCCTCGTCGGCAAGGCGCTCTCCGGCGGGTTCTATCCCATCTCCGCCGTCTTGAGCAACCGCGAGGTGCTGGGCGTGTTCAAACCCGGCGATCACGGAAGCACTTTCGGCGGCAATCCGCTGGCCTGCGCCGTAGCGCGCGCCGCGCTCAAGGTGCTGGTCGAGGAAAACCTGATCGACAACGCCGCGCGCGTGGGCGGTTATGCGCTGGAGAAACTGCGCGCCATCGACTCGCCGCACGTGAAGGAAGTGCGCGGGCGCGGCCTGATGATCGGCATCGAACTCAAACCATCGGCCGGAGGAGCGCGTCGTTTCTGTGAGGCGTTGGCGCAACGGGGTGTGCTGTGCAAGGAAACGCACGAGAACGTGTTGCGCATCGCGCCGCCTTTGGTCATTCAAAAAGAAGAAATCGATTGGGCGCTCGAGCGCATCCAACAGGTATTGACGGAATTGTGATCCCTTCACTTTATAAAGGACCCGCCCATGCCTAAAATCATACTGATCCAGGGAAGCCTCAATCCCGATTCCAACACGGCACAACTCATCGCCGCCACCAAACGCGAGTTGGACAAGCGCGGCGTTGCGAACGAGATCATCGACCTGCGCGATCTCGAAATGCAGTTCTGCGACTCGCGTCCGCTCCGCGAATACAACGAGAACACACAGGCGGTGCACAAGAAGCTGGCCGACGCGCAGGGGTTCATCTTCGGCATGCCCGTGTACTGCTACTCGGTGTCGGGCCCGCTCAAAAACTTCATCGACATCCATTCGTCGGCGATGGAAAAAAAGTGGGCGGGCATTCTGGGCCAGGCCGGAGGCAAAGCTTCGTACATGTCGCTGGGCGATCTGGCACGCATCCTCGCGTTCGAATCGCACGTCACCACCGTGCAACCGCACGTGTACACGACGTACGCCGACTACGACGACGGCGAGTTGACCAGCGAAAAGACTAAAGCCAAAATTCAGGAGATGCTCGACAACCTCGTCGCCTGCCTGCACGCCGCGAAAGAAGAAAATGCCTGAGACCGTCACCATCCGCCAGGGACGCCGCGAAGACGCATTGATCATCACCAAATACAACCGCGCCATGGCGAATGAAACGGAATCGAAATGCCTGCACACGCAGACGGTTTTGAAGGGCGTTCAGGCAGGACTCGCCCGGCCGGAGATATGCCGTTACTTCGTTGCTGAAATCGAGGGACAGGTCATCGGCCAGGCGATGATCACCTACGAGTGGAGCGACTGGCGGAACGGCACGTTGTGGTGGTTGCAGAGCGTTTACGTACATCCCGATTATCGCAAACAGGGTGTGTTCCGCAAACTGTATCAGCACATCGAATCCCTCGCCCGCAAGGAACCGGATGTGCGTGGCATCCGCCTGTACGTCGAGGAAAGAAACCGCAACGGCCAGAGCGTCTATAGCAAACTCGGTCTCACTCCTGCCGGGTACCACGTGTACGAGCGGGAATTTTTATAAGTGGTAAGCTGGCCGCCGCCCACCCCACCGCGCCGCTCCTTCTAACTCCGCAAAATCCAGTTCCTCTCAATTTCCTGTTTGGTAAATCATTGATTTTGTTTTACCTTTACAAAAAAGGCCCTGTCCGAAAATCAACACAATCACAGATCAGGAGAGACGACATGAATTGGAATCGAACGGATTCGGAGCAGAGCACGGGGTTTCGTTCCCACAAACGCCATGGCCTGTTGCTGGCCCTGTTGTTCACTGCCATGACGCTTTTTTCAGGATGCCACCATATTTGGCATTGGGTACACCACGATCATCACGATCATGGACATCGCGGCCACGGCAAGCACAAAGGCCACCATTAAAGATATCGGGGGCCAGCATGAAGCGTCCCCCAGCCCCAATACATTGACAGAGGAGAAGCGCCGAATGAATCGGAGTGCGAAGAGCCCGGAAGGCCAAACAAAATTCTGTTCCCACAAACGTCTTGGACTCATGATGGCTTTCTGGTTTGCGGCCCTGACGGGGTTTGCGGGATGCCATCACATTTTTCCGTTTTTGCAGCACGACCACGGCAGGCATCAGGGGCATCCACAAAAAGTCCATTCCACCGTGGGCCGGGACCTCGACAGCCATGACGTGGCCCACATCGTGTTCGACGCCGCGACGCGTCACGTGATCGAAGACTATTTCCAGCATCACCCCGATTACATCCGCACCGTGGATGTCTCTTACTCCGGCAAAGGCCGCAAGGGAAAGGGTAAGGGGAAAGGCATGCCGCCCGGACTGGCGAAGAAACAGCAACTGCCGCCGGGACTGGCCAAACGCCAGACCCTGCCGCCCGGCCTGGAGAAACGCGTCCTTCCGGGCGATTTGGTCCGCCAATTGCCGGCGCCCCACCCTGATACCGAGCGCGTGGTCATCGATGACAAGGTGCTGTTGATCCACAGGACCACGCACCTTGTACTGGACATCATCGATCTCGCAATCGACATGCATTGATCAGGAAGTCGCCGAGATGCGCCCCTGTGGGCAGGGAAACTGCGGGGGAATGAAAGGCAGGCGTTTTATTTCCTGCCCAGGCCGGAGTGTTTGAAGATGTTGTTCATGGCGTTCAGGAAATTGGCCTGCTCCTTCGACTCCAAGTCCTTCATGCTCTTTTCTTCGTCGAAGATATTGAGCTTGATGTGCGGCGGGCGGCCCATCTGGTTCATCAATACCTCGGCGTCGTGCACCGGCGGGTAACACGTGCCCTGCCGGCACACATACACCGTCGGTTTGCCGGACACGGGGCCGCGTCCCTCCGCCCATGGCACGCGCCGGACCACCGCCTCGCCTGAGTAGCGCACCACCAGTTTATCCGGACGGTAGTCGGCGTACACCGCTTCCATCAACTTGCCATATTGTGGATCGTCCTCCGGCCCGGAGATCGTCACCTCCATCGGCAGAGACTCGATGAAATCCATTGCCGCGAGCAGGCTCGTGTACGCGGTGGGGCGGTGCTCGATGCGGTCGGTGAACGCACGCACGGTGTCGCGTCCTTTTTCAAAGTACACATCCTTACCTGTCAGGCGGCCCAGCCTCGCCAGCGCCAACGCGGCCACGCCGTTGGCCGAGGGAATGGCTTCGTCCTCCGGATTCTTGAGGCGCGTGATCAGTTGTTCCTGTCCCGCCCCGGTCATGAAAAAGCCGCCGTCTTTCTTATCCCAGAATTGTTCGATCAACGCATCGGCCACCGCCTGCGCCTTGTCGATCCATTCCACTTCGCCCGTGGCTTCGAACACGCCGAGCAGGGCTTCCACAAACCATGCGTAGTCCTCCAGGCATCCGTCCACGCGCACCTGCCCGTCCTTGTATACGCGGAACAGGTTGCCGTCCTTCCACATCGTGTCCCATAAAAACCGCGCGGCTTTAACCGCATGATCGCGGTACACGCGGTCGCGGAACGCCGCGGCGCCTGCGGCGAAGGCAGTGATCATCATGCCATTCCAGCCGGTGAGGATTTTGTTGTCACGGCCCGGGTTCTGCCGCCTGGCCCGCGCTTCCAGCAGGGTCTGCCTGCCATTTCGTATGATGTGATCGACTTCAAAGATCGGCACGCCTTCGGCATCCGACACCTTCTCCATCGTCTCGGCGACGTGCAGGACGTTGCGCTTTTCAAAGTTGCCCGTAGCCGTTATGCCATACACGCGGGCAAACACTTTGGCGTGGCGCGGCCCCAGCAGGTCCAGTACTTCCTTCAAGGTCCACGTGAAAAAGTGCCCTTCCCCGGCGTCGGTGTCCGCGTCTTGACTGGAATAGAACGCGCCTTCGGGCGACGTCATTTCGCGGCCAATGTAATGGAATACCTCGCGGGCGATGCGTTCGTAGATTTCCTGTTTCGTGGCCTGCGCCATCTCAACGAACAGCCGCGCCAGAAGCGCGTTGTCGTACAGCATTTTTTCAAAATGCGGCACCAGCCATTTGCGGTCGGTGGAGTAACGGTGAAACCCGCCGCCCAGCTGATCGTACATGCCGCCCTCGGCCATCTTTGTCAGGCTCTTGTCAGCCATCAGGATGGAGTCGTTGTCCTCGCGCTTCTGCCAGTGGCGAAGCAGGAGCGTGTACAGCATGGGTTCGGGAAACTTCATGCCGGAGCCAAAGCCGCCGTAGGTCTCGTCGAACTTTTCCTTCATCAACTCCACCGCCTGCGGAATGAGCGCATCGGCTCCCGCGCCCTGCCCTTGCGGGATCGGCGGCGGCGTGGTGAGTTTTTCCATCAGCCGCGCGCTCACCGATTTCATGCGGTCTTTCTGGTTACGGTAGATGTCCGCCGCCTGCTGGAGGATCTGCGGGAAACCGGGGCGGTTGAACTTCGGTTCCGGCGGATAGTACGTGCCGCCGAGGTATGGCTCCTGCTGTGGCGTGAGGAAGACGCTCATCGGCCAGCCGCCGTGACCGGTGAGCGCGATCACCGACTTCATGTAGATGGCGTCGATGTCCGGCCGCTCCTCGCGGTCCACCTTGATGTTGACGAACAGCTCGTTCATGAGCTTTGCCGTCTCTTCGTTTTCGAACGACTCGTGCGCCATCACATGGCACCAGTGGCAGGAGGAATAACCGATGCTCAAGAAGATCGGTTTGTCCTCGCGTTTCGCTTTTTCCAGCGCTTCCGGTCCCCACGGATACCAGTCCACGGGATTGTGCGCGTGTTGCTGGAGGTACGGACTGGTTTCATTCTTCAACCGGTTGGTATGTGCAGGTGTGGTCATGACAACATCGCCAAAATGGAATATTTCATGAGGCAAGCATACCGGAAAGGCGAAAGGGGTGAAAGCCGGAATTTGGGATTGGAAGGATGCAGGAAACGAGGCCGGAGGCACCCCGGGTGCGCGGCGGCCTGATGGGGTGCGGAGACACTCCGCTATTCGCGGATTTTCTTTTCGCGGATCTGGTGATAGAAATCGCGCACGCTTTCGTATGGGTCGATGGCGCTTTCATCCAGCGCTTTTTTGTCCTCGATGATGAACGACGTGTCGTTGATGGCCCGGCCCGCGGTCACCGGCGTCCCCACCTCTGCATTGGGAATCAGCCAGAACAGGGGATTGAGCAGTGTGTCCACGACGGTGCCCACGGTGTCGCGCGCGGTGGAGGGCCCCAGAAACGGAAGCATGATGTAGGGGCCGGGAGGAACATACCAGTATCCCAGCGCCTGCCCGAAATCCTCGTCCACTTCCACAATGCCGTATTCCTGTCCGGCGACATCCAGCATGCCGCCCCACCCCAGGGGAACGTTCATGACGGTGCGCACCAGCACGATGCCCGCCTTTTTGAATTTAAACTGCACCACGCAACTGACAAACTTCGCCGGCGCGAGGAACACATTGTATAGATTGCGCAGAGCGATGCGGAACTCTTCGTTCACGTAATCGCGGTACACCTCGGCCACCGGACGCAGGGCGTATTCATAAACCGTGTCGTTGAATGTGTACATCGATCGGTTGAATCCCTCGAGCGGATCGCTCAACGGCGGGATATCCGGCTCTTTCTTTTCGAACGGATCTTCCTCGTACACCTCATCGCCGAACGGATCGGAAAACGGGTCGCCGGTAGGAGCGGCGTCATTGAGGAGCCGGGGATCGAGGGGTTGTTCCTCGCCGGTGGGTTTCTTTTTTTTCGACCTGGGTGGAATCGCTTCGCCGTCGGGAAGCAACTTTTGCGCGTGGAGCGTGGGTTCCCCGCTCAAGACCTCCATCTTGCGTGGAGAACGCAGGGAGGGGGCAACGGGGAGTGCCTCGACCGCGTTCATCTCTTGAGAGACGTACAGAGTCGGGGCAACAGGCAATGCCGCAACATTGTTGGAGGCGGCATGCACCGCAGCCGGTCCCAAAAAAACCAGGACCAGTCCGGCCCAAACCAGGCTCGCACCCAGACCGGGATTTCGGGCGGCCCTGCAGTATTGAAGTAAAGAAAAAATCAGAATGACCGGGCGCAAGCTCCACTCCGAGGAAATGGCATCAGGCGGGTTCAGGCAGTACGGCGGCGAGGCGGTCGATGGAATCCTGCTGGATTTTCACCTTCGCGTCGCGGGCGCGTTTCACAATCTCCCAGGCCTTTGCGTACTGGCCTTGGTGGTACAGGGAATCGACCAGCACGCCGTAAGCCGTTTCGTTGTACTTATTGAACTGAATGGCTTCCATAAGCTTGGCAATCGCCAGATCGTGCTTGCCCATCTTTGCCAGAGAGGCTCCCCAGTATGCGTAGGCACTGCTGTTTTCGGGTTCCAAAAGAAGGGCGTTTTCGTATTTATCGATGGCTTCCCGGTGCTTGCCTTTCATCTCCAGCGTGAGGCCCCAGTAAATGTAGGTGCGCGCGGAGTTCGGGTTGATCTGAGCCGATTGGATGAACTTATCCACCGCCTCATCCAGGCGTTCGAACTTCACCAGCGTGATGCCCCACCAGGTGAACACTTCGGGGTTCGTCGGGTCCTCCCCGTTCAACTCCTTCGCCAGTTCCTCCGCTTCTTTCAATTTGCCGTTGGTGACGTGTTCTTTCAACAGATCGAGCCGTTTCATGACCTCGAACCGCTTGGCCTGCTCCACTTTTTTCTCTTGCTCGCGTTTCTGGATCTGCTGGCTCTGTTCCTGCTGGCGGGCCTTGCTCTCGCGGATCTGGGTTTTGATGCTCATATACACAAACCCGATGAAGATGAAGATACAGCAGAGAACGTAAACGACTTTGACTTTTTTTGGCATTTAACTTTCCGGTGACAAATACGAATTCAATTGAAGGATGATATTGTACCTTGAGTGGACACCAACCCAAAACGCTATTTGCAGATTCCGCGACATCCGGATCAGGACGCCGGGTTGGATTGTGTGCGTGCAAGCTCGATCAGCCGCTCCACCTGGGGATCGTCGGGCACCAGCTTTTGCGCTTCCTTCAAGGTTGAAAGCGCCGCCTGGGTATCGCCCCGCAGAAGGGCGAGGCGACCCAGCTCCATAAACCCGTACACATAGTAAGGATTTATCTGAATGGCTTTGCGGTACGCCTCTTCCGCTTTGGCGTACTCACGGATTTCGCGATAAATATTTCCAAGATTGAGCAACGTCAAAATGTGTTCGGGGTCGATCTCCAGAATTTTGAAATAGAAATTCGCCGCCTGCTCGAACGCTCCGCGTTCGACCGCCGCCACCGCCTGGTCGAGGTACTGGTCGATCTGCGCCTTGCGCTTGATGCCCTTCACCTGCACCTCGCTCCGGTCCAAACCGGACAAGCCCCGCCGCACTGCATCCTGTTCCGCCGGCGGCAGACTGCTGAAACTCACAAAGTCCGGATACGTCCTGAAGTGGGGCGTCAACTGACGCACGATCAGGTGCCGCTCATCCTTGTAAATGTATTCCGGTGCGCCAAATTCCAGCAACGAGTTGTCGTCGGTGTGCAGGGGGGCATCGCCGATAAAATCGGTCAATGTGTCCTGCCGCATGATGAGCAGGCCCATCAGGTCGCGCACACCTTCGATGCCGAGGCGTTTCAAATCCTTGCCGGTAACGGGATCGTCCAGGATGCGCCGCGCCTCTTCATAAGGGAGCGTGTAGTTTTCCTTGGAGCCGATCAGCAGATAATCGTCGCCGACGATGGACTCCCACACCGTCACAAACGGAAACACTTCGTGAAAGGAGCGGGCGATGGACTTGAAATTATCCGGCGACATGTTGGTATGGGTCCAGATGCAGACGATGCCGCCGGGATTGAGCCGCTGTTCCACCAGCCGGAAAAAATCGACGGTGAACAGCGCGCCGATGCCGGAGATCCACGGGTTCGACGGCTCGGAGATGATGAC
This sequence comes from Nitrospina gracilis Nb-211, assembly GCF_021845525.1. Taxonomy (NCBI): domain Bacteria; kingdom Pseudomonadati; phylum Nitrospinota; class Nitrospinia; order Nitrospinales; family Nitrospinaceae; genus Nitrospina; species Nitrospina gracilis. The sequence goes on along the minus strand of NZ_JAKJKD010000001.1, from coordinate 1,425,306 downwards.
GTCGTACTTCTTGTCGGTGAGCGTGATGTGGTTGCGTCCGTCCTGCAGGATGAGGTTCACCCGCTTGTCTTCCAGTGCGTGGTGGTTGAACGGTTCGAAAAAACGGCTTCCTTCTATGACGGCGGGCGAGATTTCGACGAGGTCGATTTCCTTCGCCGGGAATTGTTCCACCGCTCCCAGTGTCACACCGCTCCCCTGCCCGATCACCAGCACCTGTTCGCGCGGTTTATTGAACAGCATCGGCAGGTAGCCGGAGAGCAACTGCGTGCGCATGTCCATCGCCAGAGACGCATCGGTCTTGCCATTGACGCGCAGGAAGATGTTGCCGTTTCGCCCCAGCTCCGTGGTCACCGTGGTGTGGATGCCTTCTTCGTAAAAGAGAATCTTGTTGCGGTCGCCGAGTGCGGTGTCGAGGTCATCCAGACGGTACGGAATGTACGATCCGCTGGAAATCACCGCGCGGTCCCAGGCGCGGATGTCCTGCGCGCCCAGCACGAACAGCACCAGCACACCCGGCAGGATGTATGTTTTGAAGTTGAGCGACAGGCCGGGCGACGTCGCCAAAAGATAACCGCCCAGCAACATATTCAGGATGACCGCAGTGAGGATCGTGTTCTGGATGCCGAGCCACGGGATCAAAAGAAAGCCGCCGATGAACGAGCCGAAGATGGTTCCCACCGTGTTCGATGCGTAGGCGGACCCGACGTTCCGCCCCAGGGTCTCCAGCCGTTTGGCCACCATGCGCACCACCACCGGAAACTGCGCGCCCATGCAGAACGTGGGCACGAAGATGATGGCAAAGATGATGAGAAAATTAGCCCACTGCACCGTGGCGAAATTCAGGTTCCAGTTCAAATACACCCAGCGGTTGAACAGCGGCACGTCGCCGAAAAACGGAAGTGCCACCAGCGCCGAAAAACCGATGGCCACCTGCAACGCACCGAACGTCACCTTCATGTCCTTGAGGCGGTTCACCAGCCGGGCGAACACCACCGTGCCCAGAGCAAGACCCAGAATGAATGTGGTGAGGATGAGGCTGAAGGCATACACCGACGAGCCGAGCAAAAGGGAGAAGATGCGGTTCCATGCCACCTGGTAGATCAACGCCGCCACGCCCGACAGGCCGAAGCAGATGAGCACCGCCCACAGCTCCGGCGTGAACGGCGACGACGCTGTGGAAGAGGATGCCTCCGTCGAGGATGGAACAGACGGTGGTTCTTTGGTGAGCAAGGAGGCCAACCGCCCTTCGCCGCGAACGGACAGCAGAATGATGGCGGCGATGGTGAGGTTGAGCGCCGCGGCGATCCAGATGGTGGCGCTGATGCCGAAGGCACGCATGAACACGAAGGCGCTGGCAAACGCCCCCACCACCGCACCGAAGGTGTTCATCGCGTAGAGAGTGCCGACGTCCCGCCCGATGCCTTCCTCATCGTCGGAGACAAATTTGCCCAGCACCGGAAGCGTCGCCCCCATGAATGAGGCCGGGACGATGAGAATCACCGCACACACGCCAAACCGAAGCAGGCTGGCCAGCATGTAGTCGTCGCGGAAATGACTGTAGATCCATTTGAACAGCGGCAGGCCAAGATCGATGAGGTACGGAATCAGGAAACAGAAGATGCCGATGATGCCTTCCAGCACGGCATAGAGAACGAGCGGCTCGCCATGCCGGTCCACCCAGCGGCCGCCCAGGTAACTGCCGAGCGCCAGCCCCGCCATGAACGTGGTCAGCACCGTGGCGATGGAGTAATGCGTGTTGCCCAGAACCTGGGTCAGGAGGCGGGTCCAGACGACCTCATAGATGAGACCCGTGAACCCGGAGACGAAGAAAAACGCGAAAATCCAGATTCTGAAACGGGACGGTCTCAAGGGTGTGCCTGCCCCCTCAAACGGAGGAATGGTTAGGTTTGTGGACCGGGATTATTTTTCCACCGACTTGCCACAGCGGAATCCGACCACGCTGTCCTTGCGGCCGGGGGTGGCGGCAAAGCGTTTCGCCGCCCGTACGTCGACCTTAGTCGAGTCCCACGAGCCGCCGCGGAACACCCGGTTCTTTTTATCCTCGGGACCGGTGGGATTCATCATCGGCGCTTCCTGATAATAAAACTGATCGTACCAGTCTTCCACCCATTCGGACACGTTGCCGGCCATGTCGTACACACCGTACACACTGCGTCCCATGGGAAAACTGCCGATCGGGGAGAGGTACTGATAGCCGTCCGCGGTGCCGTGGATGTTTGCACGGCGAGGCAACATCTCGTTCCCCCACGGGTATGCCAGGCCGTGAGTTCCACGCGCGGCCTTCTCCCATTCCGCTTCGGTCAAAAGCCGTTTGCCGGCCCAGGTGCAGTAGTTGGTCGCATCGTACCAGCTGACGCCCACCTGCGGCACGTTGGGGTGCTTGAGCAGTTCGTGTTCGCCTTCAAAAAACGGAACGCTGGCTTCAACATAATTGGCCGCCTTGCGGAATTTGTTGTAAGCTTCGACGGAGACTTCATATTTGTCCACGTAAAACGCATCGAGATACACTTCCTGAGGAGGCTTTTCATCGAAGTCGCCGTCGTTGGAACCCCGGGAGAACACGCCTTCGGGGACCAGAACCATCTCCCGGCCATCGTCGCCGACAAGGGTTTCATAAATGCTGAAGTCGCGATTGTCCTCGATGGTGATTTGTTTTTGCTGGGCCTGTTCCGTGCGGACTTTGCGATCGAATTTGATGGATTTGTTGATTTCCCAGACAATGACCAGAAAAAAGGCAATGGCTACGGCAAAACAAGCGATGACAGCGATGACCAGGTTTTTATCACTCATATGATGTATATAGACCCAAAGGTTGGACGTGAACTCAAATCGAAACAGCGATTATAGTTTATCACCGCTTTAAATCAAACGATTTCTGCCCGGCGGCGGGGTCCGGAAGCCTCGCGCAAGCCTTTGATATGCAGACAACAAATCCCACCAGATATAGGAAAATCACCCCATGACCTCTCACAGCAAGGATCTCCTTCAAGCCAAGGACGCGGCCCTTTCCTGGCTCAAACCGGTGAACCGCGAAATCATGAAATGGTTCCGCAACGACGTGGCGGTGGACCTGAAATCGGATCAGAGCCCGGTGACCATCGCCGACAGAAAAGCCGAGGAAATGCTTCGCCGCAACATTCAAAAAGCGTTTCCGGATCACGGCATCATTGGCGAGGAATTCGGCAACATCGACCCCACCCGCGAGTGGGTGTGGACGGTGGACCCCATCGACGGCACCCGTTCTTTCGTACGCGGCCTGCCTTTATTTTCCGTTTTGCTGTCTCTGTTGCACCGGGGGGAACCGGCGATGGGCATCCTCTGCCTGCCCGCGCTCAAGGAAACCGCCTGGGCGGTACAAGGGGAAGGCGCGTGGTGCGAAGGACAACGCCTGCAGGTTTCCGCCGAATCGAAATTGTCGCAGGCCACCGTGGGCACGGCGGACGCCTATTGCTTTCGTGATACCAAACGGATGCGGCTTCTACAGGCCCTGCACAAGCAGGCCGCCCTGGTGCGGACGTATCCGGACGCCTTCGGCCACATGATGGCCATTCGCGGCGTACTGGATGTCATGGTGGACCCGCTGGCGTTCGTTTGGGACTACGCACCGATCAAGATTCTGGCCAGGGAAGCCGGAGGCGCGTTTGAAAACTTCAACGGACGGAAGGCCAGCATTGAAGAAGGGACGGCGATTGTCGGCAACGCAGAGTTGGTGCGTCAGGTCCGCAAACTGGTGAGCGCGCCCACCGCCACGCGCAAGCGATCCTGATTCAATTCCCGTTCAATCCCTCAGAGCGGCTGGCGTCCGGCGAACCCGGTATCGAGGTCGTGCCAGTACTTGATTTCCGTCTCCGGGTTTTTCCAGCAAAGGTACACCTCCTTCCCGTCACGCATCGCGGGAAAATCCACCAAACCCCGCTCGATGCCCTTGATGACGCATCCCTTGGATTCCAGCTCGTTGATCAACCGGTTGGTCATCAGCGCCACGGCCAGGTAATCCGCCCCCTGCATACTGCCGCCCCCATACCGGGCCTTCTCCCAGGCATTGCGGACGTCGGGAAACTCTTTGGTCAACTTGGCGTGCAGGATTTGAAGTTTAGGCACGATCTCCAAGAGATCGGGGACGACAGCGTTGGCTTCTTCTATAGTGAAATACCGCTTATCCATGGATTCGCATTAAAAGTGAAAATAAAAAAGCAGGTAAATGAAAGCGGTAGGACTCACTGCCCTGCCCGCGCTTTCCACTCCCTGCTTTATTGAACCACGTTTCAGAAATTGTTTAAACCGATAATTCCATCTTTGATACCATGTTTTTGTACTGGTTTAAACTGTTGAATTGTTATATTTTATTCAGGTTGCGCCGAGACCCCGGAAAGCTTCCAGCCGGGGGTCGGCAAAGCGATGAAAGGGGTCGGGGCGTTTTCTGTTGACAAATACCCTTCAAGATTATACATTTTGGCCGAATCATCCGGAAAGGTGGGAAAATTTGGGGCTTTCCCGTCTCCCGAAACCACAAAATCATCGCCTTCAAAACTGGCTATCTATATCGTTGGAAATTAACATCACTTCGTTAATTTAACTATGGGGAGACGAATAATGAAAAAACAAGTTTTGATGGTAGCAATCAGCTTTGCGACGGTCCTCACTTTCGGCGCTACCTCCGCCATGGCGGATGAGTTGTTGCCGGGTGCAAACGTTCCGGTGGACCAGAGCGTAATGGGCGTTGGCAAAACCATGGTGGAGATCGGCGCCAAAGACCGTGCTCTCACCAGCGCACTGAACAACGCGTCCCGCAACGTCATGCATGTCAACCCGAATACCGGTGTGGATGTTTACCAGCAGTTCGGTTCCTCGCAGACCGATCAGTCCTGGAAAGCCGCCAAGACGGTTGAAGAAGCCCAGGTTCACGGCCTCGTTGCCGGAGACTGTCAGGGTGACAACTCCTCTGACCAGTACCGCAAGCAGATGGGTCAGACCCGCGATGGCTTCATGAAGGAAATCCTGATCCCGAACGAAATTTGTGGCGATTATCACAAAACCCTGAAGTAATCGTCATCCATGTTTCGGGCGTCATGCCCAAGACCTGAGTGATCAAAAAGCCGATAGAATATTTTATTCTATCGGCTTTTTTTTCGTTCATTTCCGGAGACCTTCAACCCTGCCACATCCCCTGATGACATGAAGCAACACCTTGTTCTTCCCTTCAATCATGCCGGCCGACTCGCAATCCTGATTTTGATCTGGCACCTCGCCTGGCCGCTTTATGCGTTTCCGTTCGAGCCGGTTTCCATAAAAAAGTTTCCGCAAAAAGCCATCCCCGTCACCAACCCGGTGGACCTGACCGTCCTGCCTTTGCGGGAGACGTTTCAGATCAACCATCGGCGATACGTCCTGCAATTTTTTTTCAGCGGGCCCAACATCCTGGGCATCATATTGAAGCGCGACCTGCGTTTCCCCATTCACCTGCGCTGGTGTTTTTTCCGCGACTGCACGGAGAGTCCCTTCGACTACAACGTGATGATCGCGGACTCGTACGCCCCGCCGCTGGAAGACGGCGTGTTTGAAATCCGGTTTCCGCCGCAGCTCAAATACCACTTTCAGGGATTGCATTTCAGCACCGGGCGTTGACTCTGATTTCAACCCCCACCTGCTCCGGCCCTCCCGGTACGCCTCCGGAATTTGCTATAATTGGCGTGAATAAAAGCAAACCAACTGGAAACCTAAATCAGAGGCAATCATGTCTGATTCGAGATTCATAGACAATGGCAACGATACCGTGACCGACAGCCAGACGGGTCTCACCTGGCTGAAAAAGGACACCCGGCAACTGCTTGGGCGCTGGCGCAATCTGGAACAATGCAAGGAGTACGCGGAACAGCTCAATCAGGAAAAATTCGCGGGGTTCGAAGATTGGCGGGTATGCCGGCTGGAAGACATCAAAACCATCTTTGACAAAAGCTACCAGCTCAAAGCCAAGGGTGGCGACATGATTCACCTGCCGCCGGTGTTTGAGCCGGACTGTGCCGACGTCACTTGGACGGATACGGTCAATGGCGACCGGGCGATGATGTACAACCTCATCAAAGGCCGCTCGAACTGGATCAACAAACTGGGCGAAGGCCCCTTTGCGGCGCGATTGGTGCGCGGGGAACGGACCGACGAGGCGGCAGGCTGACCGCGGTCCTGCGGGGGCGGCCGTTTTTGGAAGTCGGCCTCAGGCGGCGGTACTGCGGAGTGCGGTGACCATCATCCAAACGCCGATGCCGATCAGCACCGCGGCAAATCCCATTTTGAAGTACGCGTCGGGAATCTGTTTCAGGATGAGCGGACCCACCTGCGCGCCCGCCACACCGCCCAGGGCCAGCATCAGGCCCATCTTGAAATCCACGTTGCCCAGGCGGCCGTGGGCGACGAGGGACGACGCGGCGATCATCAGGATCACCATGAACGAGGTCCCCACGGCCAAATGCGCCTTGTGGCCGAGGTAGATCAAAAGCGGCACCACGAGGAAGCCTCCACCGAGCCCGCTCAGAGAAGACAGCACTCCCACCAGCACACCCATCAATGCACAAATAATCCATTCCACGGAGCTACCCTCCTTCCACGTATTTGGTTTCCAGCTCATCGACCACGGCGCACCCGATGGAGTCGCCCCATACGTTGACCGCCGTGCGAAAGCGGTCCAGAAACCAGTCGATGGCAAGCAACATGCCGATGCCCTCCGTCGGCAGGCCCACCGATTGAAGCACCATCACCATCGTCACCAGTCCCGCTTCCGGGATGCCCGCCGCCCCGATGGCCGCCAGCGACGCGGTGAGAAATATGATCATCTGTTGGGTGAGTGTCAGCTCGATCCCCAGCATCTGCGCAATGAAGATGGCGGCCACCGATTCGTACAGCGCCGTGCCGTCCATATTGACCGTCGCCCCAATGGGCAACACAAATAATGAAACCCGGCGCGACACCCGGTTGTATTCTTCCGCACACTCGATGGTCACCGGCAGGGTGGCGGAACTGCTGGCGGTGGAAAGCGCCGTGGTCAACGCCTGCAGGGCATTTTTGAAATATCTCCACGGGTTGCGTCGGGTCACCATCATCAGGATCAAGGGTAGAACCACAACGGCGTGGACAAGCAAACCAAAGAGCACGGTGAAGGCGAATTTGCCGATTTTCATGAGTTCCGCCACAAACTGGTCGCCGCCGCCCGCCGCGCCCAGCTTGGAAGCGATGAGCGCAAAGATACCGAACGGCGCGGCGTACAGAATGAGGTGCACCATTTTCATCACCGCCTCGTTGACCACGTCGAAAAAGTCGATCACCTTCCGACCGCGCTCGCCCAGGGTGGTCAACACGCCGCCGAAGACCAGCGAGAAAACGATGAGGGGCAGAATGTCCATGGTGGCCATGGACTGGATCAGGTTGGGCGTGACAAAGCTGAGAAAGAGGTCGGTGATGCCGTCGACTTCTTTTACGGATGGCTCCGCCGCCGGGTCTATCGTCATCTCCATGCCCACACCCGGCTGCATGAGGTTCACCACAATGAGGCCGATGAACACCGAAAAGGCAGTGGTCGTCAGAAAATACACCAGCGTGATGACTCCGGTTTTGCCGACTTTCGATATATCGCCCAATCCGGCAATGCCCACCACCAGCGAGGACAGCACCAGAGGGATGACCATCATCGTGAGGGCATTCAGGAACATCTCGCCGATCCACTCCACCACATGCATCCTGGGGCCGAAGACCCAACCGCACAACACACCGAGAACGACCCCGGTGAGGATCATGTACAGAAGCAGGTTCCCTGAATTTTTGTTGTTGGCATCGGTCATGGTTTTCAGGCACCATTTAAAACAGGCGGACAAATCACGCTATAATACACTTACCGCCGGGGAACGGAAAGAATGGAGCCACATTCCACGTCAATTCAGGGAGAGGAAACATGACCGAAACCGCCCAGCTTGTGCTGAATGGAACCACTTACGAATTGCCCATTATTGAAGGAACCTGCGGCGAGAAAGCCATCGACATCTCGACGCTGCGGCCCACCACGGGCTACATCACTTTCGATCCCGGCTACGTCAGCACGGGCAGTTGTCAGAGTGACATCACCTTTCTTGACGGGGAAAAAGGCATTCTGCTTTACCGGGGCATTCCCATCGAGCAGTTGGCGGAGAAAAGCAATTTCATCGAGACCGCCTTCCTGCTGATATATGGGCACCTGCCGAACCGGTCGGAGCTGGATTATTTCCAGTACCACGTCACGCACCACTCGATGGTGCACGAGTCGATCAAAAAGCTGTACGACGGGTTTCCCAACAATCCGCACCCGATGGCGGTGTGCAGTGCGGTGGTGGGAGCGCTGGCCACGTTTTACCAGGACCAGTTCAACAACCAGACGGCGCGCGAGATCGAGATCACCATCCACCGTCTGCTGGCGAAGTTCCCGACCATCGCCGCCTACAGTTACAAGAAGTCGATGGGACAGCCGTTCATGTACCCGCAGAATCACCTGAACTACCCCGAAAACTTCCTCAACATGATGTTCGCCACCCCCTGCGAGCCGTACGAGGTGAACCCGGTTGCGGCCAAGGCGCTGGACGTGCTTCTCATGCTCCACGCCGATCACGAACAGAACTGCTCGACCAGCACGGTGCGCCTCGTCGGCAGTTCGCGGTGCAACCTGTACTCGTCGGTGTCGGCGGGCATCTACGCGCTGTGGGGCCCCCTGCACGGCGGCGCCAACCAGGCCGTGGTGGAGATGCTTCAGAAAATCCAGGACGAGGGCGGAGATGTCAAAAAGTATGTGGAGCAGGCGAAAAAACCCAACCAGGAAGGAGCCTCGCGCCTGTTCGGTTTCGGCCACCGGGTGTACAAGAATTTCGACCCGCGTTCCAAGATCATCAAGCAGATGGCGCACGAGGTGCTGGCGAAACTGAAGGTCCAGGAGCCTCTGCTGGACATCGCCCTGCAACTGGAGGAGATCGCGCTTAAGGACGATTACTTCATCTCGAAGAAACTGTACCCGAACGTGGACTTTTATTCAGGCATCATTTACAAGGCGCTCCGCATCCCGGTCAACATGTTTCCGGTGATGTTCGCCATCGGGCGGCTTCCCGGCTGGATCGCCCACTGGGTGGAATTGCAGGGGGACAAGGATTTCCGCATCGGGCGGCCCCGCCAGATCTACCAGGGCAAAACCAGCCACGATTATGTGCCGCTGGACAAACGGGGCTGAGGGGAAGAAACAGACGGCTGCCTGGAATCGAGCCGTTAAAGCGGCTCGATGGAACAGCGGAAAGGATAATTTTCAAGCGCCGCGGCCTTGTGGACCTGGTCGACCTTGAACTCCGCCCGTTCCAGAGGCAGGGTGTCCACATGCGCACTTCCGGTGTAATGCACTTCCAGCATCAACCGTTCCGCCGTTTTATAATCCTTGCCAAACACCTTAAACAACATGCGAATGACAAATTCCATGGTGGTGACGTCGTCATCCCACATGATCACCCGATACAACGGCATGTAGCCGGTGCGGCTTCGCATTTCCGGCGTAACAACGGTACCGGGCGATTCCGGAAGGGTTTCGGGTATGGTTTCTGGTAAGGTTTCCGTGCTCATGGTGACAAATCTATAAAAAAACAGTTATATGCCATGGGGCATTATGGTTTAAGATATTTCGATCCGCGAATTTCAACTATATTGTATTCAACTGTACGCTGATTTCAAGTCCTTGCCCATGAGATTCCTTCATCGCTGTCCTCATTTAAAAATATTGTTTCTGAACGGGTTCCTGTTTTTAGCCTGCACGGGCTTTCTGGTGGCCGTGGAATGGTTCGGCGCCAACCTGCCGCTTTTCGCCGCACCCTCCGGGGATATCCGGCATATCATCAACACCCAGGGCGAGTACAGCCGGTACAGCCCGCAGGGCGACATCCGCCGCTTCAACGGCGAGGTGCTGAAATGGGAAGTGGACTTCCTCTTTTTCGCCAATGCCGCCTCGGTGGAGGTCAAATTCTACAAAGAAGGCAACGCCTACCATGCCACCCTGCTGGCGGAGACCAAGGGCTTTGTCGGTTTTTTCACCGCCTACCGCAAACACTTCTACCATTCCAAGTTCGATCTCATCGATGACGGCAACCGGGTCAGAACCTGCCGTTTCATCCGTCAGGTCATCGTCGGCGACCGGGTGGAGGAGACCAACCACATCCTCGACTACGACAACCGCAATCACTTCTGGATGGAGTATGTGAACAGGAAGCAGGAAGACCAGGGCCGCGAGGACATCCCCGAAGGCATTTATTTCGACGACATTCTGGCCGCGTTCTACAATTTCCGCAACGAGGTGTACGGAAAGGTCGAAAAGGGAAAGGGGTACCTCATCAACACCATCCCCGAAAAAAGCATGAAGGCCATACAGGTATACATCTACACCGAGAAAGAAAAACACCAGGTGGGCAACAGCGCCGCCTCCCTGCCGCAGAACGAATACCTCATCAAAATCAAGATCCCCAAGGACGTCTTCAAAACCAAGGACGGCGAGTTGATCTTCTGGACCTCGAAGCACCTCATTCCCCTCGAGACCACAGTCAAAAACTATATTTTACTGGGAGACCTTCACGGTAAGTTCCAGGGTGGCGTATTCCCGGGGTCCAACGACGTAGCGGAAGTCACAAGCGACCAGTCCAAAACCCAGTGACGTCTTCTCCAACCCCTCACACGTCCCAGGTGGGAAGTGGCGGGTCGTGCCAGATGTTCACCTCGGTGGCTTCGTCCAACTCCACCTGGCCGAAGGTGACGGAATACGGCTGGGTGCCTTCGCAATCGAAATCCACCCTGATCTTCCGAATATCCCACTTGCCCTGCTCCGGGCCGACCAGGGTCATGGAGTGCGCGAAGCTCGACACCTCGAACCCGCTTTCAAACGTCTGACCCGGACCCACGTCGCCCTTGGTTTCCTCGAAGGGCACCTTGTGGTTGTTGATGGTGAAATAGACGGGCTGTTGCGTCCCTACTTCCCCCGTTTCGATCTTGATATGGAATCGATTCAGTTTCGGCATACGTCACCTCAGGAGAAATAGGGATTGGCGCCGGCGGCGTGATCGGTTTCGTCCAGGATGGCGCCGACATAAGGCACCGCGTTGCGGAAGGCGTTGTGAATGCCCTGCTTGAGGGTCAGGTCCGCCGCACTGCATCCCTGGCAACCGCCGCCCATGACGATGTGCACGGTGTTGCCCTCGACTTTTTTGAGCACGATCAGGCCCCCGTGCGCCGCCACGCCCGGGTTGACCTCGCCGTCGATGACCTTCTCAATATTCCTGCGCACGGTGTCTTCCGGCGGAATCGATTTTTTTATTTCGTCGGAGATGAGCGGATCGCCGGATTGGATGGCCTCGCGCATGGCGGCCCCCAGTTGTTCGGCGAACTCCTTCCACTGCTCGACGTGCGCCGCTTCCGTGCGGGTGACGGTGGCGGTCGATCCCTGCACCAGCAGGGTCTCCACCTTGTCCACGCTGAACACCGCTTCCGCGAGACGCGAACCGGCGGCGCTTTCAAACGACGAAAAGTACCACGAGTACCCGTCGAACAACGGGCGATTGACCATCAGCTTCAACGCATCGCGCATACCGGAAAGTTCCGCCTTGATCAGCACCTTGTCGGATTTGCGGATGGCCTCATCCTGCTCCATGATAACCGGAGCCTGAATGACCCGCCGCCGGAGAGGCGGCTCGCTGGATGCCGGAGTGCCGGGCGCGGGCGGAGCGGTGGCCGCCGGGGTGCTTGCTTCTTCTTTGTCACGTGAGCCGGGCCCGAACAGGTTCGATAATTTCTTCAATATGGAATTCACGCAAAATACTCCTTGCTGTCGGTTCGATTAAAGACAAACGAGTCTCATCTTTACTCCCAATTCTACAATCGAAAGGCGTCCTGAATCACCTCAATTTTCCAGCCTTTTGGATTTTCCGGGTCTCCGGTGATGGCAACCACATCAAACCGGCACGGGCGGTCCGCCACCCTGTACTGCGTCAGAAACTGTTTTGCCACCTGCCCGATCTTCCTCTGCTTGTGTGCGGTCAGCGCCTCGGCGGGATGCCCCTTTTCCAAACCGGCGCGGGTTTTGACCTCGATGAATACCAGCGACCGGTTGTGTTCGCCGATGATATCGATCTCCCCGGCGCTGGAACGGTAGTTCGTTTCAAGGATGCGATAGCCCTGCTTTTTGAGGTGACGCACCGCCGCCGCCTCCCCTTCCCGGCCGAACTCGAGTCTTTTCTCCGTCATCCGCCTCGCTCCCGATTGCCCGTTTCCAAGACTCCTGCTATGCTTCCGCCATGGTTCTGGGAATTGAAGACATCACCGGCGGCACCACCATCCTGGCCTTTTTCATCTGGCTCGGGCTCACCGGCCTGTTTTACCTGGTGTGCTACATGGCGGCGCTCAACACGTTCGACGACCTCACCGGCAACCACCCGGTGAAACTGCTGGCCATGGCGGGCATCGCGCCCCTCTCGGCGTTCCTCATGGCCATGTTCGATTACAACCCGACGGTGTTGTTCGTGCTGATGGCCATCTCCAATTTTTACCGCGTAAAAAACGCCGCCAGGTCGGACGTCACCCGCTTCAAAGGCAAAAACGCCAGCAAACCCCTGTTCTACACCGCAAGCTACCTGTACATCTGCGCCGTGTTCGGCCTCGCCCTGTGGTTTCAGAATCCCGTGGAGACAGGCGAAGCGACGCAACCCTACTGGAAAACCTGGTTCCCGCAGGAATGACTGCATCGCATTAACTGCTATCCCTCACCCTGCCCGGCCTGGGCAACCACATGCCGGTGCGACTGCGGTAGCGCAGATAATCCTCACCGAACCGCTCCTTGAGGCCTTCTTCTTCATAATGGATACGGTACTGGAAGCCGAAGGCCGCCGACAGCATCCCCAGAATCCCCGCCAGCAGGTGGTGAGTGTTCAGCGCGTAGGCGAGGATGACGACCATCATCGCCGTGTAGGACGGGTGGCGTATGAACCGGTACAGGTGAGTGGTCTTCAACTGCTGGTCGTCGCGGAACACAATGTCGAACTTGAACGCCGTCGCCCCCAACTGGTACACCGCCAGCACCCGCAGGACCGATCCCGCGAGAAACACCGTGGTGATCAGCCCGAGTTCCAGAGTCGACATGGGTACCGTGCTCATGCGGGCAACGAAGGACAGGCCGATCAACGCCGCCGCGATCGGCAGGACGTGGCCGATCAACTGCTTGATGTGATCGCGGTCGAAGGTGGCGTCGCGCGGCTTCACGGTGATAACGAAGATCACGACCTCGATGACCCCGAACACCAGGTTCTGGAACGACACCATGAGAAAGCGCGGCGCGTTGGACGCTTCCAGGCCAAACGGGATCAACGGCAGGAGATAAATCACCCCCACCATGATGGTGTTGAAGTTGTAATTGATGTACAGCGCCACGGCGAAGACGCACAGGTACACCAGAAAATTGGCCCATATCCAATAATCGGCAATGCTCAGAAACGTCAAACCCGCGTCCAGCATGGTGCAATCAAGGCCCCTTCTATCAACACCTTCGATGCGGGGGAGTTTGGCATCCGTTTCGGATTCCCACATCGGGGGTAAGTTTTTGATTCTAAAAAATTATGTCAAATATTGAAAGTATTGGAAACGCATTTGCGACTTCTAACATCAAAATAACAGTTTTATTGACCGATTCCCCTGTTTTTTCAGGGCAAATTATTATATGATGGCATCCATAATGGCGGCATGGAACGTGCGGGAAACATTAAAGAATCAGTGCGTTCACAGGCTGGCCGCCCTCCCATCAGTCGACGCATCCGCCCTACCCCCGGGCGAACGCATAAAGCAGTGCATCTTTAGTTTTGGATTTTCGCTATGGACTTAAAATCATTGAATCTCCCCCCGGAAATCGTGCAGGAGTTGGAAGATTTCGCCGCCGAAGTGGAACGCCTCGAACGGGGCGACGTCGGCGAGGAAGACTTCAAGCGCTTCCGCCTGCAACACGGCATTTACGGTCAACGTCAAACCGGCCACGTGCAGATGGTGCGCACCAAGCTCCCTCTGGGCCGGTACACCACCGACCAGTTGCGCGGCCTGGCCGATTTCGCGGATAAATATTCCAATAAAATCCTGCACGTCACCACCCGGCAGGACATTCAGTTTCATTTCGTGGCGCTGGAAGACGTGCCGCAGGGCCTGCAGGATCTGGCCGCCCACGGCATCACCACCCGCGAAGCCTGCGGCAACACCGTGCGCAACGTCACCGCGTGCCACAAGGCCGGTACCTGCAAGGAAGAAACCTTCGACGTGGTGCCCTACGCCCGCGCCGTGTCCCGGTATTTGCTGCGCCATCCGCTCACCCAGAACCTGCCGCGCAAATTCAAAATCAGCGTTGGCGGGTGCAACGGATGCAGTCTCGCGCCCATTCATGACATCGGCCTGAACGGCGTCATCCGCGATGGACGCCGCGGTTTCCGCATGATCATCGGCGGCGGCCTGGGTTCGTCCCCGCGTCTCGCCCAGCATTTTTCGGACTTCGTTCCGGCGGAAGACCTTCTGCGTGCCTGCGAGGCGGTGATCCGCGTGTTCGACCAGCACGGCAACAAGCAGAACCGCAACAAGGCGCGGTTCAAGTATGTTTTGGACAAATACGGCATCGACAAAACCAAAAAGCTCGTGGAGGAGGAATTCGCCAAGCTCGAAGGCAAAACGTTTCCTGAAATCGACGTGCCCGATGAGGCGATTCCAAACATTCCCGGTTTCACCCCGACTCAGGAATTTGACAGCGACCCCGACTTTCAGAACTGGGCGGCGCGCAACACCTTCCCGCAGAGACAGGAAGGGTTTTACAACGTGCACATCAAGTTGCAGTTGGGCGACCTGACCAGCGACCACGCCCGCGCCATCGCCAAAATGACCGACGACTTCGCCGGCGGCCGCCTGGTGAACACGGTGCACCAGAACATCATGATCCCGTGGGTGAAGAAGGAAGCCTTCGGCAACATCTTCGGCGAACTCAAGAAGATCGGCCAGCACAAGGCGGGCACGGAAGAGTTGAAAGACATGACCTGTTGCCCCGGTTCGGAGACCTGCAACCTCGGCATCACGCATTCGCGCGGGCTGATCAACCAGCTCACCGAGGATATCGAAAACCTGTACACCGGTTCTACCGACCTGGATTCCTTGTCGATCAAGGCCAGCGGTTGCCCCAACTCCTGCGGCCAGCATCACATTGCGGACATCGGGTTTTCCGGCAGTGCCAAAAAGGTCAACGGCGTGCTCGCCCCGCATTACGAAATGATGCTGGGCGGTTACGTGACGGAAACCGGAGCGCGGTTCAGCCAGCACGTCGTCAAGATCCCTGCGAAGAACGTGCCCCTGGCAACACGGCGCACCGTCGACGCTTACAAGAAGGACCGCAAAGACGGTGAAACCTTCCCGCAGTTCTTCGACCGCGTCGGCAAGGATTATTTTGCCGAACTGCTGGAGGATCTCAAAGACCTGCCGTCCATCACCGAGTCGCCGCAGTCTTACGTCGATTATCACTCGACGGACAAATTCACGCTGGACGACCGCGGCCAGGGCGAATGCGCCGGCGGCGTATCCGACATGATCACCGACCAGTTGTCCGAAGCGGAGCGCGCCCTGTTCCAGAGCACCCGCGCGTTCGAGAAGCAACTGATCGCCGACTCCGTGCGCCAGGCCAACCGTTCACTGGCTTTGGCGGCGAAAGCCCTGCTGGTGACCGAGGGCATGGACTTCGAGGACAACCTGGAGACCATGAAAAAGTTCGAGTCGCTGATCGTGGAGACCGGCATCGTATCCGAGACCCACGCCGGGGTGGCCGAACGTTTCCAGAAAGATCCGGAAACCGCCGAGCCGGAATTCGCGCAGGGTCTGATCGACGAATCGAAAACGCTTATCGGCGAATGCCGCAAGGCATACGACAAGATGCAGTCGGAGAAATCCCTGCGCATCCGCGTCACCGATGAAGTCGCCGAGCAGGCGAAGGCATCCGCCGCCGGTAATGGAAACACCACCACCGCGGAGGCCGTGCACGCGCAGATCGACCTCAAAGGCGTCAAAGGTCCGCAAAATTACGTGAAGACCAAACTCAAGCTGGAAAGCCTGTCACCCGGACAGAAGCTGGAAGTGGTTCTGGACGACGGCGAACCGGCGGAAAACGTCCCGCGCAGTGTCCAGAACGACGGGCACAAACTGGTTTCTCACGTCCGGGACAACGGGCACCACATCATCGTCTTCGAAAAAGTCTAGCTGGAAGGTTGCCGGCCGAATGTTGAAAAGCATGACCGGCTTCGGCCGGTCAGAAAAACAGAGCGGAGCGTTTTCCTGCAAAGCCGAAATCCGCTCGGTCAACAACCGCTTCATCGAAGCCAACACCCGCCTGCCGAAACACCTGAGCGCCCTTGAGTTGCCCCTCAAAAAATGCATCAAGGCCCGGTGTGCACGCGGCACCTTCGACGTGTTCCTCACCCTGGAACGGTCCGAGGGCGAACCCGCCGACCAGAGACTCAAACCCAATATCGAGCTGGCATCTCAATATGTGGAAGCCGCACGCCAACTGAAGAGCCAGTTCGGGCTGACGGGCGACCTGCCGATCGAGGCCCTGCTCAACATGCGGGACATCCTGGTGGCGGAGCCGCTGGAACTGGACCCGGCGCAGGAATCGGTGGTGATGGAAACCGTCGAAGACGCACTCACTGCGCTCATCCAGATGCGCGCCGAAGAAGGCGCCAACCTGGAAGCCGAACTCGCCCAGTACATCCGCCGGATCGGCGAACATCTCGAGACCATCAAGGAACGCCAGCCGATGGTGCTGGACGCCTACCGTGAACGCCTTCAGGATAAAATTCAGGCGTTGACCACCGGGCAGGACCTGGACGAAACCCGGCTGGCGCAGGAAGTGGCCATCATGGCCGACCGGAGCGACATCTCCGAGGAGATCAGCCGCCTGCAAAGCCACCTCGGCCAGTTCGCGGAACTGCTCGGTTCCAAGGAACCCGCCGGGCGCAAGCTGGAGTTCATCACCCAGGAAATCAACCGCGAGACCAACACCATCGGGTCCAAGTCCTCAGACTACCCCACTTCCCAGGCTGTGATCGAGATCAAAAGCATTCTGGAAAAAATCCGCGAACAGTTGCAGAATATCGAGTGATTTTACAATCATTCGATCAAACCGATTCCATGACCGACACCCAACCTCAAAACAACAGCCTGCTCATCGTCCTGTCCGCCCCTTCGGGCACGGGCAAAACCACCATATGCAACCGCCTGCGGGAAATGCGCCCGGACATCAAGTTTTCCGTATCGCACACCACCCGTCCGCCCCGGCAGAATGAGCGCAACGGCATCGACTACCATTTCATCAATGGAGAGCAGTTTGAAGCCATGCAGAAGAAAAGCGAGTTTCTGGAGTCCGCCTGGGTGCACAACCATTTTTACGGCACGGCCCACAGCACCCTGAAAGCCCACCGCGACCGGGGCGAGGATTTGATCCTGGAGCTGGACCCGCAGGGTGCGGCGTCCATCCGCAAACTCAAACTCGACGCGGTGTTCATCTTCATTCTGCCGCCGTCCCTGCGCGAACTGGAACGGCGCCTGCGGCAACGCGGCACCGAGTCAGAGGAAAAGATCATCGAACGCCTCACGGCGGGAAAAATTGAAATGGGTCAATACCGGTTGTACGATTACATCGTCGCGAACCACAACGTCGAAGAGACGGTGGAGACGCTTCTGTGCATCATCCGCGCTGAAAAACACCGCACTTCGCGCTTCACCACGGAGTGCCCGGTGATCGGCGATATCCTGAAATCCGACTGAGGCGGCATGGCAAACGTAAACCTCGACCAGTTGGTCAAAGACAAGATCAAGGCGCTCAAGGCGTACCATGTGGAGAACTTCGACTGCGACATCAAGCTCCACGCCAATGAGAACTCGTACCCGCCGCCGTCGGAGATCCTCGACCTGTTTCAGGATACCTTCCGCACGTTTCAGTTGAACCGCTACCCGGATCCGGCGAGCCAGCGGTTGAAGGACGTGCTGTCCAAGCGGTTGTCCGTGTCCACGGACCAGTTGGCCATCGGCAACGGCTCGGATGAATTGATCCAGATCCTGACGCAGATTTTCTGCGATCCCGGCGACACAGTGGCGTTTCCCGACCCCACCTTCGCCATGTACTCGATCATCGCGCGGGGTATGGGGGTTAAGGCGGAGAGCTTTCCACTCGATGAAAAATGGGATTTCACCGCCGAACCGTTTCTGGACATGCTGGAAAAAACGCAGGCGCGCATCGTGTTCTTCAGCTACCCCAACAACCCGACCGGCAATTGTTTCAATCGCGACGCTATCCAGAAGGTGCTGGAAAATTTCAAAGGCATCACCGTGCTCGACGAGGCCTATTACGATTTCGCACGCGACACTTTCCTCGATCAGCTTAAGACGCACAACAACCTGGTGATCCTGCGCAGTCTGTCGAAGATCGGGCTGGCGGGTCTGCGCGTCGGCTACGCCGTGGCGCATCCTACGATCATCAAGCAGGTGGATAAAATCCGCCTGCCATACAACTCCAACACCGTATCGCAGGAACTGGCCGCGGTACTGCTGAACCGATTTGGGCCGGTGAAACAGCAAATCGACCAGATCCTCGAACAGAGGGATTGGCTGATCAAGACCTTATCCCATCTCCCGGAACTGGAAACATTTCCGTCAGATGCCAACTTCGTCCTGTTCCGCGTGCATCGCAATTCCGAAGAAGTGTTCAATCGGCTGGTGGAAAAAGGTATACTGGTGCGGGACCTCAACAGCCACCCGCGTTTGAGTAACTGTCTGCGCGTCACCGTCGGCACCCACGATGAAAATGCCGAGTTCGTCACGCAGATCAAATCCATTCTCCGCAGCAAAGGTTGAGACGCAGGGAAAGGCACCGGACCCGGCAAGGCTTTTTCCATGAACCGTTACTTGAAAACATCGCTTCTGGCGGGCCTATTCCTGGTGTTGACCGGGGTGTTTGGATTTTCATTCTGGCTGTACAGCTATTCCACCTCGCCGCTCACCCCCTCTTCTCCTTCCCGCATCGTGGAAGTCGAGCGCGGCATGACCTTGAAGCAGGTGTCGCGTCATCTCAGTGACAAACGGTTGATCGCGAACCCCACCGGCTTCGTTCTGTTTGCGTACCTTCAGGGCAAGCAGAACCAGATCCGCGCCGGGGAGTACGAGCTGTCCGGCAGGATGCCTCCCAAACAAATTCTGGAAACCATCACCTCCGGCCAGTCGGTTCTCCACGCGCTCACCGTGCCGGAGGGGTACCGCATCCTGGAAATCGCCGGGCTGGTGGAACAGGCCGGGCTGGGGAGCCGGGAACGGTTCGTGGAGGAAACGCGCAACCCGGAATTGATCCGGACGGTGGGTGCGCCCGCGGAAGACCTGGAAGGCTACCTGTTTCCGGAAACCTACAAGTTTCCCAAAAACGCAGGCGAAAAACGCATCGTGGAAACCATGGTGCAGACCTTTCAGGAAAAAGTGAACCCCGCAAAGGCCATGCGCCAGGCCGAGGCGATGAACCTCACGTTTCATGAGATCATCACGCTGGCCTCCATCATCGAAAAAGAAACCGGAGCGCCATCGGAGCGGGAGCTCATCTCCTCCGTCTTCCACAACCGGCTGAAACGCAACATGCGCCTGCAAACCGACCCGACGGTGATTTACGCTCTGGCCGATTTCGACGGCAACATCCGCAAGAAAGACCTGTCGGTGGAGTCGCCGTACAATACCTACCTGTACCCCGGCCTGCCGCCGGGCCCCATCGCCAGCCCCGGCCTGGAAAGCATCAAAGCGGCGCTCAACCCCGCCGAGACGAAATACCTCTATTTCGTTTCAAGGCAGGATGGCACGCATAAGTTTTCCACCAATCTGGACGACCACAACCGCGCCGTCGTCAAATACCAGTTGCAGGGTGGCTGAAAAGATTTGTTCTGGGGAAAGTAAAAAGGGGGATTAGCAAGCCCCGGCCTGTTTGGCGAGAAAGGCTTCCACGCGCTCGATATAGCCTCCCACACCCGGTGCCTGGTCGGGGAACTTCCGCTGGATTCCCTTCAACCGGTTAACCGCCTGGGGCAGGCGATCCCGCTTGAGAAGGAAATCCACAAGCAGGTATTCGCTGTCGATGTTGGCGGGCAGGGATTCCATACAGCCGGTGAGGTCCGCGATCGCCTGGTCTTCCTCCCCCTTCCGAAACCGGGCCTCGGCACGCGTCCGCATGCGGTGATGCCGGTACGCATCCACGTGGATCAAAAAGCGGCCGTAATCGCCGATGCCCTCAAACCAACTGAACTTGCAGGCGGTGGCGATGGGTTCGAACTCCTCGCGGGTCCAGAAAGACAGGTGCCGCTCATACTCGTTGCCATAGATAGCCTCCTGTTCCCAGTGTTCTCCCAAAGGAATGAAGATCATCAGGTAACCCGTGCAGTGGTCGGCGCATTTGTCCAGCATCTGCCAGGCGCGTTCCTTATCGAAATGCTCCAGGCTGTCGCCCAGCACGATGGCGTCGTAACGCTCCAGACCGTCGATGACATCCAGCGCATCGCCGATGTGGATGTTGTCGTAAAGCGCTTTATGGTGCCCCTGAATGTAGTCGGGAAACGCCTCGATGCCGTCGATCCGCACCTTCCAGTCGGTGGGCCGGTAGGACTCGTTCATCATCACGTCCAGAAACTCCCGTGCCAGGAAGCCGATCTTGCCGAATCCCACTCCGATGTCCAAAAGGGACCGCGGTTTGGCGTGGCTGAAAAACCGGATGACGGTTTCGAGGTCGGAATAGGTGCTGGTCGGCATGGCGATTTCCCCGTAAAAGTGGTTGATTGCAGACGGCTTTCCCCTTCTTATCGGCCACCCCAAAAAATCCCTTGAACAAAAAATGCGGCTTCGCAGGCCCCTCCTGGCACGCGGCGGTGAAATCGGCGAAAATGGAAGGAAAAATTTCCGGCCTCCCTTTTTTTCCGGCGGTTTGTGACGATACGGAAACAGGGTTTGCCATGCACGGACATATCATGAAAAAAATTGCCTGCGTCCTTTCGATTCTGTTGTTGGGAGTGCTGGGAAGCGGTCCCGCCTCCGCGGATTTTCTCCGCATGCAGGAGTACAAGGACGCGCTCAAGGTCGATCCCAATGATTACATCGCCCATTTCGGGCTGGGGCGGGCGTACGCGCAGATCGGTCTTTACGACAAAGCCATTGCCGAATTCAGGAAGGTGCTGGAGGTGGAACCGCTTTACTCCGCCGCCTACTACCAGATTGGCGAAGCCCACAGCCAGTTGGGCCACACGAAGCAAGCGGAGGAAGCCTTCCGGGAAGCGGTTCTGCTGGATCCGAATTTCGCCGACGCGCAGTTCGGCCTGGGATACACCAACCTGAAGCTGAAAAGGTACGACGAGGCGCTGGAACACCTGACCAACGCACTGCGCATCAACCCACGCATGCCGCGCGCCCACTTCGCGCTGGCCCGGACCTATGCGGAAACCGACCGGCACGCCAAGGCCATCCCGGAGTACAAAATCGCGCTGGAACTCAGCCCCCCGCACCCGGAATGGCGTTTCGCACTGGCTCAAAGCTTTGAAGCGCTGAGCCAGTTTGACGCCGCCATCACCCAGTACCGTCAGGCTCTGGACCTCAACAGCAATTATGCCGACGCCCACGCGGCCATCGGCCGCATTCACGTGACCACCGGCCAACTGCAAAAAGCCGTGGAACCGCTGGAAAACGCCCTGCGCATCGATCCCAAAAACGCGCTGGCCCTGGAGTATCTCGGACGGGCCAAAAGCCGCATGGGAGAACACCGAGAGGCGGTGCTGGCATTCAAGGAATTGACGTTCGTGCGACCGCAACAGGCGGGCAGTCATTACCAACTCGCGCGCGAATACCTCGAACTGGGCCAGTTCGCCCTGGCGCGCGAGTCGTTTCAGAACGCCTTGCGGTTCGATCCCAACGACCTCGACATCCGTTTCCACCTTGGGCAGACTCTGGAAAGCCTGGACCAAGTGGATGAAGCAATCGATCAGTACATGCGGGTGCTCAACCTCAACCCGAAACATGTGCGGGCGCATCACCGCATCGCCGACCTGAGTCTCCTGCAGGGCAACTACCCCCGGGCGGCGAAGGAATTTGAAAATGTCCTTCGGTTCGATCCGGAAAACGGTCCGGTGCAACTCAAGCTGGCCCGCACTTTTGAGGAGTTGAGCCGCTGGGAAGATGCCGTGACCGCGTATCGAAAGTCGCTTCGCTTTTTCCCGGATTCGGTGGAAATCTGGCAAAGCCTGGGCACCACCCAATGGCAACTTGGAAATTACCAGGCGGCCATTGTGCCGCTTCGTGAAACCCTGCGCCGCGACTCCACACGCGCGCAGGCATGGATGTATCTGGGCGACGCGCTCATGCAGTTGGGCCAACTGGAAAAAGCCGTGCTTCCCTTCAAAAAAGCCCTGCAACTGAACCCGGACCTGTCGGAAGCGGACCTCGGTCTGGGCATCATTTACACCCGTCTGGGACAGAACCGGGAGGCCGTCGTACATCTCAAACGAACGGTGGCGCGCCACCCCGATAACCCTCAGGCACAGGCCATGCTGGGCGACAGCTACCTGGCGCTGGGGCAGTATGCCGACGCAGTGCCGGCATTGCAGGCGGCCATGGGCGACGCCTCCCGCCAACAGCAGATCCTGTTAAAACTGGGGAGCGCCTTCTGGCATTTACAGGAATACACACGCGCCCTCTCGTCTTATCACCAGTCGGTGCAGCTGGACCCGGAGAACCCCCGGATCTACAACCAGCTCGGCATCATATACGGCGAAATTGGAAAACCCGAACAAGCCATCCGCGCTTACACCGAGGCCATCCGCCTGCAAGCCGATTACTTTGAGCCGCGATTCAATCTGGGACTGCTTTACGACATGCTGGGCCGGTACGGCGACGCCCTGATGGCGTACAACGATGCCCTCGGCATCGATCCCGAAAGCGCTACGGCTCATTTCAGCCGCGGCTGGGCGCTGTTGCAGCTCAAGCGCTACCGTGAAGCGGTGCAGGCCTTCCAACTGGCCACGCGCTACGACCCCAGCAACGCCGACGCCCATTTCAATCTCGGCGTGGCCTATGCCGCCGCCCACCGGACGGGAGAAGCCCGCTCGGCATTCCGCATGGCACTTCGCATCGACCCCGACCACACCGGCGCCCTGACCCGGCTGGCGGAACTTGAAACCCCTCTGGGCAGGGCCGGCCACCCCAAAATAAGATAGAATAAATTTATTTTATTTTCATATACTTATAATGCATTCTCTAATATATTAAATGAATATATAACGAAGATCCCAGGAGATTCTGAAATCCCAACCTGCTGTTGCACCGGTCGCAACGCATGAAGTTCTGCAGACAACGGGAACCCATCCCCTTCATCTCCTCCCCTTTTGACTTCTCTCTTTTCTGAACTCCCTGATGTCCCAACGGTTATGTTACAGAGGCTGGCTTTGCTCATTCACCCTTCCCGCATTTTTCACCTCTTCCCGGCGGGCATATTTAGGTTGACAGTCCAATCACGGGGTTTATATACTTCGTTTTTTTCAGCGGGTTTGATAAGATTAACCTGCCAATATTCAAACGAGTTACGGTTCAGTTTCTTACTGTCAACCCAGCCATATAGAGATCCCTCATGGACAATCCGGAAAACGAAACCACTCAGCAAGAAACCGTCTCTGTAGAGACCGCCAGCCCGGAAGAAAAGAAAATCTGCATGGACAAGGTCTATAAGATCATGGACGGCTTTCCCAGCCGGTCGCGCCAGTTTCTGATTCCCATGCTCACCAAGATCCAGAACGAGTTCCGGTTTCTGCCGGACGAGATTGTCGAGGTGGTGATGGAGGAGTTGAACATCACGCGTGCGGAGATTTATGGCGTCATCTCCTTCTACCCCCAGTACCGCATCACCGAGCCGGGCAAGTACATTTTCAAGCTCTGCTACGGTACGGCCTGCTTTGTCAAAGGCGCTCCCGTCATCGCCCAGAAAATGAAGGAAAGGTACGGGATCGGCAAGGGCGAGACAGATCCCAGCAAGCTGTTCACACTGGAGTTTGCCTCCTGCCTCGGCAACTGCGGCGCCGCCCCGATGGCCATCATCGACGAAGACACGCACGGCACCATCGACCCCGAGAAAACCTACGAAATCTGTGACCATTACCAGCTTTAAAAAATACCAGGAGCCGAAGGAATAAATGAGCACCGTCGTAAGAAAAACGGTCAACTTCACGATCAATGACAAACCGTTCACCGCGCCGGAAGGCACGATGATTCTGGATGCCGCGAAACGGGCGGATATTTTTATCAGCAACCTGTGTTCGAACCCGAAGCTGAAGCCCTTCGCCGCCTGCCGCACGTGCATGGTGGAAGTCAATGAAGACGGAAAGAAGAATCTCGTCTATTCCTGCACGCACCCGGTGTCCGAAGGCATGAAGATTCGCACGGACACGGAGGAAACCACCCGCTACAACGGTGCGTGCCTGGAGATGTTGCTGGTCGAACACCCGCTGGACTGCCCCATTTGCGACAAGTCCGGCGTCTGTCCCCTGCAGGACAACACCGATCACCTGAAGCTGTGGAACGGGCGTTTCGAAATCAAGCGCCGTAACGAGCCCAGCATCAAAACCAACCCGATCATCGAGTTTTACCTGAACCGTTGCATCATGTGCGGCATGTGCGTGCGCGTGTGCGATGAGATTCAGGGCGTGCAGGCGCTGGATTACAACAAGCGCGGCTATCAGGTCGGCATCGGCACTGCCAACCACGAGCCGCTGGACTGCGAGTTCTGCGGCCAGTGCATCACCGTCTGCCCCACCGGCGCGTTGATGGACATGACGTCCAGCGCGCGCGGCCTGGCATCCATGTTCAAGAACACGCACAGCACCTGCAACTTCTGTTCGTGGGGTTGCACGGTCAAGATGGAAACCAAAAAAGGCCAGTTGGTGCGTATCGAAGGCGACGAGACGTTCGACCTCGGCATCAACGAAGGCAATCTGTGCGCCAAGGGCCGTTTCGGCCACGGCATGGTCCACAACAAACAGCGCATTCAGCGCCCATTGATGAACGTCGGCGGCACCTTTCAGGAGGTCAGTTGGTCGGAAGCGTTGGAGACCATCGCCGACCGCCTGAAATCCACGATCAACCGCAGTGGGCCTGCCAGCATCGCCGCCATGGGCGGGGAAAAGCTGACCAACGAGGAAAACTACCTGTTCCAGAAACTGTTCCGCGGTCTGGTTGGCAGTAACCAGTTGACCAACCTCAACCAACTGCGGGCGCCGTACGTCAACCGGTTCACCCAGCAGTGTTTCGAAAACGGCATCGTGTCCAAGCCCATCACAGAGCTGGACGAGGCGGACGTGGTCCTGCTGTTCAACACCGACATTCCCTCGGAGTATCCGGTGGCGGGCAACTCCATCCGCAAGGCGGCGATCAATTTCGGCACCGACATCCTCATCGCCAACCCCCGGGACGTGGTTTTCCATCACGAGTCGCGCGTGGAAGTGCGCATGACGTACAAACCCGGTGCGGACCTCGCGGTAGCCAACCGCATCAGCAAAATCCTGATCGACAAGAACCTCGTGGATACGGGTAAAGTGAAAACCGTCCTGCCGAACTACGACCAGTTCGTGCAGTCGCTGTCCAAGTACACCGCCGACTATGCGCAGAACGCCACCGGCCTGGACGATGCGACGCTCACTCGCGCCGCCGAACGCTTCAGCAGGAACGCCGACCGCTTCATCCTGATCGGCAATGACATTCACGAGACCGGCCAGGGCGAAGCAATCCTGAACGCTCTGCTCAACCTGTCGATCCTCGTGCATGCGGGCGGTCAGGGAAGCGTCAGCATCTACCCGCCGCGCGAACACTGCAACTCGCAGGGCGTCAACGATATGGGCCTCACCCCGGAATACCTGCCGGGTTACCGGCGCGTGGACGATCCCGAAGCGCTGGCGCATCTGGCCAAAACCTGGGGCCTCAATGAGCTCAAGTTCAAAGGCGAAAACCTGGTGGACAACCTGTGGGAACACTGCGCCAAAGGACACGTCAAGATGCTGTACATTGCGGGCGAAGACCCCTGCCACAGCTATTACAAGGCGGACGTGGTGAAGAACGCCCTACAGACGGTGCCCTTCCTCGTGGTGCACGATTCGTACATGACGGAAACCGCGAAGATGGCGGACCTCATTCTGCCGTCCTGCACCTACGCGGAGAAAGAAGGCACGTTCACCAACATGACCCGTCACGTGCAGAAGGTCGCTCCGGCGGTCCTGCCGGAAGGCGAGTCCCGTCCGGATTTCGACATCTTCCTCGACCTGGCGGATGCCTTCGGCAAGCCGTTCGACTTCAACTCGGTCGAGGACGTGCAGGCGGAAATCGAAATCGCCGCCCCCATTTACAAGGGTCTGTTTCCCGGCAAGAAGTCCAAACAATGGACGCCGGCCGAAAGCGGTCACAAACCGGGCTTCGCCGTCACCGAAGCGGAAGCCGCTCCGGCCACGAATGGCAACGGCTATCCCTTCACGCTGATCAGCAACAACCACATGTTCCACATCGGCACCTACACGCAGTATGCCAAGGCGCTGATGGACATCGGCCCCGACTGCATCGCCGAGATCAATCCGAAAGACGCGAAAGAGCTGGGCGTGGAAAGCGGCGACCGCATCCGCGTCGAGTCGTCCACGCACACGGTGGAAGTTCCGGTGGAAGTCAGCAAACGGTCGGTTCAGGGTGTCATATACATTCCCAAGAACTGGGTGGACGTTCCCATCAACAAGATGCGGAACGGTGAAGAAGGTCTGGTTTCGGTCAAAATCTCGAAGGCCGGTTGAGCCCATAGCATCACAATCTAGGAGCAGAAAGAAGAAATGTCCGATCTCAAGGAGAGTTTGCATACCGAACACCTGGTTCTGAACATGGGCCCGTCCCATCCGGCCACGCACGGAACGGTGAAATTCACCCTCACGCTGGACGGCGAAACCGTGGTGGACTGCGAAGTCGAAGTGGGTTACCTGCACCGCGGCTTCGAGAAGATGTGCGAAAGCGTCACCTACACCAACGTCTTCCCGTACACGGACCGGCTGAACTACTGCTCCGCCATCATGAACAACATCAGCTACGCGCTGGCGGTGGAAAAACTGCTGGGCATCGAGTGCACCGATCGGTGCCAGTACATCCGCGTCGTCACCAACGAGCTGATGCGCATCGCCGACCACTACACCAACATCGCCGCGGCGGCGCTTGAGCTGGGCGCGCTCACCGCGTTCATCTACTTCGTCGAAGCCCGCGAAATCCTGTGGGACATCCTGGAGAAAATCTGCGGCGCGCGGCTGACCTCCAACTACGTGCGCATCGGCGGCCTGATGTGCGACATTCCGGAAGACCTCGATGACGATCTGAAAGCCGCGTACCCGAAACTGGATGCGCTGTTCGACGACGTGGACAAACTGCTCACCAAAAACCGCATTTTCCTCGACCGCATGTGCGATACGGGAATCATCTCCGTGGAAGAGGCCATCTCTTACGGCTTCACGGGACCGTGCCTGCGCGCCTGTGGCGTCAATTATGACGTGCGCAAGGCTCAGCCGTACCTGGTGTACGACCGCATCGATTTCGACATTCCGCTCGGCAGAACCGGCGACAACTTCGACCGCTACCTGGTGCGCATGGAAGAGATCAAGCAGAGCTACAAGATCATCAAGCAGGCGATGAAAGACATGCCGGACGGCCCCATCAACGTAGACAATCCCTACATGCGCCAGCCCTCCAAGCAGGATGTATACACGCGCATGGAAGAGATGATCGCCCACTTCAAGCTGACCATCGACGGCATCAAGCCGCCCGTCGGCGAGGTGTACCTGGGCACGGAAGCGGCGAACGGCGAGTTGGGATTCTATATCGTGAGCGACGGCTCCGGCCGCCCCTACAAGTGCCGCGTGCGCCCGCCCTGCTTCACCATGACGGCTGCGATGGAAGTGATGGTGCGCGGCGCCATGCTGGCGGACATCATCCCCACCTTCGACATGATCAACATGATCGGCGGCGAGTGCGACCGGTAAGCCTTACCCGCTGACCGCAATCCGGGTTGACCTCTTTCCGGATTGACACTATCCTCAATGGATCGGGCGCATACGCCCTTCATTCCCGGTCCGCAGTGCACCCATGTCCAAAATTCTGAAACCCCTGTTTTTCCTGTTCGGCGTCGGCCTGTTCGCATGGGCGGTGAGCACCGTCGATTTTAAAGACGTCACCCACCACCTGCTGGACATGGGCTGGGGCTTCGCACTCGTGTTTATCGCCTACAGCCTGGTCGCTTACTTCGACGCCCGCTCCTGGCAGTTCGCCTTCAAACCGAAGGAAGCGAAGCGCCTGACCACTTTCGCCCTGTGGAAAGTCCGCACCATCGGCGAATCGTTCAACGCCATCACCCCGTTCGGCTCGCTGGGCGGCGAGCCGGTGAAAGCGCATTTCCTGAAAGAACAGTACGGCCTCGGTTACAAACAGGGCCTCGCCTCGCAGGTGGTGGCGCGCACCACGCTGATGCTGAGCCTCATCCTGTTCATGATTCCCGGCACCGTCTTCCTGTTTCTCACCGACGGCATCGACGAAACCTTCAAGAACGGCAGTGCGGCGGGACTCATCACCTTCTCCGTGCTCATCATCCTGTTCCTGCTGTTCCAGACCACGGGATGCCTCAGCATGCTGGTCGGCTGGTTCGACCGCACATTTCCCAAAAGCGAGGCGCGCCCGGCGGTGGATCACCTGCTCGCCCTGTGCAATATGATGTCGGGGTATTACCGCGAACACCGCATGCTCTGCTTCAAGTCCATCTGGTACGGCTGGCTGGGCTGGGCGGCGGGGGTGATCGAGCTTTATTTCACGCTATACTTTCTCGGCGTCGAGCTGAGCTGGATGGAGTTGTGGACCATCGAAGCGATCCTGCAGTTGGTGCGCGTGGGCAGTTTTTTCATCCCTATCAGCCTGGGGGCGCAGGAGGCGGGGCTGGTGGTAATTTTCATGTCGATGGGGATGAGCGGACCACTCGGGCTCGCCGTGTCCTTGGTGCGGCGCATCCGCGAATTGATCTGGATCGGTCTCGGCCTCCTGCTGGGGGGGAGCGCCGCGTTCAAACCCATTCGCGTGCCGGTGGAATCGCCCGAACAACCTTAAATAAAAAACGGCCATCCGGCGGCACTCGAAGAGTGACCGGATGACCGTCCAAATAACTTTTGTCAGTCGGCTTTAAAAAACGTCGCGCGAAACCCCGCGATCGCGGCCGCGTCCGAACGGCGTGCGTTTCAGCGAGTCGGTGAACACATCTCCCTGCTGAACCAGACCGTCATGCGGCGTTTTGACCGTACCGATGCGCTTCTCTTTCAGTTCGTTGATCGCATCCTCGATCATCTTTTCAGCCTCGTCTTTCGGTTTTTCTTTCTTCTTCGCATTCGGCGCGGGGTTCTGTCCCGTCGTTTGCGCGGTGCCGGTGCTCTGCGCGGTCACAGGCTGAGACGAAGCCTGCCCCGTGGGAACCGTAGTCGCCGTGTTCTGTGTGGCTGGCTGGGGTGCAGGGTTCCCCTGAGCCTGCGCGGGGGCCGGTTGCGTGTGTCCCTCCGGCACAGCGGCGGTTTCCTTGTCCTCACCCTCTTCCGCTTCCTTCATCGACTTTTTAAAATTACGAATGCTGTTGCCAAAGGCACTGCCGATCTCCGGCAGTTTGCCGGCGCCGAAAATGATCATGATGATCACCAGGATCACCATCAACTCTGGAAAACCGATCCCCATCATAAAAACCTCACTCGGATAAAATTTTAAGACCCTGACGGGCACTCAGGGGAAATGCTGTAGGAATTATAGCATATCCACAAGGGGAGTCTAAACCACCCGCAACGGGAAATCGGAACCGGGGACAGCCTGCAACAAAAAAGCAGAAGCCCTTAAATTACAAGAACTTCTGCTGATTTTTGTGCGTCGGCGGGTTTTGTGAATTCCGTCAACCGCCGATGTGTGCGTTCAAAATCGGGGAGTTGGTGATCGCCTGATTTCCACCTGCACGGTCTTTCGCGGCTTTGAAGTGCATGGTGGCCTCGCCATGCCGGCCCATTTTGTCGAGCGCAATGGCTTCATTGAAATGAATCTCGCCATTCGAGGCATCGATCCCCGCGGACTCCTCAAAGTGCTTGAAGGCCACGTCGTAATGCCCCTTATTCCAATGCTTGATACCCTCCTGATTGTGCATTTTGGCACTTTCCGGGGCGTTGTCCGGCAATTTCATTGGGCCTTCATCGGCCATGGCTGAGAACGGGACCATCATCACGAATGCAACAAGCAAACTGGCCAGCAGTTTTCTCATATTCCTAATCTCCCACAAAAATTTTGGGTTTACGGTTATAAAAAAGCGTATCATTTTCCATGCCCGAATTAAAACATTTTCTATGCCGCTTTTTTTGTTGTTTAGCTAACTATAAGTAATCAAAAATCTCCTTTCCTTACAACAAAAACAACGAAAAAATCACGAGCCATCGAACGCTTTCAAAAGACTCTCTGCCTCCAGAACGTATTCCCGCAGGGCATCCCGGAAAGCACCCTATCCACGCCCCGGTCGAGAAGCCAGATTATGCCGAGACCGCCAAGGACAATTCAAAAAACGCTTGACCGATACGCATCCAATTTCTGCGGTGGCATGGCATCGGTTTCAAAAGTTTTGTGATACGGCAAAGAGGCATCGGAAACAGTCAGTGGCAAACATACCCGTGGGGGCATCTTCGTATCTGCGAAACGGATTGGGGGGAGTCGTCAGTCGCGACACCCCGGTCTCTTTAAAGGTTGTGAGGAGTACGTTTGGTCTGTTGCTGGCAGGGAATGGCGGGGTTGACGGGATTGCGCTTCATGAGAAACTATAAATCTTGATTGGCGTACCGGGCGGGAAATCAAGGAAACGGGTCGGGAAGCATTTCGACGGTTGGCAACTTTTCCCGGCAAAACCGCCTTGCCCCTTGATCGGGTTTCAAAAATTAAATACACTTGTGGACTAGATGACCGCGCTTACCTAGAGGTTTGAAATAATATGGATTTGGAAGATTTGTTCAAAAAGAATTTCATCAACGGCGACACGCTGGATCTGGAGAACCGCCGCCTTGGTGACGACGGCGCCAAGGTGCTGGCGCAGATGGAACAGTTGAGCCAGGTAGTCAAGCTGGAGCTGGGAGACAACGAAATCGGCGATGAAGGCGTCGCCGCACTGGCGGACAGCCCGCACATCAGCAATGTGAAGGTGTTGAATCTCAAATCCAACAAGATCACCGCCGAAGGAGCGAAGCACATCGCCTGCTCCGGGCACGTCTCCAACCTCGAGCAACTGGTCATGAAGTTCAATCAGATTGGAGAAGAAGGCGCCCGGCACCTGGCCGCCTCGGAAAACCTCACCAGTCTCAACACGCTCGATCTGTTTCGCAACAACCTCGGCCCGGAAGGCGCCACGGCCATCAAGCAAGCCAGCTTTTTTAAGAATCTGAACCGCGTCCGTCTGGATTGAATTCCGTTTTTTCAACGTCTTCATCCCCGCGGTTCAATAAATCTCCGATTGTACTTTTATGAATTTGACCGCACGGTATCCAAGAAGTCCAAGGCAACGGCTCGCGGGACTGGTCCATGTTCCACGCATGATCGACAAGGCCCGCGCCTGCAAAAAAAATACACTGGGAGAATACATCTATCCCTGCCCTCTCGATAAAATGATTCTGGAATTCCTGAATGTGGATTCCGATACCTTCATGGAAAAGTCCGCATCGTTTTCGGAAGCAACAATGGAAGAATGGGTCGAATTTCTCGTACAAGACAAATCGCGCCGGGATTTCGAGCAAATAAACGAAGCGATCCTGAACGCATCGCCGGACAACGACGAAGCGCGGGAAAAATTCAAAGCCATCCTGAATTCCATCGATCGCGCCCGGGAAGACATCACGAGCTGGGCGGAGTTGATCGACCTGGAAGAAGGCCGGATGTAAGCCTTCCCTGCTTGAAACAGGGAAACCGTTCCCTGACCTGAATGACGAATAAAAAATTTCTCAAAAATCAGAAGCCCCAGCGCGCTCCGCGCCCTCCCCAGGGACAGCAAAAAGCGCGGAGAGGATGGAAACGCACTCTCCTGCTCTCCTTCCTTGGCCTCACTCTGTTCGGCCTTCTCCTCGGGTTTGCCGCCGCCGGGTTCATTTACTTCAAATACTCCCAGGGCCTGCCGGACGTCCGCCAGCTCAAGGATTACCAGCCCAGCACCATCTCCCGCGTCTATTCGGACAACGAAGAACTGATCGCGGAGTTTTATATCGAAAAGCGCATTTTGGCTCCGCTGGAGGACATCCCCCTGTACCTCAAGCAGGCGACGCTGGCGGTGGAAGATTCAAACTTCTATTACCACTTCGGCATCGATCCGAAAGCCATCATCCGCGCCATGATAAAAAACTTCCAGGCCGGGCATGTGGTGGAAGGCGGGAGCACCATCACCCAGCAATTGTCCAAAACGCTGTTTCTTTCCTTCGAGCGGAGTCTGGAGCGCAAAATTCGGGAGGCCATTCTGGCCATCCGCATGGAGTTGGTGTTCACCAAGGATGAAATTCTGGAGATGTACCTCAACCAGATTTATTACGGCCACGGCAGTTACGGAGCGGAGGCCGCGGCGCGCACTTACTTCGGCAAACCGGTGAAGGAACTCACCATCGCCGAATGCGCCCTGATTGCCGGTCTGCCCAAGGCGCCCAATCATTACTCTCCTTATAAAGACCTTGAGAAATCCATCAACCGGCGCAACCACGCCATCCGCCGCATGGCGCACAACGGCTTCATCACCGAACAGGAAAAGGAACAGGCGCTGGCGGAAGAGGTGAAACTGGGGCAGGTGGCGGATCCGGTCAACAAAGCGCCCTATTTTATCGAGTACATCCGCCAGTTCATCCAGGAAAAGTACGGCACCAACAAGTTGTACCGCGACGGTTTGAAGATCCACACCACACTCAATTACGCTAACCAGGTTTCCGCGCAAAAAGCGGTGCGCGAGGGATTGCGCGAGGCGGACAAGCGGTTCGGTTACCGTGGTCCGGTGCAACGCGTGACCGATCTCACCGATCGCGAAACCATGGATGCTCTCCTGACCAAATTGAATGAGGACGCCGAGTTTACGGAGGAGGCGAAGGCCCCCTTCGTCGAAGGCAACATCCTCCACGGCGTGGTCACGCGGGTGCGGCAGGATCACGCCCGCGTGTACCTCGGCGGGGCGCAGGGAACCATTCCGCTGGAATCCATGGATTGGGCGCGCGAACCCAACACACGGCTGGACATCCGCTGGTCACGCATCAAAAATGTGCGTGAGGCGCTCTCCATCGGCGACGTCATTCTGGTGAAACTCGGACAAAAACAAAGCGCGACCGAATGGAACCTTAGCCTCGAGCAGGAACCCGAGGTGCAGGCGGGGCTCATCAGCCTCGACCCCACCACCGGTCATATCAAGGCGATGGTCGGCGGTTACGATTTCAAGAAGAGCCAGTTCAACCGCGCCACACAGGCGGTGCGCCAGCCGGGTTCCGCATTCAAACCGATCATTTTCGCGGCGGCCCTCGAGGACGGTTACACGCCCGCCAGCATCGTCATCGACTCGCCGATCATCTTCAAGGAAAAGGAAGACACCTTCGACAAGTGGAAACCCGTCAACTTTTCCGAAAAGTTTTACGGCCCGACCTCGCTCCGCACCGCGCTCACACATTCCCGCAACGTGGTGACCATCAAACTCCTGCAACACACCGGCGTGCCGAAAGCCGTTGAGGTGGCCCGGCGGCTGGGCATTGACAGTCCCATGGCGAACAACCTGTCCATCGCCCTGGGTTCCTCCGGTGTCACGCTGTACGAGCTGGTCAAGGCCTACGCCGTGTTCGCCAACCAGGGCCGGCGCATTGAGCCGGCGCCGATCCGCTTCATCAACAACCGCGAGGGCGACGCCATTTATTACGCGGAGACACAGTCGCAACAGGTGATCTCGTCCGGCCTGGCGGCCATCGTCACCGATCTGATGAAGAGCGTGGTGGATAACGGGACCGGGAAAAAGGTGAAGGTGCTGAACCGTCCCATCGCCGGCAAAACCGGAACCACCAACAACTACATCGATGCCTGGTTCATGGGATATTCACCGGAACTGGTGACCGGTGTGTGGGTGGGCAAGGACCGCGACGAGACGATGGGTGTGAATGAAACCGGATCGCGCGCCGCCATTCCCATCTGGTTGCAATTCATGCAGGAGGCGCTGGCAGGCAGACCGGTGAAAAGCTTTCCGGTCAGTGACGAGGTGGTTTACATGAAAGTGAATCCGGAGACGGGCAACGCCGCCAACTTCGACGACCCTGAAGCCCGGCTGGAAATGTTTCTGCGGGACAACCTGCCAATGAAGGCGGGAGAGCTGGAAGCCATCCTGGGCAACGACAACTTCTAATCTTTGGGCGCTTCCGGCCCGTTCACGGGAACGATCCTGCCTTCCCGGACGCTCAACTTCACCAGACTGCGATCGGTATCGCCGGAAGGAAGCATGGTGGTGACTCCCGACACGCCGGGGTAATTTTCAATTTTTGACAGACGTTTGTGAATTTCCAGTCGGTTGGACCCGCCTTCCATCACCGCCTGAAACATCATATTGGCCGCATCGTACGCCTGCGCCGAAAGCACCGTGGGTTTGGAGCCGAACCGCTTTTCAAAATCCTCGACAAATTTTTTGGTGGCGGGGTCCTCCCCTTCCGGAAAAAACCCATCCACGAACAACACCGAGTTCAGGTAATGCCGGGCCATCTCCACCAACTCCGGCGAGTTCCATCCATTCGCTCCCAGAAACAGGACGTTCTCGATATTGTAAAAGGCAAACTGCGGAATCATCAATCCCACCTTGTCGTAAAACCCGGGAATGAAGATGGCGTCGTAATTGACTTCCAGCGCCACTTTCAACCCTTCGGAATCGCCCCCGGAAAACAGGCCGCCATCGATGATGGGTCGTGAAATGTTGCCCTTGTCATTGAGGTACGGCGGTTTCGCACCTCGGCTCAAAAACCGGTTGACCATCCATTTCAGACGGTCGTCGGGCACGCCACCCAGGTTCAGGATCTGCTCGCGGAAATCATTCTGTTTGCGGTCATACGAAATGGAGGTGACGATCTCCCCGCCCAGCGCGCGCACCTCGCGTTCAAAATCGTCGCGCATGATCTCACCGTAATACTCGGTGGGGTACAGCACCGCCAGCCGGTACAGGTTCAGGTGGTTCACCGCATAGCGGGCCAGGAACCGCGCCTGCAACTCCTTGGTGAGTGCGTTGCGGAATACAAAAGGACTCAGTTCCGTCAGTCCGCTGGTCGATGCCGTCGGTGAAAACACCGGCATCTTGTACTTTTCCAGCGTTGGGATGATGCCCTGGATCTCCCAGCTCAGAATGGGACCGACAATGCCAACGACGTTCGGATCGCGCGCCAGATCTTCCACCACCTCCGCCGCTTCCCGTCCCAACCCGGAATCCTTAACCTCCAGTTTGATCTGTCCCTTGTTTGAAGCATTGAACTGGCTGTAAGCCAACTGAATGCCCTGCAGAACCTGCTGGCCCACCAGCGCGCGTTGACCGGAAAGCGGAAGCACCACGCCGATGCGGATGCCGTTCTGCTCCTGATTACGAAGCGCCTCCAAAGCAAGCCGGGCTTCCCCGCCGAATTCATGATCCGGAAATCGTGCCATGAAATTTTCCAGCACGATCTGATAATTTCCGGCATCGCGTTCATTGCGGTAAATATGGATGAGGCGCTGCAGGATCAGATCGCCGGGGTATTCCGTTCCCAGAATGCGGTCGAGGTTGATCAATTGCTGTTTGGTCAGCTTGTCTTCAATGATGGTTTCGACCGACTGCCGCGCGTACGCCATCAATTCCTCATCCGTTCCCTTCTCAATAATGCGCTTGAACTTCTTGAGGGCTTCATCGTACTGCATGCGCAGGTCGTCGAGACGGGCGAGATAAGAATAGGCCTGCCACTTGTGCGTGAGGTCCGGATTCACCTTGATGGTGGTGCGGAACCGTTTCTCCGCCTCTTCATACCGTTCCAGGTGAAACAGGCATTCGGCGATTTTCAACTGCGCGTGATAGTTCCAGGTGGATTGCGGGAAGTGCTTGGTGAACAGTTCAAAGTATTGCAGGGCGGAGGAATAAAACTGATTTTTGAATTCAATCTGGCCCAGGCGGAAAAAGGCTTTTGAGCGGCGCGGCTCATTCGGGTACAGGTCCAGGAAATCCTCAAACGCCGCCTTGGCCCCGAGAAAATCGCCTTTATGAAACAGCGTTTCCCCCTGGTAAAAAAGCGGGCTTGCCGGATCGAGGCCGGGCTTCTCCTGCGCCAGCCCGGAAGCGGGCAACAGGAGCAGATACAAAAAAAGGACCGCCAACTTCAGCCGTCCCCGGGCCGGTCGATTTATTTTTTGCGGAAAGCGTGCCCCGCGCAACTCACCCATCATTTTTGTCAATCTTGCCTTTCAGATTGTGCTTCTTGACGCGGTAACGCATGGAGCGAAAGCTCAGATTCAGCAATTTCGCCGCCTTGTTGATCATGCCATCAGACTTATCCAGCGCACCCAACAGCATTTTCTTCTCGATCTTGTCCAAGGTGCTTTCCAGATCGATCGGCTCGTCCGTCAGCGAGGGCACCATGTTGTCCGCAACGGATGTTGTCGCGCCCAGCAACTCCTCCGGCAGACTGCTGACCTGGATGGTTTCCTGCGCTTCCAGCACCACTGCGCGTTCCATGACGTTTTCCAGTTCGCGGACGTTGCCCGGCCAGTCGTAATTTTCGAGAACCTTGATGGCCTCCGGCGAAATTGATTTCAGTTTCTTTTCGCCCTGGTATTCTTCGCAATACTTGTTGATGAAATGATGCACAAGAAGCGAGATATCCTCCTTGCGCTGGCGCAGAGGAGGGATGTGGATATGAATCACTTTCAGGCGGTAATACAGGTCTTCGCGAAACTCCTTGTCTCTCACCGACTGCGCCAGGTCGCGATTGGACGCGGCAATGATGCGCAGGTCCACCTTGATGGGCTTGGTGCCGCCGACGCGGGTGAATTCTTTCTCCTGCAAAACGCGAAGCAGTTTGACCTGAATGGAAAGCGGGGCTTCGGAGATTTCGTCCAGAAAAAAGGTTCCCTTATTGGCCGCCTCCATGAGGCCGATCTTGGTGGCATCGGCACTGGTGAACGCGCCCTTTTCGTGACCGAACAATTCGCTTTCCAGCAGGTTCTCCGGCATGGCACCGCAGTTGATGGAGATGAACGGATAATTTTTCCGGTTGCTGTTGTAATGGAGCGCCTTGGCCACCAGTTCCTTGCCGGTGCCGCTTTCGCCGCCGATCAGCACCGTGGCGTTGCTGTTGGCGACTTTGCTGATGTAATCGAACACCTGCCGCATGCCCTCGCTTTTGCCGATGATGTTGGCGAACTGATACTTGTCCTTGAGGGCACTTTTCAAATAGACGTTCTCGTCGGCCAGCCGTTTTTTCTCCGCCGCGTTTTTGATGATGAGCTGAAGTTCCTCGATCTTGAACGGTTTCGACAGGTAGTCGTAGGCGCCTTTCTTCATGGTCTCGACCGCCGTCTCGGCGGAGGCGTAAGCGGTCATCATGATCACCGGCGTGCCGGGCAGAACGCGGTTGACGGCATCGAGCACATCGATCCCGTTCGCGCGTGGCATGTTGATGTCGGTCAGCACCACGTCGTACTGGTGCTCCTGGATCATGTCCACCGCCACCTCGCCATTGCGCGCGGTTTCCACCTCGTGACCGTCCTTTTCCAGCACGATGGTCAACAGGTCGCGCATGCTCTTTTCATTTTCGACAACCAGTATTTTGCTCATATCCCATAAATCAGTGTAAGGGATTGATTTACATATTGCCAAAGGTTTGTGTATAGAGTTTCAGACGCAGGGCGTTGAGGCGGATGAAGCCCTCCGCGTCGGCCTGGCGGTAGATATCATCCTTCTCGAAGGAGGCCATATCCTTGGAGTAAAGCGATTTATCCGCCTTCACCCCGGCCAGGATGCAATTGCCCTTGTACAATTTGAGACGCGTGGTTCCATTGACGTGAACCTGCGTATCGTCGATGGTCTTCTGCAACAGTTCCCGCTCCGGCGAATACCACAGGCCATTGTAAACAAGCCGGGCGTAGGTCGGGATGAGCGAGTCCCGCAGGAACATGATCTCGCGGTCCATCACCAGCGTCTCCAGCGCCCGGTGCGCCGCATGCAGGATGGTGCCGCCGGGGGTTTCGTACACGCCGCGCGACTTCATGCCGACGAAGCGGTTCTCCACGATGTCGATCCTGCCGATGCCGTTTTCTCCACCATATTCATTGAGTTTGGCGATCAGGTTGGCCGGGCTCATGGCCTCGCCGTTGATGGCGATGGGGTTGCCCTGCTGGTAGGTGATCTCGATGTACGTCGGTTTGTCCGGCGCGGCTTCCGGCGATTTTGTCATCAGAAACATATCCGCGTCGGGCTCGTACCACGGGTCTTCCAGCACACCGCCCTCGTAGCTGATGTGAAACAGATTGCGATCCATGCTGTACGGTTTTTTCTTGGTGACCGGCACCGGGATGTTGTGCTTCTTGGCGTAGTCGATGAGACTGCTCCGGGAGTCCAGTTCCCATTCCCGCCACGGCGCGATGATGACCACGTCCGGCTTCAGGATCATGTAAGTCAACTCGAAGCGCACCTGGTCGTTGCCCTTGCCCGTGGCGCCGTGAGAGACGCCCGCCGCCCCTTCCTGATTGGCGATGCGAATCTGCTCCTTGGCGATCAACGGTCGCGCGATGGAAGTGCCGAGCAGGTAATGGTTTTCATAGAAGGCATTGGCGCGGAGCATGGGAAACAGGAAATCCTGCGCGAACTCTTCTTTCAGGTCCTCGACGAACACCTTGCTCGCGCCGGTGGCGAGGGCTTTCTCGCGCACGGGTTCCAGTTCCGCTCCCTGGCCGATGTCGGCGCAGTAGGCGATGATCTCGCAGTGGTACTTCTCTTTCAGCCATTGGATGATGACGGAGGTGTCCAGCCCTCCGGAATAAGCCAGTACGATTTTATTCAGTTTGTCGCTCATGATTCTCGCATTCTATGGAATTGAATAACGCCTTCTAAAAATACAAACGCCCCCGCTCATCCGCGCAGAAACCGGTCTCCGCGGATGTAGTGTGCCGCGCCCCACAAGGCGCACCGGTCGTTCATGATCACCTTCACCGGGATGGCGCGCATCCAGGATTCGAATTTTTCTTTATTGCGAAACGCTGCCAGAAAGGGCCCGGACTGCAACCAGGGCAAGATTCGAGGGGCGATGCCGCCGCCGAGAAAAATGCCGCTGCGGGCCACCACCTGCAAGGCCAGGTTCCCCGCCACCGCACCGTAACTGGTCACAAACTGATCCAGGGCCTGCTCGCAGGGGAGAAATCCCTGCTCCATCCCCACGCGGGAGATGACCTCCGG
Source organism: Nitrospina gracilis Nb-211 (assembly GCF_021845525.1). Lineage (NCBI taxonomy): Bacteria > Pseudomonadati > Nitrospinota > Nitrospinia > Nitrospinales > Nitrospinaceae > Nitrospina > Nitrospina gracilis. Next base: position 1,385,672 of record NZ_JAKJKD010000001.1, on the reverse strand, counting down.
CGGGTCGCCGTGTTGCAGTTCCGCTCTCAGCCAACCGGGCGGCGATTTCGGGTGGCGCGCCAGAAAAAACGCGTACAGCGATTCCAGCCCGGCACCGGACAACACATGCTCGATGCAGACCCGATGATACTGTTTCTTGAGGAATTGGACAAGCTCTGCTTCGAGCGGGGTCTGGGCGGGAAAGTCCACGTGCCCGCCCTCGGATTCGACAATGACAAACCGGCCGCCGCCTTCCACCGGGGCCAGCACCGCCTGCCCCAGTCCCGTGCCGGCACCCAGGATGCCGACGTTGCCTGCGGGATCGGGCTCCCCGGCCTGCAAAGCCACCACATCGCTCTCGGCGAGATACGGCACCGATGCCGCCTGCGCCGCAAAATCGTTGATTAGCGCGACCTTATCCAGTTGCAGGGTCTTTTTCAGGTCGCGAACGTCCACCACCCACGGCAGATTGGTCACGGCACACCGCCCATCCTTGACCGGGCCGGCAATGCCAAAACCGGCATGGGTCAGGGAGCCGGGTTTGGACTCATCGAGGAAGCGCTCCAGCGCGGCGGTGAAATCGGCAAACTCCCGGCTTTTGTAGCGGGTTTCGTGGACGATCTCCAGCGCCTCCGCTTTGCCCTGAAACAGAGCCAGCCGGCAGTGTGTGCCGCCGATATCCCCAGCCAGGATCATCGCCCTATTTCAGAAACGACCGGATGCGGCCGTCCAGCGCGTCCTGATCCTTGGTGAACGATTGCAGGGCGGACTGCGTCATCAAATCGTCCAACGCAATCGATTCCGGCCAGTCGGCGAGTTTCGGGATTTTCCCATGATCGTAGATCTTCTTGAGATCGGAGTCCGAGAAGCGGTGAAACAGATCGATTTTCGACTTCTCGCAGTATTGCATCAGGTCTTCGCCGGTCATGCCGTCGGGGTTGCCATCTTTCACAAGCGCATCCACGAACTGTTTGAACGCCTCGTCCACCTGCCACAAGCGCTCCACCTGCCGACCCCAGCCGCTGGACGTATCCACACCGGGAGGAAGGTCGGTGTTGAGGATGTTCTTGACGTTCTCCGGTTTGCGCCCCGACTGCTGAAACTCCTGCATGGCTTTGGGCGGGATGGTCTGCACGTCGACCCCGGCAAGCGTCGCCACCTGGTCGCCATTCCGTATACTGGCGGCGATGAGTTTCGACGTCACCTGCTTGTCCTGCTTGCCCGCCTCGCGCACCGCGTGCTGGGTGGCGAAGGTGACTTTTTCGCCGATGTTCGATCCATCGCCCAGTTGGTTGTCGCCGACCACGGCGTTCAACCTGCCGAGAAACACGTTCAGATAATTAGGATTCGACAGCCGCGCCGCCAGGTAATTCTGCCGGGCCGAGAAGCCGAGGGTGAAGTTGATGGGGATGCCTTCTTTCCGCAGGGTGCGGACGGCGAGGTAGCCCTCCGGCGTCAGCGGAATTTTCACGATGAAATACTCCGGGCACACTTTGTAGTAGCGGCGCGCGTAATCGAGCGTCGCTTCCAGATCGCGCGACACCTTGGGGTGCAACTCAACGCTCACTTTCACCTTGAAGGCCTCCACCAGTCTGAGGGCGATACGGCAATTGATCACGAACCCGACCTCGCGCACCTGCTCGTCGGCCGACCAGCCGGAGGAGGAGGCGTTCAGTTTCTGCACCGTTTCCTTGATGACGTCGTCCATGACGCCGGTCTGGACCACCTGGTTGGCGAGGGTGTTGTTGGTGGTCAGGGCAGAGAGTTCCTTATGCCAGATGGACTTCGCCAACTCCAGGTCGCCCGTGTCGATCCACAACTCGCTTCCCAGCTCTTTCAGGCGCGCCAGCAGAGGATCGCTTTCATACTGGCCGGAGATATCGTCCTCGTCGATCTTCCGGGCGGCGATGCTGTGAACGAGCTCGTCCAGTTCTTTGCTGATGGTACCCATGTGATTACCTCTTTTCGTATCCTGGTTTGTTCAAAAGTTGAAACATGTTCTTCTTGTAAAATTCGACTCCCGGCTGATCGAAGGGGTTGACGTGCAGGAGGTAGCCGGACAGGGCGATGGCGCGTTCAAAAAAATAAAACAACTGGCCCAGTGTCTCGGGGTCCCGGTTCTTCAAAGTGAGGGTCATGTTTGGCACCCCGCCCGCCAGGTGAGCCTGCGCCGTGCCTTCGTACGCCTTTTCGTTGACATGATCCAGGTTCCTCCCAGCCAGGTAGTTCAAGCCGTCGCGGTCGTCCTCCGACTGTGGAATTTGGAGATCGCGGTTGGAGTGGCCCACGCGCAGGAACGTTTCGAAAATGGTGCGCTGGCCTTCCTGCATCCACTGCCCCATCGAGTGCAGATCGGTGGTGTATTCCACCGATGCAGGGAACAGGCCGCGATGATTCTTGCCTTCGCTTTCACCGGTCAACTGCTTCCACCATTCCACCACATACTGAAGCGACGGGTGGAACGACGCCATCACCTCTGTGGTCTTGCCTTGAAGATACAGCAGGTGGCGCACCGCCGCGTAGCGGTAAGCGGTGTTGTGTTTCAGGTCCGGGCTGGCGGTGGTTTGGGCTTCCTCGTCCCGCGCCCCTTGGAGAAGCCGGCGGACATCGATCCCCGCCACGGCGATGGGGAGCAGGCCCACCGGCGTCAGCACGGAATAACGCCCACCGACGTCATCCGGAATGACAAACGTCTTGTAGCCTTCCGCGTCGGCCAACTGCTTGAGTGCGCCTTTTTTCTCGTCGGTGGTGGCGACGATGCGTTTCCTCGCCTCCTCAACCCCCACGTCCTTTTCCAGCGCTTCTTTTAGAATGCGGAACGCGATGGCCGGTTCCGTCGTCGTGCCGGACTTGGAGATGACGTTCAGGCACACACGTTTGCCGCGCAGGGCGTCCAGCAGATCGGACAGGTAATCGCCGCTGATGTTGTGCCCGGCGTAGAATATCTCGGAGCTTCCTTTTTTTTCACCCAGCAACGGCTGGCAAAAGTTGATCGCCGCTCGTGCACCCAGATAGGAGCCACCGATGCCGATGACCACGAACGCATCGCACTGCGCGCGGATGGCCGAGGCGGTTTCCTCAATAGCGGCGATTTCCGCTTCCTCAATATGAGATGGCAAATGCAGCCATCCCAGGTAATCGTGGCCCAGCCCCTGCCCTTTCTCCAGCACCTCATGCAAACGGCCGATCTCCCCCTGCAGACCGTTCAATTCCTCGTCGGAAACGAAGGGCTTTGTATTGTCAATGTTGAGGCTGAGGTTAAGCATGTGTCCAGGATTGAGGTGATTCCAGATCAACCGCGCGGGGCTTTGTTTCCGGTCCCCAGCGAGACCAGGAAATAATTACTGATTATATTTTGTTCGACCAGGTTTTGCGCGAATTTTTGCGCCTCGTCCACCGAACCAAACTTGCCGATGCGCACCTTGTACCAGTAACCGTTTGATTTCCGCTTCGTTTTCAGCACGTACACACCCTGTACCTGTTTGCGTTTGAGGGCGTCCACAATCTCGTCGGCGTTGGCCTTGCGGTTGACCGCGGCGACCTGGATGGTGTGCATTTTTCCAACGCCCTTTTGGGCTATGTTGGGAGGCGGCACGGGAATGGATTTCGGCGTCTCTTCCTGATGCAATGCTTCGTTCGAAGGACCCCCGCCCTGCCCCATCCACACCGCCAGCACTCCCGCCGCAAGCAGAACCAGCAGTCCATTGATCTTGTATTTGAGCGGCAGGTTGCCGATCCAGTTGAGGCCGTCGAACAGCTTGAACACGATCGCCCTCAGCGCCCCTCTCCCGGCGCGGGTCACGCCGCCCAGCTTCTCCCACAGGACCGAACCCAGAGAGCGCTCGACTCCGGCCTCCCGGTTCATGCGCTGGACCTGCCGCACATCCTCGCCACGCAGCAGTTTCACCCGTTTCCATTTCTCGGCCACCGTACGGTCACTGGCGGCGGCCATCAATTGCGTCTGCCGGTCCGGAGCCAGCCGCTGGAACACCGCCTCGCACCGCTGGTGCAGAACCGGGTCCACCACGCGGAACCTCTCCTCGCAGAAGCTGGACGCGATGAGGTCCTCCAGTGCCTTGCGCTGATCCGGCTGGGCGCGATCGAGGGCGTTCAAATAAAACTGCACCGAGTAGGGATCCTTCCGCTCCTTTTCCGCGAGGAGGGGCAGGAGGAAGGCGATGATCTCGTCCGACTGTGGCGAGTTCTGCTCCAGCGCCTGCAGGAACACCGGCTCGGATTTGTTGGAGAACGTCTGCTGGTACAGAAAAATGGAGACGAGGAAATTCAAAATTTCCCGGTCGGCGTATTTTTCCTTGGTCAGGATGAGGAGCAGGAGATCGATCTCCGCCTGTTCCAGATTCCCCTTCTGCGTGAGCACGGAGACGATCATGTCGCGGTACGCCGTCTCCGACGGGTCCTGCAGAAACGCCTTTAGATAAATGTTGAGCGCCTGCCGGTCTTCCGCGCCGGTGCTGAGCAGGTACTGCGCGTACTGGCGAACGACCTTCTCTTTCAGCCTGCGGCCCTGTCCCGGCATAAAATACGACGACTCGGTGAAGCGCATGAGCGCCTCGAACTTTGGCAGAACCTCTTTCACCGGCGTTTGCAGATCGATCCATTTGAGCCCGTCGAGCGCTTTCATGAAACGGTGCTCCCCGAACATGCCGAACACCAGAAAGCCGAAGAACAGGGAAAGGGCCAGCACGCCCCACTTGATGGGCCGGTCGTCGAAGGTGAGACCGGACAACGCGATTTCGTGGATGAAAAACAGCACGGCGAAGCCCGCCGTCATCATCAGGAAAAATGAGACGCCAAGGCGCACGAAATAGTATTTAAAGCTTTGGTAGAGCATCGTCCTCCAGGGGAGTGGGAACGGTGGTCACCTCCCGGTCCGGCGGCAGAGGCGGGATGACTTCCGTCTCCGGCGCGACCGGTTTTTCCAGATTGAGTTCTTCCTTCACCGCGACTTCCATATCCTCCATTGTCATCAGGTCCGGCAGATAACCGGTCTTCGTATCGACTTTCTGGAACTTGATGCCTTCCGGCTTGGGAAAATTCACCCGCCCCTTGCCTTCCAGCGCCTTGTCCATGAAATACGCCCAGATGGGGGCCGCGCCGCGCGATCCGGTCAGCCCGTTGCCGTTTTTGTCAACCACCGGCTGATTGTTGTCGTAGCCCACCCATACGCTCGCCGCATATTCCTTGGTGAAACCGATGAACCACGCGTCTTTGTAGTCGTTGGTGGTGCCGGTCTTGCCGCCGGAGGGATAGTGGAATCCCAATTGCCTGACCACGCGTCCGGTGCCTTCGTCCATGACGCCCTGCATCATGTTGAGCAAGGGATACACGGTTTTCGACGAGAACCGCTGGACGCCGTGGAAGAAATGCTGATACAGCACGTTGCCGCGGAAGTCCTCGATGCGTTGCACGAAATACGGCTCATTCAGAATCCCCTGGTTGGCGATGACGCTGTAGGCGGCGGCCATCTCCAAAGGCGACACGCCGGAGGTGCCCAGCGCCAAAGACAGGTTGTCACCGAGCGGACTGGTGATGCCGAACTGACGGGCCGTCTGAATGACGCGGCGCGGCGTGAGGTTGTAAACGAGCTTCGCCGAGACGGTGTTCAGCGAATTCATCAGCGCTTTTTTGAGGATCACCGGACCCAAATACTTGTTGCCGAAGTTGCTGGGTTCCCACGGCTCGCTTCCGGGAACGGGGAACTTGGTCGGTTCGTCCTCCACCACTGTGGCCGGGGTGTAGCCGAGTTTCTCAAAGGCCGCCATGTACACGATGGGTTTGAAGGCGGAACCCGGCATGCGGTTGTTCGACACGGCGCGGTTGAACTGACTCTCCGAATAATTGCGGCCGCCCAACAGGGCGCGGATGGCGCCGGTGCGGTTGTCGAGCATCACCAAAGCGGCCTGAAGCGGGTCTTCAATCCCGGATTTCAGTTCGCGCTTTTCCAGGTATTTGAGGTGCGTGTCCACCGCGCGGTGCGCCAGTTGCTGGAAGCGTGTGTCGAGTGTGGTGTAGATCTTGAGTCCGCCGTAATGGACGAACTCCTTGCCGTAGTCTTCCGCCAGCTTGTCGATGACGAACCGCACGAAATACTGGTTGGGATTGGATTCGATGCGCGGGTTGACCAACCCCAAATCCATTTGCAGGGCCTGTTCGCGATCACTTTGGCTGATGTAGCCCTCCCGCTCCATGCGCGCGAGCACCGCCTGCGTGCGGCGCATGGCGCGTTCCGGATTGATGAACGGATTGGCGTTGTTGGGCGAATTGGGCAGGCCCGCCAGCATCGCCGCCTGCAGGAGGTTGAGATCCTGCGCGCGCTTGCCGAAGTATTCCTGCGCCGCCTCCTCCACCCCGTAGGCGCCACTGCCGAAATACACCTGGTTGCAATACGCTTCCAGAATTTCATCCTTGGTGAACGTGGTTTCCATTTGAAGGGCCACCAGGAGTTCCTTCACCTTGCGCACCCAGTCACGCTCGAAGGAAAAGAACAGGTTCTTCGCCAACTGCTGGGTGAGTGTGCTTCCACCCTGCACGATGGCGCGGCGTTGCAGGTTCACATACAACGCGCGGGTGAGGCCGATGTGGTCGAGTCCGCTGTGCTGGTAAAACCGCGAGTCTTCGACGGCAATGATGGCTTTCAGAAACAGGGGCGAGATGTTTTCCAGGTTCACCGGGTGACGCTGACCGAGGACCTTGATGATCTCGCCATCGGCCGAATAGATTTCGGTGGGCAGGCTGAGGTTGATTTTTTCCAGGCTGTCCGGCAACTGCGGCAGGTCGTCACGCAGGTTCCAGTACACCCCGGCGGCCACGCACACAAACAGCACAAGCAGGGTGTACAACAGGAACACGGTTTTTTCCAGAATACGTCGGAACAAGAGTGCCTCGAGAATTTAAAAACCCTGCATGAAGGTTTCCGGGTCCACGGCGCCTTCCATGCCCGGCCTTTCGAACTGCGACAGCAGGTTGTTGGTGATCTCGCGGGGAATCGGCGTCAACAACACGTCGGTGAAAAATTCGGTTTCGTACTCGATGCCGAACAGGGGCGATCCGCCGCCGTTCATCGGGTCCGGGTTCTCCAGCAAACCCACGCGCGTGATGTGGTAGTTGTGCCGCAGGAACCATTGCGGATCGGGGAACAGCGCCTTCTGCGCGGCCGGATCGAGCGTTTTGAAAATTTTAAGAAACTCGGCCAGCGAAAAAATGGTCTCGGTGCGGAAGCCCAGGTCCTCCAACTGGCCGCGCTGAACGGTGCGCGTGCTCTGGATTTCCACCAACTGGTCGGCGGACAAAAACACCTCGCGGATGGGAAAGTTCTGGTTGTCAATGAAGCTCACTGTGATCCACGGACCGAACTGCGTGAGCAGGACCCTCTGCCAGTTTTTGTCCGCGTCGATTTCGATCAGATCGTACGCCGGGATCAGGTTCTTCGCCCACTGGCCGGGAAAGTCGTAATACAACTGCACGAACTTGCGGCGCGACACCACCTGCGGCCGCGAGGGCGACAGTTTCTCAAATAATTCCTTGAGCGACTGGATGGATTCCGCCGACTGCTCCTGAAGGTTGAGGCTGGACAGGAGCGACTCGATTTTTTTCTGCGCGGCGATGTTTTCCCGGTCACGTTCCCAGATGCGGCCGAGCTGGGGCCGGGTGTGGTTTTCCCACTTCAAATAATACCCGGCCGCTTTCTCGAACAAGTGGGTGGTGATTTCCAGAAAAAACAGAACCACCAGAATCGAGAAAAACAGGCCGACGTTGAGGTTTTCCCTGATTCCCGGGCTTTTCAAATGGTCATCTCACGGTGATTTTGGGAGCGGATTTGGTGATCTTCTTCAGCCGGTCAATCTTTTCCCGCAGAAGTTTCTTGTCCTCGCGGGTGCGCCCCGGACGGCCACGCTTGCGCGGGCGGTTGATCTGTGTTTTTTTCACCATCGGTTGAGGTTCCTCGACCAGCGCCTGTGCCTCAGGCAGGGTCTTGACCACATCCGTCCGCACCGACCTGCTGGACGTGGCGGACGGCTTGAACTGGCTTTCGATGTTTTTCAGGCACCGGTTCTGTTCCTCCACGGACATCTTGCGGAACAGGGACAATACTTTCTTCTCCGACTCGTCGATGGTGAGCAGGGTTTCGCGCACCGGTTTTTTGAACGCGATGTGCCCGGTGCGGAAGTTCGCCGACTTGACCACCGGCGGGTTCATGTTGAACGTTTCCAGATCAACCGGGGTGATGTTGAAGCGATCCACTTTTTGCGTCAGCAACTGCTCAAGCGAAATGTTTCCCAGCCGAGCCATTTTCACCAGGATGGAAACCGGGGCATCACGCTCCCCCGCTTCATACCGGACATAGGTGCGGAAACCGACTTTCAGGATGTCCGCCATGGCGGATTGCGTGCACTTCAGTTCCTTGCGGATGGTCCGCATGTTTTGTGCCAGAATGGACATGGTAAAAGCTCCTTTCTCCAGCCCCTCCCATCCATTATATATTTTGCGCTAAGTTTTATCAAAACAGATAATTAAGGGAACTGGGCCGATGCCCTCCGGAGACCTGGGACGGTGGGAGGATTGGGAGGAAAATCAGGGAAATTCAACCGTTCAGAAGACGGGCGGCGGGCACGGCGGAATACGTCAGAATCATCTGTGCTCCGGCGCGCTTGATGCTGAGCAGGACCTCCATCATCACACGGTCGCCGTCCACCCACCCTTTTTCGGCGGCGGCCATCAGCATGGAATACTCGCCGCTCACGTTGTAGGCGGCGAGCGGCACGGGAAAGGTGTCGCGCACGCGGCGAATGATGTCCAGATACGGCAATGCGGGTTTGACCATCAGGATGTCGGCACCTTCCTCGATGTCCTGTTCCACTTCACGCAGGGCCTCGTCGCTGTTTCCGGGGTCCATCTGGTACGAACGCCGGTCGCCGAACTGCGGTGCGGAATCCGCCGCCTCGCGGAACGGTCCGTAAAACGCCGAAGCGTATTTCGCGGCGTACGACATGATGAGCGTGCTCTGATGGCTGTTCTCGTCCAATGCCTTTCTGATGGCCTGCACGCGGCCGTCCATCATGTCAGACGGAGCCACGATATCCGCGCCGGCATTGGCGTGCGTGAGAGACATTCGGGCCAACAGCTCCAAGGTGGGATCGTTGACCACTTCGTCGCCTTCCACCAGCCCGCAGTGGCCGTGATCGGTGTACTCATCGATGCACACGTCGGTGATGACCACCACCTCCGGCACCTTGGACTTGATTTCGCGGATGGCACGCTGGACCACGCCGTCGGGATTGTAGGCTTCGGTGCCCTGAGCGTCCTTGCGGTCCGGGATGCCGAACAGGATCACCGCCGGAATACCCAACCCATGCGCTTCCTTCACTTCCTGCGCCAGGAGATCGATGGACAGGCGGTCGATGCCCGGCATGGACCCGATGGGGGTACGCACGCCTTTGCCCTCGCACACGAACAGCGGCAGAATGAGGTCGTCGGGCGTCAACACGGTTTCGCGCACCATGCGCTGGATGGCGGCGGATTTGCGAAGCCGGCGGGGTCTGTGAATGGGAAACGGCATGATGGGTGAAATCAGTCAGTTATATGGATTGATCCGCGGTCCTCAAAGGGAATCGATCATATCATTATCCCCCAATTAGTCAACTTTCTCCCCCACAGAATGGGATACGCCCGCCTCCGTCCTCCGTACGCCGCAAGTGTTTGCAGAGGTCCCTCGCCTCCGTCAAAATTTTCCGTGGAAAGGTAGAGGATTTTGCCGGTAGCAGATGGATTGTTTGACGCCTGGCACCCTGCCCGCCTGCGGCCCCAAAACGAAGCGCCCAGCTAACCCCTTTCATAGAAAGGGCCTGACGAACTTCCTTGAAAACGCGGTAGTTGTGGCACGGGTCTTGCTTTTGTACAGACAGCCAATTACATTGCATTACCCGACTGCCAATCGGGCAAAGGAAGGAGGGGTCGTTTTATGGACACTGAGGATTCGTATCTGGACGAGGTTTACGAGCGTTTCAATCAGGCCGTCATGAGCGCCATCGTCAACTCGGAGGAAATCCGCCGCATCTTGAAAGAGATCGGCGGCAAGGGGTACATCAACGAGTCGTCCGTCTTCAATCTGTTTCTGAGTCTGGAGGAGTTGGACGAATACATCCACTCCAGCTCTCCGGGCCCGGTCACGGACCGGTTTCCCGGCAGTATGGAAGGTGTCGGCAAGCCGCCGGAGACGGACCACGGCGACACGCCCACTCCGCCTGCACAGCCGCAGGTGGATGGACGCCGTCTGACGGACACGGAGCTCCGTTACCTCGAATATTGCATGCGCCACTTCGATGAGGAGAGCTGGCTGAAAAAAGTCCGTCTTAAAATGTAATGCGTCTCCCGCCGGCCATCCGGTCGGCGTCCCTTCAGCTCTGCACCGCTTCCTTGAAAATCGTCGCGTCGCAGGCCACGTACTTGATCTGGCGCATGGGAACGATCAGCACCTCGTGAGTGGTGGTGATCTCCAGCACTTCCAGATCGTCGCTCACAAAATGTTTCCGCGTGTCCTCCAGCACCAGTTCGCTGTTGTCCACAAACACCACTTTCAGCAGATATTCCATGTAGCATTCCCCCTGTAACCGCTTCCCGCAAACAGCGGAAAGCACCTCCCTGTTTGACCCAACTCCTCCATTGGGCCCTGCCTGACTTCAATTTGGAAGCGGCGTTGCTTCCACTTTTTCATGCAGAGGATTGCCCAGATAGTCCTCCACATAATTTCTGAGATATCCCTTCTCGTAAAGCTTCTTGTTGGATACGTGCGTGTTGACCTTGTGCAGAACGCGGAACCGGATGCGCGGGAACCAGCTTTTGAATTCGTCGAAGGTGACACCGGATATATCCCGCTCTCCGCGCGACGGGTGCTCCATGATGACTTTGGGAATATAAACGCGCGTCTCGTTGCTCAGCCGTTTGGCGATGTCGCTGAATGTAAGCAGGGTCGAGCAGTCGGAGTCGCCGCCCAGCGTGGCGTTCGGCACATACAGGTAGCGCGCCCGGTGCGGGCGAAAGGTTTTGAGGATGCGGTACACACACCCGGAGACGACGACGTGGTCGTTTTTTTCCAACTCGCTGGCGTCGAAGGTTTTGAGAATCTTGTTGCGCGCCAGAAAAGTGGAGATGTTCGGCTCGGTGTGGAGCATCTGCGTGTTCGGCAGATCGGCGTAATAGATTTTGCGGCTTTCCTCCGCCAGATGGCGGCGTCCGTAGCGCATGAGTTCGGACGTGTCCCGGTCGATGTACTTGAGCGGCGTGAGACAGCCCATCCACAGCAGGCAGTCTTTGTTGATGCGGGAGATGGTCTTCGCGTCTTCGGACATGGTGTTCGGTCCGAAAGAGTAAAAGTTGGCGGAGGTGACGGCGGGGCCGTCGAGAATCTTCATGAGCTGGCGCACGGTGGGGCCGTGCGGCAACAGCTTTTTGCGCTGTTCGCCCAGCGTGATGACCGATAGCTCGAAGTTGATGCGGCCGGGGTAGCGCTCGGCCAGGCGGTGAATGCGCTCCGGTTGCACGAAACCGACAGTGAAAAACGTGACTCTTTTGTCTGTGGTGTCCAGAAACTCTTCCAGCCAGTCCATCACGCGCGGATGCAGGAAGATGTCCGTCCACTCCATGTATTCGTTGCCGCCCAACAGCCAGGAGTGACTGGGGCGCGTCGGTATCTTTTTTATTTCTTCAAGAATGTTCCGCCACTGTTGTTCCGTAGTGCGCGGCACCTCGACGGTGGGACGGTAGCTGTGGTCTTTTTCGTAGCAGAAGGCACACTCCACCGGGCAGGTTTTACCCAGGCTGAGCGGAATCTTGCCCTCGCGGATCTCCTGGCGGAGAACGTCAGTCAGGATTTGCTGGTCCATAACCAACTTCCCTTGAAAAAGGAAGAGGGTTATTCTTCATCCCATTTTTCGAACTGTTCTTTCAGCGTGGCATCCAAAGGCACGGCTTCCACCTCGTCCGGGTCCAGTTGATCCACCATCATTTTCAAATGATCCGTGGCGCACCCCATGTAAGCGAGGCTTTCCTGAACCAGCTTCACCGACATCGCTTTCAGCCGCGTAGCCAGTTCATTCAGATGGTTCTCATCCACAGGGCGGATGGCAACCGCCTTTTTGAACTCGGCGATCGCCTCCTTGTACTTCTGCTCCCGGTGGTACTGATACCCTGCCATGAACAGTTCCTGGACCTCCCTAACTTCTTCCACTGTAACCGGCTCACGATCCATATCCGCTTCCACTTAATCCACATGAATAGGTTGGTTTACCCAGGGTCCAGCGGTCCCCAGACCGCCAAGGATGAAAATACCCCTTGAAAACGCCCCTATTCTACCAAAAGGGGTGCTTTTCGTGTCAAAAATTCCGTGGAACAGGCGCACCTTGGCCGTGGCCTTTGGAAAGGAAGCATCCACCAAGTTCGGAAGGAAGGAGAGAAGAAGGCAGTCCTACCCCAGACTTCGGGCCGTTAATGTTTCATCGGCCAAAATCGGGTCAGGGAGCAAAACTGCCTGGATATCCATACCACCTTATATTTATCCGGCTACTGGGAGGGAGGCCAGTTCGGCCTGAAAATCAGGGTCGAAATTACTCTTTGGGAGGAGCTTCCTTGTCCTCATAATAAGATTGCTTACAAATACCATGCGGACAGGGTCCCTGGGCATTCTCACACCCGGACGCCGCTACGGCGAACACGCTCAACATCAAGAAAATCACCAGTTTTCTCATTAATGTTCTCCTCAAGAAAGACTTGCCTGCTTGCATACCTAAGATGCAATTTAGAAATAGGTTTGTATCAATATTTTGATAACAATTCAATCAATTTTTTCAAAGACAGGAGGATTTTTTCGTTTCATCCTGTCCAACTGTCTTCGAGCCCGCACAATCTGCAAATGCGACTTCGTATCGATGCCGAGAACGACAAAATATCCTATAACCGCCAGAATAATCCCGACAATCACTCCCCCCACCCACAGCGAGGCAAACACATCCGGGCCCATTTCCCAAAGACTGCTCCAGGACAGGTGCTCCAGATATTCCTGTTTGAATGGGCGGTCCAGAATCACCGCCCCCAGATAATAGGTCCCAGCATACACGAACGGCGCGGTGATGGCATTGGTGGCCTGCACCCCGATTAGCGCACACAGTTTGCTGACGCGGAAAAAGGCCGCCGTCACGAAGCCCAGCGCCATCTGGAATCCAAACGTGGGTGTGGTGCTGATGAACAGCCCCAACGCCATGCCCCAGGCCAGTTTTTCGGGGCTCGCCTGCAACCGGATGAACCGGTAGTAAAAATATTTGCAGGCTCTTTTAATGGATTCCATAGTTCAATTGGAATATAAAAAAGGGTGGAGGAACCACCCGTTTGTCATTATGCCCCTCAATCGGGAAAAATTACCATGCCTTACTTACAGGAAGAGCTGGATGCGATTCAAAATCAACTGCAAACCCTTCCCTGGGCCGGGGAAATTATAGCTTATGATCAGGTGGATTCCACCAACGATCTAGCGAAAAATTTGCTGTTTCAGGGTGCCCCGGAAGGCACCGTGGTGATTGCCGATTCCCAGACACGCGGCAAAGGCCGGTTGGGCCGCAGTTGGTATTCCGAGCCGGATACGGGCCTCTACTTTTCGCTCGTCCTCAAACCCACGCTCGCTCAGGACCACATTCCCAACCTGACGCTCATGGCCGCCGTGGCGGTGGTGGAAGCCCTCAACCAGATCAACTCGCAGAACGCCACGCTCAAGTGGCCCAACGACATCCTGCTCAACGGCCGCAAACTGGGCGGCATCCTCTCCGAGCAGGTGGTGGACGGCCCTCATCCCGGCGTGATCATCGGCATCGGCCTCAATGTCAGCCAGGACCGGTTTCCCGAAGATATCGCCGAGCTGGCCACCTCGCTGCTCATCGAAACCGGGACACATCCGGCCCGCTACGAATTATTAAGTAATATTATTCGAAATTTACACAACTACTATCAGATTTTACTTGAAGATAATGTCGGACTCATTCTGTCCCACTGGCGGCAGAACACGCGCATGCTGGGCGTGCCTATCCTGCTCCGCCGGGGCCACCAGACTCATTCCGGCATCGCCATGGATCTGGACGATTGCGGCCGGCTGGTGGTGCACCTGGATTCCGGGGAAGAGCTCGCTTTTGACAGCGGAGAGGTGACGCTCCGCCAGTAGCCCTACAAGGTGCCCGACACACCGAAACCAATATTGACCCGTGGCGGCGCCGGTTGTTTCCATTTTGGCCACAGGTGATATTCTTCGACCTGGATCACGGGATAGGTGTACATGGTGCGGTCCAGAGGGCGCGTCTCTTGATCCGTCACCTTGCCAGCCACAGTGATCTCCCGCTTCGGCTCCAGTTGAGTCTCTTGCCCCGCCAGGTTGATGCGGGCTAGAAACCGGCCTTCGGTTTCGTCGCCCATCTCGGGCTGGAGGTGGTGTCCCAACGGCCGCTGGAGCACTTCCACCACCGTCTCGGCCCCCTCCCGCCGCACGCTGATGATACTGCCCGCCAACACCACGGTTCGACCCAGGTGATTTTGCGGCGTGCGCCGGATTTCCGAAAACGCCGCCTGCAGCTCACTGGCCTCAATCAACTTTTGGGAAATAACCCCCGCACAGCCGCCGAGCCCCAGAATCACAATGCAGAAAAGAGGGCTCCACACGGCTTTCATTCTACTCACCAGTAAAACGGACCGCGCCGGTAAGACCACGCGGGCGAGTAATACGGACCCCAGTATCCCCAATAACCGTAGTAGGGGTAGCCATAATAGACATATTCGCTTTTCTCCCACAGCCGGAGCTCTTCCACCTTCACGACCACATATTTGTATTCCGCTTTGTCGATGGTCCCGGTTTTGACCCCGGTCACCGTTCCTCCCACAGTGACCTCCCGGTCCTTGCTGTAAATTTCCGGCTCCAGGAACCCTTCATATCGCAGGATGACCCGGCCGGAGGACTCGTCCCGGTCACCCAGCCGTCCGGTCCACGTCAACGGCACCTGGATGATCTCCACCTCCGACCAGCCGTTGTAATTGCGGGTCTGGACAATGATGCCTCCCAGCACCACTTTTTCCCCTTTAAAATGTTCCGGCCTTTGCATGATGCGTTCAAGGCTGAAATCCGGGTTCGCCTGATCGCGCAGGGAACTGGAAATCGGGTGAGCGCACCCCGATGCCAACCCGGCCAATATCAAGGCAACCAGCAGGCTTTTCCATCGAAACACCACATCACCTTCTTTCGCAAAAAGCTCCCTCCGCTTTCATTATACAACCCTGCAGGCGCCTGCGTTAGAATAGATAATCATGATCGAATTCCTGTTTGTGCTCTACATTCTGGTGATGTTCATCTTTCCCCTTCCGGCATTGTCCGCCACCCTGGGAGCGGGAACGTGCTACCTCCTGTTTCGCAAACATTACCTGTGGAAACATCAACCCCGCGCGGGACGCAACCTGCTCGCCGTGTATTGGACAGGCGCCTTGATCAACCTGACACTCAGCCTGGTGCTTGCGTTTGCGATGGCGTTGTTTGTGTATTACGTCATCTTTGCCAACTACTTTCTGATGGCGTTCAACACCCTGTTCTGTTTTGCCGTTTCCTACCGCTGGTTTGATTACGCCCACTGGCTCCTGCGGCTGTTCGTCAACCGCACAAAACACCTGCCTGCAACCTCCCGGCAGGCGGGGACGCTGGCCATGCTGATCGGTCATAGGCCGCATTCGGGATTGGGGCTGGGCATGATGCCGTCTTTCATCGACGCGGGTTATCTGACCCTTCAGGACAACCGGGTGTATTTTGATGGGTCCCTGGTCCATGAAGCGTGGAACCCGGCGCAGTTCTCGGCACTGGAAAAAGTCAGCTCCGAAAAAATCCGCATGACGCCCACCCCGGAAAATCGTCATGGAGGGGCGGCAACGTATACGCTCGTCCTGCGCGACCAGTTTTACCCGTTTCGGACCCGGGATTTGCGCGACCGCATCCACAAGGTACTTTCCCCGGAAAAGGAGCCAGACCCCGCCCCGCTTTCCGCCCACACCTTTCCCAGGTGGCGCTCCGCCAGTTGAACTGCCTCACGCATGCAGATAAAATGATCGACAGGTTTCTTTAGCTTCAAAAGGAAAAAGCCCGCACATGCCCGTCTCCGCTTCCAAAGATTATTACAAGGTCCTCGGCGTCACCCGAACGGCGAAAATGAAGGAAATCAAGAAGGCCTACCGGGATCTCGCCAAAAAACACCACCCGGACATCAACCAGGGCAGTGCCAAATCGGAAGAAACTTTCAAGCTGATCTCGGAAGCCTATTCGACGCTGAGCGACGCCAAGAAACGGAAGCAGTACGATCAGTTGCGTTCGCAGGGCGCCCGCACACCGCGTGGTGGCGGCGGTCCTTCGAGAGGCGGCAATCCGTGGCAGGGCGCGTACGACTACGCACGGCAATACACGCGGCAGGGGCCGCGCGAGGATTTCCGCGATGCCGGACCGCGCCCGGATTTCGATGAAGAACCGGAATTCAATCCGGACATGCCAACCCAGGGGTTCGACCTCCAGTTCATGCTGGACGTTCCCTTCGTCACCGCCGCACTGGGCGGCACCCTACCCTTTCACTACGAAAAGTACGTCACTTGCCCGGAATGCAACGGCAGTGGACTGAATACGGATCAGGACGCCTGCATGGTCTGCGAAGGCACGCAGCGCATCGTCGAACCGGTTTCAGTGAACGTGGCGGTTCCGGGAGGCGTGGTCGATCAGTACACTCTGCGGCTTCCGGGCGAAGGCGCGTGCGGGAGGAACGGCGGCCCGCCGGGCGACCTTTTGCTCAAGGTATGCATCCAGCCGCACCCGCGCTTCCGCCGTGCACAGTCGGATGTGTACGCCAACGTCACCATTCCCGCCGAGCTGGCGGAGAAAGGCGGCCCGCTGGAAGTCGAAACGCTGGATGGAGTGGAAACCATCGAAGTGGAAGACGGCACCCTGACGGGCGAGGAGCACCGCATTCCCGGTGCCGGGTGCAAAGAACGCACCAGCAAAAAACGCGGCGACTTCATCATCAAGTTTCACGTCGCCCAACCCACAGCCTGAGGTGAGGCGATGAGCCTGCCTTTTTTCCTTTTACTCGCCATTTTCATCTGCGCCATCGGCCTGGCGTATCTGCTTTACCCGCAGAAAAAAACGCACACCCCGCGCCGCGTGGTCAGGAAACGAAAGGCTGCGGGCGGTACTGGCACCACGCCTCCCCCAAAAACACCTTCCCCGGACGAAATCATGATGGCCAAGGCGGGCATGACAGAAAAAGAAGCCATCCGCAAAGTGGTGGAAGCCTTCGTCGATGAAGACCCCGCCGCTTCGGCAAGAATTATCAGAAACTGGTTGAAAGAAAGATAAGGAAGCTTACTGCGAAGCTGGAGGGTCCGCCGGCTTGGGCGCAGGCGGCGTGGCGGGCTTTTCGCCGGCGGGTGCAGCCGGTTTGTCTCCCGCTGGAGCGGCGGGTTTGGCGGCGGCCGCCGGAGCTGCCGGTTTCGGCGCAGGTTTCGCCGCCGGAGCCGCTCCCGGTTTGGGCACGTCTTCGTAACCCTCGGCATTGCGCACCAGGCGTATGGACGACCAGATCTCTGCCGGGGGATAGGTGAACTCACTGCTGATCTTGTAATCGAACCGCACCACCTTGTCGTCCGAGCATTCGGTGATCCACGTCACCGCCGCCGCACCGATTTCAAAAATCGGATCGAACGGGTACTCGGTGCCGTTCTTGTCCATGTTCTTTTGGGTCTTGTCAACGAGGGTCGCGGCTTCCGCCTTGTTGGGAATGCGCCAGTCAGCATGCCCCGCAAACTTCTCCTTGTTGATCTTATCGACGTACTCGGTAGATTGCGGCCAGGTATAGAATTTTTTGGTGTCGAGCCACGCGTCGGTTTTCTTCCACATCAACCCGCTGTTGGGGTCGGTGATGGTGCCGTCGCCGTTGTCGATGAGCGGTTTCTTTTCAACCTTGGGCTTGGCGGCAGGTTTAGCTGCCGGCGCGGCTGGTTTTGCTCCCGGCGTGGCCGGTTTCGCCCCTGCGGCGGCTGGTGCGGGCTTGGCTCCAGCGGCGGGAGCCGGTTTGGCTCCTCCTGCCGGTGCGGCCGGTTTGGGAGTGGATTCCGAAGCGGTTGGTTTGGCTTCGGGAGATTGCTTTTCTTCGTTCTGCGGATTGGTTTCGGCCATCTGTCAAATCGGAGCGTGTCGCTAAATTATCTGGGTACCGGTCCCGAATCGGGTTTCTCCGCAAACTGCGGCGCGCGGTGAATGACATCGGTCAGATCCTTTCCACTCTCAGTCAGGGCTTTTAAAATTTCACCCAGCCTCGTGGTGGAATACATCTGCAACTGCGCCACGTAATACTCGCGGTATTGCTTGGCGTGATTCTTCACCCAATCGAGAACGAACTGCTCGCTGATTTCTGGCTTACCAGGATCCGACCAACCTTGTTTATCGAAATAATTTGTTTGAGATTTGCGAATGATCTCGCAAATCAGGTCGGCTTTAATTCGAGACATAAAGTGCACCGTCCTCAATACAACCCAACTCAAGCCGATCAGCTTGAGTTGCGTATTTTAATCAACTTCAGTGGGATGTCAACATGAAACAAGCTCGATTCTAATGGTCTGAAAACGATGTCTCCCTCCATTTCTAATCAAACTTTATTCAATACCTTATATTTATTCTAAATCTCCCGGCCGGGAATGAAAACCCCCAATCCGACAGACCCTCAATTAATTTCTAAGGATGACTTCCGAGGATCGAAATAATCGCGCAGGCCCTCCCCTAAAAAGTTGAAGGCCAGAATCGTCAAGAAGATGGCGAGCGAAGGGAACACGATGAGGTGCGGGTAGAATTTGATCGCTGTCCAGCCGTCATTGGCCAGCGTGCCCCAACTGCTGAACGGCGGCGCAATGCCCAACCCGATGAAACTCAAAGTTGATTCGGCGAGGATCGCCACCGGAATACGGAAGGTCAGGGTGACGATCAAAATGCCCCACAGGTTGGGCACAATCTCGGAAAACAGAATGCGTCCGTGCCCCGCCCCCAGCGCGCGCGCCGCCTCGACAAAGGTAAACTCCTTGATGCGCAGGACCTCACCGCGCACCAGCCGCGCCACCGTCACCCAGCTCACCATGGTGAGCGCCAGAAAAATGCTGGTCAGCCCGCGTCCCAGCACCACCATGATGAGAATGATGAGAAGCAGGTCGGGCAGTGCAAAAATCACATCCACCACCCGCATCAGGAAGTTGTCGGTGCGCCCGCCGATGTAACCGGAGATGGCCCCGTACACGGTACCGATGATCAATGCGATCAGCGTGGTGCCGATGCCGAGGAACAACGACACGCGCGCCCCGTACAGCATGCGCGAGAACAGGTCGCGACCCAGGCGGTCGGTGCCCATCCAGTGCATGGCGTCGGGTGCGGCCAGCGCATTCAATGTGTCCTGCTCCTCATACGAAAACGGCGTCAGCCACGGCGCGAACACCGCCGCCAGCGCAATGGCGGCGAGGAAGCAGGCGCTTAACTTGGCGGGCAGGGAAAACCGGCTCCAAAAGGCGCGCATCAGGCCTTCTCCCCCGTCAGCCGTACGCGCGGGTCGAGCTTCACATACAGCAGATCGACGGCGATGTTGGCCAGCACGATGAGCACCGCGTACACCAGCGTCACGCCCATGATCAGCGGGTAGTCACGGTTGGTGACGGCGGTGATGAAATAATTGCCCATACCGGGAATGGAAAAAATGAACTCGATGACGAACGATCCCGTCACCAGCCCGGCGGTGAGCGGTCCCATCACCGACACGATCGGCGTCACGGAATTGAGCAGGGCGTGCTTGATGAGGATGGTGGACTCTTTCAATCCCTTGGCGCGCGCGGTGCGGATGTAGTCCTGCGACAACACGTCGAGCACCGTGGTGCGGGTGAGGCGCGCAATGTACCCCGCGAACCCCGCGCCCAGAGCCAGCGCGGGCAGGAGCATGTGGCGCGGACCTTCCCACAGAGCGGGCGGCAGCCAGTGCAGGATATGCGAGAAAACCAGGATGAGGAACGTACCCAGCACGAAGCTGGGAAGCGAGATGCCGAGTGTGGCGATGAAAATACAGGTGCGATCCACCAGCGTGTTCTCGCGCGCGGCGGAGATCACCCCCGCCGGCACACCCAGCCCCAGGGTCACCAGCACCGCCAGAAGACCCAGCGTCAGTGAAACGGGAAACGTATCCCTGATGATGTCCGTCACATCGCGCCCGATGTACTTGTACGACGGCCCCATCTCCCCCTGCACCAGTTGCCCCATGTACAACAGGTACTGTTGCCACACGGGTTTGTCGAGGTGGTACTTGGCTTCGATGTTGGCGAGAATTTCGGGAGGGAGTTTTTTGTCGCGGTCGAACGGTCCGCCGGGCACGGCGTGCATGATGAGGAAGGTGATGGTCGCCACCACGATCAGCACCGGCACGCCCTGCAGAAGGCGTTTCAGAAAATAAATCAGCATGGCCGCCCACCCTTCCCCGCTTCCCGTACGGTCCAGCAGGGAAATACAATCCGTCCCCACCTGAGGGGGCGAAGTGAGATATAATGGAGTCTTCGCATTTTTGCGGTCCCGGTCCAACCGATCCCAACAACCCGTCGCCCACGGCAACCCGATGATTTTCGACTCCCTCAACGAATTTGTCAAACACCTCGAAGGCGCGGGCGAACTGGTGCGCATCCGCGAGAAGGTCTCACCCGTCCTCGAGATCGCGGAGATCACCGACCGCGTTTCCA
Organism: Nitrospina gracilis Nb-211; assembly: GCF_021845525.1. Lineage (NCBI taxonomy): Bacteria > Pseudomonadati > Nitrospinota > Nitrospinia > Nitrospinales > Nitrospinaceae > Nitrospina > Nitrospina gracilis. The sequence continues at coordinate 1,364,864 of NZ_JAKJKD010000001.1, read as the reverse complement.
AGCAAAACGGCGGCGGCAAGGCCCTGCTGTTCGAAAACGTGGAGGGCTCCACCATGCCGGTGCTCATCAACGCCTTCGGCAGTTGGAGCCGCATCCAGGCCGCGCTCGGCGTGACGCGCCTCGACAAGATCGCACGCGACATCGACCAGTACCTGCACCTGGCGCCGCCGGAAACCCTGCTGGACAAGGCGAAGATGCTTCCCATGCTTTTGGAAGCATCCCAGTTTCCGCCGAAGATGGTGTCGAGCGCGCCCTGCCAGGAGGTGGTCAAGACCGGCGACCGGGTCAATCTCGACGAAATCCCAATCCTCCAGTGCTGGCCGCACGACGCGGGGCGGTTCATCACCTACCCCATCGTCGTCAACCGCAGTGTCGATCGGAAAATCCGCAACGTCGGCCTCTACCGCATGCAGGTGTTCGACAAAAAAACCACCGCCATGCACTGGCACATTCACAAGGACGGCGCGCATTTTTTTCACGAGTTCAAACGCAAGGGCAAGATCATGGAAGTGGCGGTGGCGCTGGGCGCGGACCCGGTGACCTGCTACGCCGCTTCGGCTCCCCTGCCCTACGGCGTCGATGAATTTCTCTTGGCCGGATTCATCCGCAAAAAAGCCGTGCCGCTGGTCAAGTGCAAGACGGTGAACCTGGAAGTCCCGGCCAACGCCGAGATCGTGCTGGAGGGCTTCATCGATCCCAAAGAGATGCGGCGCGAAGGACCCTTCGGCGACCACACCGGCTACTACTCGCAGGATGGGGACTATCCGGTGTTCCACGTCACCGCCGTCACGCACCGCAAGGAACCGATCTATCTGACCACCATCGTCGGCATCCCGCCGCAGGAGGATTTTTACCTGGGCAAGGCGACCGAACGCATCTTCCTGCCGCTCCTGCGCACGCAACTTCCGGAGCTGGTGGACATGAACATGCCGCTCGAAGGCGTGTTCCACAACTGCGTGATCGTGTCCATCGACAAACGCTACCCGATGCAGGCCAGGCGGCTGATGAGCACGCTGTGGGGCGCGGGGCAGATGAGCTTCGTCAAAACCATCGTCGTTGTCGATCACGATGTCGATGTGCAAAACGAACAGGCTGTACTGGAACTCCTGCTCAACGACATCGACTTCAACCGCGACCTGTTTTTCTCGGAAGGCATTCTCGACGTGCTCAACCACGCCTCGGACCACGCGCTGTACGGATCGAAGCTGGGCATCGACGCCACCCGGCCGATCGAGGGAGAACCGCCGTCGAATCCGCCGCGGAACGATTCCGCTCCGCCGAGCCCACAGTTGGGCGAACAAATAAAAAGCAAATTCACCGAAGTAAAATCGGTGCGCGTGTGTGGACTCAGCGTGCGCCGTCCGGTGGTGCTGGTGGCGCTGGACAAGACCCGGCCGCATCAGAGCCGCGACTTTCTGCGCGCCTGCCTGGAAGACGACGCCCTCGCCGGAGCAGGCGTCATCGTGGCGCTCGAAGAGCACGTCGATCTCAACAACACCTCCACCGTACTGTGGAAGCTGTTCAACAACCTCGACCCGCGCCGTGACATCCAGTTAGTGAACGGACGCATCGGCATCGACGTCACTAAAAAGCTACCGGAAGAAGGCTACACGCAGGACTGGCCGGAGGAGATCCACATGTCGGACGACATCAAACAAAAGGTCGATGAAAAATGGGAACGGATGTTCCCGCAATCCAAGCAACCCTGAAATTAAAGAAACACCTCACGCATCATGGCACTCGAAAACATCACCATCAAAGGCGCGCGCGAGCACAACCTGAAAAATATCCACCTCACCCTTCCGCGCGAAAAGCTCGTTGTCATCACCGGCCTGAGCGGTTCGGGAAAATCGTCCCTCGCCTTCGACACCATTTACGCCGAAGGCCAGCGCCGCTATGTCGAGTCGCTCTCCGCCTACGCCCGGCAGTTTCTGGAGTTGATGGAAAAGCCGGACGTCGATTATATCGAAGGCCTGTCGCCCGCCATCTCCATCGAACAGAAGACGTCGAGCAAGAATCCGCGCTCCACCGTCGGCACCGTCACCGAAATCTACGATTATCTGCGCCTCTTGTATGCGCGCATCGGCCGCGTGTTCTGCTACGGGTGCGGCCGAGAGATCGCGTCGCAGACCGTCCAGCAGATCGTCGATCAGGTGCAGGCCATTCCCGAGGGACGCAAGCTCATGATCCTCGCCCCCGTGGTGCAGGGCCGCAAGGGCGAGTTCAAAAAGGAAATCCTGGAACTGCGCAAGAAGGGCTTCGTGCGGGCGCGCATCGACGGCGAGGTGAAATCGCTGGAAGACGACATCGTTCTCAACAAAAAATTCAAACACACCATCGAGGCGGTGGTGGACCGGCTGGTGATCAAGGCCGACATGGGCAAGCGGCTGGCGGACTCCGTCGAGATGGCACTCGGCCAGGGCGAAGGGTCGCTGGTGGTCTCGCTCCTCGAGGACAAGAAAAACAACCACGCGGCGGAAGAACTGCTGTTCAGCGAAAAGTTCGCGTGCAGTTACTGCGGCATCAGTTACCCGGAACTGGAACCCCGCCTGTTCTCGTTCAACAACCCGACGGGGGCGTGCCCGGAGTGCGACGGCCTCGGCAACCGCATGGTGATCGACCCCGACCTCGTCGTCCCCGACAAGTCGTTGTCCATCCGCCAGGGCGCGATCCATCCGTGGCAGAAGAAGACCACGGTGTACTTTTTCCAGATGCTGGATTCGCTGGCGACACAGTTCAATTTCAAACTCAACACTCCGTTCAAGGACCTGCCGAAAGCGACGCAGGACGTGCTTCTTCACGGCACCGAGGACGCGGTCAAATACTTTTACGAAAAAGACGGGCGGCGGAAATCCTACACGGGCACGTACGACGGCGTGATCCCCGACCTCGACCGGCGCTATCACGAAACCGAGTCCGCCTCGACGCGCGATGAGATCGCGCAGTACATGCGGGCCCTGCCCTGCCCCACCTGCAACGGCACCCGCCTCAAGAAAGAAGCGGTGTCGGTGAAGGTCGGCGGACACAACATCATCGACCTCACCTCCTTTTCCATCGGCCAGTTGAGCGAGTATTTCGAAAAACTCACCTTCACCGAGCAGGAGTTTTCCATCGCCCGCCGCATCGTGAAGGAGATCAAGGAGCGACTCCAGTTCCTGGTGGACGTCGGGCTCGATTATCTGACGCTCAACCGCACCTCGGCGACGCTGTCCGGCGGCGAGAGCCAGCGCATCCGGCTGGCAACGCAGATCGGCTCCAGCCTCATGGGCGTGCTCTACGTATTGGACGAACCCAGCATCGGTTTGCATCAACGCGACAACGACCGCCTGCTGAAAACGCTGACCACCCTGCGCGATCTCGGCAACACGGTGATCGTGGTCGAACACGATGAGAACACCATCCGCGATGCTGATTACGTGGTGGACCTGGGCCCCGGCGCGGGCATCCACGGCGGCGAGGTGATCTTCTCCGGTCCGCCCGACGAGTTGCTGAAGGACACGAAATCGCTGACCGGCCTGTACCTGTCCGGCAAGCGCGAGATCCCGGTACCCGCCAAACGCAGAAAAGGCAACGGGTATTTTCTGGAGATCGCCGGAGCCCGGCAAAACAACCTGAAAGACATCGGCATCCAGTTGCCGCTGGGTGCGCTGACCTGCGTCACCGGTGTCTCCGGATCCGGCAAGAGCACGCTGGTCATCGATATCCTGTATAAAGCGCTGGCCCAGCATTTCTGGAAAGCCACGGACAAACCCGGCGCGTTCGACAAGATCAAGGGCATCCAGCACCTCGACAAAGTCATCGACATCGACCAGTCGCCGATTGGCCGCACGCCCAGATCGAACCCGGCCACCTACACCGGCCTGTTCACCCTGATCCGCGATCTGTTCAGCGAGGTGCCGGAGGCGCGCGTGCGCGGCTACAAACCGGGACGGTTCAGCTTCAACGTCAAGGGCGGGCGCTGTGAGGCCTGCCAGGGCGATGGTATCATCAAGGTCGAGATGCACTTCCTGCCCGACATCTTCGTCACCTGCGAAGTGTGCCACGGCAAACGCTTCAACCGCGAAACGCTGGAGATCCAGTACAAGGGGAAGAACATCTCCGAAGTGCTGGAGATGACGACGGAAGAGGCGCTCGATTTCTTCCAGAACATCCCGTCGATCCGCACCAAACTGCAAACCATCACCGACGTCGGGCTCGATTACATCCACCTGGGCCAGCCTGCCACCACCCTTTCCGGCGGCGAGGCGCAACGGGTGAAGCTGTCGAAGGAACTCAGCAAACGGAGTACCGGTCAGACCCTGTACATCCTCGACGAGCCGACCACCGGTCTGCACTTCCACGACATCGGACACCTCATGCACGTGCTGGCGAAGCTGGTCGATGCGGGCAACACGGTGATCATCATCGAGCACAACCTGGACGTCATCAAGACCGCCGATCACATCATCGACCTCGGTCCCGAAGGCGGCGACCGTGGCGGCCAGGTGGTGGCGACGGGCACCCCGGAGGACGTGGCCGCCAATCCGAAGTCGTACACGGGCCTTTATTTATCAGACGTTTTGAAGCCTTCCACTCGCACCCCGCGTAAAAAAACAGCAAAAGCGTAGTCTCGTCGAACCCCGAAAAACCACCTTTCTTCCCCGTCCTGGGGACTCTTTCCTTGCACACTTTTGGCCGGTTGCCCGTACAATATGGGTGGTTCCATATTGAGCCGCGGAATACTGGCTCGCCGAGGCAAGCAAGGAGGTGTTCCAATGAAGAAACGCAAGCAGGAAAACCCGATCGAAGAAGTGAGCGACTACATGACCGCGCCCGTGATCACTATCCCGGAGACAAAAACCATCAAAGACGCGGCAGAGTACATGCACGATCAGCAAGTGGGGTCGCTGGTGGTCCTGCAGGGAAAGAAGCCCGTCGGTATCGTCACCGAAACCGACTTCGCGCGCAAGGTGGTGGCCAAGGGGCTGAACCCGAATACGGCGAAGGTGGCGGACATCATGACCACGCCCCTGCAGACGATTGACTGCCACGAATCGGTGCTGGACGCCAACAAGCTGATGGCGAAAAAGAAAATCCGTCACCTGGTGGTGATGGACAAGGAGGAGTTGGTGGGAATCGTTTCAGTGCATAACCTGGTGCACTACTTTTCAAACCCGCGCATCCGCACGTTTTGACAAGCTTTCCGGCGGCATCACCCCCGGCCTCCCGAAAACACCCGCAGGAGGTACAGGGGAAAAGCCCCGTGCTTATTCGTTGCCCTTGCTTTCGATGCGGGCCAGGGCGCGGAACAGCTTTTTCTGCGCCTCGCGGAGCTCGGCTTCCTCAAGGTCGGGTTTGGCCAGGATGGCCTCCGCCTTGGCCTTGGCTTGTTGCGCCCGCGCCAGATCGATGTCGCTGAGATACTCGGCAGTCTCGGCCAGCACCGTAACGCGGTCATTGGTGACTTCCGCGTAGCCGTGACCGACAACGAGCGAGATGATCTCGTCGCCCTTCTCATAGGAAAAACTTCCGGGCCGCATGGTGGTGAACAGGGGCGCGTGCAGGGGCAGGATGCCCAGATCGCCCTCGCTTCCGGGAATGTTGACCTGGTCCACGCTCGGATCGTTGACCATCTCCCGCTCCGGCGTGACCAATACGAAATGCAGTTTCTGATTGTCTTCGGCCATGCTCATCAACCCTGCTTCTTGAGTTTCTCGGCTTTTTCATACACCTCATCGATGGCGCCGCACATGTAGAACGCCTGCTCGGGGATGTCGTCCAATTTGCCATTGACGATTTCCTTGAAGCCGGTGATGGTGTCGGCCACCTTGACGTACTTGCCAGGCGCACCGGTGAAGGTTTCCGCAACAAAGAACGGCTGGGACAGGTATTTCTGGATTTTGCGCGCCCGCGCCACCAGCATTTTGTCTTCCTCGGTCAACTCGTCCATACCCAGAATCGCAATGATGTCCTGCAATTCCTTGTAGCGTTGCAGGATGCGCTGAACTTCGCGCGCCACGCCGTAGTGCTCCTCGCCGACGATCGCCGGGTCGAGGATGCGCGACGTGGAGTCCAGCGGATCCACCGCCGGGTAGATGCCCAGCTCCGAGATGCGCCGGTTGAGAACGGTGGTGGCGTCCAAGTGGGAAAACGTGGTCGCCGGGGCCGGGTCGGTGAGGTCGTCCGCCGGAACGTAAATCGCCTGAACGGAGGTGATCGATCCTTTCTTCGTCGAGGTGATGCGTTCCTGCAGGTTGCCCATCTCCGTGGCCAGGGTCGGCTGATAACCGACGGCGGACGGGATGCGGCCCAAGAGAGCCGATACTTCGGAACCCGCCTGCGAGAAACGGAAGATGTTGTCGATGAACAGCAGTACGTCCTGCCCGCCGACATCGCGGAAGTATTCGGCGATGGTGAGGCCGGTCAGGCCCACACGCATGCGCGCCCCGGGGGGTTCGGTCATCTGCCCGTAGATCAGCGCGGTTTTGTCGATAACCTTCGACTCGATCATCTCATGGTAAAGGTCGTTACCCTCGCGGGTGCGCTCGCCCACGCCGGCGAACACCGAGTAACCGCCGTGCTCGGCGCCGATGTTGCGGATGAGCTCCATGATGAGAACGGTCTTGCCGACACCTGCGCCGCCGAACAGCCCGGTCTTGCCGCCTTTCAGGTACGGCTCAAGCAGGTCGATGACCTTGATGCCGGTCTCCAGCATTTCCATACCCGTGTCCTGCTCGTCCAGGGGCGGCGCGTCGCGGTGGATGCTCCACGTCTCCTGCGACTCGACCTTCGGTTTCTGGTCCACAGGTTCGCCGATGACGTTCAGGATGCGCCCGAGGACTTTCTCGCCAACGGGAACGGAGATGGGACGACCGGTGTCCTCCGCATCGATGCCGCGCACCAAGCCGTCGGTGGGATGCATGGAGATGGCGCGGACCGCATTGTCACCCAGATGCTGTGCCACTTCCAGGGTGATGATTTCCTCTTCCCCGCTTTGTGCCGGTTTTTTGATGTGGATCGCATTGTACAAAGCCGGCAGTTGGCCGTCCTTGAAGCTGATATCCACTACGGGACCGATTACCTGGATGACTTTTCCTACGTTCATCAAACGCTCCTTTACTTGGTCGTCTTGGTCGATTCTTTAAATTCAGTCTTTCAGCGCTTCCGCCCCGTTGACCACTTCAATCAGTTCTTTCGTGATGTATGCCTGCCGCGTACGGTTGTAGAACAGGGTCAACTGGCCGATCATTTCCTTGGCATTGCGCGAGGCGTTGTCCATCGCCGTCATGCGGGCGCCGTGTTCACTGGCACTGGACTCCAAAAAGGCGCGGTACACCTGCAAGGTCATGTACCGTTTCAGAATATCTTCCAGTATGCTTTCCTCATCCGGCTCATAGATATAATCCACCGGGTGCGCGTCTTCCGTTTCCTCCGGTTCGATGGGCAGTAACTGTTCGCGGATGACCTCCTGCCGGAGAACGGATTTGAACTCGTTGTACACGAGGAAGATGTGGTCCACTGTTTTATCGATGAACAACTGGCCGAGCTTCTCGCCGATCTCCACCGCCTTGGCGTAGTTGAACTCCTTCGTCCAGCCCGGATAGTTCTCCTTGATTTTATAGGGGCGGCGCTTGAAGTAGTCGCCTCCCTTTTTGCCCGCAAGAAACAGGGAAATGTCGCTACCCCTGTTTTCCTCAATGACCTGGGAAGCCATCTTGATGATGTTGGCGTTGAAGGCGCCGCACAACCCGCGGTCAGCGGTGATGATCACCAAGAGAACCTTGTTGCCTTCGCGCTCGTTCAACAGCGGATGCAGGTCGTGGTTGCACCGCGCCGACAGGTGATTCAGCACGTCACGCAGTTTGGTGGCGTACGGCCGGGCGGTGAGGATGGCCTCCTGCGCACGGCGTAGTTTCGACGCCGACACCAGTTTCATGGCCTTGGTGGTCTGCTGAGTGTTCTTGACACTCCGGATGCGGTTTTTAACGTCGCGTAAGCTAGGCATTTATTTGAACAATTCCTTGAACTCTTTGACCGCAGCGGCCAGTTCCTGTTCGGTTTCGTCGGAAAGCTTCTTTTCCTTCTCGATGGTGTCCAGAATTTCCTGGTGCTTCTCTTCCATGAAATTCAGGAACCCTTCCTCGAAGCGGCGGACATCACGTACCTTGATGTTGTCCAGATGACCGCGCACACCGGTGAAGAGCGACACCACCTGCTGAACCGCGGACAGCGGCTGGTACTGCGGCTGTTTGAGCAGTTCCACCAGGCGCTCACCGCGGGCGAGCTGGGCCTGCGTGGCGGCGTCGAGATCACTGCCGAACTGAGAGAACGCGGCCATCTCGCGGTACTGCGCGAGGTCGAGGCGCAACTGACCGGCCACCTGTTTCATGGCCTTGATCTGCGCCGCACCGCCGACGCGGGATACGGAGAGACCGACGTTGATCGCCGGGCGCACGCCAGAATAAAACAGGTCGGTTTCCAGATAAATCTGCCCGTCGGTGATGGAGATGACGTTGGTCGGAATGTAGGCCGACACGTCACCCGCCTGCGTTTCAATGATGGGCAGAGCCGTCATCGATCCCGCACCCAACTCGTCGCTCAACTTCGCGGCGCGTTCCAGTAAGCGGGAATGCAGGAAGAAAACGTCGCCGGGGTACGCTTCGCGTCCCGGGGGGCGGCGCAACAGCAGGCTCAACTGGCGGTAGGCCGCCGCCTGCTTGGTCAGGTCATCGTAAATGATGAGTGCATGCTGGCCGTTGTCGCGGAAATACTCGCCCATGGCGCAACCCGCGTACGGCGCGATGAACTGCATCGGAGCCGGGTCGCTGGCGCTGGCGGAGACGACGATGGTGTAGTCCATCGCTCCGTGCTCTTCCAGAGTCTTGACGACGCGCGCCACCGTGGACCGTTTCTGGCCGACGGCGACGTAGATGCAGAACATGTTCTGGCCCTTCTGGTTGATGATGGCGTCGGTGGCAACGGCGGTCTTACCCGTCTGCCGGTCGCCGATGATCAACTCGCGCTGACCGCGGCCAACGGGGATCATGCCATCGATGGCCTTGATACCGGTCTGCATGGGTTCGTGAACGGATTTACGGTCGATAACGCCCGGCGCGATGCGCTCGATGGGGCCGCGCTGCTTGGCGTTGATGGGACCCTTGCCGTCGATCGGCTCGCCCAGAGCGTTCACCACACGGCCGACCAGTTCCGGTCCGACCGGCACGTCCATGATGCGGCCGGTGCGCTTGACTTCGTCGCCTTCCTTGATCAGGTTGTCGAAGCCCATGAGCACGGCGCCAACGTTGTCCTCTTCCAGGTTCAGAACCATGCCGGTGACGTCGTTCGGAAAGTCCACCAGTTCACCCGCCATCGCTTGTTCGAGGCCGTAGATGCGCGCAATGCCGTCGCCGACGGAGATGACGCGGCCGGTTTCCTTCAATTCGATTTCGGACTCAAACCCTTCGATCTGCTTCTGGATCAGGGTGCTGATTTCATCCGCTCTAAGACTCACAGTAGGACCTCCTCCTTCTCAATCGACCGTCGCAACAGCGCCAGGCGGTTCTTGATAGTGGCATCGGCGACCCAGCTTCCAATACTGACGCGGATGCCGCCGAGCAACGACTCGTCCACCTGGCTGTCGATCACCGCGCTTTTTCCCAAAGCCCGGTCCAGGGACGATTTCAGTTTGTTCAATTGTTCCTCGGATACAGGGTAGGCGGCCACGATCTTCACCCGCACCTGATTGAGCCGATCGGCCACCGTTTTCTCAAAATGTTCCCGGATGTTCTTCAGATAAGCCATCTTGTTGCGCTTGACCAGCATCTCCGCTACCTTGCGGACTTCCTTGCCCGCCGGTATGTTGTCGCAGAGCGACATCACGAACGCGAGCTTCTTATCGTCCGGGATGGCCGGATGCAGAAAGAACTTGGGCAGTGCGGGGTCGGACTGGATGGCGTCGTCCAGATCGCACAGGTGGTCCAGCGCTTCTTGCAATTTGGCGTTGTCCTCAATGGAAGCGGACAGCGCTTCGGAAAATCGTTTGCCTATCTGGTTTTCAATCATCGTGTCTTCAGTTCACGGCAGGACGGCCAAAGCCGCCGTGCCTAGTTCTTCTCCAGGTTGCGGACCACCTCGTCGATGGACTCGTCCACCAGCCGCTTTTTATCGTCGTCCTGCATGGTGCGGCGCAGGATTTTCTCAGTGGAGGCGATGGTCAACACGGAAACATACTGCCGGATCTCCCCCATCAGCTTGTCGCGCGCCACCCGGATTTCGTGCTCGGCTTCCTTCTGCATCTGCCGCACCTTGGACTGGGTTTCGTTGAGGGTTTTTTCCTGCAGTTTGCGGGCCTCGTCATGCGCCAACTGGACGATGGTGCTTGCCTTGTCGTGCGCGGTCTGGAGCTGGTCCTGAAACTCCTTTTTGATTTTTTCCGCTTCCACCCGCATGGCTTCGGCGTTTTTGATGTCTCCGGAAATTTTCTTCTGCCTCTCCTCCAGCATCTGCAGGATGGGAGGGAAGGCGTACTTCTTCAACAGCCAGAGAAGAAGGGCGAACGAAATGATCGACCAGAAGATCAAAGAAGAAAATACCGATACCTGCTCTAGTTGTGGCATTGTCCGGGTGACCTGGGATGAAGGTTGTTCATAAAGGTTGCCGTACCTGGATGCGCCCCGGAGGGCGCGTCACTAGAGTGCGTTTACGCTTTACCCATCAGAATAAAGGCAAGAACCAACGCGTACAGCGCAACGGCTTCAACCAGCGCGAAACCGATCCAGCAATACTTGGCCACGCGGCCCTCGGCATTCGGCTGACGACCAACGGTCTCGATGGTCGTGGCGAAGATGTTGGCGATACCGATCGCCGCACCGAAGAACCCTGCGGCGCACAAGCCCATTCCCAAATATGCTGCGGCAGCTGCTTCCATCCTGGAACTCCTCTCTTATGATTGATTTAATGCAATTTAATAACGTCCCCGATGTAAACACACGTCAGGACGGTGAATATATAAGCCTGAATGAATGCGATTGCGACTTCCAACACATTGATGACGACGGTGAATCCGAACGGCATCCAACTGACCCACGCCGGTGCGGTGAGCGTCAACGCAAACAGCACCGCCAGTACCGTGTGGCCCGCGGTCATGTTGGCGAACAGACGCACAGACAGCGATACCGGCCTGGCCAGCATGCTGATGATTTCGATCGGGATCATGAACGGGATCATGAGTTTGGGCACACCGGGCGGCACGAGGATGCTCATAAAATGCCCGCCGTGCTTGGCAAAGCCGATGACCAGCGTCATGAAAAAGATGATGAGGGCGAACGCGCCGGTGACCACCAACTGACTCGTCATGGTGTATGAACCGGGCACGAGGCCGATCAGGTTACAGGTCAGAATAAAGAAAAACAGGGTGGCGATGAAGGAAAAGTACTTCTTGCCGTCCTGTTGTCCAATAAACTCATCGACCATGCCCTGAATGAATTCGAGAGAGACTTCGGCAACGCTCTGCCCTTTGCCGGGCACCAGCCGAAGACCGCCTTTGATCACCACCATGAACAGGAAAAAGACCAGGGCGACGCCCACCCACATGACGATGACCGCCTTGTTGATGGAAAGGTCGAGCCCCAGAACCTGGATGGGGATGATGGGATGCAGTTCAAAGTGGTGAAGCGGGTTTTCCATTCCTACCTATTATTTCTTTAAGTCGTCGCGGTTGGGATCTGGAGGACCGTCATCCAAATCCGTTTTGTTTTCGTCCTCGTTTTCGGGGTCGTCCTGCCCCCAGTCCTGCTCCATGCTCATCGCCGTCCGGTACACGTTGAGCACCCCGGCGGCGCCGCCGAACAACACGCCGACCGCGAGAAACCAAGGATCGGTCCCCAGAAAGTGATCCAGCGCGTACCCCATCAATGCCCCGATGAGGGTGGCGACGGTCAACTCGGTGCCCAGTCTGAACGCGTAACTCAGGCCCTGGCGTAGGGAACTCCCGGATTTCATTTTTTTGTCAGTGGGGGTGACAAGGCCAGATAAGGCTGAAAACGCCTCATCATACCAACATGGGCCTTGTTTGCCAAAAGAAATTCTTGAGTTGCCTCAAGGACCTCAGGGGTTTGACAAAAATCTGAAATGTTCGCGCGGGGTCCGCTCGAAATTGGGAGAAAGGAATGCCGGCAACTGCCAAAACCGCCCCTCACCTCAATAACTTACCCTGCAACAGGGGCCGGTCCGGGTCGCGTCACTTCTGGACCGTTTGGGCCGCAAAAAAATAACGCCGAACTTCTCACCTGTCAATTGAAAAATCCAGCGTCATGGTGCCCAATGCGGGTTAGCCTGAAATGGGGAAATCATTTGGATTCCGCTCGCCCTACACCCTCTCGCAGAACCGGAAACCTCCGCCGGCTGGTGTTCAGTAAGGCATTTCCCCGTATTTCTCTTCGTATTCCGCCAAGGACAGCATATCGATGGCATCCCACGGACAACCTTCCAGAAAGGTATCCATCGGTCCCTTGGAAGTACACTTTTTACACCCGATGCAGAGCAGTTCATCGACCATCACCACATTGAAGGCCGGCGCATACGGATTCTGCACTTCGTACATGCAGTTTTCCACCGGACACTCGGTGATGCAAATCGGCGACCCACTGCATCCGGTGCAGGCCTCGTTGATGACCGCAAGCTCTTTCGGTTTGCGTTTTCTTTGGGCGGAGCGCTTAGCCCGTTCAGCTACTGCCATGGCAATATTTCCATACGATTGAATTATCGTTTCATTCACATTGTAACAAACAGGGCAAATATATAACAAAATCCAAATGAGGATTCAATATCAAACCCACATTTTTCCAATCCTTAGCCACCGCCCCCCCGCCTGTGCAGAAATGGGCTTTTTCGTTTACAGGACCGGAACCATATAATAATATGAAAGGGTTTGAGTTTGAGCATGACCCCAATGCGGGTCCCCGCCGTGCTTTCAGAGGGTGCGGAAGCCGGTCTCAAACTTAACGAAAGTTCCAGCGTTTATATCATAAACGTTTGTATATATGAAGTTATCAGGTCTCAATGAATTTCGAAACCGTCCTTGGCCAAGGCCAGGCTAAACATATTCTCGACCGTGCCCTCGAGCACGGTACGGTGGCGCATGCGTACCTCTTTTTCGGCCCCGAAAGCGTGGGTAAAAAGCGGACCGCCCTGGAGTTCGCCAAGGCGCTGAACTGCGCCCCATCCGGCCCTCAATCCGCCTGCGGCGAATGCCCTTCCTGCCGCAAAATCGATCTGGGTCAGCACCCGGACGTATTTCTGCTGGAACCGACGAAAAAAGCCTCGTCCCGCGATGTCAGCATCAGCATCGACGAAATCCGCGACCTGCAAAAGAAACTCGGTTTCACCCCCTATGAAGGCCGCTACAAGGTGGCGGTGATCGACGGCGTTGAAAAGATGAACCTGCAAGCCTGCAACGCCTTCCTCAAAACCCTGGAAGAGCCTCCTGCGTCGACGGTGCTGATTCTGGTGACGGCGAACCCGTACCAGATGCTCCCCACCATCATTTCCCGGTGCCAGGGAGTGCGGTTTCATCCTTTGCCGCAGGACGCCCTGCGCGCCATTCTGGAATCGCACCCGGATGCCGAAAGCATGCTGGATGAGGAGATCGAGTTACGCATCTTGAGATCACAGGGCCAGGTGGCGCGGGCGCTGGGGGAAGACGTGGCGGAGATTGCGCGTTACCGCGAGGAGTTGCTGGCGCTCCTGAGCCAACTCAGTTTCCACAGAATGGATTTGCTGTTTCAGTGGTGCCGGGAGACGGGCCGCGGCTGCGACCTGCCGCAGATTCAGAAAACCCTGGAGGAACTGCTGGGCCTCCTGCGCGACATCGCTCTTTTACAGGCGGGGTGTGCTGTGGAGACGCTGAGCAACCGCGACCTTGCCGGGCGGCTCGCTCCCCTCGCCCGAAGCAAACCGCGGTCCGCCATCCTCAACATGATGGAGTCGGTATTCCGCACGCGCAATCTGCTGGAACGCAACGCCAACGTTCAGCTTTCCCTGGAAAACATGCTGATGCAATTCTGCGAAGCGGCATGAAGGACGCACCATGCAAAACAAGACGCTGAATCCCAATACCACCGAAAGCGGCACCTGCACGGAATCGTCGCGCCCGAAGTTCGTCATCGGCGTGCGCCTGCGCGGCCGCGACAAAACACAGGCATGCGATCCCCTCACGCTGAGCCTGCGTGTCGGTATGGAGGTGATGGTGGAAACCGAGGACGGCCCGCAGATCGGCATCGTGGCCTCCAACAAGATCCTCAACGTACGCAAGGACGCGTGCCAGCCTTTCAAAATCCTGCGCCTCGCCAGCCGGGAGGACCTGCAACACGAACGGGACAAGCGCGAGCGCGAAATCAAGGCCACGGTTCTGTGCCGCGAATTGGTGGAAAAGCTGGAACTGCCGATGAACCTGAGCCGCGTGGTGTTTTTCGAGGAGCTCAACAAGTCGGTATTCTACTTCACCGCCGAAGGGCGTATCGACTTCCGTCAACTGGTCAAGGAACTCGCCTCCCGCCTGCGCCACCGCATCGAGATGCGGCAGGTGGGCGTGCGCGACGAGGCGAAGTCGATCAACGGCCATGGCGTGTGCGGCGAAGAGTTGTGCTGTTCGCGCTTCCTGCCGGAGTTCACCCCGGTCACCATCCGCATGGCCAAGGACCAGGGACTGGCCCTCAACCCCAGCAAGATCTCCGGTGTGTGCGGCCGGCTGATGTGTTGCCTGCAATACGAACACAACATCTACAAGAACCTCATAAAAGAAATGCCGAAGCTGGGCAAAACCATCTCCACGCCGGACGGCAAGGGCCGCGTCATCCAGAACGACATCCTGAAACAGAAGGTGACCGTCCGCCTTGAGGACGATTTCATCATGTACTATGATCTGGAAGAACTGCGCGAGCACCTGCCCCCGCAGGCCGTCCAGCCGCCCAAGCCAGCCAATTAACCCTCAACCGCATTCACCATTGCAATGAACCGAACCTTTTACATCACCACACCGATTTACTACGTCAACGACGTGCCGCACATCGGCCACGCCTACACCACCATCGCCGCCGATGTCGCCGCGCGCTACCGCCGCCTCGACGGCGACGATGTGTTTTTCCTGACCGGCACGGACGAACATGGCCAGAAAGTCCAGCAGGCGGCGCAACAGGCGGGACGCACCACGCAGGAACACGTCGATGCCCTGCACAAACCGTTCAAGGATCTGTGGGGACGCTTCAATATTTCCAACAACGATTTCATCCGCACCACGGAAGAACGTCATACCAGGGTTGTCCGCGAAATTTTGCAGGCGTTGTACGACAAAGGCGAAATCTACCGCGACAGCTACGAGGGCTGGTACTGCATGCCGGACGAGCGCTTCTGGACGGAGAAAGACCTTGTGGACGGCAACTGTCCGGAATGCGGGCGCAAGGTGGAGAAGATCAAGGAGTTCAATTATTTTTTCAAGATGAGTCAGTACCAGGACTGGCTGATCGACCACATCCAGAAAAACGAATCGTTCATCCTGCCGTCGTCGCGGCGCAATGAAATCCTCGGTTTCCTCAAAAAACCGCTGGAAGATCTGTGCATCTCGCGGCCAAAGGAACGCCTGCCGTGGGGCATCCCCATGCCGTTCGACGAGGACTACGTCACCTACGTCTGGTTCGACGCACTCATCAACTACATCTCGATCCACGGCAGTCTGGACGAGATCCTGAAAAGCAAGTACTGGCCCGCGGCGCACCACCTGATCGGCAAGGACATCCTGACCACGCACGCGGTGTACTGGTCCACCATGCTGAAGGCTATTGGCATCTCCCCTCCCCTCAACATTTTCGCGCACGGCTGGTGGACGGTGGAGGGCAAGAAGATGTCGAAGTCGCTGCGCAACGTGGTCGAGCCAAACCTGTTGATCGATCAGTTCGGCGTGGACGTCATCCGTTACTTCCTCCTGCGCGAGGTGCCGTTCGGCCTCGACGGCGACTTCTCGCACAAGGCGCTCATCGGCCGCGTGAACAGCGACCTCGCCAACAACCTCGGCAACCTGCTGAACCGCACGCACAACATGATCGGCAAGTATTACGAAGGCAAGGTGCCGGAGGCGGATGTGGAAGGCGACGAGGACGCGGGCCTCAAGGGCAAGGCCAAGGAAGTGGTCGAGCAGGTGCACGACTTCTACGACGAGCTTGCGTACAACCGCATTCTCATGAAAATCTGGGAACTGCTCGACGCATCCAATCAATACATCAACAACACCGCGCCGTGGAACCTGGCCAAATCGGACGAGGGCAAACAACGTCTGGCGACCGTGCTCTACAACGCCGCCGAAGCCTGCCGCGTCATTGCCGTCCTCATTTACCCGTTCATGCCGGACACGGCGAAAAAGATGATGACGCAATTGGGCATCGAAACTTCCATCGAAGAACAGGGCCTCAATTCAATCCGCACCTGGGGCTGGTTTCCGGCAGGCACGGAGATCAAACAGGGCGAGCAGATTTTCCCGCGCATCGAGGACAAAGCGGCGGAAAAGATCCTGGCATCGGTCGAAGCCAAAGCCTCCGATGACGCTTCTGCGGGCGCGGATGGCGACAACCTCATCCAGATCGACGAGTTCATGAAGCTCGACCTGCGCGTCGCGCTGATCGTCGAGGCGGAGAAGGTGAAGAAATCAAAAAAACTCATCAAGCTGAAGGTCGATCTCGGTAGTGAACAGAGACAGGTGGTGGCGGGCATCGCGGAAAGCTACGAGCCGGAAAGGCTGGTCGGGCGCAAAGTGATCCTGGTGGCTAACCTGAAACCGGCGAAGCTCATGGGCATCGAGTCGCAGGGCATGATCCTGGCCGGAAGTGACAAGGACAAAGTCGTCCTCGCCGGATTCGACGAGGAACTGGAACTGGGAGCCCGTGTGAAATGATCATCGACACCCACGCGCACATTGACATGGCGGACTTCGACGCCGACCGCGAGGAGATGATCGAGCGCGCCCGCGACAACGGCGTGAAGTACATCGTCAACATCGGATGCGACATCCCGAGCAGTCACCGCTCGGTGGCTTTGACCGAGGAGCACGATTTCATCTACGCCGCCGTCGGCATCCACCCGCACGACGTCAAGGACATCGACGCCGACACGTACCTGGAGCTTAAGGAACTGCTTCAGCATCCGCGCGTGATCGCGGTGGGCGAGACGGGCCTCGACTATTTCAAAAACTACTCGCCGCACGATCTGCAGCGCGAGCATTTCCGCAAACACATCGAACTCGCACGCGAGCACAAAAAACCGCTGGTCATCCACACGCGCGACGCCAAGGAAGACACCATCGCCATTTTACGGGAGTATTATCCGAACGATCCCAACGCGCGCTCGGGCATCTTCCACTGCTTCACCGGCGACCAGGAACTGGCCGACGCGGCGCTGGCGATGGGATTCTACATTTCCTTCTCCGGCGTGGTGACATTCAAAAACGCGGAGGAGTTGCGCTCCGTCGCCAAGACCATTCCCGCCGACCGGCTGTTCGTGGAAACCGACTGCCCGTACATGGCGCCGGTGCCCATGCGAGGCAAACGCAACGAACCGGCGTATGTCAACCACACGGCGGAATTCCTGGCGGAATTGCGCGGCACCAGTGTGCAGGACCTGCACCGCACGGTGGAACTCAATTTCTTCGATCTCTACGGCATTGGAAGCAAAGCGAAGTCCGGCACCATCTCGTACCAGATCCGCAATTCGCTGTACCTCAATTTGACGCAACGGTGCACCGCCAATTGCGTGTTCTGCACGCGCATCTCGAAACCCATCGTCCAAGGTTATAACCTGGCGCTCGACCGCGAACCGACGGCGCAGGAAGTGTGGGAATCGATCGACGATCCGACCAAGTACGATGAGGTCGTGTTCTGCGGCTACGGCGAACCGACCCTGCGGCTCGACGTCATCAAAGAAGTGGCGAAGAAGATCAAGGACGCCGGCGGCCGCGTGCGGTTGAACACCAACGGCCACGGTAACGTCATCAACAAACGCAACATCCTGCCGGAGCTGGAAGGCCTCGTCGATTCGGTGTCGATCAGCCTCAACGCCGACAACTCCGACGCGTACGATGAAGTCAGCCAGCCCCTGCCCAATTACCGGGGGCGCATCTACGACGAGATTCTGAAATTCATCGAAGAGGCCAAACGCTACATTCCGGACGTACAAGCCACCATCGTGACGCACCAGAAGGATGTGGACGAAGACAAATGCGAAGAAATCGCCGGGAAGCAGTTCGGCGTCAAATACCGCCCGCGGCGGTACAACATTGTGGGGTGAACATCATGCGGCGCTGGATACTACTGGGTGGCATATTGGCTGGGCTGAGCGTCATGCTCGGTGCGTTCGGTGCGCATTCATTGAAAGCCATATTGACGGAGAAAAGCCTCGCCACGTTTCACACCGCCAACCAGTACCAGTTCTTTCACAGCCTGGCGCTGGTTCTCGTTGGCCTGCTCGCCGGACACCTGGGCGACGGCAACAATGCGAAGGTCATCAAAGCCGGCTGGTTTTTCCTCGCAGGCATCGTCATGTTTTCGGGAAGCCTGTACTGGCTGGCGCTGGGCGGTCCCAGAGTGCTGGGCCCCGTCACCCCGCTGGGCGGGTTGTCGTTCATGATCGGCTGGTTCCTGCTCGCCTTCTCCATTCCCAGAAAATAAATCCACCCCGCAACACACACCTCTCCCCTTCCCGCTTGTCCGGGCTATTTCCATTTTCAATTTAATTTATCGGGGATTTTGCGTCCGTAGAGGGTACGGACGGGACGTCATTCGTCCCTGTTGTCTTCGGCGATGATGATATCCTGGTTGATGACTTCAATTTCCCTGAATATGTTCTGGAAGGAATCGAAGAACTTTTCAAAATCGACGCGGTTCTGGCTGATGGTGCTTTTCAGCATGTCGAGGCGGATGGCGAACAGTTTCAGAAACTGGTCCTTGAACTTGCCGATGAGCAACGGGCTCATCTGCGCCATGTGATCCTTGTGATAGCGCAGGAGAATGGCGTCGGTTTTGGCGATGACGCTGGTCACACGCGGCACCGCTTTCACAAACGGCACGTCGCCGAACAAGGCCCCCACATGGAGCTCGGTGATCTCGTGGTCCAGGTCTTCCCCGGCGGAGATGACCGCCGTGCCTTCCAGCACAAAATACATGGTGGGATCGGTGGTGCCCTTGCGGATCACAACCTCTCCACTGGCGGCATTCTGCACAGTGCCCGGAATCTGCGCCAGCGTCTGCTTTTCCTCGCTGGTGAAATCGTCGAAGAAGGAAATTCGGTTGAGATGATCGACCAGATCGGCGGTTTTCATGCTTCCCCTCAGTTTAAAGAAAAGGCCCCGAGTTGCGGGACCCTTCACGATTATAATGCAGATTTGCGACGTGGCAAACCGTTTTGCTTCGAAAAAACGGCAAGATACAACCCGGCCCCCGTTTTTTCACTTCTTCCTCACAGTCTTTTCACCCTCCCGAACGGGCCGATTAAAAATATTTAATATTCGCTTAACGTCCGCTTAATTCTTCCTCCTTATTCTAAGTGCAGAGACTTGGGGGGCCTCCCCGGGCAAGAATTCAACCAACAATCACTCATCTCCGGATGGAGACTAGACCATGATGAAACTGAATTGGAAAACCATCACCCTCGCGGCGTTCTTGTTTGTCGGCGTCCCGATGCTTTCCATCGTGGGGAGCGATCGCGGCCTGCAACCGGGCGACGCTTATGCACTCAGCACCGGAGACAGTCCGGTGGGCACCAACCGCATCACCGAAGTGGTGAAAACGCAGGACAAGGCGGTGGTCGGCGTACACTCGTCCGTCAAAATGGAAAAGATGCGCGGCATGGACCCGCAGAATCCGTTTGGCGGCAGTCCATTTGGCCGCGGAACGCCCATGCCCAATCCGATTCCGCGTGGCTCCGGCTCCGGCTTTATCATCGATAACGAAGGTCACGTCCTCACCAACAACCATGTGGTGGATGGTGCGGACCAGGTGAAAATCCAACTGCACGATGGCAAGGAGTATGAAGCCGAGGTGATCGGCAAGGACCCGGCGACCGATATCGCCCTGCTGAAGATCGTGCGCAAGGAAGGCGACACCACGCCCCTGCCGCACATGAAGCTGGGTGACTCCGAAAAACTGGAAGTCGGTGAGTGGGTCATCGCCATCGGCAACCCGTTCGGCCTGAACCACACCGTCACCACGGGCATCGTCAGTGCGAAAGGACGCAACCTCGGTTCCGGTCCTTATGACGCGTTCATCCAGACCGACGCTTCCATCAACCCCGGCAACAGCGGCGGTCCGTTGCTCAACATGAGCGGCGACGTGGTCGGCATCAACACGATGATCCTGTCCGGCAACGGCGGTAACGTGGGCATCGGCTTTGCCATTCCCATCAACATGGCAAAATCGATCGTCGCCGACCTGAAGAAGGACGGCAAGGTCACCCGCGGCTGGCTGGGCGTCACCATCCAGAAGATGACCGAAGAGCTGGCGTCTTCCTTTGGACTGAGCGAGCCGAAAGGCGTGCTGGTCAACGGCGTCCTGCCGAAAGGCCCGGCGGAACGCGGCGGCCTGAAACGCGGTGACGTTATCGTCAAGTACGACGGGCAGGATCTGGTGGACTTCTCCGCCCTGCCGAGGATGGTCGGGAGCACCGAACCCGGTAAGACGGTGACGCTCGATGTCCTGCGCGATGGCAAACCGGTGGCGGTGAAGATCACCATCGAGAAAATGCAGGAAAGCCAAGCCTGACTGACTGCGAAGGGTTCCTCCTCCCCCTTCGCTCCCTGGGCAAAAGGTCCGGACTCAACCAGTCCGGGCCTTTTGTTATTTATAGAGGACGGGAAATTCAGCTTTTCGCGTACACGGGAACGAGGAAGCGGCTGTCGTAATCGACTCCCGGCGTTTCGGCCTGGATCTCGATTTCCCAGAACCGTCCCGGCCGCCCGCTCAACTCCGTGGTCATCTCCTTGTTGTCCGGCAGGTCCCATTCCATCAAGAACCCGCCGCCGCGTGACGCGCCGGAATTCAGCGTCCGCTCCTCGCCGTAGATCTGGTAACACACCACCTCCTGGCTCTTCCTCCGGCCGGAGTACCGCGTCTCATACACTTCTTCAACAAAACGCAGGTTCAGCGTGACCGAATCGAACGCCGCCGGCATGCCTTCCAGCGCCAGCTTCATCTTCTCGCCCAAATAAAATGGAAACCCCAGAAAGCGCAGACGGCTGTTGCCGTATTTGAGGTACTGCAGGTACTTGCGGATGCCGTCGCCGATGATCAGCACGACGATGAAATCGAAAAAAATCACCACGCCCTTCGCCCACATGGGGACCTGCTCCTTCTCGCTGAACCAGGCAATGTAATGAAACGGCGCGAGGAAGGCGATGAAGACGGCGGCAGTGATGAAATGCTTCCCGACGTCCTTCAATTTGTTCTCGGCCATGCCGAGCGGATCCCAGACATAGTCCCACAGCCAGGGCTGGTGCGGTGCGCGGCGGCGTCCCTCCTCCACTTTCTTCTTGAGGCGCAGTCCCAGGAAACCATGGATCATGAGGTACGCGCCCGCGAGGAAGAACAATCCCCCGATCACCGCCAGCACCCATATCGGTGCGTGCACGCTTTTCGGATCGAGATGAATGACACCGGAATACATGAGCAACAGCAGTGCCCCGCATCCGGCGAAGGGCAGTCCGAAGATGACAGACGGCCAGCCGTGAATGGTGGTGCCGCTCACCGCCTGGTTCTTTCGCAGACGCACGCGTTCCCAGTTGACGGTCGATTCCCCCTGCATCGCCCCTCCTCCAATCCGTGATCAAGGCTTTCATCCAATATAAAGGCTGAACGCGGGGTGTCAAATGGCCGGCTTTACAATAGGGAAGACGGAGATGAAATTGGAGGGATTCAACTCTTTTGGCGGCGGTGGCGCCAGCGTCGCGCCAGCGCCAGAGTCAGCATGGCGAACAGAAACACAAACACCGCCATCTGCGGCCAGAAGGGTTCCTCGCCCCAGTCGGGGCCGAAGTACACACTGCCCGCGATGTCGCCGGAATAGTGTTTCAGCATCTCGCCGTATTCGACCAGCAGGTGCACGGGATACTCGCCGCCGGGACGTCCCGCCACCTTCGTCACCGGCACCTCGAAATGTTTTTCCTGCCCGCCGTGAATGGTGAACCCCATCATGCCGGAGAACTGCCGGGAGGTGAGCTCCGGCGGCAGGAGCAACATCAGCCGCACATTTTTGAATGAAGGCGAATCGTTGCGGAGCGCGATGCGCAGGGTCGAGGTGTCTGTGTTCTCCTGATGGCGGGCGCGGATATCTCCGGTGATCAGCGCTTTCAGCGGTTCTTCATAATGAAACGAACTGGTGTGCAACTGCGTCCGGGTCAGGTCGCTGTCCATTCCGGTTTTGTAATTGACCATGGCCACCACCGGGTAACTGCCCACCCGCACCACCGGCGGATGCCGATCGTTGACCAGCGTCACCTCTTCTCCCGGTTTCAACTCATGGATCATCGGCATGTGCGACATGGTGTGATGAAAGTGAAACATGGGGTGTACGTGGTGCAGGGAGCCGGACCCGGTGTTGCGCAGGTGGAGGGTGATGGTCACGCGCCCGTCGCGGGTCACGATGGGATCGGTGATGATGCGCAGTGGGTACTCCGCCGCAAGCCCCGCCACCGGCACGGCACTCACTCCCATCCAGAGAGCGAACGCCGTTGTCATGTAACGGATAAAAGCTTTCACGCGAAATCACCGTTTCAGTTGAACCATCTGTCAATTTTATCACAGCGCCGCAAGCCGCCGCGAGGGCATTTGGACAGCCCCGGAGCCCGCCCGCACGGTATCCTCATGGCTGAAAATGGTGGTATGATGAAGGCACCCACACGACCAACCCTAAGGGGGGAGATTCGAACCATGAATGGATTCATCGTCGGTCTTATCATCTTACTGGTCATCCTGTTCAGCGCCTTCAAGGTACTTCGGGAATACGAACGGGGCGTCATCTTTCTGCTCGGCAAATTTTACAAGGTCAAAGGGCCGGGGCTCATCCTCGTCATCCCGGTCCTGCAACAAATGGTCAAGATCAGCCTCCGCACTGTGGTCATGGACGTGCCGCCGCAGGACATCATCACCCGCGACAACGTGACCGTGCGCGTCAACGCCGTCGTCTATTTC